>NZ_JAVAYM010000004.1:0-352926 GCF_054185205.1 Bradyrhizobium sp. 14AA | reverse complement strand
CGGCGCGCCCAAGAACTGCCGGTCTGGCTACACCAATACAACTGGCACAGACCCCACGGTGGTATAGACTCCCAAACGCCGATCAGCAGGCTCGGTTTGTCCAAGGACAACCTCTTGAGGCTCCACACCTAGCGCGCAATTGCGCGCGGGGAGCCAGGACCCATTACCCCAAGAGTTCGTTGCCGCACGAGCTGACAACCACCAGCCTTCGCCAAACTACGCCCTGGGGTAATGGGTCCTGGATCAGCGCTTCGCTTGTCCAGGACGACGGAAGAAACGGGAACCGCCTTAGCTTCTAACGCTTATCACGCAGCCGCCGCACCTCGGCGGAACATCGAGGCTGCGGCGCATGATCGACGATCTCTGGTACAAGAACGGCGTGATCTACTGCCTCTCCGTCGGCTCCTACATGGATGCCAACGGTGACGGCGTCGGCGATTTCAAGGGGCTGCTCCGCCGGCTCGACTATCTGCACGGCCTCGGCATCACTACGATCTGGCTGATGCCGTTCCAGACCTCGCCGGGCCGCGACGACGGCTACGACATCGCCGATTATTACAGCGTCGATTCCCGCTACGGCACGCTCGGCGATTTCGTCGAGTTCGCCCATGGCTGCAAGCAGCGCGGCATCCGTATCATCATCGACCTCGTCGTCAACCACACCTCGGACCAGCACCAATGGTTCAAGGAGGCGCGGCGCGACAAGACCTCACCCTATCGCGATTGGTATGTGTGGTCCGACAAGAAGCCGGCCGGCGCCAACAAGGGCATGGTGTTTCCCGGCGTGCAGAAATCGACCTGGACGCGCGACAAGGAAGCGGGCGCGTATTATTTCCACCGCTTCTACGATTTCCAGCCCGATCTCAACACCTCGAACCCGCATGTGCAGGCCGAGATTTTGAAGATCATGGGCTTCTGGATCCAGCTCGGCGTCTCCGGCTTCCGCATGGACGCCGTGCCCTTCGTGATCGCGACCAAAGGCGCCAAGGTGAAGAAGCCGGTCGAGCAATACGACATGCTGCGCGCGTTCCGCGAATTCCTGCAATGGCGGCAGGGCGACGCCATCATCCTCGCGGAGGCCAACGTGCTGCCGGAAACCGACATGGAATATTTCGGCCGCGATGCCGACCGCATGCACATGATGTTCAACTTCCACGTCAACCAGCATCTGTTCTATGCGCTGGCGTCCGCCGATTCGCGCCCGCTGGCGAAAGCGCTGAAGGCGACCAGGCCGCGGCCGGCCACCGCGCAATGGGGCCTGTTCCTGCGCAATCACGACGAGCTCGATCTCGGCCGCCTGACCAAGGCGCAGCGCGACACCGTGTTCAAATGCTTCGGTCCCGACAAGGACATGCAGCTCTACGACCGCGGCATCCGCCGCCGCCTCGCACCGATGCTGGGCGGCGACCGCAGGCGGCTCGAGCTTGCCTACAGCCTGATGTGCACCCTGCCGGGAACGCCTGTCATTCGCTACGGCGACGAGATCGCGATGGGCGACGATCTCGCGCTGCCGGAGCGCAATTGCGCGCGCACGCCGATGCATTGGTCGACCGAGCCACATGGCGGCTTCACCAAGAGCAACAAGCCGGCATGCCCCGTCATCGACAAGGGGCCTTACGGCTACCAGCACGTCAACGTCGCAAAACAGCGGCGCGACGCCAACTCCATGCTGAACTGGACCGAGCGTATCGTGCGCATGCGCAAGGAGGTGCCGGAGGTCGGCTGGGGCGATTTCACGATCATTGCGACGCGTGACCCCGCCGTGTTCATCATGCGCTACGACTGGCGCAACAATTCGGTGCTGTTCGTACACAATCTCGACGAGAAGCCGCGCGAGACCGCGTTCGCAACGGGGCTGGCCGGCGATGCCGGCGCGCACCTGATCAATCTGCTCGCGGAAGACCACAGCCACGCCGACAAGCGCGGCCAGCACCGCGTCGTGCTGGAGCCTTATGGGTATCGCTGGTACCGCGTCGGCGGACTGGACTATCTGTTGAAGCGGAGTGACATCGACGAAACTACGGTGCGGGCGAAGAAGCGTGCGAGGTAGGTGCAACGTCGTCCTGGCGAAAGCCAGGACCACCGCGCGAGCGCTTGCGCTCGTCGCGATTACCCCAAAGCATCGTTGTCGCGCCCAGTCGGTAACCACGAGTCTTCGCCAAACCACTCCCTGTGGCAATGGGTCCTGGATCTGCGCTTCGCTTGTCCAGGACGACGTTGGAGAATGACGCCGTCGGTTCACCCCCCATTTTAGGGCGGCGCGACGATCACGCCCTCATTGCCGCGCAGATCCAGCACGCCTTCCAGCCGCTCGCCCTCCCGATCCAGAAACGTCGACAGCAGGATCTCGCTGCCGAAACGGATCGCGCTGGTGGTCACCGCGAGCGGGTCGGGACCGAGATTGAGCGCCACGATCAGCGCCCTGCCCGCGGCCTCGCGGCGATAGATCAGGAGATCGCCTTGCGCCGCGATCGGACGGTAGTCGCCCGCGACCAGCGGCGGCAAACTCTTCCGCAACACGATCAGCCGCTTGTACAGGCTGAGGATCGAGCGCGGATCGGCTTCGAGGTCGACGACGTTGATGCCGATGCGATCTTCGGGCAGCGGCAGCCACGGCCTCACCTCGGAGAAGCCGGCAAAATTCGAGGAGTCCCACTGCATCGGCGTGCGGCAGCCGTCGCGCCCGACGCCGATGCCGGGCACGTTCTTCTCGAAGGGATCGCGCACGTCCTCGGGCGCGATCGCGAGCTGATGCATGCCGATCTCGTCGCCGTAATAGAGCGTCGGCGTGCCGCGCAAGGTCAGCAGCAGCATGGCGGCGACGCGAGCCTGCTCGGGGCCGACGCGGCTCGCGACGCGCGGGCGATCGTGATTGCCGAGCACCCAGTTCGGCCACGCGCCCTTCGGCAGCGCCTTCTCGTAGTCCTCGACGATTGTCTCGATCGAGCGAGCGCTCCAGAAGGTCGAGAGCAGCGCGAAATTGAACGGCATCTGCGCGCCGGTGAGGTCGTTGCCGTAATAGGCCATCAGACGGTGCAGCGGCAGATAGATCTCGCCGATCAGCACGCGCGCGCGATACGCATCGGTGACGCGGCGCATCTCGGCGATCACATCGTGCACCTCCGGCTGATCGGTGGAGTATTGCGTCATGATCCTTTCGTTCGGCGGCCGTCCCTCGACGTAGTGCGGATTGGGCGGGTTGTCGCGAAATTCGGCATCCTTGATCAGGTGCCAGATCACGTCGACGCGAAAGCCATCGACGCCCTTCTCCAGCCAGAACCGCATCACGTCGTAGATCGCGGCGCGGACATCGGGGTTGCGCCAGTTCAGGTCAGGCTGCTGGGCGAGGAAGGCGTGGTAGTAATGTTGCCCCGTCGTCTCGTCGAAAGCCCACGCGCTGCCGCCGAACTCGGACAGCCAGTTGTTCGGGGCGCTGCCGTCGGGCTTCGGATCGCGCCAGACGTACCAGTCGCGTTTGGAATTGTCGCGCGAGGCGCGGCTCTCGAGAAACCAGGGATGCTGGTCGGAGGTATGGTTCGGCACGAGATCGAGGATCAGCTTCAGGCCGTTGTCATGCGCGGCACTGAGCAGCGCATCGAAGTCTTCCATCGTGCCGAATAGCGGCTCGATGCCGTTGTAGTCGGAGATGTCGTAGCCGAAATCGGCCATCGGCGAGGGAAAGATCGGCGACAACCAGATCGCATCGACCCCGAGCGATTTCACGTAAGGCAGCCGCCGCAGGATGCCGGCGAGATCGCCGACGCCGTCGCCATCGGAGTCCTGAAACGAGCGCGGGTAGATTTGATAGAAAATGCCGTCGCGCCACCAGTTTTCATCGTTTTGAGCCAAGATGTCCCCCGAATGCGCTTCGCGCGGAAAGCAACGCGGAACCGCGCCAAGAGTTCGCGCAACGGTTCACATAAAAGTTCCCGCAGAGGATTCAGACCAGCAAGGCTTTGGGACGGCTGTGTGACGGGCACGGCGGCAAGGGCGTCGCTCGGGGCCGCATAGTGCCGATTCTGCCCGGAAACGCCGCAATTTCGGGCCGTTGCGGCCTTCGTTCCGGCCTTTGGCCACCGCGATGCCGGTGGAACCTTGGTTCCGAGGGACGAAACCACTGGAGGGACCCATGAGGTCACGCATCACACTGTGCTCGCTCGCCTTCGCTCTCGCTGCCCTGCCGCTCTCGGCCGGACTATCCCCGGCCTTCGCCAAACCGACCGTCGAGGTTGCCTTCGTGCTCGATACCACGGGCTCGATGGCAAAATTGATCGACGGCGCCAAGCGCAAGATCTGGTCGATCGCCACGACCATCGTCGATTCCAATCCGGACGCCGATATTCGCATGGGCCTCGTCGCCTATCGCGATATCGGCGACGACTACGTGACGTCGAAGATCGAGCTGACCCGCGACATCCAGGATCTCTACGCCAATCTGCTGGAGCTGAAGGCGCGCGGTGGCGGCGACTGGCCGGAAAGCGTCAACGAGGCGCTCGACGTCGCCGTCAACAAGCTGCAATGGACGCCGGGCAGCGATGTCAGGCACATCGTCTTCCTGGTCGGCGACGCACCGCCGCACATGGACTACGCGCAGGACACCAAATACCCGAGGACGCTGGCGGTCGCCAGGCAGAAGGATATCATCGTCAACGCCGTGCTCGCCGGCGATGCCCGGGATACCGAGCGGGTGTGGCGCGACATCGCGCAGATCGGGCAAGGCCGCTTCATCCCGATTCCGCAGGATGGCGGTCAGGTCGTGATCATCGAGACCCCGTACGACCAGGACATCATCATCCTGCAGCAGCAGCTCAACGGCACCGTGATTCCTTATGGCCCGCGCGAGCGGCAGAAGCACACCGAGCTGAAGATGCGGCAGTCGGCCAGCATCGCGGCATCCGCACCGTCAACGGCCACCGACATGGCGAGCTATATCAACAAGCGATCCGCGGCGACTTCGGAAGCCGTCACCGGCGGCGGCGATCTCGTCGCCGACGCCGCCAAGGGCACGACCAGCGTGTCCTCCGTCGCGGACGCCGACCTGCCCGAGAACCTGCGCGCCATGAAACCCGAGCAGCGCGAGGCCGAGGTTGCCAAGCAGGTCGAGCAGCGCAAGGTTTTGAACGAGAAGCTCGCTACGCTGGTCGGAAAGCGTGACAAATACATCGCCGACCAAGCGATGAAGTCACCCAAGACGTCGTCCTTCGACGGCGTCGTGCAGGAGACGCTGAAGGCGCAGATCAAGCGATAGCCGCGGCGCCCGGGGGACGCTCGGAACGACCGTTCCCCGGGGAACGCGCACGAATCTTTTGCTTGGCGACATGGCAAAAATCGGCATTGTGGCGCCATGACCGAGCAAAACGATACACAAGCCAAGGCCGGCGCGATCATCGTCCCCGTGACGCTGTTCGAGCAGAATTGCACCATCATCTGGGACGAGCCGTCCAAGAGGGCCGTGGTGATCGATCCCGGCGGCGACGTGCCGAAGATTCTCGAGGCGATCAAGCAGACCGGCGTCACCGTGGAAAAAATCTGGCTGACCCACGGCCATATCGACCATGTCGGCGGCGCGGCCGACTTGCGCGAAGCGCTGAAGGTGCCGATCGAGGGACCGCATCAAGCGGACAAGTTCCTGCTCGACAACGTGGTCGAAAGCGGCGCGCGCTTCGGCATGACGGGGGTCCGCAATTTCGCGCCGGACCGCTGGCTCGAGGAGGGCGACAGCGTGTCGATCGGCGGCCTGTCGTTCGACATTTTCCACTGCCCCGGCCACTCGCCCGGCAGCGTGGTGTTC
Organism: Bradyrhizobium sp. 14AA; assembly: GCF_054185205.1. Lineage (NCBI taxonomy): Bacteria > Pseudomonadati > Pseudomonadota > Alphaproteobacteria > Hyphomicrobiales > Nitrobacteraceae > Bradyrhizobium > Bradyrhizobium sp. 14AA. Next base: position 347,135 of record NZ_JAVAYM010000004.1, on the reverse strand, counting down.
TTCAACAAGGAACTGCGCTTCGCCCATGTCGGCGACGTCTTGTTTGCAGGCTCGGTCGGGCGCACCGATCTGCCCGGCGGCAGTCATGCGACGCTGATCAACTCGATCAAGACAAAACTGCTGCCGCTCGGCGACGATGTCGGCTTCATCTGCGGCCATGGCGCCGGCTCGAGCATCGGCCAGGAGCGGATGACCAATCCGTTCATCACCGGCGAGATGTAAGGACTTTATTGCTTGCGCATGATCTGATCGGAAAACCGCTTCACACTTTGCGCTAGCGCGGCCCTTCGGGTCCGGATCATGCGCTACTCCGCGGCCTCGGCGAGCACGGGCTCGCCGAGGTGACGCTCGCCCCATTGCCGGATCGCGGCCACGACGGGCACGAAACTCTTACCCTTCCGCGTCAGGCGATACTCGACCTTCGGCGGCACCTCGCCAAAGTCCTTGCGATCGATGAGACCGCTCTCGGTCAGCGCCTTCAATTCGCGGCTGAGCACGCGCGGGGTGATCTCGGCGCTCCCCTCGGCTCCGCGCAGCAGGCCGCTCCTGATCTCGCCGTAGCGGCGCGGACCGTCCTTGAGGTCCCAGACGATACGCAGCTTGTACTTGCCGCTGATCATCTTCTGAAATGCCGCGACCGGACAGGCGCGCGCAGGAATTGCCTTCGCCATGTCATCTCCTCCATTTGGACATTGAGGATAGGAGCGACAGCGAAAAAGTCCATACTATCAATTTTGTCCATACTTGCAGGATCGCCCGCAAGCCGCAGATGATGGTGCACATGACGAACAGGGAGCGTCACATGAAGCACTTCATGATCAGATACGAGTTCAGGAACGGCACGACGGAAGCCTGGCACCAGGAGATCAGCCGCTTCATCAAGGCGATCGACGGCGATCCGGAGCTCAAGGGGCGGATCCTCTATCGCGTCCTGAAGAACCGCGACGACGGCCACTATTTCCATCTCGCCAGCGCCGCCGACGATGCAGCGCAGAAAGCGCTGCAATCGCGCGACTTCTTCAGGGCTTATCAGGAGATGACGCGGAAGGTCGCCGGCGGCGAGGTGACGGTGACGCCGATCGAGTGGATCGATCAGACGGGGTAGCTGCTGCTAGAAAATTCCGCTGTCGTCCCGGCGAAGGCCGGGACGACAGCGGCGCTACTTCATCAATCCCGCGGCGGTCAGCGCGCGCGTGATGATCTGGCCGAGATCGAAGCCGCGAGCCTCCTCACGCTTCGGCTCGACCGGCGCTTCGGCGACGGCCGAGCGGATCGAGCGGGCAAGATGCGGTGCGGGCGTCAGCGCCGACTTCGTTGCAGACCTCGCATCCGCCTTTGCCGCGTCCGGAATCCAGCCGGTCAGGCCGAAGAACTTTGCGATGTGATAGGACGAGGAAATGCCCGCCTCGATCAGGAACGCGCCTTCGGCGCCGTAGCGCTGGTCGTTGTCGGCAAGGCCGAGCGGCGTGCCGTGCGCCATGTCGGTGATGGCGTAGAACTCCACCAGCGTCTCGCCGTCCTTGTTCCACCAGGCTTGGCGCGGATAGCCGTCGACATTGGTCTCGGCCATCGGCACGTCAGGCAGGTCGTGCAAATCGAGCCATTGCTTGACGATCTCGTTGGCATTGCCGGGATTGACGGTGCGATCGGCGCTGCCGTGCCACACCGAGACCTTTGGCCAGGGCCCGCGATAATCAGTAGCCCGCCGCACGAAATCGCCGAGCTCGCGCGCGGGGCGCGCCGGGGAATGGAACATGCCGTCCAGCGCCTCGCGCAGATTCGAGGCGATGCCATAGGGCAATCCTGCGATGACCGCGCCGGCGGCGAAGATCTCGGGATAGGTCGCGAGCATCACCGACGTCATGCCGCCGCCCGCGGACAGGCCGGTGATGAAGATGCGCCTGGGATCGATCCGGTGCGTCGCCGCCATGTGCGCGATCATCTCGCGGATCGAATGCGCTTCGCCGCTGTCCCGCGCGATGTCTTCCGGGCTGAACCAGTTGAAGCAGGTGTTGCCGTTGTTGACGCGCTGCTGCTCGGGCATCAACAGCGCGAAGCCATAGTGCTTCGCGAGCGTCGACCAGCCGGCACCGAGATCGTAGCCAGCTGCCGTCTGCCCGCAGCCATGCAGTACGACGACGAGCGCGCGCGGCTTCTGCAGTTGCGCCGGCACGAACGCGAACATGCGCAGGGCGCCGGGATTGTCGCCGAAGTCCGTGACCTTCTCCAACGGACTGGGCGCATCCGCGCTTCGGCCGAACTCGGCAAAGCGCAGACCGTCCAGCCCGGGCAGGCGTCTCAACAAATCGACATTTCTGGCTAACGACACGGAAATTTCCTGGTGGGCGGCTTTCAACGTTTACCCAGACCAGATAGTTGCTGCACCGCAAAATGAAAAGACCGTGTGCTGTCGGCATGTCCAAAAACGCTGGGAATCCCGCAGAAATCCGCACGTATTAACCGCGGTGCCTCAACTTCGTGCAGATGCGTGACGCATCCACGACAGAAATGCGGCGCAGATCATGATTAACGTCGCAAACAGCGCGAGCGAGGCGAGGAACCCTGCGCGCGCTGATTGCAACGATTCGATTGCAAAGAACACCGCGCCGATTGCGGCCACTCCGGCCGCATTTCCGATCTGCGCCGTCGTGCCGTACATGCCGGAGGCAGAGCCTGCAGCGACGGGCTTCACGGTCGAGAGCACTGCGCCGGAGAGCGGTGCCATCACGAGACCCTGACCGTAGCCGAAGATGCCCATGGTCAGCGCGAGCGCAACCGGCGCCGGCGCATCGACATAGAACGCCAGAAGCACGAGCGCCGCGAGGCCCGCGATCTGCAACGCGCAGCCTTCGATCAGCACCTTGGTGCCGCGATGCCGCGCCCGCACGCCGCTATGGCGCGAGGCCACGACGAATGCGACGGCAAGTGGAATGGAGGCCATGCCGGCTGCGAGCGGCGGGATCTTCAGGCCGCGCTGCATGAACAGCGTCATGACAAGATAGAATGAGAGATTGGCGAGGAAGAAAAAGAAGGCCGCGCCGAGCCCGCGCAGGAACGCGGCATCTGCCAGCAATGTCAGATCGATCAGCGGCATGCCGCCGGCACGCGCCACTGCGTGTTCGAGCTTCAGGAACGCGGCGAGGATGGCACCGCCGGTCGCCATCACGGCCCACAGCCACGGCGCCCAGCCGACATCGTGGCCGAACAGCAGCGGCCCGATCAGGCACAGCAGTCCGGCGAACAGAACCACGCTGCCCTTGATGTCGAGCCTGGTCCCGGCCCGTCGCGGCACCGACGGCATGATGCGCCAGGCGGCGGCGGCGATCACGAGGCCGCAGGGCACGTTGACGAAGAACACCGAGCGCCAGCCGGTCCCGGCGAGATCGAGCGTGACGAGAAGACCGCCGAGCAGGAAGCCCGCGGCGCCCGCAAGGCCGAGCACGATGCCGTAGATGGCGAAGGCGCGGCTGCGTGACTCGTTGGTGAAGAGCAGATGCAGCGTCGCCAGCACCTGCGGCACCATCAGCGCCGCGGTCGCGCCCTGCGCCAGCCGCGCGACGATCAGCTCCGCGCCCGATTGCGCCAGGCCGCACCAGAACGAGGTCAGGGTGAAACCGAGCACGCCGGCGAGGAAGACGGTTTTGGTGCCGTGGATGTCGCCGAGCCGACCGCCGGTGACAACCAGCGTCGCATAGGCGATCAAATAGATCGCGATGACGGATTCGATCTGCGCCGGCGAGGCCTTCAAATCGACCGCGATGGTGGGAATGGCGACGTTCACGATGAAGGCGTCGACGCCGAACATGAACTGCGCTGCGACGACGATCGCCAGCACCCACCAGCGGCGGGTCGAATCGATCGGCTTTGTGACGGTTTGATGCATTTTCGCGCGAACCCCAGGCGAATTATTTGCGCGCAAAACTCGCAGATCGCCGTCATCCGCGCGATTACCTCGGAGGTAGGACTTGTTCTCCTCTTGCCGCATTGGCCCGATTGCTGCATGTCGATTCCCGCTGGTTTTGCGGGCTCGGAAGTCTCGATGTACGACTACGACATGGTGGTGATCGGCTCGGGCCCGTCGGGGCGCCGGGCTGCAGTACAATGCGCCAAGCTCGGCAAGGCCGTGCTGGTGGTGGAGAAAGGCCGGCGCGTAGGCGGCGTCTCCGTCCACACCGGCACGATCCCCTCAAAGACCCTGCGTGAGACCGTGCTGAACCTGTCGGGCTGGCGCGAGCGCGGCTTCTACGGCCGCTCCTACCGCGTCAAGCAGGACATCGCGGCAAGCGATTTGATGACCCGGCTCCAGAAGACGCTCGACCACGAGGTCGAGGTTCTGGAGCATCAGTTCAGCCGCAATCTGGTGCGCACCGCCAATGGCGAGGCGCGCCTCGTCTCGCCGCACGAGGTCGAGATCACCAGCACCATCGGCGAGACCAAGGTGGTGTCGGCCGCCTTCATCCTGATCGCCTGCGGCACGCGCCCGTTCCGGCCCGATTACGTGCCGTTCGACGGCGCGACCGTGCTCGACAGCGACGAGATCATCGAGCTGCCGAAGCTGCCGCGAAGCCTTGCCGTGATCGGCGCCGGCGTCATCGGCGTCGAATATGCCACCATCTTCAGCGCGCTCGACGTGCCCGTGACGCTGATCGAGCCGCGGCCGACCTTCCTCGATTTCATCGACAAGGAACTGATCGACGAGTTCATGCACGAATTGCGCGACCGCAATGTCGCGCTGCGGCTCGGCTCCAAGGTGACGTCGATCGAGAGGTCCGCGCAGGGCAGCATCGTCACGCATCTGTCGGACGGCCGGCACGTCACCACGGAGATGCTGCTGTTCGCGGCCGGCCGCGTCGGCGCCACCGACCGGCTCAACCTCGAGGCCGCCGGCATCGCCGTCGACCATCGCGGGCGCATCACGGTCGATCCCGTGACCTTGCAGACCAGCGTGCCGCATATCTACGCCGCCGGCGACGTCATCGGCTTTCCGAGCCTTGCCTCGACCTCGATGGAGCAGGGCCGCGTCGCCGCCTGCCATGCGCTCGGCATGGAGCCGCTGGCGCCGCCGGAGTTCTTTCCCTACGGCATCTATTCGGTGCCGGAGATCTCGACGGCCGGCCTGACGGAGGAAGAAGTGCGGACGCGCGGCATTCCCTATGAGGTCGGCATCGCGCGCTTCCGCGAAACCTCGCGCGGCCACATCATGGGGCTGAACAGCGGCATGATGAAGATGATCTTCTCGACCAGGACGCGCCGCCTGCTCGGCGTGCACATCCTAGGCGAAGGCGCCACCGAGCTGATCCATATCGGCCAGGCCGTGCTGAACCTCAAAGGCACCATCGACTATTTCATCCAGAACACGTTCAACTATCCGACGCTGGCGGAGGCCTACAAGATTGCCGGCCTCGATGCGTGGAACAGGATGACCCGGTAGAGGAGAGTCGCCGCACTCACTTCTCGTCATGCCCGGGCTTGTCCCGGGCATCCACGTTCTTGGTACCGCGACGAAGGTCGTGGATGGCCGGGACATAGGCGAGCTGAAGCGACGCCGTCCTTCGGACGGCTATGCCCGGCCATGACGGGTGTGGGAGCGACTGCACGCAAGAATCGAGAGCAGTGGAAAAGAGCAGTCTTCGCCACGCATGCCTGCATTCCGTCGCGCGGGACATCGCGCGATTGCGTTCGCTTCGACCAGCACGTAGCCTCAGCGTCTCAACAAACAGAAAATCGAAGCCGGAGAGAACGCCATGGCGCGCCTGAAGTTCGGAGCCTTTCTTGCCCCGCATCACCCGATCGGGGAGCATCCGATGCTCCAGTTCCGGCGCGATCTCGACCTGGTCGAGCAGCTCGATGCGCTCGGCTATGACGAGTTCTGGTGCGGCGAGCATCACTCGTCCGGCTGGGAGATGATCGCCTCACCCGAGATGTTTCTGGCCGCGGCCGGCGAACGCACCAAGCGGATCAAGCTCGGCACCGGCGTGGTTTCGTTGCCCTATCACCATCCCTACAACGTCGCCCAGCGCATGGTGCAGCTCGACCACATGACCGGCGGCCGCGCCATTTTCGGCTCCGGCCCGGGTGCGCTGGCCTCGGACGCCCACACGCTCGGCATCGACCCGATGACGCAGCGCGACCGCCAGGACGAGGCGATCGGCGTGATCCGCCGCCTCTTCAGCGGCGAGCGCGTCACGGCGAAGAGCGACTGGTTCACCATGAACGACGCCGCGCTGCAGATTCTCCCCTTGCAGGAGGAGATGCCGTTCGTGGTGGCCTCGCAGATCTCGCCTTCCGGCATGACGCTCGCCGGCAAATACGGCATCGGCATCATCTCGCTGGGATCGATGACGACGCAGGGCCTGATGTCGTTGCAACAGCAATGGCAGTTCGCCGAGGACGCCGCGAAAAAGCACGGCACCATTGTGAGCCGCGCCGACTGGCGCGTGCTGCTGACCTTTCACATCGCCGAGACCCGCGAGCAGGCGCGCCGCGAAGCCGGCGCCGGGCTGATGCGCTGGCACAATGAATATAATGTCGGCACGTTGCAGCGGCCCGGCCTCACCGCCTTCGCCTCGCCCGACGAGGCCGTGGACAAGACCGCCTTTGTCGAGGGCGCCGCCTCCGTCATCGGTACGCCCGACGATCTCGTCAAGATGATCAAGAACGTGATGCAGGTGTCCGGCGGCGTCGGCGCCATCATCGGCTTCGTGCACGACTGGGCCAATCCGGAAAACACGCGCCGGAGCTGGGACATGGTGGCGCGCTATGTCGTGCCCGAGATCAACGGCTACATCGACGGCCTGCGCAAGTCGCAAAAATTCGTGATCGAGAACCGCGCGATCTTCGAACGCGCCGGCCAGGCCGTGATGGCCAAGATCATGGAGAACGAGAAGGCCGCCGAGGCGCTGAAGGTCACCGGCGCCGGCCGCGTCGCCATTCCCGCCGTCAACGCGCCGGATCTGCAGAAGGAAGCCGCGAAGCGGTAGGCCCAGCCCTCTCTACGCGTCGTCCCGGCGAAAGCCGGGACGAGGGTATGTATCGCGATTTTGTGCGCAAGACGACCGCAGCTCATCGCGGTCGGATCGTGCTATGTTCGCGGAGCTTGCCAACCGGAGCAATCGTGATGTCGATGCAGAATGTGGCCGCCCCTGCGCTTCCGTTCACCCCGCCCAGGCGCAACGAGCTGACCCACATCCCCGGCGACGAGGGCTGGCCGATCATCGGCAAGACGTTTCAGGTGCTCGCCGACCCCAAGGGACACATCGAGGCCAACGGCGCCAAATATGGCCCGGTCTATCGCACGCACTTTTTTGGCGAGACCAATGTCGTGCTGCTCGGGCCCGAGGCCAACGAGCTCGTGCTGTTCGACCAGCAGAAGCTGTTCTCCTCCACGCACGGCTGGAACAAGGTGCTCGGCCTGCTATTTCCGCGCGGATTGATGCTGCTCGATTTCGACGAGCATCGGCTGCATCGCAAGGCGCTGTCGGTCGCGTTCAAATCCGGGCCGATGAAATCCTATCTCAGCGATCTCGACCGCGGCATCGCGGCCCGGGTCGCGCAGTGGAAGGCGAAGCCGGGCGAGATGCAGCTCTATCCGGCGATGAAGCAGCTCACGCTGGATCTGGCCGCCGCATCTTTCCTCGGCGCCGATATCGGACCGGAGGTCGACGAGATCAACCGCGCCTTCGTCGACATGGTCGCCGCCGCCGTCGCGCCGATCCGCCGTCCCCTGCCCGGCACCCAGATGGCGGCCGGCGTCAGGGGACGCAAACGCATTGTCGCCTATTTTCGCGAGCAGATCCCGCTCCGTCGCGGCAATCACGGTGGCGATGATTTGTTCTCGCAGCTCTGCCGCGCCACCCATGAGGACGGCGCGCTCTTGTCAGAGCAGGACATCATCGACCACATGAGCTTCCTGATGATGGCGGCGCACGACACGCTGACCTCGTCGCTGACCTCCTTCATCGGCGAGCTCGCTGCCAATCCGGACTGGCAGGACAGGCTGCGCGCGGAGGTGCTCGCGCTCGGGCTTGCCGCCGGTGCGCCGAGCAGCTTCGACGATCTCGAGAAGATGCCGCTGTCGGAGATGGCGTTCAAGGAGGCGCTGCGGATCAAGCCGCCGGTGCCCTCGATGCCGCGCCGCGCGATGCGCGATTTCACCTTCAAGGGATTTACGATTCCTGCCGGCACCGCGATCGGCGTCAATCCGCTCTACACCCACCACATGAAGGACATCTGGCCGGAGCCGGATCGCTTCGATCCCTTGCGCTTCACCGAAGAGGCGCAGCGCAACCGCCACCGCTTCGCCTTCGTGCCGTTCGGCGGCGGCGCGCATATGTGCCTCGGCCTGCACTTCGCCTACATGCAGGCCAAATGCTTCGCGCGGCACTTCCTGCAAAACATCGAGGTGTCGCTGGAGCCGGGCTACAAGCCGGACTGGCAGATGTGGCCGATCCCGAAGCCGAAGGACGGGCTGCGGGTGCGGGTGAAGGCGGTTTGAGAGCCGCTTCGTAGGGTGGGTTAGCCGAAGGCGTAACCCACCGCTTCTGTCACCGCGGACACCAAAGAGGTGGATTACGCCTTCGGCTAATCCACCCTACGGCTTCGCTCCTCGCAATGACGGCAACCCGGTCTTGTAGGGCGGGCGAAGGCGCGGAGCGCCGTGCCCACGATTTCTCGCGATGAAAAGAGGTGGGCACGGCGCGCGAAGGGCGCGCCTTTGCCCACCCTACGGCTCCGCCGCTGTAGCTCCTACGCCCCCTGATCAAACGCCTTGCGCAGGGCGACGTAGCCCTGCTGCTGCTGGCTCCAGTTGCGGCCGCCGGTCATGGCGCCGTCGATGACGAGGTCGTGGCCGTTGATGAAGCTGGATTCGTCGCTCGCCAGGAACACCGCGGCATGGGCGATGTCATCAGGGAGGCCGGCGCGGGGGATCGGCTGCGCGGTCTTGTAGACCTCGCGCATCACCGCCGGGGTCTTCTCCGCCGCATCGGTCGAGAGCCCGAGCGCCTTGCCGAAGATGCCAGTCGCGATCGCGCCGGGCGAGATCGAATTGACGCGCACATTGGACTCGCCGAGCTCCATCGCCACGCATCTGGTGAGATGGATCACCGCCGCCTTGGCCGCGCCATAGACCATGGACGAGGAGTAGCCGGCGAGACGGCCGGCGATGCTGCCGTTGTTGATGATACTGCCGGCCCCCTGCTTCTTCATGATGGGCGCGGCGTGCTTCATCCCGAGCATGACGCTGCGTACCAGCGTCGCCATCGCCGCGTCGAAGCGCTCGACCTCGAGGCCTTCGATGCCGCCGGTCTGCGCCGGGCCACCGGCATTGTTGAACAGGCAGTCGATCCGCCCGAACTTGTCCACCGCGAGCGCGATCAGCGCCTGCATCTGGTCTTCGACCGTCACGTCGGTCTGGCGGAAGATGCAATGAACCCCGAGCTGCTTCGCCAGCGCCTCGCCTTCCGGTATGCGCCGTCCCGCGATCACAATTTTGGCACCTTCGGCAACGAAGACTTCAGCAGTGCGCAATCCGATCCCGCTCGTTGCGCCCGTAATCACCGCAACCTTGCCGTCCAGCCTGCCCATGGAATGTCCCTGTTTTCGAACCCTTTGACGCCAATTGGCGAATACCGATCGATGACGGCGCCACGACAGTCGGCACCGCGACGGTCACTATTCCTGCCGGCTCCCGACAAGGCAAGCTTTGCTTGCGCTGGTGACATGCGTAACATTCCTGGCGACCGCTCGATTTTCGGACGCGTATCGCAACCGGGCTGCGCATGGGGAAGCTGATCGACGAATTCCGCAAGGGCTGGCAGGGCGTGGCACCGCCATCGCTGGGTTTGAGCCTCGCCTTCGCGGTCGCCTGCCTGCTGGTTGCGACGCTGGCGCGCTGGGGTCTCGCGCAGGTACGGCCGGACGTCTACTTCACCCCGTACTTTCCGGCCGTGTTCTTTGCCGCAGCGTTCGGAGGCTTTCGCATCGGCATCATCACGGCGCTGGTCGGCGGCGTGCTCGGCGTCGTCGTGAATTTCAGCGATGCCATGGCCGACCACGCCCGATTTGCGCTGCTGGCGCTTTACTGGGCCGTGAGCGCACTGACCATCTGGGGAGTCGAGCATTATCGCACCATGCTGGCGGAGCAGCGCCGGATCTCCAAACGCCTGATCGAGGAAGAAGACTATCGCAAGCTGCTGGTGGACGAGCTCCAGCACCGGCTGAAGAATAAGCTGTCGACGGTGCATGCCGTGGTGCATCAGGTGCTGCATGACCAGCCCCAGGTCTGGGCCCGGGTCGATCCGCGGCTGCGATCGCTGGCCGCGACCGACGATTTGATCTCGCGGGTCGACAAGGCCGGCTGCGACATCCGCGATCTCTTGATCTCGGAGCTCGGCCCCTACGGCCATGTCCGCTTCACCCTCAATGGCGAGCGGCTGTTCCTGCCGCCGAAACTCGCGGTCACGCTGTCATTGATGTTTCACGAGCTCGCCACCAATGCGGGCAAATACGGCGCCTTCTCCGCGCCGCGCGGTCTCCTGCAAGTGTCATGGACCGTCAGCGACGACCGCCTGACCATCACCTGGGACGAGACCGAGGGGCCGACCGTCGACAAGGTGTCCGAGCCCGGCTTCGGCACCAAGCTGCTGAAATCCGCACTTACGGCCTTCGACGGCAGGTCCGACATTTCGTATCTGAAGACCGGGCTGCATTGCATCATGCAATGCCGTATCCCCCGCAGCGAATAGAAGCGCACTCAAAGCGAAAGCCGATCCGCGCGCTCCGCTCGCGGTTTCGCATGCAGCATTGACCCTCTGTTAATGACGATCGGCGGCGCGCGTCGCATCGTCGCAAAACACCCCCGTATTTCTCCGTACCCCTTAACCAAACTTAAGAGGGAACTGCGCATGATCGCGTGCATTGCAGGCGCGCTGAACAACAAGATTCATGGCTTCTATGAACGACAACAGATATTCCGGCGCGAGCGAGGCCGAACTCGGTTTTCTCAAGGAAATCGTTAGAATGCTGCCGGCCGGCCTGACCGTGCAGGATGTGCATGGCGAGCTTTTGCTGGTTAACGATGCCGCGGCCGCCCAGCTCGGCATGGACGGCAGCCGTCCCTCGCCCGATCTGGCGCCGCGCCGCGAAGCCTGCCGGCAGGCGCTGAGCGCCGGCCGGCCCGTCGTCACCGAGGAAGCCCTTCACGACGGCACCGCGCGCCAGGTGCTGCTGACGACCCATCGTCCCGTCCGCCTCGCCGGACGCGAGCTGCTGATCTCGGCATCTTCCGACATCACCGAGCAGAAGAATTTCGAGGATCAGCTGTTCCGCTCGGCCTATTTCGACGAGCTGACCGGATTGCCTTCGCGGCGGGTGATCGAGCATCGCGCCACCAGCCTGCTCGCGCGCGACGGCAAGGGCGAACGTTTCGCGCTGGCCTTTCTCGACGTCGACAATTTCAAGCACATCAACGACTATTACGGCCACGCCGTCGGCGACGCGCTGCTGGTGGAGCTGTCGAAGCGGCTCGGACGCGACCTGCGCGATTCGGACATGCTGTCGCGCATCTCCGGCGACGAATTCCTGCTGCTGCTCTCCCCGATCCAGAGTCAGGAGGAGGTCGCCGAATTCATGCAGTCGACGCTGGAGCGGCTGACGGCGCCGTTCTTCATCGACCATTCGGAGCTTTTCGCCTCCACCTCCGTCGGCGTCAGCCTCTATCCGGATCACGGACGCAGCTTCGAGACGCTGCGCCAGAATGCCGACATCGCGATGTACCGCATCAAGAACGACGGCAAGGGATCGGCGGCCTTCTTCGATTCCAGCATGGAGCGCGAGGCGCTGGCGCGGACCAAGATCGAGCAGTCGTTGCGGCTCGCCATCCTGGAAAAGCGATTCTGCTGCGCCTTCCAGTCCAAGGTCGACATCAGGACCCAGGCGGTGAAGGGCATCGAGGCGCTGGTGCGCTTGCGCGACGACGAAGGCGTGATCCAGGCGCCGGGCTCGTTCATCAATCTTGCCAGCGAGCTCGGGCTGATCGACGAGCTGACCCATCTCGTGCTCGCCGAGATCGTCAAGTCGATCGACCTGATCAACGAGACGTTCGGCGTCGAGGCGACCATCAGCATCAACGTCGCGGCCAAGCAGGCCGGCAACCCCGAATTCATGCGCAGCTTTGCAAAGGCGCTCGACGACACTGGCTTTCCGCAGCGCTTCATGATCGAGGTGACCGAGGACGCCTTCGTCGCCAAGAATCATTTCCAGGACGAGATCCTGCCGATGTTCCGCAAGCTCGGCGTCGGCATCTCGATCGATGATTTCGGCACCGGCTATTCCTCGCTCTCGGCGCTGGCCGACATCACCGCCGACGAGATCAAGATCGATCGCTCCTTCATCACCGACATTCATAAGCGCCCGCGCAGCCAGGGCATCCTGCGCGCGATCGAATCCCTGAGCGAAGCGCTCGGCATGACCGTGATCGCCGAAGGCCTCGAATCCTACGAGGAGCTCGCCTATCTCCAGGCCGCGACCAAGATCCGCTACGCGCAGGGCTATTACTTCTCGCGCCCGATCTTCCTGGAGGAGCTGAAGCTCGCAACCCCCGCCTCCAGCGAGTCCCGCGCCAGCGTCGCGAGCCGCCCGATGCAGCAGAACCGCCAGGGCTATTCGCGGGCGAGCGGATATCGAAGGTAGGCCTCCGACGTCGTCCCGGCGAAGGCCAGGACCCATTACCCCAGGGAGATGTCGTGATGCGGGATGGTAACCACGAGTCCTCGCCAAACTTCTCCCTGGGGTAATGGGTCCTGGATCTGCGCTCCGCTTCGCTGCGCTTTGTCCAGGACGACGGCTGAGAATGAGTCGCTCCTTGACCCCCCATTTCCCCCTTTGAAATCGCTGGCCTTTTGGTAATACACAGATGGACTTCCCCCGGGGTATGTCATGTCCGGCTCTTCCGCCTCGATCAGCGATCCCGCCTATCTCCGTGCCCGCGCGATGGAGACGCTGTTCGAGCGGCTGGAGAAGCTCTGCGAGGGCGCGATCGCGATCGATCGCGGCGGGCGGGTCGTCTACGTCAACGAGAAATATCTTGCCGCCCTCGGCCTCAAGCGCACCAGCGAGGCGATCGGCCGGCCGATCGAGGAGGTCATCCCCAACAGCCTGATGCGCAAGGTGGCCGAGACCGGCGAGCCGATCCTGCTCGACATCATGGAGCTCGGCGGCGAGCAGCTCGTCGTCACGCGGATGCCGATCGAGGACGAGAACGGGACAGTGATCGGCGCGATCGGCTTCGTGCTCTATGACCATCTCGAAAGCCTGAAACCCCTGCTCGCCCGCGTCGCCCAGCTCGAGAGCGATCTGCGGCTGGCGCGGCGGCAATTGTCCAACGCCCGCGCCGCGCGCTTCACCTTCGCCGACTTCGTCGGCACGACGCCTGGTATCGCGCAGGCCAAGGCGCTCGCAAGCCGCGCCGCGCGGCAGAGCGTGACCGTGCTGCTCACCGGCGAGACCGGCACCGGCAAGGAGATGCTGGCGCAGGCGATCCACAACGCCTCCTCGCGCGCGGAAAAGCCGTTTGTCAGCGTCAATGTCGCCGCGGTCCCGGACACGCTGATCGAGTCGGAGTTCTTCGGCACCGCGCCGGGCGCCTATACCGGCGCCGACCGCAGGGGTCGCGAAGGAAAATTCCGCATCGCCGACGGCGGCACGCTGTTCCTCGACGAGATCGGCGAGATGCCGCTGCAATTGCAGGCCAAGCTGCTGCGCGTGCTGCAGGAGCGCGAGATCGAGCCGCTCGGCTCGGACAAGGTGTCGAAGGTCGACGTCCGCGTGATCGCCGCCACCAATGTCGATCTGCACAAGCGCGTCAGCGACGGCGCGTTCCGGCCCGATCTCTATTATCGTCTCAACGTGCTCTCGATCGACCTGCCGCCGCTGCGCCAGTGCCTGGACGATCTCCCCGACATCTGCGCCCGGCTGCTCGACGACATCAGCGCATCCGGCGATTACGTCCCTGCCAAGATCACGCCGAGCGCGCTCGCCGCGCTCGCGCGCTATGACTGGCCGGGCAATGTCCGCGAGCTTCGCAACATCCTGGAGCGCGCGCTGATCCTGAGCGATTCCGGACGGCTGACCGGCGACGACGTCGCCCGCATCCTTCCCATCGGCACCGACGTCAGGCCGGCAGCACCGGCGCGCCCGGGCGGACCTGTCCTGCCCTATGCCGAAGCCGAGGCCGAGTTCGAGAAGCACACGCTCGAACAGGCGCTCGCCGCCAGCAACGGCCAGATCACGGAGGCCGCCAGGATGCTGCAGATCTCTCGCGCGACCTTCTACAAGAAGCTCGCCAAGTTCGGCCTCGCCTCGGGACCGGCGCCCGTCTGAGTTTCGAGACACGGGACTGTCCGGAGTCTCGGATTCCTGACACGGCGTCGGGCCGCCATTTCCGGGCGCCAATACGGAAATTGCCGCATTTTCCGCCAGTTTGCGCAAGCCGGCCGCAACTGGCGCGGACCTTGCTCTTCGCTTTGCACAATGACGCGTGCTGCACATGCGCATTCGCAACCAGGGAGGACGCAAGATGAGTGAAGCGATCTCAGTCCATCAGCTTCAAGCGAAACAGCCCTCGCACGTCACGGTCGCCACCGCGAGCCTGATCGGCACGGCCATCGAGTGGTACGACTTCTTCCTCTACGGCACCGCCGCGGCGCTGATCTTCAACAAGCTGTTCTTTCCGACCTTCGACCCGATGATGGGAACGCTGCTGGCGTTCGCGACCTACGCGCTCGGCTTTATCGCGCGCCCGCTCGGCGGCGTTGTGTTCGGGCACTACGGCGACAAGATCGGCCGCAAGACCATGCTGTATCTGACGCTGCTGATCATGGGCGCGGCGACGGCGGCGATCGGCTTCCTGCCGACCTACGAGAGCGCCGGCATCTGGGCCGCGGTCCTGCTCGTCACCTGCCGCCTGATCCAGGGCTTTGGCCTCGGCGGCGAATGGGGCGGCGCGGTGCTGATGGCGGTCGAGCATGCGCCCGCGGACAAGAAGGGCTTCTATGGAAGCTGGCCGCAGCTCGGCGCGCCGCTCGGCCTCGTGCTCGGCACGCTGGTCTTCTCGGTGGTGTCGGCGATGCTGACCGACGCGCAGTTGCTGGCGTGGGGCTGGCGCATCCCGTTCCTGTTCTCGATCGCGCTGGTGCTGGTCGGCCTGTGGATCCGCTTCACCATCGCGGAATCGCCGGAGTTCCAGAAGGTCAAGGACTCCAAGCAGGAAGTGAAGATGCCGATCCTCGAGGCGATCAGGATGTATCCGAAGAACATCCTGCTCGCGATGGGCGCGCGCTTTGCCGAGAACGGCTTCTTCTACATCTACGCGACCTTCGTGCTCGCCTATGCCACGCAATCGCTCGGCATGAACAAGCAGGACATGCTCAACGGCGTGCTGATCGGCGCGGCGATCGAGACCTTCACCATTCCGGCCTTCGGCGCGCTCTCCGACCGGCTCGGGCGGCGGCCGATCTACATCTTCGGCGCGGTGTTCTCGGCGCTGATGTCGTTCCCGCTGTTCATGCTGCTGTCGACCAAGAACCCGCAATATGCCTGGATCGCGATCGTGCTCGGCCTCGCCATCGGTCATGCCGCGATGTACGGGCCGCAGGCGAGCTTCCTGTCGGAGCTGTTCGGCACCAAGGTGCGCTATAGCGGCGTCTCGCTCGGCTACAACCTGGCCTCGATCTTCGCCGGCGCGCTGTCGCCGCTGATCGCGACGGGACTGATGACGGCCTACGCACCCGCCACCTGGCCGATCTCGCTCTACATGATCGCGCTGGCGATCATCACGATCGTGTCGGTCTATTTCGCCACCGAAACACGCAAGGTCGCTCAGCCCTGAATGGGCTGAGCGCGGTACCCCGCGACACCGGAGCGGCTGGTCGCCAGCCGCTCCACGCGATACGAATAGAGCCAAGCGAGAAGAACGGGCATGCGGTCCGCAACAGACACAGGAGGGAATGCCATGAGCCAGCATCCTGCCTTGCCCTATTTGCGCAACGCCGAGAAGGGCAAAGTCGTCACCGCGGCGGAAGCCGTCATGCTGATCCGTGACGGCGACACGGTCGCCACCGGCGGCTTCGTCGGCATCGGCTTTGCCGAAGAGATCGCGCTGGCGCTGGAAGAACTCTATCTCTCCAACGAGGGCGATGCGCCCTACACCCAAGGTAAGCCGCGCAATCTGACGCTGGTCTATGCCGCCGGCCAGGGCGACGGCAAGCATCGCGGCGTCAACCATTTCGCCCATGAGGGCCTGGTCCGGCGCGTCATCGGCGGGCATTGGGGCCTTGCGCCGAAGCTGCAGCAGCTGGCGATCGCCAACCAGATCGAGGCCTATAACCTGCCGCAGGGCGTGATCACGCATCTGTTCCGCGACATCGCTGCGCACCGGCCCGGCCACATCACCCGCGTCGGCATGGGGACATTCGTCGATCCCAGGCACGGCGGCGGCAAGCTCAACGCGCGCACCACCGAAGAGCTGGTGGAGCTGATCACGATCGGCGGCGAAGAATGCCTGCTCTACAAGACGTTTCCGATCGATGTCGGGATCATCCGCGCCACCACCGGCGATCCCGACGGCAACCTCACGATGGAGAAGGAGGCGCTGACGCTGGAGGCGCTCGCCATCGCGATGGCCGCACATAATTCCGGCGGCATCGTCATTGCGCAGGTCGAGCGCGTCGCCGAGGGCGGCAGCCTCAATCCCCGTCAGGTCAAGATTCCCGGAATCCTCGTCGACTGCGTGGTGGTGGCGAAGCCCGAGAACCACTGGCAGACTTTCGGCACGCAATATAACCCGGCCTTCTCGAGCGAGATCAGGGTGCGCGCCGCATCGCTCCCCGCAATGCCGATGAGCGAACGCAAGATCATTGCCCGCCGCGCCGCCTTCGAGCTGAAGGCCAACAGCGTGGTCAATCTCGGCATCGGCATGCCCGAGGGAATCGCCTCGGTCGCCAACGAGGAGCGGATCATCGATCTCATCACGCTGACGGCGGAGCCCGGCGTGATCGGCGGCATCCCGGCGAGCGGCATCGATTTCGGTGCGGCGATCAACACGCAGGCGGTGATCGACCAGCCCTATCAGTTCGACTTCTACGACGGCGGCGGCCTCGACGCCGCCTTCCTCGGCCTCGCCCAGGTCGATCGCGCCGGCAATCTCAATGTCAGCAAGTTCGGGCCGAAACTCGCCGGCGCCGGCGGCTTCATCAACATCAGCCAGAACGCCAAGGAAATCGTCTTCGTCGGCAGCTTCGGTGCGGGGCGGCAGCGCATTGCAATCAACGACGGCAAGCTCTCGATCCTCGAGGAAGCCACGTCACGCAAGTTCGTCGACAAGGTCGAGCAGGTCACCTTCAGTGGCGCCATTGCCGTCGCGCGCAGGCGTCGCGTGCTCTATGTCACCGAGCGCTGCGTCTTCGAGCTGCGGCCGGATGGGCTCGAGCTCACGGAAGTCGCGCCCGGCATCGACATCGAGCGCGACATCCTGCGCCTGATGGATTTCAAGCCGCTGATCCCGCGCGATCCTGTCCTGATGGACGCCCGCATCTTTCGGGACGGTCCCATGGACCTGCGCGAGCGGCTGCTCACCATCCCGCTCGACCAGCGCTTCAGCCTGGACGAGCAACAAGACCTGTTCTTCGTGAATCTGGAGCGCTATCCGCTGCGCAGCAAGGCGGAGATTGAGGCCATCGCTGATATCGTCGAGGCCAAGCTCACCCCGCTCGGCCGGCGGGTCTACGCCATCGTCAATTATGACAATTTTTCCATCCTGCCGGAGCTCATGGACGATTATTCGGCCATGGTGCGCAGCCTCGTCGATCGCTTCTATTCGGGCGTGTCGCGCTACACTACGTCCGGCTTCCTGCGCATCAAGCTCGGCGAGGCCCTGGAGAAGCGCGGCGTCGCGCCGCATATCTTCGAGAGCGCGGAAGAGGCGCAGTTGGATCGGCAACAGGTCGAAGCGGCGGATGCCTCCACCACATCCGAGGCAGCGCGCGCCGCGCGGCAAGCCTAAAAATAATGCATGCTCGCAAGACCGATACGCTCGGCCGGAAGGTTCAATTGCAATGTTCGTAGTGTTGTGCAAATCGCTGTTGCCGAGAGACAATAAATCAGGAGGGACCATCGTGCGTCGATCACTCATCATAACAACAACCATCCTCGCCCTCGCCGCGGGCGCCTCCGCACGGGCCGACGATCTCAAGGTCGCGCTGATCTACGGCAAGACCGGTCCGCTCGAGGCCTATGCCAAGCAGACCGAGACCGGCCTGCAGATGGGCTTCGAATACGCCACCAAGGGCACCATGACGCTCGACGGTCGCAAGATCGTCATCATCACCAAGGACGACCAGGGCAAGCCCGACCTTTCGAAGGCAGCGCTCGCAGAGGCCTATCAGGACGACAAGGCCGACATCGCGATCGGCACGACGTCGTCGGCCGCCGCGCTCGCCATTCTCCCAGTCGCCGAGGAGAACAAGAAGATCCTGATCGTTGAGCCCGCGGTCGCGGATCAGATTACCGGCGAGAAGTGGAATCGCTACATCTTCCGCACCGCGCGCAACTCCTCGCAGGACGCGATCTCGAACGCGGTCGCGATCGGCAAGCAGGGCGTCACCATCGCGACGCTGGCGCAGGACTACGCGTTCGGCCGCGACGGCGTCGCCGCCTTCAAGGAAGCGCTCGCCAAGACCGGCGCGACGCTCGCTGCCGAGGAATATGCCCCGACCTCGACCACCGACTTCACCGCGGTCGGCCAGCGCCTGTTCGACGCGCTGAAGGACAAGCCGGGCCGCAAGATCATCTGGGTGATCTGGGCCGGCGCCGGCAATCCGCTGGCCAAGCTCCAGGACATGGATCCGAAGCGCTACGGCATCGAGCTGTCCACCGGCGGCAACATCCTGCCGGCGCTCGCCGCCTATAAGGGCCTGCCCGGCATGGAAGGCGCGACCTATTATTTCTACGAGATCCCGAAGAACCCGGTGAACGACTGGCTGGTCGCCGAGCACCAGAAGCGCTTCAACGCGCCGCCGGACTTCTTCACCGCAGGCGGCTTTGCCGCTGCGATGTCCGTCGTCGCGGCCGTCACCAAGGCGAAGTCGACCGACACCGAGAAGCTGATCACGGCGATGGAAGGCCTGGAGTTCGACACGCCGAAGGGCAAGATGGTGTTCCGCAAAGAGGACCATCAAGCGCTCCAGAGCATGTATCACTTCAAGGTCAAGGCCGATCCGAACGTCGCCTGGGCCGTGCTCGAGCCGGTGCGCGAGCTGAAGATCGAGGACATGGACGTTCCCGTCCGCAACAAGCGGTGATCTTTCTTGCTTCACCTCCCCCGCTTGCGGGGGAGGCCGGGCGAGGGCTCTATCCTCTTGGGGAGTCTTCGTCGTGGAAACACCCTCTCCCCTACCCTCCCCCGCACGCGGGGGAGGCAGCGCAGCGTAATCGCGGACACATCTTCATCTCATCATTCACTAGCCCCCCATGACGCTCACCCTCGAAACTCGCGACCTCACCATCCGCTTCGGCGGCCATGTCGCGGTCAACAACGTCACGTGCAGCTTCCGTCCGGGCGAGCTCACCGCCATCGTCGGGCCGAACGGCGCCGGCAAGACCACGTATTTCAACCTGATCTCGGGTCAGCTGCGCGCCTCGGGCGGCAGCATTTTGTTCGACGGCACCGACATCACCCAGCATTCCGCACCGATGCGGACCCGTGCGGGTCTTGGACGCGCGTTCCAACTGACAAATCTCTTTCCGAACCTGACGGTGGAAGAGAACGTCCGCCTTGCAGTGCAGGCCGCTGATAGCACCCATTACGACATGCTGCGGCTCTGGATGTTGCGCCGCGACCTGATCGCGCGCGCCGACGCCATCCTCGACCAGGTCGCGCTCGGCAACCGGCGCGGCGTCGCCGCGACCGCGCTGTCGCATGGCGACCAGCGCAAGCTCGAGGTCGCGCTGATGATTGCGCTGGAGCCCAAGGTCTTCATGTTCGACGAGCCGACCGCCGGCATGAGCATCGACGAGGTGCCCGTGGTGCTCAATCTCATTGCGCAGCTCAAGCAGGACACGAGCAAGATCATCCTTCTCGTCGAGCACAAGATGGACGTGGTGCGCTCGCTCGCCGACCGCATCATCGTGCTGCATAACGGGCAACTCGTCGCCGATGGCCCGCCGGCCGAGGTGATCGCTTCGCCGATCGTGCAGGAAGCCTATCTCGGCGTCGCGCCAAAGAGTGCAGCATGACCGATCTCCTCAAACTTTCCGGCGTGCACACCCATATCGGCCGCTACCACATCCTCCAGGGCATCGATCTCGCCGTCCCGCAAGGACAGGTCACGATGCTGCTCGGCCGCAACGGCGCCGGCAAGACCACGACGCTGCGCACCATCATGGGCCTGTGGCAGGCCTCGAGCGGCGAGATCAACCTCGCCGGCGAACGCATCGAAAGCCGCGCCACGCCCGATATCGCGCGGCTCGGCGTCGGCTACGTGCCGGAGAGCATGGCGGTGTTCTCCGATCTCACGGTGAAAGAGAACCTCGTCCTCGCCGCCCGTGACGGGCCGCTCGACGACGCCCAGCTCGACTGGATCTTTGGTTTCTTCCCGGCGCTGCGCCGGTTCTGGTTGTCACGGGCGGGAAGTCTCTCGGGCGGGCAGAAGCAGATGTTGTCGATCGCGCGCGCCATCATCGAGCCGCGCAAGCTGCTCCTGATCGACGAGCCAACCAAGGGCCTCGCACCGGCGATCGTGATGGCGCTGATCGAGTGCCTGAAGGAGATCAAGCGCAAAGGCGCGACGATCCTGCTGGTCGAGCAGAATTTCTTTGCCGCCCGCGAGCTCGGCGACAGCGTCCTCGTCATGGACAACGGCACCATCGTCCATCGCGGCGAGATGGCGGCCTTGGCCTCCGACGTGCCGCTCCAGGAGCGGCTGTTGGGCCTGAGCCTGGAGG
The DNA here is from genome assembly GCF_054185205.1 of Bradyrhizobium sp. 14AA. NCBI lineage: Bacteria > Pseudomonadati > Pseudomonadota > Alphaproteobacteria > Hyphomicrobiales > Nitrobacteraceae > Bradyrhizobium > Bradyrhizobium sp. 14AA. The sequence goes on along the minus strand of NZ_JAVAYM010000004.1, from coordinate 326,138 downwards.
CGCATCAGTGACTGACCTTGCCGCAACCGATCCGCTGCCGAAGCCGAAGCGCGACATCGCGCCGGTCCTGCTGCCGATCGCACTCGCCCTCGTGACGATTCCCCTGATCGGCTCGCCCAGCACCTGGCTGACGCTGACCGCGGCGAGTCTCGCCATGGGCATGATGATCTTCATCATGGCCTCGGGCCTGACGCTGGTGTTCGGCCTGATGGACGTGCTCAATTTCGGCCACGGCGCCTTCATCGCGGTCGGCGCCTATGTCGCAACCCTGGTGCTAGCTCCGTTCGCGGCGTCCATGCAGGCCGATTCGCTCTGGATGAATCTCGCGGTGCTGGCGCCGGCGGCGCTGCTGTCCATGGCCGTCTCCGGTGCGCTCGGCCTGATCGTCGAGCGCGTGCTGATCCTTCCTGTCTATGGCCAGCACCTGAAGCAGATCCTGATGACCACGGGTGGCCTGATCGTCGCCGAGCAGACGCTCTATGCGCTGTGGGGGCCGCAGATCATCCCGATGCCGCTGCCGACCTCGCTGCGGGGCTCCTTCATCCTCGGCGACGTCGCGATCGCCAAATACCGCGTGCTGGCGACGCTGATCGGCCTTGCCGTCTTCATCGCGATCCAGCTCGTGCTCAACCGCACCAAGCTCGGACTTCTGATCCGCGCCGGCGTCGAGAACCGCGAGATGGTCGAGGCGCTCGGCTATCGCATTCGCCGGCTGTTCCTCGGCGTGTTCATGACGGGCTCGGCGCTCGCCGGCCTCGGCGGGGTGATGTGGGCGCTCTATCGCGAGCAGGTCCACGCCTCCATGAGCGACGACCTCACCGTCCTGATCTTCATCGTCGTCATCATCGGCGGACTGGGGTCGATCGGCGGCTGCTTCATCGGCGCGATCCTCGTGGCCATGGTTGCCAATTACGGCGGCTTCCTGGTGCCCAAGCTCGCCCTCGTCTCCAACATCCTGCTGATGGTCGCCATTTTGATGTGGCGGCCACGCGGCCTCTATGCGGTGACCAGCCGATGATGATCCTCTCAGGAGATCCGCCGCGCAGCCGCGTCCTCACGCTCGTTCTCGTTCTCATCATCCTGGCGCTGGCGGCGACGCCGTTCCTGTTCCCGGGAGCGAAGGCGCTGAACGTCGCGGCCAAGATCTGCGTCTTCGCCGCGCTGGTCGCCTCCTACGATTTGCTGCTCGGCTATACCGGCTCGGTGTCGTTCGCCCACACCATGTTCTACGGCATCGGCAGCTACGCCATCGCCATCGCGCTGTACGGCATGGGCCCGAACTGGGCCGCGGTCGCCACCGGCATCGTCGTCGGGCTGCCGCTCGCGGCCCTGCTCGCGCTCGCGATCGGGCTGTTCTCCCTGCGGGTCGCCGCGATCTTCTTTGCCATGATCACACTCGCGGTCGCCTCCGCCTTCCAGGTGCTGGCCTCGCAGCTGTCCTGGCTGACCGGCGGCGAGGATGGACGCAGCTTCCAGCTGCCCGAGTTGCTGCGGCCCGGCACGGTGCTGATCCCCAAAAGCCTGTTCGGCTTCGAGGTCAACGGCCGGATCCTGACCTACTACCTGGTGTTCGCGATCTCGGCGCTGATGATCCTCGCACTTCTTCGCGTTGTGAACTCGCCGTTCGGACGCGTGCTCCAGGCGATCCGGGAGAACCGTTTTCGCGCGGAGGCACTCGGCTTCCGCACCGTATTCCATCTGACTTACGCCAATTGCCTCGCAGCGCTCGTCGCCGCCGGCGCCGGCATCCTGAACGCGCTGTGGCTGCGCTATGCCGGCCCCGACACGTCGCTCAGCTTCTCGATCATGCTGGACATCCTGCTGATGGTGGTGATCGGCGGCATGGGCACGATCTACGGCGCGATCATCGGCGCCACCATCTTCATCCTCGCCCAGAACTATCTGCAGTCGCTGATGGGCGTCGCCTCCAAGGCGGCGTCGGAGGCCGGCCTGCCGCTGCTGCCGGGGCTGCTGCATCCCGACCGTTGGCTGCTGTGGCTCGGGCTGCTGTTCATCGCCAGCGTCTATTTCTTCCCAACCGGGGTGGTCGGACGTCTCCGCAAGGCCGGCGGCGACAAGAGCGCGGGCGCCTCGCATTAAGCCGCTGTTAATGATGCAGCGCAGCTTTTGTCGCGCGCTTAGCGCAACCGAGGCGCGATTCCCGCTCCGCTGCGTACGGGCACGCGCGCACAACCGGATTAATGCTTAGGTAACTGGTTTTCCTAAGGTTTGGGCCATTTGTGCGGTGTATTCGTGTTCCCTCTGGGAGGGGGAATGCGTCAGGTCTTTGCAAGGATTGCAGCCGGAATGTCCCTAGCCGTCAGAAGCGGCTGGGAGGCAGCCATTCGGCGCGGTCCGGTGCTATGGCTGACGCTGTGCGGCATGTTGCTGGTCGCCGGGATCTTCACCGTGACCGCCATGGCGGTCGGCGAGTTCCGCGAGCGTACGCTGGCCAATCGCGAGCGCGAGCTGGAAAACACGGTGCAGCTGATCGCACGGCATTTCGATCAGCAGTTTGAAGACTCCGATGTCGTTGCCGCCGATCTGATCGGGCAGATGAACCTGCCGGAGATCACCTCACCTACGATGTTCCGCGAGCGGATGTCCGGTCCTGCCGCGAACCAGATGCTGCGCAGCAAGATCAGCTCCGTGTCCTATCTTGGCGATATCGCGATCTACGATGCCGACGGCGATCTGATCAACTGGTCGCGTGCCCAGCCGCTGCCCAAGATCAACGTCTCAGCGCGCGCCTATTTCCAGACACTCAAATCCGATCCGATGGCCGAGCCGGTGCTGCTGGAGTCCGTCCGCAGCTTCATCATCGGCAAATGGACCACCATCGTCGCGCGCCGGCTGCGCGGTGCCGACGGCGTCTTCCTCGGCGCGATGGTCCGGCGGATCGATCCGGACAGCTACCAGCACTATTTCGCGTCCGTGGCGCTTGCCGAAGGTACGGCGATCTCGCTGTTCGACCGCGAAGGCAAGATGCTGGCACGCTACCCGCATGTCGAAGAGCTGATCGGCAGGAGCTTCAAGGATGCTCCTTTGATGCAGAAGGTGCTGGCCAAGGGCGGTCAGCAAACGCTGCGCGTCAAGGGTCCGATCGACGGCGAGGACCGGCTCGGCTCGGCGGCGTCGCTGAAGCATTTCCCGCTGGTCATCGTCGCGACCAACATCACGAGCGCAGCACTGGCCGACTGGCGTCAGCAGACCGGCTTCATGGTCACCACGGCGACGCTTTCGGCGGCCGTGATCACGCTGATCCTGTTCCTGATCGTTCGCCAGATCAACCGGCAGAACCGCGAGGCCCAGCAACGGCTGGAATCTGAACGACTGCGGCTCGACACCGCCCTGAACAACATGTCGCAAGGGCTGATCCTGTACGACGCCGCCGGATACATCGTCACCTGCAACCGCCGCTACGCCGACATGTTCGGCCTCTCCCACGATGTCATCAAGCCCGGCTGTCACATCCGTGAGGCGATGTACCATCGCAAGGAGCGTGACGCGTTCAACGGCGACGTCGAGTCGTTCTGCGCCGACGTCATGAGGATCGTTGCCGAAGGCACGGTCTCCACGAGAATCCATCAATTGCCGAACGGCCGCGCCTTCCAGGTCATCAACACCCCGCTCGCGCAGGGTGGCTGGGTCGCCACGATCGAGGAGATCACCGACCGGCGCAATATCGAGCAGGAACGCGACCGCAACTACATGTTCCTGCGCGAGATCATCGACCACATCCCGTCCCAGATCACGGTGAAGGACGCCCGAACACGGCAATATCTGCTGATCAACCGGACCGCCGAGGAGCAATTCGGCCAGTCGAGCGAAGCCGTCATCGGCAAGACCCCCTTCGACATCTACCCGGAGGACTCCGCCGGGATCGTCGCCGAGGACGACAGCGAGGCGCTGCAATCCGACACCGGATTGTTCAAGGACGAGCATCCCTGGCCGAGCCTGACCAAGGGGATGCGCTACATCACCTCGACGCGGATCGGCATTCGCGACGCCTCGGGCGAGCCACGCTACCTGATCAGCGTCGTCGAGGACGTCACCGAGCGGCGGCGCGCCCACGAGAAGATCGCGCATATGGCGCATTACGATGCGCTGACCGACCTGCCGAATCGCACGCTGTTCCGCGAGCAGATCGAGCGCGAGCTGGCGAAGGTCGCCGGCGGCGAGCAATTCGCGCTGCTCTACATCGACGTCGACGAATTCAAGGGCATCAACGATTCGCTCGGCCATCACGTCGGCGACGAGCTGTTGAAGGCGATCGCGAGCCGTCTGCGCGGCTGCCTCAAACACGGCGATCTCATCGCGCGGCTCGGCGGCGACGAATTCGCGGTCATCCAGACCGGGATCCAGTCCCCGGACGACGTGCTGTCCTTCGTGACGCGCATCTACGAAGCGATCCGCCAGCCCTATCATTGCCTCGGCCATCAGCTCTCCACCGACGCGAGCATCGGGATTGCGCTGGCGCCGCAGGACGGCGCCGATCTCGACCAGCTCATCAAGAACGCCGACCTTGCGATGTACGGCGCCAAGGCCGAAGGACGCCGCACCCACCGCTTCTTCGAGCCGGAGATGGATGCGTGCGCCAAGGCGCGCCTGACCATGGAGCAGGATCTGCGCCAGGCCCTGGTGAACGCCGGCTTCGAGATTCACTACCAGCCGCTGGTCGACCTGCACTCGGGCGACGTCTCGGGTTGCGAGGCGCTGCTGCGCTGGCGGCATCCCGAACGCGGCTGGATCTCGCCGGCGGAATTCATTCCGATCGCCGAGGATACCGGCCTGATCAACGAGCTCGGCGACTGGGTGCTGCGCACCGCCTGCAACGAGGCCGCGACCTGGCCGGCGCATGTGCGTGTCGCGGTCAACGTCTCGCCGGTGCAGCTCAAATGCGACACGCTGGCGCTCCGGATCGCCGGCGCGCTCGCCGCCTCCGGGCTCGCCCCGTGCCGGCTCGAGCTCGAGATCACCGAGGCTGTGCTGATCCGCGACGACGAGGCGGCGCTCTCGATCCTGCATCAGCTCCGTTCGATCGGCGTACGCATCGCGCTCGACGATTTCGGCACCGGCTATTCCTCGCTGAGCTATCTCAAGCGCTTCCCGTTCGACAAGATCAAGATCGACCGCTGCTTCGTCGCCGACATCGCGGAGACCAGCGGCGCGCCCGTCATCGTACAGGCCGTGGTGAACATCGCCGCCGCCAGCAACATGACCACGGTCGCCGAAGGCGTCGAGACCGAGGCGCAGCGCGAGATGCTGCGCGCGCTCGGCTGCACGGAGATGCAGGGCTATCTGTTCAGCCCGCCGAAGCCGGCCACTGACGTGCGAAAGCTGTTCGGACGCGGCGATACCGTGCCTGTGGCGGCGGTGGCCTGATGGCGAAGCCGGGGAAGGCTCCAGGCAAGACTCGGTCCAAGGCCGTCGACGTCGCGGATTCCTATGCCGTACGGCTGATGCAGCATCTGGTGGTGCCGACCTTCGTGATCGATCCGAAGCGCCGCGTCGTGATCTGGAACAGGACCTGCGAGCGGCTGACCGGGGTCGCCGCATCGGAGGTGATCGGCACCAGCAAGCACTGGCAGGCGTTCTACGAGACCAGGCGCCCTTGCCTCGCCGATCTCGTCGCGCTCGACCAGCCGGAGCAGCTGCCGGAGTTCTATTCGGAGTACGCCGCGCGCGGCCATAACGGGCTCGGCTTTTCCGCGGAGAACTGGTGCGTGATGCCGAAGCTCGGCAGCCAGCTCTATCTCGCCATCGACGCCGGCCCGATCCATGACGAGGCCGGCCATCTGATCGCGGTGGTGGAGACGCTGCGCGACCTCACCGGCCAGAAGCGCGCCGAGATGGCGCTGAAGGAGCTCGCCACCAAGGACGGGCTCACCGGTCTGTCGAACCGCCGCTCCTTCGACCAGATGCTGACGAGCGAATGGGCCCGCGCCCACCACACGCAGAAACCGATGGCGCTGCTGTTCGTCGACGTCGATCATTTCAAGCTGTTCAACGACCGCCACGGCCACCAGACCGGCGACGAATGCCTGCGCGCGATCGCGGCCGTCGTCAGCCGGCATGCGGTGCGCCCGCTCGACCTCGCCAGCCGTTATGGCGGCGAGGAGTTCGCGCTGATCCTGCCGGACATGGATTGCGACAGCGCCTGCGCCATCGCCGAGGAGATCCGCCTCGCCGTCATGGCCTTGCGGATCGCCCATGGCGCCATGGGCGCCGGCGATCACGTCACCCTCAGCGTCGGCGTCGCCAGCCACGTTCCCGGCGCGGTCGACGGCGGCCCCGACCGGCTGCTGGGCGCGGCCGACGAGGCGCTCTATGTCGCCAAACGCCTCGGCCGCAACCGCGTCATCTGCGCCGAGCGCGTTCTGGCCGAATTCGCCGCCCTGGGCCGGGAGGCCGCACAGATTCCGGCCGCTTTCCGGCGCAAAACGGCTTAAACCGCAATGCGGCGAGAACCGGTTGCCCACCCCTCGCCAATCGGCTAAATGAACCTCGACTGCACCCGTAGCTCAGCTGGATAGAGCGTTGCCCTCCGAAGGCAAAGGTCACACGTTCGAATCGTGTCGGGTGCGCCAGCGATCCCAATAGTTTGCCAGACCTATGGCCACGCCGCCGGCTTGGTGGATGGCGTATCGGGCGCTCCCAACCCTCCCCGTCGAGAAGGTTCAGATCGAGCCCGCGACCGGCGACACGATCATCTCCTTGCCGCAGGCGCTGCACCGCGCACTCGTGCCGACCTCTTCGCAAGCCGGATCGCCCGATGCGATGCCGTGCCGGCATTTCGGACAGATATAGCCGTCGCCCGTCTCGACGAAATCGCTGGACGGTCCGACATAGGCGCAGATCATGTGATGCAGGATCCGATCGAACGCGAGACGATTTTGGCAGACCGGACAAATCGATTCATCCGCGCTGATCTGCACCTTCGTTTCCTTTCGACAGGACGCCCTCGGCCTATTGCAGGCCCAGCAGGCGGACCAACGCTGCGGCAAGTCGGGACGTCAGGCTCGCATAGTACATGTGGACGTTGACCGTCGAATTCAGCGGGGGCGGTACGGCGTCTGCGACGAAGCGGACGCGCGCGATCTGGGTCGCCGCGCGGTCGCGCGTCAGCGGTTGCCGGCCTGCGGCATAGACGACCGAAACCGGCAGGATCTCCGCAATCGTTCCCGCGATGCGGCGATTGCCGAACACCACGAGCACCTGATTGCCAACCCTGGGCTCGACCAGGCGAGCATTCGGAATGTACCAATCGACGAAGATGTCGGTCGGATCGAGGATTTCGGCGATCGCCGTGCCCGCCACGAGCGATTGCCCGGCATTGGCGAGATTGGTCGAAACGATGCCGGCGACGGGCGCCAGCACCCGGCCGCCGGCGAAATTCCGCTCCACTTCGTCGAGATGGTCGCGCAGCTGCTGCCCAAAATCGTTCAGGTCCGCCAGTTGGGTGATGGACTCAGCAATCTCCGCCTCCTGCGAGATGACGGACTTGCGTGCGAGGCCGCGTTCACGCAGCAGTTCGAGGCGAAATGCCAGGCTCGCTGCGCTCGACGCTTCGATCTGGTCGACGGCATCTTCCGTCAATGTCCTGTAGGCTTTCGCCGCCTCGAGCGTTTCCTGCGCAACCCGTGCCCTGATGCGCAGCTCCGATCGCCGGCTCGCGATATCGGCCAACGCGCGCATGTAGGTCGCCACGATGTTGTCCCGCTCGGGAGAGCGGATTTGTGCGATCCGGTCGCCGGCCTTGACCGTGGTGCCCGGTGTCACCATGACCTCGGCGACCTGCACGAGATAGGGAAGCGAAACGACGTGCGGCGGGGACGAGATGATCCCCGGTCCGCTCAGATAGACCAGCGGAGCGCCGAAATAGACGACCAGGAAGGCGAGCACGCCGAAAACGCCCGTCGCATAGGCGAGGCGCACGAGCCGTCCCGCAGCGCTCCGACGGCTTTCCACGGGATCCGGAACATTCGGGTCGAGCCTGTTGATGGCGACATTCATGGGCGTGCTCCTGCCGGGCCGGAAAACAGTGCGCGACGTACGCGCGGCGGCACGAAGTCATCATTCCCTGAAGCGGCGAAGATGATCTCGGAGGAGTAGGAAACCAGCCGGGCACATTTCAGATAGACGCCCTGATAGACCGGGAAGACCAGCGCTGCCCCGAGATTGAGGATACTCGGCGAGCGCTCGAACAGGGCGAAGGCGAGGCCGAGGTTGAAGAACGAAATCCACGCCAGCAGGACGTAGATCGCGGCGAGAAACCAGAAGGCGTCGGAGCCGAGCAATGCCACGAGATAGACGAGGTAGAATGGAAGACTGAGCGTGGGGATCAGGTCGAACAGAATGAAATCCAGCCTCTGCAGCGTGTCGGGTAGCCGCTCGAAGCGATGGAAGAACCGCAATTCGCCATACATGATGAGGCGGATTCGCAAGGCATCGCGATCCCATCGCGCGCGCTGCCGCAGCAGGCCGAGGCCGCCGACGGGCCCTGCCGTTTCGACCCACGCTTCGGGCACGAAGCGAACGAGATAACCCAGCCGGCGCAGCCGCAGGCTGAACTCCAGGTCCTCCCCCGGACCGACGTCGAGCCCGCCATGCCGCATGAAGACGTCGCGGCGGTACATGGAGCAGGCGCCGGAAAGACAGGCGATCGCGTCGATGCTGTCGAGGATCGTCCTGCCGGCGCTGATCGACATCAGGTATTCGATGCCCTGGAGCCGCGTCCAGATCGAACTGGCTTCGTTGCTGATCGCAATGTTGCAGCTTGCGCCCGCGACGCGCGGATCCATGAATGCGGATGCAAGCCCGGCTATGGCCGAAGGCTCGAACAGCGTGTCGGCATCCACCGTCAGGAGCAGCTCGCCGCTGGCGAAGCGGGCGGCGGCGTTGATCGCGGCGCTTCGGCCGCAGCGCGTGCCGTGGCAGATGACCATATCCACCAGCCCGGCCGCACGTGCCCGCTCGGCAATTGCGCGCGTGTCATCGGTCGAGCCGTCATCGACCACGATGATCTCGAGCGGCGCAAGGGTCTGCCGACGGAGCGATTCGATCGAACGAAGCAGGCCCGGACCACCATTGAAAGCGGGCACGATCACGCTGACCGATGCACTGATCGGCGCTTGCCCGCGGGACAGCAATCCGGTCAGGCCGAGCAGAGCGAGCGACAGCAGCGAAAACGTATAGCGAGGAATATCGAAGATGATGACCGCGAATGCGAACTGAATCCAATTCGTATCGGCGATCAACTGCAATGCCTCGAGCATGCTGACCTGCCTTCCCCGGACTGCGAGCCGCGCCGGATGCGCATCTGGACGAAGCGAACCCGGCTACTCGCACGAGAACGAGGCGATATCGGTGGATCGGCCATCCTTCGTCTGCGTCAATTCCGACGATCTGGCCATCAACTCCGAGTTTAGTATATCCCTTTGTATCAACCGGGCGAAGGACTTTGCGCGATCGGCGGCCTCGCGGGAACCCGATCGGTTCAAATTCGCGGAAAATCGGCATGGGTATGAAGTCGGGCCAAGGCACGCGATGAGCGCCGCAGCGCATGCGCCAGGTGCGACATCCAGCTACAGTTCTTCAGAACCGGACAGGAAAGCGGGCTTCATGAGCGGGGCAATTTCGGCCTGCCGAAGGACGAACTGGCGAGGATGGGCGCACAATAATTGCGCAGCCCCCGGTAGAACTACCGGGAAACACGCGGGCCGAGGCCGTATTCCCTCGCATCATCTCGAGCGACGTAACACGCAAATAACCGTATTCGAGTTTGCGGCACCGGCGAGGGGCCGGCTTTAACCTCATTCCAAATACCCGAAGCCTAGCGTGGTTCCCCGAAGACCGACCGCCGCAGGAACAACGTTGCTGTCCGCTCGCTCACTCAGGGGACCGTCGGAGAGGCTCGCGCAGGAGGGACAGCCACCTCCCATGCGCCGGATCGGCTCGACGCGTCCGGTTGCGATCCTGATGCTGTGCGGCGGATTCCTGATCGCGCTCGTCATTTGCACCATCGCCCTCATCCTGTCCAACCTGCGCTATCACGCGATCGAGGAGAGCAAGCAGCAGCTGCTCGCAACCGCCACCGTGCTGGCCACTCAGGCGGCGCGCGATTTCGACGCCGCCAACCTGATCGAGGCGAGCCTGATCGAGCACATGCAGACGCTCGCGGTCGTATCCGACGAAGTCTACGCACGTGCCATGGCGAGCCGCGATATCCAGCTCATGCTGGAAGACAAGATCGGCGGCTTCCCGCATATCGAGGCCGTGATGCTGGTCGGCGCCGACGGCAAGGTGATCAACTCGTCGGTGGCGTGGCCGACGCCACCGCTCAATGTCGCGGATCGGGATTATTTCCAGGCGCTCAAGACCGACCCGGCCCTGAGCGCGAAGCTGGGCCGGCTGGAGAAGGATCCGCGCAGCGGAGCCTGGACGATCCCGCTGGCCCGGAAATTCATGGGATCCGACGGAGAATTCCTTGGCCTGGTGGTCGGCTCCATCAAGTCTCAATATTTCGAGGAGCTGTACCGGACGCTGGTCCGCGGCCCCGATGAATCCATCACACTGCTTCGCCTGGACGGCACGATGCTGGCGAGCCATCCGCATGCCGATCCCGCGACCGGCCAATCCCTGTTCGGGGGCCGGCTGAACGAGATCACGCGATCCGGCAGCGGCGTGGTCCGGTGGCGCGACCGGATCGACGGCTCCGAGCGCCTGATCGCGGCCGCACACCTTGCCGGCCTCCCGGTGCTCCTGACCACCAGCACCACGGTATCCGCCGCACTGGCCGGCTGGTGGACCGAGGCGCTGTTCCTGATCGGGCTCACGATCGTGCTGGTCGTCGCCATCGGCGGCACCGGAGCCCTCGTCGTCCAGTATTTCCGCAAGCAGAGCATCCAGCTCGACGCCACGCTGAACAATCAGTCGCAGGGCGTGTGCATGTACGATGCGCATCACCGCCTGATCGTGTGCAACGACCGTTACGCGGAGATGTTTCATCTCCCCGGCGAGCTCACGAGGCCCGGGACCACGCTGCGACAGATCTTCGACCATCAGATCTCGCAAGGTCTCCATTCCCAAAGCGGCGCCGAGAACCATATCCGCGGGCTGATGACCATCGTGACGGCCAACGAGCCTGCGAGCATCGTCGCAGAGCTGTCGGACGGGCGCGCCGTCGTCGTCGTGTTCCGGCCGGTGCCGGGCGGCGGCTTCGTGATGACGGTCGAGGACATCACCGAGCAGAGGCGCGCGGAGAAGCGGATCGCGCATATCGCACATCACGATACGCTGACCGGCCTGCACAACCGCGCTTCGTTCTCCGAATATCTCGCGGCGACGGTGGACGAGGCGATCCGGGCCGGCGAGACATTCGCGATCCTGTGCCTCGATCTCGATCGCTTCAAGGAGATCAACGACCTGCATGGCCATCTCGTCGGCGACGCCTTGCTGCGCGAAGTGGCGCGGCGGTTGCAGGAGGTCGCAGGGGATGCCTTCCTGGCCCGGGTCGGCGGCGACGAGTTCATCGTGGTCCTGCTCGGCGAAGCGCAAGCCGCAGCGGCGGGCCAACTTGCGGAGCGGCTGCGGAACGCTCTCGTCGGCGATATCGAGCTTGCCGGCCGGCAGGTGCGCATCGGATTGAGCGTCGGCATCGCGTGCGCGCCGGCCGACGGAAACGACCCGACCGCACTGCTGGCCAATGCCGACATCGCGCTCTACCGCGCCAAGGCGGAAGGACGCAACGCGATCCGCTTCTTCGAGCCGGAGATGGGGGCGCAGCTGCGCGACCGCAGCGAGTTGCAGCACGATCTTCAGTCCGCCGTGGCCAATGATGAGCTGCGGCTCGATTTCCAGCCCCTGATGCGGATCGGCGGCGAGATCGTCGGCTTCGAGGCATTGGTCCGCTGGCATCACCCGCGCCGCGGCCTGGTCTCGCCCGGCACCTTCATTCCGCTCGCCGAGGAGAACGGGCTGATCGTCGCGATGGGAGAATGGATTCTGCGCGAGGCCTGCCGCGAGGCCGCATCCTGGCCGAACGAATTGAAGATTTCCGTCAACCTGTCGCCGGTGCAGTGCCGCAACGACGACATCGTGCGCCTCGTCCACGAGACCCTGATCACCAGCGGATTGCATCCGCACCGGCTCGAGCTCGAGATCACGGAGGGCGTGCTGATCGACGACTTCTCCGGCGCGGTCTCGATCCTGCGCAGGCTCAAGGCGCTCGGGGTACGCATCGCCCTCGACGATTTCGGCACCGGCTATTCGTCGATGTCCTATCTCCAGGCCTTCCCCTTCGACATGATCAAGATCGACCGCAGCTTCATTTCGAACCTCGATCACGCACAATCGAAGGCGATCCTGCGCGGGGTCATCGGGCTGGCGCGCGGGCTCGAGCTTCCGGTCACCGCGGAGGGCGTGGAGACGCAGGCTCAGTTCGACGTGCTCTCGCGCGCAGGCTGCGACTACGCACAAGGCTTCCTGATCGGACGACCGGCCTCGATCGGCCGGTACGCATCGATCGTCGGCCGGCCGGACCGCTTCGACCGGCCCGAGGCCTGGGCCGGCCTCGCATCCACGGCTTGAGCGGACGACATGATCGACCCGCCCCACATCAGACTTGTCGATCTCCAACGAGGAGCTGGAACATGACCATCAAGATGATCGTCGCCGCGGCGGCGCTGAGCATCGCGGGCCAGGCGGCGACGGCCGAGGAGCTGACCGGCGCGCTGGAAAAAATACGGCGCACCGGCGCCATCACCCTCGGCCACCGCGAATCGTCGATCCCGTTCTCGTACTACGACGAAAACGAAAAGGTCGTCGGTTATGCCATGGACCTCTGCTACGTCGCGGTCGACGCGGTGAAGGCGCGGCTCGGCCTGCCGAAGCTCGACGTCAAGCTCGTGCCCGTCACGCCATCGGGCCGCATTCCGTCGGTCCTCAGCGGAGCGATCGATCTCGAATGCGGAACGACCACCAACAATCTCGAGCGGCAGAAAGTGGTGTCGTTCTCGACGACCTATTTCGTCGCCGCGAACCGCTTCGCCGCCAGGGCGGCCGACAAACTCCGGACGCTGGATGACCTCAAGGGCAAGGTCGTCGTATCCACCATCGGATCCACCAACATCAAGCAGATCAGCGACCTCAACGGACGGCAAAACCTCAATCTCACCATCCTCGCCGCGAAGGACAATGGCGAGGCATTCCGGATGCTGGAGTCGAACCGCGCCGATGCCTTCGTGATGGACGACATCCTGCTCTACAGCCGGGTGGCGGATTCGGCGAATCCCGGCGACTACACGGTGTCCGACGAGGCGTTGTCGATCGAGCCGTACGGCATCATGATGCGACGCGACGATCCGGCGTTCAAGAAAGTGGTCGATGACGCGATGGCCGCCGTCTATCGCAGCGGAGAGATCGAGAAGATCTATGCCAAATGGTTCCTGGCTCCGACGCTGCCGAAGAGCATCAATCTCAACGTTCCGATGAGCGCGCCGCTCAAGCGCACGATCGAGAACCTGATCGACAGCGGCGATCCCGACGCTTATCGGGCAGGCGGCACGAAGTAAGGCCGCGAGGACCAGACTTCGCGCCCCGACCTCGACCGGCCGCGGCGTCTCGGCACGGCTGGATTTTGCGTCAATGAACGGTTCCTCCAGCGCGTTGTCTTCGGGACAGCCCGCGACCGGTCAATCCGGGCGCCTGTCTTCAATGCCTCACGTGCTCGAACACCACGATCACGCCGGTCGGCTCAGGCTCGTGCGCCATCAGCCGGGTCAGATCGGAGTCGCCCCAATCCGCGAGGCTGACGACTTCGCCGCTCTGGCGGTCGGCGCCAAGGGACGGGGTGGGCTCGAGGACCTTGAGGCCCGTCTCGTCGACGAAGAAGGTATGCTCGCCGAACATGCTGTTGAGCTGGGGCATGGCGGGATGCTCGTCGGGCAGCACCTGAGCGCCGAGTTGGTTGACGGTCTGCTTCACCTGTTCGGATGTGAGCTTCATGAGCTGCTCCGTTTCTGTCACGTCGGTTTCATTGAGCTGAGCCAAGACTGGCGTTCCCTGCGCCGCTATTTGCCTGGCTCAGACTCCCGAACGGGTGCTCCGCACAAATGTTCCGGACGAAATGCATTTCGTGATCGCGCATTGCGTCTGCCGCGCTCGCGGCACGAGATCGCCACACTGCGCACATCATTGAAGGGTGGGGCTGCTATTCGCTCCGGTTCTCTCCAACCGACAGCGCGCAAATGCGTGACAGATATGTATAGGGCAGGCCGCTCTCCTTGGCCCAGGCGTTGAACTGCGCCTGCACTTTTGCCAGGTCGCCCTTCGACTTGACCTCTTCGGCGATGTCGAGGCCGGCCTCGCGCAGGCAAGCCACCACGTCCTTCGAGGTCACAAAACCGTCCCAGCCGACGAAGCGCAGCAGCATCTGGCCGGTGTTGCCGCCGAGACGGCTGCCGCGCTTGGTGAGCAGATCGAGCAGGCCGACCTCGTCGGACGACGGCCACTTCGCCAGAAACTTGCCGAAGCTGCCGTACTCCCCAGCGATCTCCTGGACGAAGGCGGCGTTGTCGCGCACCGACATGATCTTGGCTGCGTTGCGCACGATGCGCGCATCGCGCAGCAGGCCTTCCCAATAATCTTCGGGCTGGAAGGTCAGCTTGGCAGGCTGGAAATGCAGGAAGGCGTCTTCGAAGCTATCCCATTTCGAATCGATCACGCTCCAGGCGAAGCCCGCGCAAAACACCCGCTTCGTCATCTCGGCGAGGATGCGGTCGTCGCCGAGCCTGGCCAGCCGCTTCAGGTCGGGTCTGTCGGGCATCAGGCTGTCCAGTGCCTTGGCTCCACCCTTGCGCTTCTCGGCGCGGGCACGAATGGTCTTGAAGGAGGTCATGCGGACACTGGCGTTGAGGGTGCGCCACGACATCAGAATTCGATGACCCGGTCCAGCCCCGTAACGCCGGCCCCCTTGCGAAGCGTGACGCGCCACGGCATGCTCTGGCTCATTGGATCGACGAGAAGGAGCGGCCCTGCTGGTCTGCTTCTTGCTTCATGCCGTTTTGGAATTCCCAGACATTTTCTATCTCTCGCCGACGGATTTTCCATGCGCTGCCTGGTCGTGGCCGACCTGCACTACTCGCTGCCTCAGCTCGACTGGCTGGTCAGCGCGGCTCCGCAATTCGACCTCGTGATCTTCGCCGGCGACGCGCTCGACATCGGCTCGATGGTGGATTTTCGCGCGCAGATCGTGGTGGTGAAGAAATACCTTGCGCTGCTCGCCGCGCAGACCCGCGTGATCCTGTGCTCCGGCAATCACGACCTCGATGAACGCAATGCGGACGGCGAAAAGATCTCGCGCTGGATCTCGGAGGTGGGGGAGCTTGGGATTGCCTGCGACGGCGACAGCCTCACCATCGGCGACACCCTGTTCACGGTGTGCCCGTGGTGGGATGGACCGCTGGTCCAGCAGCGCATCGCGGATCAGATACGTGATGCAGCGGCCGGCCGGCTGCGGCGCTGGATCTGGGTGCATCACGCGCCGCCGGCAGAATCGCCGACGAGCTGGGGCGGCAAGCGCTTCTTCGGCGACGTCGAGCTGGTGCAATGGATCAGGCAGTATCAGCCCTCGATGGTGATTTCGGGCCATGTGCATCAGTCGCCCTTCATCAAGGATGGCTCATGGTTCGACCGGCTGGGCGAAAGCTGGGTCTTCAACACCGGGCTGCAGCCAGGCCGGCCGCCGACCTACATCGTGCTCGATTTCGATGCGGACAAGGCGTTCTGGCTGGCGGCCGGGGAAGCGCAGTGGATCGAGCTGAACGCGCCGCTGAAGCGGCCTGCCGAGCCGATCCAGGCACCGCCGGACTGGCTCACATTCTTGGATCGGATTGCCGATCCGAGCCTGGCGAGACCTCAAGCGGCGGCAGGTTGATCATGCTCTGCAAGACCTCGCCGACCATGGCCAGATGCGTGCCGTGGCCGGCATACTGCCGCTTGAGATCGGCGAGATAGGTGTTGGCGACGTTGAGCCGCTGCGCCAGCAGCGTCGCGATCAGCACCGCCACGCCCGGCTCCTGCTTGAGGAACGAAGCGGCATCTGCGAATTCGTAGATGACCGCGTCGGAGCAGGCCCGCACCGTCGCGGTATGCGGCTGGCCCAGCAGCACCGACATCTCGCCGAGCACGGCACCCGGCTCGGTGACGGTGGCGACCACCATCTCGCCCTTGAGCACCTCGAGCTTGCCCTGCATCAGCACATAGAGATGGCCGGTGGTGCCGCCCTCGGTGACGATCAGCGTACCGGCCGCTACCTGCCGCTCGGTCCCGCCGGTGCAATAGTCCAGAACTGCGCGCATCGCCGAAAGCTCCCGTCGCTGCCGCGATACTAGAGCACGATCCGTGCCACGCGGCAAATCAACGCGCCCACGGCTCCCGCGACAGATGCTTTGCGAGGTGAACCGACTGCCAGTCTCCGAGACCGGTGTCCCGGAAGCCGGCCTTCTTCGCGAGGCCGCGCATTTCGGCGTTCGCCCGCGCGGTCTCGGCTGCGATCATCTCGTGACCGAGATCGCTCGCATGCCTCTCCATCGCCGCCATCATCTGCAGGCCGACGCCCTGGCGCTGAAAGACGTCGGCAACGGAAATGGCGAAATCACCATGACGTGCGGTCGCATCATAGGCGTAGAGCGTTTCTCCGATGATCACGCTCTGCCCCTCCTGCCTGAGCTCGGCGAGCAGGGTGAAGTGATCGGGATGACTGACCTTGGCGACGCATTCGGCCGCGACCACGGCAAGGTCGGCCCGGGCTCCCATGAAACGCTTGTTGCGCGTCGTCGTGGAAAGCCCGGTGAAATAGATCGAGAGGCGCTCGACGTCGGATGCATTCGCGGTCCTGATGCGGACCGTGCCTTTCGTCTCGTTCGGCTCGACAACGGCATCCAGAGATAGCTGTGACATGCGCGACGCCTTCGGCAGGTTGCAGGAACTGCACACCTAACCGAAGCGACGCACCGACCGCTTGGACATGGCCGCCAATCTTGCGGCCGAAAACGAACAGTCCGTTGCTCTGTGCCGCGCGTCACAGATGGGCCGCGATCACGCGGCCTCGCGCCTGCCGACACGTCGCTCCGGTCGTGTCGCGGTCATCGACTGCTCCTCGGCGTCCTGCGGCGCACCCCAGAATTCGCGCACCGTGGGTCCCCATTTCAACCGCCGTGCGCGCAAGAATTCCAGGATCTCGTGCGGCCAGACCCTGCGGCCCATCTGCGTGTACCAGCGCATGGCATGACGCAGGCCGGAGTCGCGCTGGAACAGCACCCGCCAGATCGCCTTCGGGCGACACTGCAACACCATCTCCGTGAACTTGAACCAGACCAGCACACGCCACGGCGCCATGTGGCGCGTGGCCAGCACCTGATGCTTGTAGTCCCATCGCCTGCGATCAGGCTGGATCACGCGGCGGTCGGCAGCGAGCCGGAAGTACGGCGTCCAGCGATGCGGCGTGACGTAGAGCAGCTGGACCTGATCGGGATCGTAGGCGAGCAGCTGCTTCAACCCGCGCCAGTGATCGCGATCGGTCTCTTCCTCGAACCCGACCACCCAGGTCGCCATCGACAGGATGCCGTGCTGCCGCAGCAGGCGAATGGCCTCGCGGTCGATTGCGGTCGTGGCGCCCTTGCGGATCAGTTCCAGCGTCTTTTCGTCGGTATTCTCCAGACCCAGCAGGAAACGCTGCCAGCCGGCCTTCTTGTAGAGATGCAGGATGTCGGCATCGCGCACGATGTCGTCGGCGCGGGTCGAGCCGACCAGGATGAGATCGACGTTCTCGGCGATCAGCGCTTCGAGGAAGGCGCGCCACGCCTTCTTCGAGACGGTCGGATTTTCGTCGGCAAAGTTGATGACCTTGACGCCGTGCTCGCGGTGCAGCCGCGCAAGCTCCCTGGCGAAGCGGACGGGATCGCGATGGCGCCAGCGAGTCCAGAAGCCACGCTGGCCGCAATAATTGCACAGATGTGGACAGCCGCGGGAGAACTGGACGACCACGGCGCGCAAGCCGCCCCAATAGCTGTAGCGCGCATGATCGATCAAGTCCCAGCCAATGCGATAAGCGTCGAGGTCGGCGATCACAGGCGCCGGCGGTGTCGCACGCGGGCCGGTGGCATCGCGAAACGCGATGCCGGCGATGTCGCCGAGATCGTGGCCGTATTCCAGCGCACGCATCAGGCGCCGCGCGGTCTCTTCGCCCTCGCCGCGCACGATCGCGCTGACATAGGGTTCGTCACGCAAGACCTCTCGCCAGTGATAGGTCGGGAAGACACCGCCATAGACGATCAAAACGCGCGGCATCGCCTTCACCAAAGCGCGGGCAATCTCCGCGATCACGGGATGTCCTGATGTCGAGCCGGAATGGCCGAACAGCACGGCGTCGGGGGCGAAGCGGTTCGCTTCGGCCAGGATCTGGTCCATCGGCATCGGACCGAACTCGGCATCGATCAGCCGCACGGTGTGGCCGTCGTCGATCAGCGGACCGCCGATCGCGAGCAGGCCGAGCGGCGGCAGATGGTCGTCGGGAATCCGGCTGCCGATCGAGGGGTGAGGCACGTTGATAAGAAGAACACGCATGGACTTTCGCTCCCGCTTTGGTTGGCGTGATCGTCCGTCCCACTTCTATGAAGAAGCCCAATCCCCCGACTGAACCCGAAGACATCGAACATGATTGCCGCGGAGACCCTTGCTCGGCTCCGCTTAGAGCATGATCGGCTCTGATGAATCAGAACCGATCATGCTCTAGATTTTGTTTTGACGCGTTTTCTTCACGCGAACCGGTATCCACTTCGCTTGAAAACGCTCTGCGCGTCACACCCGCGAGAGTGAGGGCACCTCTTCCGGCATGATCGCCTGGAGGCCGCCGAAGCGACGCTCGCGTCCGTGGAAGGAGGCCAGCGCCGCGGCGAGATCGCCCGCGTCGAATTCGGGCCACATCCGCTCGGTGAAATGCAGTTCGGCATAGGCGCCTTCCCAGAGCAGGAAGTCCGACAGCCGCTTCTCGCCCGAGGTGCGGATGATGAGATCGACGTCGCGCAAACCTGCTTCGCCGGTGACGAGTTGCGAGAACGCCTCGCGGGTGAGGCTGGTCAGTGCCGCCGCCTTCGCGGCGGCGTTGAGGATGGCATCGCGCGCGGAATAATCGACCGCGATGCGCAGGTGAAGCGTGCTGCCGCCGGCGGTGCCCTCCTCGGCGCGAGCGATCGCATTGGCGATGCCGTCGGGCAACCGGTCGCGGCGGCCGATCACGGTGAGCCGTACGCCGTTCTTCACCAGGCTCTGCACTTCGTTCGCGAGATAGAAGCGCAGCAGGGTCATCAGCGCGGCCACCTCGGCCTTCGGCCTTCGCCAATTGTCGGTGGAGAAGGCGTAGAGCGTCAGCGTGCCGATGCCCTGCTTGGGCGCGGCCTCGACGATGCGGCGGATGGTCTCGACGCCCGCCTCGTGGCCACGCACGCGCGACAGGCCGCGGCGCGTCGCCCATCGGCCGTTGCCGTCCATGATGATGCCGACGTGAAGCTTCTCGCTGCGAGAGGTCATGTTGCTGGAGGTCTCGTCACTTTGCATTGCAAAGTCTCCGGTCAAAAAAAGGGAGGATCAGGTCGAGATGATGCCGAGACGGCCGAGCGGCGGCGCCTCGCGGCCGGCGGCCTTGGCGGCGTCGCGCACCAGGCGCTCGAGCACGGCGAGATAGTCGAGGAAGCGGCGGCGGCCGGTCTTGGTGAGGCGGCAGGTGGTGTGCGGGCGATTGCCCTCGTAGCCCTTGGTCACCTCGACGAGGCCGGCCTCCTGGAGCACGGCGAGATGCCGGCTGAGATTGCCGTCGGTGAGGCCGCAGAGCTGCTTGAGATCCGCGAACGCCAGACCCTTCGGGTGTGCCATCAACGAGGTCAGAAGCCCGAGCCTCGCCTTCTCGTGGATCACGCGGTCGAGCCCTTCATAGGAGAAGGGCGCGCTGTCAGTCTTCGACATCATGGTCTCCGGACGCGAAATACAGAATGGCCGCCATCACCGACTGCCCGATCACGAAGGGCAGCCCCATGGTCCACGGCGATAGCGCGTGGGTTTGGCTCGCGAGCACCACCACCGCAAAGCCGGACATGAAATACCAGGCGCCCGCGAGCGCGACTGTGCGCGGCAGCGAGCGGACGGAAGCGAAAATGCCGAGCGACACCAGGATCTGCCACAGCCCCGGCAGCAGCCACAGCGTCTCGCTCGCGAACTTCCACATCACCACCGCAAGCAGCACACCGGCAACGCCGGCGGGCAGGAACTGTTCGACCGCCTGGTAGATCATGGCATCGGCCAGACCCGAATGATGACGGTGAGAGCGCGCGCGCATCTCGATCCCGATTATTAGGCCGGATAGCGCGGCGGCAATGAACCAGCCGAAAAAGAAAATGAATGGCTCGCCCGTGGGATCGCCGAGCAGCCAGAACTGCAGGATCGCGGTCAGGAGCGCGACGGCGCCGGTCGCGGCCATCGTCGCGGGGCCGTAACCACGGAACGCCGTGCCGGCCGCGATCTGGCTGCGGATCGCCACGATGTCGGCCAGTGCCTTGTCGAGATCGCGCATCTGCAACGCCAAAGCCTCTTCCGCCCACGCTTGCCGGGACGTGCCGTCCCCGTTACTTTGTATTGCAAAGTATATAGCACCGCAAAGTAAAGGCAAGCCTGAAAAGCCGCGGCAGGACGCTCGGCCAGCACGAACAACTGCCGGTTGCACGGCACCTCTCCCCACGGATAAGATGGATCCAAAAGCATTCCCGGGGGCTGGTATGTGGCTTAAGTCATTTGTCGTTGCGTTCCTATTGCAGGCGTATGTCGTCGGAGCAGCGCATGCTGCGGGGCCGTTTGGGTCCGTCAATGTCGGCAACTGGATCGGCGGTGCTTTCAGCAACGATGAAACGGGCGCCTTCTCCCATTGCGCCGCGACGACGTCCTACGCGAACGGCGTCATCCTCGTCGTGGGCTACAATGCCGCAGGCACGTGGTCTCTGGCCTTCGCGAGTCCCAGCTACCGCTTCAACAAGGGCGAGAACGCCGCGATCGACGTTATCTTTGACGGCCAGGAGCAGGCCAGACTGTTTGCCACGGCGAACCAGCCCAACATGCTCACGGCTGTCATGCCGCCCAACGTCGTGCGAGCATTTCAGAAGGCGAGCCTGATGGTGGCGACGGCCGGCCGCGCCGTCCTGAATTTCGATCTGACCTCGACAGGGCCCGTGATCGCGGCCTTGGCCAATTGCGCCACCAAGGTGAAGGCCGACGGGCTGAACAAGGCCGGCGATTTCACCAAGGTTGCCGCCAAGCCGCAGGCCGCGCCGGACAAGCAGGCGCCACCGCCCGCCGGCAGCAAGCCAGCCAGGGCCAAGAGCGGCACCGGTTTCGTTGTGAGCGCGAACGGACACATCGTCACCAACAATCATGTCATCGACGGTTGCGTCGGCGACATCAAGGGCAACCTCACCGGCGAGGCCGCTGTCGTGCTGCGCGTCGTGTCGACCGACCTCATCAATGACCTCGCTTTGCTTCAGGCGCCGTCGACGACGACATTCAAGGACTTCGCCCGGATCCGCGACCGCTCGTTCCACTCCGGCGATTCCGTCGTCGCGATCGGCTTTCCCTTCCACGGGTTGCTCAGTTCGGACTTCACCGTGACGACCGGTATCGTGAGCTCGCTCAGCGGCATGCGTAACGACACGCGTTTCCTGCAAATCAGCGCGCCCGTGCAGCCCGGCAACAGCGGCGGCCCGCTGTTCGACACCTCCGGCCAGATCGTGGGCGTGGTCACCGCAAAGATCCCCGGATTGCGTATCGCTGCTGCGACCGGCAACATTCCCGAGAACATCAATTTCGCCATCAAGACCGGCGCCTTGCGCGACTTCCTCGACAATTCCGTGGTGCCGTATCAGACCGCCGAGCCGAAGGGCGAACTCAAGACCACCGACATCGCCGGCAACGCGCGGCCGTATACGATGCTGATCTCGTGCAACGCGACCGAGCAGGCGGACGCGAAGCGGTAGTGAGGGACCTGTCCGCGCCTTGCCTCGGATGTCGTCCTGGCGAAAGCCAGGACCCATTACCCCAAGAAGAAGTTAGGCGAAGATTAGTTCGGTACGACAACCGAGCGCCATCGATAGATTCCGCGGTATGGGTCCTGGCTTTCGCCAGGACGACATCGAGGAACGAACCGCTCCCCTCACCCGTGGCAGCATGCATCCTTCGCCGCCTGCGGCTCGTACTGGTCGCGGAGGCGGACCCAGTCCATCGGATAGGGCAGGCCCCGCTCGTGGCGGCCGAGCGGGGTGAGATCAAGATACTGATAGGCGGCGTTCATCATGTCGAGGCCGCGGGCGAAACAGGAATAGGTGTGGAAGATCTCGCCGGCCTCGTCGCGGTAGAACACGCTGATGCCGGGCAACTCGGGACCGTAGATCGCAGTGGTGCCGAAATTGTAACTGGGCTCGCCGGTCGCGATCTGCTCCTGCGAGAACGTCACGCCGTAGTCGCGGTTGAAGTCGTTGCTCCCCGAGGAGACCCAGTCAAAAGTCCAGCCCATCCGCTTCTTGAAGCCCTCTAGCTTCGCGCTGGGTGCCAGCGAGACCGCGACGATGGTGGTGTCGCGCGCAGCCAGATGCGGCGCCATGCGATCAAGTCCGTCGGCCCAGAATGAGCAGCTCTTGCAAGCCGCTTCCCAGTCGGGCGCGAACATCACATGCTGCACGACGAGCTGCGGGCGGCCTCTGAAGAGATCGCCGAGCGTCACCCTGCCGTTCGGCCCGTCGAACACGTAATTCTTGTCGACCTTGACCCAGGGCAAGGCGCGTCGCTCCTCGGCGAGGCGCTCGCGCGCCGCCGTGAACTCTTTCTCGCGCGCCAGATGAGCCTTGCGCGCGGCAATCCATTGCTCGCGCGAGACGATCTGATGATGCTGCATGGTGTCCTCCCTGGTGTCAGGAGACGAAAGCATCGAGCTTGTCGAGGAACGAGTTCCAGCCGCGCTGGTGATTGTCGCGCGCGGTCTCGTCGAAGAACTGGGCATGGTGGAAAATCATCAGGGTGCCGGCACCGTCCGGCTTCAGCGTGATCGTCACCAGCGACTCACGCTCCGGCGTCGAGTGCCAGGCCCAGGTGAAGACGAGCCGCTCGTCCGGCACGACCTCGCGATAGCTGCCGCCGGCCTCGAAATATTCGCCGTCGTCACGGGTGAAGCCGATGCGAAAGCTGCCGCCGGTGCGAACGTCGAGCTCGGCCTGGAGCGTCGCCGGCTTCATGTTCGGCGGTCCGAACCACTGCACTAGCTGCGCGGCTTGCGTCCAGGCGTCGAAGACTTTTTCCGGCCGCGCGCCGAGCCGGCGCGTGAGCGTGAGACTTGGACGTTCCGTTGGACGTTCTGTTGGGCGATCGGCGGCGTTGACGGCTGCGTTGGCCATTTCTCTTCCTCCACGAAGGCGGCGAGACGATCGAGATTGTCGGACCAGAACTGCGCATAGCGATTGAGCCAGTTCATCGCCTGCTCCATCGGCTGCGCGGTGAGCCGGCAGGCGACCGTGCGTCCGGTCTTCTCGCGCATGATCAGGCCCGCATCCGTGAGCACGTCGAGATGCTTCATGATCGCCGGCAGCGAGACCGGAAACGGCGCGGCGAGTTCGCTCACAGACAGGCTGTCCCGCTCGCCGAGGCGCGCCAGAAGGGCACGCCGCGTCGGGTCGGAGAGCGCCGCAAAGGTGCGGTCCAGCGTTTCATCCCTATACTTAACCATGTGGTTTAGTATAAACGCGAACCCCTGATGGTCAAGCAGGAACCCGCGCACGCGGGTCTGCACGACTGCGTGATCAGGCCGAGATCGTACGACGCGCGATTAGTATGGCGCGACGGGCCCCGTCCGCCGGTGCGGCCGTGGTAGCGGGGCCAGTTGCTGGCCGTAGGCAAAGCGAGGGTTGCGGTCGCAGTACAGCAAGCGGCCGGACACGCTGGCCTGGCATTGCTGGTAGGTGCTGTAGGCGCATTCGCCGGGATAATCGTACTCGCCGCCCTGCGCGCACCAGGGATAATCGCGCGCCGCAGCGGGCGTGATGGTGACGACACCGGCGAGGACCGTCGCGCCCAATGTCAGCAGGGCCAATTGCGTCTTGCGCATGATCCCAACTCCTCTGTTCATGGCGCGAGATACGGCGCCATATATCATCACGTTCGCCGCGCCGCTTTATTCCAGATCAACGCCATCAATTACGCAAGAAAAAAGCCCTGCCGAACGGCAGGGCTCCAATCACGATCATCACAAGATCGCTACTCGACCTTCAGGCCGGCGAACTCGACGACCTTCTTCCACTTCTCGGTCTCGGCCTTGATCTCGTCGCCGAACGCCTCGGGCGTCTGCACCCGCGGCTCGCCGCCGAGCTCGACCAGGCGCTTGGACATGTCCGGCTCCTTCATCAGCGTGTTGATCTCGCTGTTGAGCTTGGCGATGATCTCCTTCGGCGTGTTCTTCGGCGCGCCCATGCCGAACAGCGCGCTCGCCTCGTAGCCCTTCACCGTGTCGGCGATCGGCTGTACGTCGGGCAATTGCGGCGAACGCTCGGCGGTGGTGACGCCGATCGCGCGGAGCGAGCCGGAGCGGATGTGCTGGATGATCGAGGGCATGTTGTCGAAGATCACCTGCACCTGGCCGCCGAGCATGTCGGTGATCGCGGGCGCCGCGCCGCGATAGGGCACGTGCTGCATCTTGCAGCCGGTCATGGCCATGAACATCTCGCCGGACAGATGCACCGAGGTGCCGTTGCCGGACGAGGCCATGTTGACCTTGCCGGGATTGGCCTTCACGTACTCGATGAACTCGGCGACGTTCTTCGCCGGCACGTCCTTGTTGACGGTCATCACGTTCGGCACACGCTGGAACGAGGCCACCGGCGCGATGTCGCGCACGAAATTGAACTTCAGGTTGGTGTACAGCGAGGCGTTGATGTAGTTGGCCGGATTGACCAGCTGCAGCGTGTAGCCGTCGGGCTCGGCATTGATCACCGATTCGGTGCCGATATTGTTGCCGGCGCCCGGCTTGTTCTCGATCACGAATTGCTGGCCGAACTTTTCCGACAGCCGCTGGCCGATCAGCCGCGCCAGAATATCGGTGGCCCCGCCCGGCGGATAGCCGACCACCCATTTCACCGGACGGGCCGGATAATCGGCGGCAAGGGCCTTCGACAGCGGGGTGGCTGCAAGCGGACTGGCGGCGAGCAGGCCCAGCGCGGTACGGCGAGTGATCATCTCAAGGGTTCTCCCAACGTGTTGTTCTTGAAAGCGAGATATCATGATAGTGGCGTCGAGGCGGTTGTAACAAAGCTTGCCGCAGGCGGAAAGTGCGCGCGGCGCATCACGACGAAAGGATAAGGCATGCCGGTCAAGGTCGAGGCCCTCGATCATCTCGTGATCAATGTCGCCGACGTCGCGCGGACCACGGAGTGGTACCGCAAGATTCTCGGCATGGAAGTCAAGGTGTTCGACCCCGGCGGCGGCAAAGCGCCGCGGACATCGTTGCAATTCGGTAACCAGAAAATCAACGTCCGGCCGCGCGATGCCGACAAGGTGGAGTGGTTCACCGCCGATCACCAGACCGCCGGCAGCGAGGATCTGTGCTTCCTCACCTCCGCCGCGCCCGACGAGGTGGTGGCGCATCTGAAGGCACACGGCGTCGCGATCGAGGAAGGTCCGGTTCCCAAGCAGGGCGCCCGCGGCACGCTGCGTTCGGTCTATTGCCGGGACCCGGATGGCAGTCTGATCGAGATTTCCTCGTACGAAAACTAGACTCGTCGTCATTCCGGGGCGGTGCGCAGCACCGAACTATGGTGCGCAGTTGCGCACCTGAGAATCTCGAGATTCCGGGTCTGGTCCTTCGGACCATCCCGGAATGACGACGGAGAGAGTACGGGCTTCGCTGCACCGCATGTCGCGCCCCCAATTTGCTCCCCGCGCCATTCGATGGCAGGAAGACGCAATAATCAAAAGGCAGCCGCCATCAAGATGCAGGCTGCACCGGGGGGACGCATGCCAACTCAACAGACCGCAACCGGAATCGTGGGTCCATTCGACGGCCTCGACGTGCCATGGCTCTTGAAGATGCGCGCCGAGGTGCGCGGCTCACATCCGTTCCTGATCTGGGCGCCGTTCGATGCGCCGGCACGGCGCTGGAGCTACGGCGAGTTTCACGAGCGGGTCGGCGCGCTCGCGGCGGGGCTCGCAAGGCGAGGCATCAGGCCGGGCGAATATGTGCTCATTCACCTGGACAATTGCATCGAGGCGATGCTGGCCTGGTTTGCCTGCGTCGAACTGGGGGCCATCGCAGTCACGACCAACACGCGCTCGGCGCCGGCGGAGATCGAATATTTCGCCGATCATTGCGGCGCGGTCGCCGCGATCACGCAGCCGGCCTATGCGGAAGTAGTCGCGCAGAACTGCCGCAACATCCGCTGGCTGGCGGTGACCTCGCATGACGCGGGCGCAGCGCCTGCGCAAGCGATCTCGCGCGGCGACAGTTTTGAATCGCTGTTCGCCGACAGCGCCGATCGTCCCAGGCGCGCGACCGATCCGCTCGCGCCGTGCAGCGTGCAGTACACCTCGGGCACGACGTCGCGCCCCAAGGCCGTGCTGTGGACCCACGCCAACGCGTTGTGGGGCGCCAAGATCAACGCCGCCCATGAGGACCTGCACGCCGGCGACGTGCACCAGGCCTATCTGCCGCTGTTCCACACCAATGCCCTCGCCTACTCGATGCTGGCGACGCTGTGGGTCGGCGCCAGCTGCGTGATCCAGCCGCGCTTTTCCGCGAGCCGGTTCTGGAGCGTCGCGCGCGAGCACGGCTCGACCTGGACCTCGACCATTCCGTTCTGCATGAAGGCGCTGCTCGAGCAGGAGATCCCGAACGACCACAAATTCCGCCTGTGGGGCACGGCCATCAACGAGCCGCCGGCTTTTGCAGCATTCGGCGTCAAGATGATCGGGTGGTGGGGTATGACCGAGACCATCACCCACGGCATCGTCGGCGAGGTCGACCAGCCCAACATCCCGATGTCGATCGGCCGCGCCGCGCCGGAATATGAAATCCGCATCACCGACGACGACGGCCGGCCGACCGAGATCGGCGACACCGGCAATCTCGCGATCAAGGGAATCCCCGGCCTGTCGCTGTTCGCCGAGTACCTTCACAACGAGAAGGCGACGCGCGAAAGCTTCGACGCGCACGGCTTCTTCCTCACCGGCGACCGCGTCGATCGGCTCGAGAACGGCTTCATCAAGTTCGGCGACCGTGCCAAGGACATGCTGAAGGTCGGCGGCGAGAACGTCGCAGCCTCCGAGATCGAACAGGTGATCGCGCTCGTATCAGGCGTGCGCGAGGCAGCGGTGGTGGCGAAGAAGCATCCGATGCTGGACGAGGTGCCGGTCGTTTTCATCATCCCGCAAGGCGGCGTCGCGGGCGCTGCGCCGGACCTGCATGAGCGCGTGATGGCCGCCTGTCGCAAAGGCCTCGCCGATTTCAAGGTGCCGCGCGAGGTGCGCCTCGTCGACGACATGCCGCGCTCGACGCTGGAGAAGGTGGCGAAGGCGGAGTTGAGGAAGATGGTGGGGTAGCGGCGGGCTATCTCCACAGCGTCGTCCTGGCGAACGCCAGGACCCATACCGCGTGATCTACGCAACGGGCAGGATGGTCGTTGCTACAGTCTTCGCCAAACCGGCGCTTGGGGTAATGGGTCCTGGCTTTCGCCAGGACGACAAAACTCAGAACGACCCCAGCGCCACCGGGCGGAAGGCCTGCAACAGCTGCTGGTCGAGCTTGCCGCCCATGCCTTCCATCATCGTGAAGGCGCGCGAGTGGGTGAAGGGCATGCGGTAGGCACGCTTCTCCACCAGGGCGGCGTAGATGTCGACGATCGTCGTCACCCGCACGATGTCGCTGATCTGGTTCGACGACAGGCCGTTCGGATAGCCGGAGCCGTCGAGGAATTCGTGGTGATGCAGCACGACGTCGAGCATCTCCGGCGGGAAGCCGCCTTGGGCTGCGAGCGCGTCGTAGCCGCGGCGCGGATGCTGGCGCACCTCGGCCATCTCCTCGTCGGTGAGCTTGCCGGGCTTGTCGAGCAGCGCGGAGGGAACGAAGGCCTTGCCGACATCGTGCAGAAGCGCGGCGCGGGTCAGGCGGCGCTGGTCGTCCTCGCGCATGCCGAGATGCTGGGCGAAGGACACCGCAAAGCCGGTGACGAACAGGCAGTGCCGGTAGCTGCCGACATGGTGGCAGCCGACCGTGGTGAGCCATTCGCGCAGCGAGGAATGCTTGATCGCCTTCAGGATCTTGCTCTCGGCGGCGATGACGTCGTCGAAGGTCAGGGGCACGCCGAGCGGCAGCTTCTCGAACATCTTCTTCAGCACCGCATGCGCCGCCTCGACGCCGCGATTGAGCGTCTTGCCGCGATCGGTCGCGTCATAGGTGGCGGTGTCGGGGAAGGCGGCGCGGATGCGCTGAAGGATCGCGTCGGGTTGCAGCGGCCGCGAGATGGTGTCGGTGGCGCCCAGCGCCCAGGCCTGCATGGTGCCGTGATGCAGCGCGTCCGCGAGCACGAACAGGCGCGGCATCGAGCGATAGGCATCGCCGCGCAGCTTGTTGCGCACCCGCTGCACGCTATCGGGCGAGCGCAGGTTGATATCGACGACGAGGCCGGAGAGATCGCGCGAGGGCTGCTCGGGGATCTCCTGGGTCGTCACCGTCGAGACGTCGCCCACGGCCTTCAGGATGCTGGCGAGCTCGGTGCTCTCGTCGCTGCGGTCGGAGGCGAGCAGAAGCCGGCGTTTGGCGGCGGGTTTGGCTAAGGCGTTCATGGCTTCCCCAAGAGCACTGACTGAGGGCACAGGACTGGATTTGGCCTCAAGCCTAAGCCGGATCAGGTTCTCCGGGCCTTAAGAGGTGTGCTCAATGGAACCTTCCGGAATTGCACGCAATTTTACGGGATTTGCCGGCCGCCGCGGTTCCCGCCAGAATGTCGAAAAACAACCCCATGCACAGTAGCCGGGCCCTTGATGATAAAGGAGATTTCGAGCCCTGAAATCTCCGCAGGCCGGCCAGCCGGGAGCGGGCGGCGAGGAAACAAGAAGAGGCGCAAGACAATGCCAAGGATCGATCGGGACGGCGTCGGGATCTATTATGAAGTACATGGCGAGGGGCCGCCATTGCTGCTCACCCACGGCTATTCCTCGACCTCCGCGATGTGGCACGGCCAGGTCGAGGCGCTTGCCAGGGATCACACATTGATCTTGTGGGACATGCGTGGCCACGGCCAGTCCGATTACCCCGATGACCCCCAGGCCTACAGCGAAGCGCTCACCGTCGGCGACATGGCGGCGATCCTCGATGCCGTCGGCATCAAGCGCGCCATCATCGGCGGTCTGTCGCTCGGCGGCTACATGTCGCTCGCGTTCTATCGCGCCCACCCGGAGCGCGCCCGCGCGCTTCTGATCATCGACACCGGCCCGGGCTTCAAGAAGGACGACGCCCGCGAGGCCTGGAACGCGCGGGCGCTCGCCACCGCCGACAGGCTCGATCGCGAAGGCCTCGACATGCTGAAGAAGGCGACGCGCGAACGCGCCACCGCCAGCCATCGCGACGCCAGGGGACTGGCGCTCGCCGCGCGCGGCATGATGACCCAGCGCGATGCGCGCGTGATCGAACTGCTCCCCGACATCAAGGTGCCCAGCCTGATCGTGGTCGGCGCCGACGACACCCCGTTCCTCGCCGCGTCCGACTACATGGCCGCGAAAATTCCCGGCGCACAAAAGGTCGTGATCCCCGCGGCCGGACATGCCGTCAACATCGATCAGCCCGAGGCTTTTATTGACGCGGTCGTGCCTTTCCTGAAGAACTTGCCGGCATAGGACAGGGACACAGGCAATGAAGCGAGCGATGTTGGCTGCGGGCGCGGTGTTGCTATCGATGTTCGCGCCGGCACAGGGCGAGCCGTTCGGCGCGATGCCGCCGCGCCGGCCTTTCGTCGCGACCTTGTCGAACACCACGCCGCTCGCCTTCGGCATGGACGCCGAGCAGACCGCGCGCGCCCTCGGGCAACCGCTGCAATATGTGCGGGGGCGTCCCGGCAACGAGATCTATCTGGCGCTTCGCAACATCGGCGGCAGCGGATTGATCCCCTACCGCCATCGCCTGTTCCTGCAATTCCGCCACGGACGTCTGGCCGGGTGGAAGGAGGATTACGGCGAGAACTGGATGTGGGAGTAAGAGCGGCTCTTCATGACAAGCGCTGTCGCGCGTTGAAATTGCCACATCGTCATGGCGGGGCTTGTCCCGGCCATCCACGATCTTTCGTGCCGCACCAAGAACGTGGATGCCCGGGGGCAAGCCCGGGCATGACGAGTTTGGGGAGCGGGCAGTATTCTCAATCAACGATCGACCAAGAAGGACAACCCGCGTGGGACAAGACATCAAACTGACCGCTTCCGATAATTTCCAGCTTGGCGGCTATCGCGCTGATCCCTCGGGCACGCCGAAGGGCGCGGTGGTGGTGATCCAGGAGATTTTTGGTGTCAATCACCACATCCGCTCGGTCTGCGACCGTCTCGCCGAGGAGGGCTATGTCGCGATCGCGCCGTCGATCTTCGACCGCAGCGCGCCGAATTTCCAGTCGGGCTATACGCCCGATGAGATCGCCGAAGCGCGCAAGTTCGTCGCGAATCCAGACTGGGACGCGATGCTGCGCGACACCCAGGCGGCGATCGATGCGGTCAAAAGCGTCGGCCCCGTCGGCATCATCGGCTTCTGCCTCGGCGGCAGCATCGCCTTCGTCGCGGCGACGCGGTTGACCGGCCTGAAGGCCGCGATCGGCTATTACGGCGGCGCCGTCGTGCGCTTCGCCGACGAGACGCCGAAGGTGCCGACGCAGCTGCATTTCGGCGAGAAGGATGCCGGCATTCCCCTGACCGACGTCGAGACCATCAAGACCAAGCGGCCGGATGTGGGGGTCTTCGTCTATCCCGGCGCCCAGCACGGCTTCCATTGCGACGAGCGCGCCAGCTACGACAAGGTGAGCTCCGACGTCGCCTGGCCGCGCAGCATGGAGTTTTTCGCGACGCATTTGACGAAGTAGGTTCCGCTCACCTCAGAGCAGGAATCGGGTGGGCGCATCACGGTGCCCGGCGATAGAGCTGGCCGATCAAAGCCAACTCACGCCGGGAGATCGCCATGCAGCAGACCATCACGCACCTCGTCATCCGCAATCCGTTCGGAACCATGGATGTCCCCGGGCCTGATGATCGTGAGGTCATGGACTATGCCGCGACGGCCGCGCTGACAGGCGATGCGGCCGATGCCAACGCAGCTCATTGGGCGTCCATTGCCGCGTCCGATCCGCTCGAAGGCATCTGGGCGAGCCGCTGGAATGGCGGCGCCGATCCGACCATCGCCGGCGATACGCCGGACAAGTGGAAGGAGGGACGCGCGGAGATCCGCATCGCGGGCGAACGGATTTACCTGCGCTTCGACTGGGACAATGGACGGCGGCACGGGCTGATCGATGCCGCGCGGGACGGCGCGCGCCTGGTCGGAAAATACATCAACCTGACCACGCCGGCGATCACGCGGCCATGGGTCGGGCGCGTGGTTGATGCCGTCAGGATCGACGGATGCTTTCCGAACGGTCGGCTGGATTTTCGGAGGTGAGCTAGAACCAGCGCTCGCCGACGAACACGGTGTCGCCGGGGCTGAGGGGCGTGCCGAGCGGCACCACGGCCCGCATGGAGCCGCCGCCTTCGGTGTGCGTGACGGTGACCGCGTCGCGCTTGGCGCGGGGCGAGAAGCCGCCGGCGATCGCGACGGCGCTTTCGACCGTCATGTTCGGCACATAAGGGTACTGGCCGGGCGCGGAGACTTCGCCGAGGATGAAGAAGGGACGATAGGCCTCGATCTCGACCGCGACCGAGGGTTCGCGGATGTAGCCGTTGCGCAGGCGCGCGGCGATCTCGCCGGCAAGGCCTGCCGTGGTGCGGCCGCGTGCCGGCACCCCGCCGATCAGCGGCATGGTGATGGAACCGCCGGCATCGATCGAATAGCTGTTGGTGAGACCCTCCTGGCCGTAGACCACGACGCGCAGCTTATCGCCGGCATCGAGATGGTAGGAGGCGTCATAGCGGACCGGCCCCGCCATCGGCGCGGCGTAGCCGACCGGCATGGGCGCGGGCGAGGAGGCAAAGGAATTGCGCAGCGCGCCGATGGCGCCGCCGCCGTCGGCGACGACAACCGGCTGCGGTGCGCCGTAGGGCTGGCCATAGGCCATGGAGTCGAGATCGGGGCGGGGCTGCACCATCGCGACGGGGCCGGCGGTCTGCATGCAGCCGCCAAGGGTCAGCGCGGCGGACGCTGCCAAGGAAACTGTCAGGATCGACCATCGAAACGCGCGTGCAACCGGCACCGGACCTATCCCTCGAAACGAGACGGGTCCAGTCATGCACCGGTTATGGTTAATAAAGCGTTGAGCGAGGGAGGCGGCACCAGCGGCATCACACGAAGAGACTGATTTCTCCAGCCGTTATCGCACCATCATGCCCGGGTTCGTCCCGGGCATCCACGTTCTTGGTGGCGCACGAAAAGATCGTGGATGGCCGGGACAAGCCCGGCCATGACGACAGTTCGTGGTTGGATCACGCGCTCACACCAACGCCGATCGGACACGACACGCCGGTGCCGCCGAGGCCGCAATAGCCGGCGGGATTCTTCGCCAGATATTGCTGATGGTAATCCTCGGCGAAATAGAACGCGCCGGCCGGCACGATCTCGGTGGTGATGGCGCCGAGGCCTTTTGCAGCAAGCGCCTTCTGGTAGAGCGCCTTCGATTCGTCGGCCGCCTTCTTCTGCGCGTCAGAATAGGTGTAGATCGCGCTTCGGTACTGCGTGCCGACGTCGTTGCCCTGGCGCATGCCCTGCGTCGGGTTGTGACTCTCCCAGAACGTCTTCAACAGCTTCTCGTACGAGATCTTCTTCGGATCGAACACGACCAGCACCACTTCGGTGTGGCCGGTGCGTCCCGAGCAGGTCTCTTCATAGGTCGGGTTCGGCGTGTGCCCGCCGGCATAGCCGACGGCCGTGGAGTAGATGCCCTCGCCAAGTTCCCAGAACTTGCGCTCGGCGCCCCAGAAGCAGCCGAGCCCGAACACGGCCTGCTCGAGGCCGGCGGGATAAGGCGATTGCAACTTGCTGCCGTTGACGAAATGGGTGGTCGCGGTCGGGATGGCTTGCGTACGGCCGGGCAGCGCTTCGGTTGCGCTCGGCAATGCGGTGGTCTTGCGCATGAACAGCATGATGGATCTCCGCGACGAGCTGTCCGTCGCGTGAGCCAGATGCTCAGGCGGGGTGCTCGCGATCAGGTGGGAATATAGGTCTCTACGCAAGCGAGGGCAGCCCCGTTACGCGGCCGCCGGCGCGAGGCCCAGTCGCGGGAATTGAAAGCTCAATCCCGGCGGGAATTGAAGATCAATCCTGGCGGGAATTGAAGATCAATCCCGGGAATAGCCGATCAGGGGCTTGCGCGGACGGAACAGGATCATCAGCAGGATGCCCAAAATGCCGAGGACGGCGAAAACCGGCTGATCCAGCACCAGGCGGATCACCGAGGTCCAGAGCCAGGGCGCCTTGGCCTCGACCCAGGTCCTGAACGCCGTCTGGCTGGCCTGGTTGATGTCGTTCCAGAACTGGCCGAACCGGGTGAACCGCAGGGTCTGGTCGGCCACCCAGCGGGCGCCGTCATAGACCATGAAGATGAACCCGCCGGCGAGCAGCAACAGCCCAATCAGTCGAAAAAAGCCGCGGATCATGCCTCACCTTATATGGTCGTCCGATTGGAGGACCTGGAAATGCCGCCAGCCAATAGCCGGGAGACGGCAGAAATTCAACCTCTTCAGGGCGTTATGGCATGCATCCAGGCGCCAGGGACCGATTTTCCGGCCCGGGAAAGCGTTGACGGTGCCAAAGACCCTCTCTATAAGGGCGCCAACTGGCGGCGGGCGCAATCCTGCCGCCGCTGTTCTTTGAGCAGTTGCAGGCTCCTTGAGCTTAGAGCTCTTTGAGGTCTCATGTTCCGGGAATAGCCTAGCAACCGAACATCCTAAATCCGAGCGTCGATTACGCGGTCAAGCAAGCCGGCGCTACCCGACCAAGACGCGACCGGTACCCGCAAAGGACATTGAGACCATGGCCAATACCACTTCCGCCAAGAAAGCGACGCGCAAGATCGCCCGCCGCACCGCCGTCAACAAGTCGCGCCGCACCCAGATGCGCGGCGCCGTGCGTAACGTCGAAGAAGCCATCAAGACCGGCGATCGTGCCGCCGCCGTCCAGGCGCTGGCGAATGCCGAGCCCGCGCTGATGCGCGCCGCGCAGCGCAACATCATTCACAAGAACAACGCCAGCCGCAAAGTCTCGCGCCTCACCGCGCAGATCGCCAAGCTCGCCAAGTAATCTTGAAGTAAGCTTGAAGCGACCTCTCGTCGCTCGGGTCGAAGATCACACGCGTCAAACAGCCCGGCATCGCGCCGGGCTTTTTTGTTGCCTGTCATATTCACGCAAACGGTCACGCGACGATGGATCGTCGGTTGGAAGATTTGCGTCGTCCGCACTATCATGCGTTCCGTAGTTCTACCTGCGGGTGTTTTGCAACAGCGGAAACTTTCACTGCGCTGCGAAAAACCCTTGCGAGGCGGGCTCAAGTTGAATTTGCGCGCGTGCGGGTTCTGCACACCGTAGTTTCACCGGAACACATCCGGCGGTGGAGTTACCCTGTGAAACGAGACTCAAAAAACGATGTCTCGCTAATCACTTATCGACATAGCGCCAACAAGCATTTGGAAAATTCGCCCGCGCGTCGGGCGCGTGACGCTTT
Source organism: Bradyrhizobium sp. 14AA (assembly GCF_054185205.1). Classification (NCBI taxonomy): domain Bacteria; kingdom Pseudomonadati; phylum Pseudomonadota; class Alphaproteobacteria; order Hyphomicrobiales; family Nitrobacteraceae; genus Bradyrhizobium; species Bradyrhizobium sp. 14AA. The sequence continues at coordinate 291,165 of NZ_JAVAYM010000004.1, read as the reverse complement.
TGTAAAAAATTTTTGGCGGTGGCGGAGAATTGTCACACAGGACGCGGCGTTTTCGAATCTGTGCACGAATCCAAAAACTTGCTCTGAAGCCTGTGAACAACTCACGCGCGGCGTTAACGCAGATCAAGTTTTTTGATGCCTCAAGTGTGAATCAATTTCATTGCGAGTCTTTCCGCATAGTGTATTCCTTAAGTCGTCAGCGGCGCCCACGATCTTGAGACCAGCGCGGTATCGGAAACGGGGCGAGCGTGCAAATCGGCGGCGGTGTGCACGTTGGCGACGCTTTACCAAGCGATTGTCGGTTCAAAACCCATAGCAATATGGGAACGGTAGCTCTTTGTCTGAATGTCTCCAAGCGAGATCTTCTCGCTCGCGCCCAGCGCTAACGAGAGACATCCCAAGGCTACCCCGATACGCAGGATGGCGAAGCCGGGCGGACGACACGTACAGACGGGCAGGGCATTCGCGACTGGAACACTTCAGGGGCGGTTGTCTTTCAGACACGCAGGACCTTGCCGTGAGCAATCACGGCAGGACGGGGAGGTATCATGTCCTACGGATTCAACGCGGTATTGACTCACGTATCATCGTTCAACGATGCCGTTTCCGATCCGTCCTGCGTTCAGCCTCCGACGTGTGAGGGCGCGTCGAGTACGCGCTGACCTCGCGAACTCTCCATCTTCGACATCGCTGATCTGACCCGCGGCATTCGCGCCGAACGGTCGAGCCATGCCTGACGATGGACTCGCTTGAGGTCGCGCCATTCCAGGGATCCCGGCTGGGCTCTGGATGGCGTTCACAACGCAACCTTATCTCTCAAGAGAAGTTTTCTGACGATGACAATGGAACAGGATCGCTGGTCACGCGTGAAGAGCCGGCTGCGCTCTAATGTTGGCGAGGACGTTTACACGAGCTGGTTTGCGCGCATGGACCTGGAAGGCGTGCAGGAGGAGAGCGTGCGGCTCTCGGTGCCGACCCGCTTCCTGAAGAGCTGGATCCAGGCCCATTATGCCGAGCGCGTGCTGTCGTGCTGGCAGGCCGAGATGCCCGAAGTGCATCGCATCGACCTCACGGTCCGTTCCGCGGTGCGCCCGATCGCGCCGCCGAAGGAAGCGCCCGCGCCGGTCGAGGCGCGCCGTGCGCCCATCGCGGAGCTGCGCTCGACCGCAACCGCGCCGGTCTCGGCCAATCACGACGCGCTCGGCGGCTCGCCGCTCGATCCGCGCCTGACCTTTGCGAGCTTCGTCGTCGGCCGTTCCAATACGCTGGCGCACGCCGCCGCGCGTCAGGTCGCCGAAGGGCGCCGCGGCGATCCTGTCATGTTCAACCCGCTCTACATCCATGCCGGCGTCGGCCTCGGCAAGACGCATCTGCTCCAGGCCGTGACCTGGGCCGGCAACTCCGGCAACGAGCGCAAGGTGCTTTATCTCACCGCTGAAAAATTCATGTACGGCTTCGTCGCCGCGCTGAAGACGCAGACCGCGCTCGCCTTCAAGGAAGCGCTGCGCGGCATCGACGTGCTCGTGATCGACGACCTGCAATTTTTGCAGGGCAAGTCGACCCAGGCCGAGTTCTGCCACACGCTGAATGCGCTGATCGATGCCGGCCGCCAGGTCGTGATCGCGGCCGACCGTCCGCCGTCCGATCTCGAAAGCCTCGACGACCGGGTGCGCTCGCGCCTCGCAGGCGGCCTCGTCGTCGAGATGGGCTCGCTCGGGGAAGAGCTGCGGCACGGCATCCTCAAGTCGCGCGTCGCGGCGGCCCGCGCGCATCATGCGACTTTCGACGTGCCGGAGGAGGTGCTGCTTTATCTGGCACGTACCATCACCCATAACGGCCGCGACCTCGAAGGCGCGATCAACCGCCTCCTGGCGCATTCCAAGCTCAACAACCAGCCGGTGACGCTGGAGATGGCCGAGCGCGAGGTGCGCGACCTGGTCCGGCCGCAGGAGCCGAAGCGGATCAAGATCGAGGACATCCAGCGCGTGGTGGCACGGCAGTATAATGTCAGCCGCTCCGACCTCCTGTCCTCGCGCCGGACCGCCAACGTGGTCCGCCCGCGCCAGGTGGCGATGTATCTCGCCAAGACGCTGACCCTGCGCTCGCTCCCCGAGATCGGCCGCCGCTTTGGCGGGCGCGACCACACCACGGTGCTGCACGCCGTGCGCAAGATCGAGGCACTGGTTTCCAAGGACACCGCGCTGTCGGAAGAGGTCGAGTCGCTGAAGCGCCAGCTTCAGGAATAAACGCCTAGCCTCCTGCCATTCTCCCGCCGCCCTGGCTACGCCCCGGGCGGCGGTTGCGTTTCCAGGGGTAAATCGTGGGGAACTGCCCCCGATCCCTTGAATCCGGGGGCCATCCGAGACACCTTGCGCGACCCTGACGGCTTTGGTCATATCGGCTGGATGATCCGGCTTTCCGGGGTCTTCGGTGCCGTGGCGCGCGTCCCGCTGCCCGGCTTTTCCAACGTTGGTGTTTCTCCTTGGGGATCGGGCGAGTAGTGCAATGAAGGTTACGGTCGAACGCGCGCAACTCCTGAAGTCGCTGGGCCATGTCCATCGCGTGGTCGAGCGCCGCAACACGATTCCGATCCTCGGCAACGTGCTGGTCCGCGCCGAGAACGCGAAGCTGTCGCTGAAGGCGACCGACCTCGACCTCGAGGTGACGGAAACGCTGGCAGCGGAAACCGCGACCGCCGGCTCCACCACCGTGCCGGCGCACATGTTCTACGACATCGTGCGCAAGCTGCCCGATGGCTCGCAAATCGTGCTGGAAGCCGACGGCGACCGCGCCGTGCTGGCGATCCGCGCCGGGCGCTCGCGCTTCACGCTGCAGACGCTGCCGGAGAATGATTTCCCGGATCTGGCCGCCGGCGACATGTCACATTCCTTCTCGCTCGCCGCCAAGGACGTCAAGCGGCTGATCGACCGCACCCAGTTCGCGATCTCGACCGAGGAGACACGCTACTATCTCAACGGCATCTATCTGCATGCCGCAGGTTCAGCGAAGGCCGCGACCCTGCGCGGCGTCGCCACCGACGGCCACCGCCTCGCCCAGCTCGACCTGGTCCAGCCCAAGGGCGCCGAGGGCATGCCCGGCGTGATCGTGCCGCGCAAGACGGTCGGCGAGGTGCAGCGCCTGATCGAGGACACCGACGCCGAGATGACGATCGAGCTGTCGCAGGCCAAGATCCGCTTCACGATCGGCAACGTCGTGCTGACCTCAAAGCTGATCGACGGCACCTTCCCCGACTATGGCCGCGTGATCCCGCAAGGAAACGACAAGGAACTCGTCGTCGACAAGAAGGACTTTGAGAACGCGGTCGACCGCGTTTCCACCATCTCCAGCGAACGCGGCCGCGCCGTAAAACTCTCGCTGTCGCCGGGCAAGCTGGTGCTCTCGGTAACCAATCCGGATTCCGGCAGCGCGACCGAAGAACTCGAAGTCGAATACGCCTCCGACGCGCTCGATATCGGCTTCAACTCCCGCTATCTGCTCGACATCGCCGCCCAGATCGAAGGCGACGTCGCCACCTTGAGGCTCGCCGATCCCGGCTCGCCCACCCTGGTCCAGGACCGCGACGACAAGAGTGCGCTGTACGTGCTGATGCCGATGCGGGTGTGAGGGACGTGCTCCCTCGCCGGCGCACGCTGCCTCTAGAACCGAACGCGATGCACGTTGCTGCGCCCTCTCCCCTTGTGGGAGAGGGCAGCTCCGCTATTGGCCAAGGCCTCACTCGGGTGAGGGGTCCTCTCGCCGCACATTCTATGCGGAGACAACCCCTCACCCGCCACCGCTTCGCGCCGGCACCCTCCCCCACAAGGGGAGAGGGAATAGGTGCAATACCTCCGTCGCATTCCGAATGAACGCTGGTGGCACAGGACCCGCACCATCGACCGATCGCCAGACATCTCCGCCAATTTGCGAAGAACATGCGGCACGAGCCGACTGATGCCGAGAGGGCCATGTGGCGCTTGCCGAGGGATCGTCGACTCTCCACATTCAAGTTTCGCCGGCAGGTTCCCTTCAAGAATTACATTCTCGATTTCGTCTGTTCGAGAGAACTCTCGTGATCGAGATTGACGGAAGCCAGCACGCAGAATCACAAGGCGACGCGGTTCGTGACGCAGCTTTGTCCGCTGAAGGCTTCGCGATAGCGCGTTACTGGAACAACGACGTGTTGCAGCGATCCGAAGCTGTACTGGAGGACATCCTTGCAAAGCTCGCCGGGCGGTAACATACCCCTCACCCGTCGCCTCACTTCGTGAGGCGCCACCCTCTCCCACAAGGGGAGAGGGGAAGAATCCCGTCCATGACGAACAACTCATGACCCCCTCCCGCATCCATCGTCTGACGCTGACGCATTTTCGCAATTACCGGGCGGCGGGGCTCGAGACGGCGGCCGACATGGTGGCGCTGGTCGGGTCGAACGGGGCGGGCAAGACCAATTGCATCGAGGCGATCTCGTTCCTGTCGCCGGGACGCGGCTTGCGGCGCGCCACGCTGGAAGACGTCGCCGACAACCAGGGCGACGGCTCCTGGGCCGTGTCGGCGCAGGTCGAGGGCGCGCTGGGGCTTGCCACGCTCGGCACCGGCATCGATGCGCCGCGGCCAGACACCACGGTGAGCCGGCGCTGCCGTATCGATCGCGAGCCGGTCAATTCGGCCACCGCCTTCGGCGACCATATCCGAATGGTGTGGCTGACGCCGGCGATGGACGGGCTGTTCATGGGCGGCGCCTCGGAGCGGCGGCGCTTCTTCGACCGCCTGGTGCTCGCCATCGACAGCGAGCATTCCAGCCGCATCTCGGCGCTCGACCGCTCGCTGCGCTCGCGCAATCGCCTGCTCGAGACGCGCAATTATGACGAACATTGGTGTGGCGCGATCGAGCGCGAGACCGCCGAGCTTGCGGTCGCGGTGGCGGCAACCCGCGGCCAGACCGCGGCGCGGCTGACCGGCATGCTGAATGCGCGCGCGCAGCAATCCGCATTTCCGTCGGCGCAGATCGCGCTCGACGGCTGGATGGAGAACGCGCTGCTGACCGAGACCGCGACCTCGGTCGAGGACCGCTACCGCCAGATCCTGCGCGACAACCGTCCGCGCGACGCCATCGCCGGCCGCACCACCGACGGTCCGCATCTCACCGATCTCCAGGTCATCTATGCGCCGAAGAGCATGCCCGCGCGCGACGCATCCACGGGCGAGCAGAAGGCGCTGCTGATCGGGCTGGTGCTGGCACATGCGAGCCTGGTCGCCGAGATGACCGGCATCGTGCCGCTGCTGCTGCTCGACGAGGTCGTCGCCCATCTCGACCCGAACCGCCGCGCGGCGCTGTTCGACGAGCTGCGCAAGCTCGGCGCACAGGTGTGGCTGACCGGCGCGGACCCGGCCGCCTTCGCCGAAATCGGCGCCGGAGGCGAGGTCTTTGACGTCGAGAGCGGACGCGTTTCCGCGCGACGCTAGAGCGCCGTTGAACCCGAGCGTTTCCCGCCGCGACTAGCTTTTTGAGCGCGCGGCGGCGGTGGCGTAGCGCGCGATATCCCTGGAGAGAAAGATGCGGACGGTGATGACCGGGGCGCGATTCCCGGCACGATGGCTGGCGTTTGCGTGCGGCCTCTGCTTCCTCGCGATCTGCATGCTCGCGGCGAGCGCCGGAGCCTGGGTGTCGCAGCTGCCACAGCTGTTCTCGACCGAGCTCACGCCTGACACCGGGACCAAGCTGCCCGCGCCGACCCGTTACAGCTATCGAGGAATCCACACCACCGTGGTGAGCGGCATCGAAGCCCCGCTCCGCACCAGGCTGGAGGCCACCGTGCCCGCCGGGCTCGGCGACGTGCTCGTCTTCTATCGCACCGAGCTCGGCAAGCTCGGCTGGCAGGAACAGCATGTTGGCGCGGTGATCGCGGCCGATCACGTGCAGCTCACCTTCGCCTCCCCGCTGGGACCGGCGCTGCTGGAGCTCGGACGCAGGAACAACAGCACCTCGGTCGAGCTCGTGCAGAAGAACACGGATACGGCGACCCGCGCTCCCGAACCCGGCCAGGCCAAGGTGGTGTTCAGCAATATCGGCGAGACGGACGCCGTGCTCACGATTGACGAACGGACCATCACGCGCGCCCGCGGCACCAACGCGGTCGCGCTGGATCTGCCGCCCGGCAAATATCCCTATGAGGTGACCGTGCCGGGCCATCCAGCAGCCACGAACACCCTCACCGTCGCGGCCGGCGATACCTGGGAGCTCACGGTCGGGCGCGACGGCGACGCGTGGTCACCGCTCCATCTGTATTGAACCTGCCCGGTTCCTGCCGCGACTCCTCGTCTAAAGGGCGCGCCGACGGTGGCGCAGCCCACAATGGCGCGAGGGATAGACCCGCGCGAAATCCAGGAGTTTTGACGATGTCGACGATCCCGCGCGGGACGCAAGTCCCGGCCCGCTGGCGGCTGCTCACATGCGGCCTCATCCTGATGGCGAGCTGCTCGATCGCGGCCGCCGCCGACGGCGGTATCGTCGACGTCCACACGCTGCCGCAGCTCGAGGGCGCCGTGGAAGACACCTCGCACCCCGAGCGCTACCGCCTCGAATATCGCATGCCGACGCCGCAAGCCGTGACATCGCCGGCGGTGAAAAAGCTCCTGAGCGCCGACGGCTGGGTGCCCTATGTGCGGCCGCTGGAGGAGAAAAGCACCACGCTGAACTTCAAGAAGGGACGGCAGGGGCTTTCCGTTTACCTCACCCAGGGACTCGGCCGCCCGGACCAGTCCGTGGTGCATTATTCGGACGACCGCATCTATTCGAACGTGCCGTTTCCCGAAGGCGCGATCGACCTCGTGTTCGACGGCACAAGGCCCTATCTCGGCTGCATCGCACCTGAAACGCTCGAGGCGACGTCGGATTTCTACACCAGCCAGATGGCTGCGATCGGCTGGCGCAAGCTCACGCCGGAAACGGCCGCGCGCTGGACCAAAGCCGGCCTCGACGAGACCGTTCCGAACGGCGTGCGGGCCTTCTACGACCATCCCGAGGGCGACACGACCCAGTTTTACCAGCAGAAGCCGGTGATGTTGACGCTGACGCGCCGCGACGACGGCCGCACCAATGTCGACATCCGGATCGCGCCCTTTGCCTTGCCCGGCGAGCTCAAGGCCGATGACGATCTTGCCGGCCTGCCGCGGCCGAACCCGACCAAGACGGCCAGGGGCCTCGGCAGCGCAAGCTCGAACAAGCGCGAGATGTCGGCCGCCGCGCTGGCCGAGCTGCCTGCCGTGCTCGCCTTCTATCATCGCGAGCTCGCCGCGCGCGGCTGGCAGGAGGATGGCAGCGCGCCGCTCGCCCCCGGCGACGAGGTCGCGATCAAGATCTCGACGACGGAAGAAACCGGCGTGCTGCGGCTCGGCCGCAAGTATGATTTCACCATGGTCAGCCTGACCGCGCAGGTGAAGGACTCCGCGCTCGCCGCCCGCGCCAAGGCGAAGAAGGAAGCCGACGAGAGGTTCCTTGCGGATGCGCTTGGTACGGCCAAGCAACTCATCGCCGGCGACGAAGCAAGGCGCAAGACGCAGGCGGCCGCGCTGTCCGATGCGCCGCTCAATACGCTTGCCGACAGCAAGACGCCGGTGCCGCTGCCCGAAAACGCCGAAGACGTGAAGTTCGAAGGCAGCGACGGCCGACTGCAATTCTCCTCCATGTCCAGCGTCACAGCGCTCGGCACCTTCTACCGCGCAGCGCTGAAAAATGCGGGCTGGAAGGAACAGCCCTCCGTCATCAACCAGCCCAACATGGCGGTGATGACGTTCTCCAAGGCCGGCAAGTCGATCTCGATGACCGTGATGCAGATGGGCCCGAAGGTGAATGTCAGCGCCAACGGCTCCGGCCTGGTCGTGGCCGCGGCGAAGCCGGTCGAGACCAAATCGGCTGAAGCAAAGCCGGCGCAAGCCAAGTCGACCGAGCCACTGAAGCCCGATCCCGATGCCGCCCTGCCCGTGCCGACGCAGCGCAGCTCGAGCGGGGTCAGCTCCACGAAGTTCCCCGGCAGCAACCAGTCGTTCCGCACCGAGCTCGAAGCCAGCATCCCTGCGGAGCTTTCCGACGTTCTCGCCTTCTATCGCGCGGAGCTGACCAAGCGCGGCTGGCAGGAAAAGGCCGACGGCGCGACGGTCACGGCCGAGCGGGCAGAGCTCGCGTTCACCTCGCCGGACGGACCGGCCGTGCTGAAGCTCAGCCGCGCCAGGGAAGAGACCACGGTCAGCCTGGTGCAGCGGAATCCGCAAGCAGCAGCCAAGGCCGACATCATGCCCAAGGCGGGACAGGCGAGGCTGATGCTCGGCAATATCGGGCCGAAGGAGGCGTCGCTGACGATCAACAATCAGACGGTGAAGATCGCAGCCGGTGCCGGCGGCCCGCAATCGCCGAAAGGCCCGATGCTCGACCTGCCGCCCGGCAAGTATCAATACGCGCTGCGCATGCCCGGGCAGCCTGCCCGCACCGACACCCTCACCGTTGCCGCAGGCGATGCCTGGGGCCTCCTGGTGGGCCCGAGCGGCGACGTGCTGCCGCTGCAGATGTACTGAGCCTGTCGCCTGCGCCTGCAACGGCCAGGTTGAACCCATCAGGTTTGTGGGGCGACTAGTCGTTGAGGGGCGGCAGCGACCGTGTCGCAGCCGCCCCATCGCGCGAGGATCGCGACGCGCGGCATCCCTGGAGAGGTGGTATGACGACGGTAAGGCCCGGGACGAAGGTCCCGGCACGATGGCGGCTGCTTGTGTGCGGCCTCACTCTTCTTGCAAGCTGCTCGCAGGAGCCGCTGACCGCAGCAGATCCCCACGCCGACATGCCCGTGCCGAAGCGAGCCAGCCACTCGAGCTTCAGCACCTCGCGCGCGTCCGGCATCGAAGTCCCGTTCCGGCTCGAGCTCAAGGCCCAGGTGCCCGCAGAGCTCAGCGACGTATTGGCCTTCTACCGCGCGGAACTCGGAAAGCGCGGCTGGCAGGAGAAGCCTGATGGCACGATGGTCGCCGCCGATCGCGCGCTGCTCGTCTTCGCCTCCCCGAAGGGACCGGGCATGCTGACCCTCGACCGCGCCAAGGGCGAGACCAGGGTCGACCTGGTGCAGCGAAATACGGAGGTCGCGGCCAAGGCCAACTTCCTGCCGATAGCAGGACAAGCGCGGCTGATCTTCGGCTATCTTGTACCTGATGTGGCCTCGCTCGAGATCAACGACCAGACCATCGAGATCGCGGGCGGCGTCAACCATCCACAAATGCTGGATCTGCCGCCCGGCACGTATTCCTACGCGCTGCTCGTATCGGGCCATCGGGTGCGCACCGACACCATTACCGTGGCCGCCGGCGAAACTTGGGGCCTCAGGTTGGGTGACGACGACAGGAAGCCGGATCAGATCTACTGAACCCAGAGGCCGTTTCTGGGCGCCTCGGAACGGGCCTCTGCGCCCCCGCAAAATCCACGCCTTTGAGGCCCCAAAACGGATCTCGAATCGGGCTTTTCGCGGGCCCCGGAATCGACCTTCGGAGGCCTTGAAAACCGGCCCAAAAACCCCATTTCATCAAAGGGTTGCCGGAAGATACTTTGCGCTAGGCGCAAGCCCTCTTTCATGGCACAAATAGCTTTGAAATCAGCGCCTTTTGCGCCGCTGATTCGGGCGACATCTCGAAGGCCTCTCATGACAGAACCTGCTCGGCAGCCCGCTGCCGAAAACGAGCCCTCCAATCCGAGCGAATACGGTGCGGAATCGATCCGCGTGCTCAAGGGTCTCGATGCCGTCCGCAAGCGTCCCGGCATGTATATCGGCGACACCGACGACGGCTCGGGCCTGCACCACATGGTCTACGAGGTCGTCGACAACGCGATCGACGAAGCGCTCGCGGGCCACGCCTCGCGCGTCGACGTCGTGCTCAATGCCGACAATTCCGTCACCGTGCGCGATGACGGCCGCGGCATTCCCGTCGACATCCACAAGGGCGAAGGCATCTCGGCGGCCGAGGTCATCATGACCCAGCTGCACGCCGGCGGTAAGTTCGACCAGAACTCCTACAAGGTCTCCGGCGGCCTGCACGGCGTCGGCGTCTCCGTGGTCAACGCGCTGTCGAGCAAGCTCGGCTTGCGGATCTGGCGCGACAACAAGGAGCACTACATCGAGTTCGCCCATGGCGATGCCGTCGCACCGCTCAAGATGGTCGGCGATGCGCCGGGCAAGCGCGGCACCGAGGTGACGTTCCTCGCTTCGAGCGAGACCTTCAAGAACATCGAATATGATTTCGCCACGCTCGAGCATCGTCTGCGCGAGCTCGCCTTCCTCAACTCCGGCGTCAACATCGCCCTCTCCGACATGCGTCACGCGGTCGAGAAGCGCGAGGAGATGCACTATTCCGGCGGCGTCGAGGAGTTCGTCAAATATCTCGACCGCAACAAGAAGGCGATTGTGCCGGCGCCGATCATGGTGCGCGCGGAAGCCAACGGCATCGGCGTCGAGGCCGCCTTGTGGTGGAACGACAGCTACCACGAGAACGTGCTGTGCTTCACCAACAACATCCCGCAGCGCGACGGCGGCACCCATCTCGCCGGTTTCCGCGGCGCGCTGACGCGCCAGGTCAACGGCTATGCCGAGGCCAACGCCAAGAAGGAAAAGATCGCACTGACCGGCGACGACTGTCGTGAAGGCCTCACCGCCGTGCTGTCGGTGAAGGTCCCCGATCCTAAGTTTTCGTCGCAGACCAAGGACAAGCTGGTGTCCTCGGAAGTGCGCCCGGTGGTCGAGAACGTGCTCAACGAGGCCCTGCAGGCCTGGTTCGAGGAGCATCCCTCGGAAGCCAAGATGATCGTCGGCAAGGTGATCCAGGCCGCCGCCGCGCGCGAAGCTGCGCGAAAGGCGCGCGAGCTGACGCGCAAGAGCCCGCTCTCGGTCTCCTCGCTGCCCGGCAAGCTCGCCGACTGCCAGGAGAAGGATCCGGCCAAGTCCGAACTGTTCATCGTCGAGGGTGACTCGGCAGGCGGCAGCGCCAAGCAGGGCCGCAACCGCGAATTCCAGGCCGTCTTGCCGCTCCGCGGCAAGATCTTGAACGTCGAACGCGTGCGCCCCGACAAGATGCTGTCATCCGAGCAGATCGGCACGCTGATCACCGCGCTCGGCACCGGCATCAGCGACGAGTTCTCGGTCGAGAAGCTGCGCTATCACAAGATCATCGTGATGACGGACGCCGACGTCGACGGCGCCCACATCCGCACGCTGCTGCTCACCTTCTTCTATCGGCAGATGCGCGACATCATCGACGGCGGCTATCTCTACATCGCCCAGCCGCCGCTCTATAAGGTCTCGCGCGGCAAGTCCGAGCAGTATTTGAAGGACGAGCGCGCGCTGGAAGACTATCTGATCGACGCCGGCCTCGACGACTGCGTCTTCATTCCCGGCACCGGTGGCGACCGAACCGGGCGCGATCTGCGCGCGCTGGTCGACGACGCGCGAATCGTCCGCAGCATCCTGCGTAATCTGCACAGCCGCTATAACCGCAAGGTCATCGAGCAGGCCGCGATCACCGGCGTGCTGAACAAGTCCGTCTACGGCAACCCCGAGAACGCCGCGGCCGCGGCGCAGTACATCGCAACCCGGCTGGACAACCAGGCCGAGGAGGTCGAGCGCGGCTGGATCGGCCAGTTCGTCGAGGGTCAGGGCTTCCTGTTCGAGCGCACGGTGCGCGGCGTCAAGGAAACGGCGATCATCGACGACGCGCTGCTCGGCTCGGCAGAAGCCCGCAAGCTCGACGAGTACGCGCCAAAACTCCAGGACGTCTATGCCCGCTCCGGCAAGCTGCGCCGGAAGGACAGCGAGCACGTGGTCCACGGTCCGTCCGACCTGTTCGAAGCGGTCACCGACTCCGGCCGCAAGGGCATCTCGCTGCAGCGCTACAAAGGTCTGGGCGAGATGAACCCCGAGCAGCTCTGGGAAACCACGCTCGACACCGACGTGCGCTCGCTGCTGCAAGTGAAGGTCAAGGAGGTCGACGAGGCCGACGACATCTTCACCAAGCTGATGGGCGACGTGGTCGAGCCGCGCCGCGATTTTATTCAGGAACACTCGCTGAGCGCGACGATCGATATCTGAGGGCGGCCAAGCACTCGCTGCACCCTCTCCCGCTTGCGGGGGAGGTCGACGCGCTCACAGAGCGCGGCGGGTGGGGGCTCTCTCCTCGCGGAGATATTCTCCGTAGATTTCGACGACCCCACCGCGGAGACACCCCCACCCCAACCCTCCCCGCAAGCTGGGGAGGGGGCGCACCACCGTCGTGGCAACACCACTCCTGAACCTCGCCGCCCGCTGTCGCGACGAAAATGGCGTGAACCCATTGGCCAATTCCGGCCGGGAAGCACCACGTCATGACCGCCTCAGCAACGACCACTCCAGCCACGCCCTCCCGCCGTCTCGGCATCATCGGCAGCATTGTCGGCGTGCTGGCGCTGATGGCGGCTGTGCTACCGCACTGGGTGGTGCCGATGGTGTTTCCGCCGCCACCGGCGGACCAGGTCATCGTCGACACCGGGCACCGCATCAAGGACCGCGTGATCGCGCGCGTGAAGGGCGTGGAGTATCAGGCGCCCAGGTCGGAAAAATCGGCCGGACGAAGCTGGAGCGAAACAGCATCGGTCACCGCGATATCGCTCGGCCTGCTCGCTATCCTGCTTTCGGTTCTCTCCCTGATTTTCCGGGAAGAGAAGCTCCTCGCCGCCGTGGCCGCCACGCTCGGCACCGGCGCCATCGCGATCGAGATCTCCTTCGTCTTGATCGGCGCGCTGCTGCTGATCGCCATTCTCTATGTGGTGGCGAATATCATCGGCCTGTTCTAAGGCTCCTCTAAGTCTCCTTGGGGCCGACCGACGGCCCAAACCGTGGGCCAGCACAATTGCTACCGCGCTCAATTCTCTGTAGTTTCCGCCCGAAACAGGCCCGGCCCACCCAACAGCACAGTGAGAATCCACTTGGCGCCCATCCAGTACATCGTCGAGGGCGGTCACCGGCTCTCGGGCTCGATCGAGCCGTCCGGCAACAAGAATTCGGCGCTGCCGATCATCGCCGCCGCCCTGCTCACCGAGCATCCGGTGACGCTGGAGAACGTGCCGCGGATCCGCGACACCGAAACGCTGGTCGAGCTGATCCGCTCGGTCGGCGCGTCCGCCGAATGGACCGCCCGCAATACGCTTCAGATCCACGCCAAAAGCATCAGCGCCGCCGACCTCGACCCCGAGCTGTGCGTGCGCATCCGCGCCTCGATCCTGCTCGCGGGCCCGCTGCTCGCGCGCTGCGGCGAAGTGATGCTGCCGCCGCCCGGCGGCGACGTCATCGGCCGCCGGCGTCTGGACACGCATGTGCTGGCGCTGGAGCAACTCGGCGCCAAGGTCACCGCGACCGACCGGCTGGAATTCCGCGCTTCAAAACTGACCGGCGCGGACGTGTTCCTGGACGAGCCGAGCGTCACCGCGACCGAGAACGCGCTGGTCGCGGCGGTCGCCGCCGACGGCGTCACCTATTTGCGCAACGCGGCCTCCGAGCCGCATGTGCAGGACCTCGCCAATTTCCTGGTCGCGCTCGGCGCCAGGATCGAGGGCATCGGCACCAACACCATGATCGTGCACGGACCGGCGACGCTGGGCTCCACGACCTACCGCATCCAGCCCGACCATATCGAGGTCGGCTCGCTGATCGGGCTTGCCGCCGTGACGCGCTCGCCCTTGCGCATCGTGCGCGCCGGCGTCGAGCATCTGCGCTCGATCCTGTTGGGCTTCGAGCGGCTCGGCATCGTCTGCCGCATCGAGGGCGACGATCTCATCGTGCCCTCGAACCAGACGCTGAAGATCCAGGACGATTTCGGCGGCCACGTGCCGAAGCTGGAGGACCAGCCCTGGCCGGCCTTCCCGGCCGACCTGATGTCGATCGCGATCGTCACGGCCACGCAATGCGAGGGCGTGATCCTGATGTTCGAGAAGATGTTCGAATCCAGGATGTTCTTCGTCGACAAGCTGATCGCGATGGGCGCGCGCATCGTGTTGTGCGACCCGCACCGCGCCATCATCGCAGGTCCCAGCCGCCTGCACGGCGCGACCATGACCTCACCCGACATCCGCGCCGGCATGGCGATGCTGCTGGCCGCGGTCTGCGCCGAAGGCACCTCCACCATCAACAACGCCGACCAGATCGAGCGCGGCTACGAGCGCATCGAGGAACGGCTGAACGCGCTCGGCGCGAAGATCAAGCGCGTGCCGGAGCGGAAGGGCTGAGGCGACTTCTTCTACCATTGCGGCAGAAGTTGGCGCCCCTCGCACAGTATCGTAGGGTGGGCAAAGCGAAGCGTGCCCACGGCATCTGTTGCAGCATTTGATAGGTGGTGGGCACGGCGCAAGTGCGCCTTTGCCCACCCTACGACTCCGAGCTAGCGGATAGTGCCCCCTCACCCCCTTGCGTGCCCCCGACGCAGAGCACGTCAGTGATGCGCTGCGGAGCCGGGGCCCATCTAACCGAGAACTGCGCCCGTGATTTCTGGGTCCCGGCTCTGCGGAGCAGCGCTGCGCGCTGCACCGCGTCCGGGACACGAGAGCACGAGCCATGTTTTCGACGTGTGGCTGTGCTATTGAGCGGGCCATGCTCGACACCGTGCAACATCAATCGCAGCCGCAAGCCGGCGTGCCGCCAAACCATCTCGCCGAGGAGTTCGTCGAGACGCTGCGGCTGGCCGTGCCGATGATGCTGACGCAGCTCGGGCAGATCGCGATGATCACGACCGATCTGGCGTTCATCGGGAGGCTCGGTGAGGATTCGGTCGCCGCGGCGGCGCTGGCGCATACCGTCTATTTCGTCAGCTTCACCTTCGGGCTCGGACTGATGTCCGCGGTGTCGCCGCTGGCCGCGCAGGCCTTTGGCGCCGGCGACGTCGGGCGCATCCGCCGCTCCTTGCGCGTCGGCCTGTGGGTCGCGCTGCTGAGCTCGCTGCCGATGATGGCCTCGCCGCTCTACGGCGAGCGCATCCTGCTCGCGCTCGGCCAGGTGCCGCAGTCCGCCGCGCTCGCCCAGCACTATCTCAACGGGCTGGCCTGGGGCATCGCGCCGGCGCTCGGCTTCATCGCACTGCGCAGCATGATGAGCGCGGTGAACCGGCCGCAGGCGCCGCTGTGGATCACCATTGCGGCGATCCCGGTCAATGCGGCGCTGGTCTACGCCCTGATCCACGGCCTGTTCGGCCTGCCGGAGCTCGGCCTGTTCGGCGCGGGGCTTGCGACCACGCTGGTCAATCTCGGCACCTTCATCGCGGCACTCGCCATCGCGGGGCTGCGCAAGCCGTTCGCGGATTATCATCCACTCGCCCGTCTGTGGCGGATCGACTGGCCCTTGATGCGCGAGCTCATCGCGATCGGCGCACCGATCTCGTTCTCGCTGCTGATGGAATATGGCCTGTTCTCCTCGGCGGCGCTGCTGATGGGGCTGATCTCGACCACGGCGCTGGCGGCGCACCAGATCGCGCTCCAGGTCACCGCCGCGCTGTTCATGGTCCCGCTCGGCATCGGCATGGCGGCAACAGTGCGGGTCGGCCACGCCTTCGGCCGTGGCGAGCCGGCCGCGGTGAAGCGCGCAGGGCTCGTCGCGGCCCTGCTCGGCATCGTGCTGGTCTCCGCGCTGACCATCGCCATCATTCTCGGCCGCTACCAGCTGGGCCAGCTGTTCTTCGGCGGCGGCGCGGAGAGCGCGGCCACCATCGAGCTGACCGCGACGCTGCTGCTGGTCGGCTCGACCTTCTTCATCGCCGACGGCCTGCAGACCATCGTGGGCGGCGCGCTACGCGGCATCAACGACACCAGGATGACGCTGGTGTTCGCGGCGATCGGTTATTGGGGCATCGCCTTTCCCATCGCCTGGCTGCTGGCGTTCAACGCCCACCTCGGCGCGGTCGGCGTCTGGGTCGGGTTCTCGGTCGGGACCTTCGTCTATGCCGGGCTCCTGATCTTGCGCTTCAGGATGCTGACGCGCAGATTGGCGGGATGAACAGGGCAGTCCGCGAAGTCACACCTGAAGTCGATGCGAACGCGTTGCTGGCCGGCGCGCAGTTCATCGACGCGTTTCGCGTCGAGATCGGCGCCGCGACAGTGAATGCCCGCGAGGCCTGCGTTCGGATGGTGCTGCACGGACCGCGCTGGATCGATGCGCTGCTGCGCCTGCGCAACATCCTGGTGAAACCGTTCGGACTGAAGACATCGGGCGAAGGCGCGTACGCGCCTGGCGGCCTGATCGGCCTGTTTCCGGTGCTGAGCGAAACGCCGGAGCGGCTGGTCGCCGGCTTCGACGATTCCCATCTCGACTTCCGCTTCGTGGTCGATGTTTCGAGCGATGCCGCTGGCCGTCAGGTAACGTCCACCACATTGGTGCGGACGAACAATCTGCTCGGCCGGACCTACCTCACCCTCATCATGCCCTTCCACAAGCTCGTGGTGCGCGGCATGATGGGACGCATCGTGGAGCCGGCGCGATGACCCTGTCAGTCGACCTCTTCTACTCCTATCGCAGTCCCTTCAGCTATCTGGCGCTGCCCAAGACATTGAAGCTCGTCGCGGAGTATGACCTCGCGGTCAACCTGCGGCCGGTCTACCCGCTCGCGGTCCGCGTGCCCGGCTTCTTCAAAAAGGCCAGCCCGAACTTCATTCGCTATGTGGTGCTCGACAGCACGCGCGTGGCGCAACACGAGGGCATTCCGTTCCGCTTTCCGAGGCCCGATCCGATCGTGCAGGACAAGGCGACGTTCGATGTCGCCAGCGAGCAGCCCTACATCCACCGGCTGACCCGGCTGGGGGCGATGGCCCAGCTCGAGGGACGCTCGCTCGAATTCACCTCTGCGATCGCGCGCGTGCTGTGGGACGGCTCGGTGGCGGGGTGGAACGAGGGCGATCACCTCGCGCGCGCCGCCGAGAGCGCCGGCTTCGATCTCGCCGCGATGGATGAAGCGATCAGCGCCGATCCGGATCGCTACGAGCAGGTGATCACGGAGAACGAGAAGGTCCATGCCGCCTCCGGCCATTGGGGCGTGCCGACCTTCGTGTTCGAGAGCGAGCCGTTTTTCGGCCAGGACCGCATCGACCTGCTGGTTTGGCGCATGCAAGGCAAGGGCCTGGCGAAACGGTAGGGCAACATGCCGCGGCCAGCCGTGCATCCGCGTTGATCCCGATCAAATTACGCATCTCACCGGCTGCATAGCGTCTCCTCCGGAGGGAGCCGCGATCATGCTGCCGTTCACGATTGAGCAATTCCTTGGCGTTTTTGCCAGCTACAACCGGGCAATCTGGCCGGTGCAGGTTCTCGCATATCTGTTGGGCGGACTGGCCTTCGCACTGGTGTTTCGCAAGGGCAGATGGCCCGATCAGATCATCGCCAGCATTCTTGCGGCGATGTGGGCATGGACCGGGATTGTCTATCACCTGACCTTCTTCGCATCGATCAACAAGCTGGCCTATATTTTCGGCGCGCTGTTTGTCGTCCAGGCCGCAGCCTTCATCCATTTCGGTGTGTACCAAAGCCGGATGGATTTCGGCTACAAGGAGGGAACAGAAGGATTTATCGGAGTCGCGTTCGTATTCTACGCGGCGGCGATCTACCCCCTGTTCGGCCTCGAGATGGGTCAACTCCCCAACGAACTGCCGATGTTCGGGGTCACGCCGTGTCCCGTCACCATCTTCAGCTTCGGTATGTTGCTGCTGACAAGACAGCCGGTCTCGCGCTGGGTCCTTGTGATCCCGTTTCTATGGTCGCTTGTCGGCGGCAGCGCCGCGATACTCCTCCGCGTGCCGCAAGACTGGGCGCTGTTGGTGGCTGGAGTTATCTCTCTGGCACTGCTGATCCAGCGTGACCGGCGGGTAGTAGCATCAACCAGCTAGTTCCAGCACCAGCTCACTCCGCGATCTTCTCCGGCTCGCCGGCCGCGCCCTCCCGACCACTCGCCGACGACGCGGTCGAGATGGTGGCATGAACCGGTTTCCCAGAGGGAACGACTGAGACGTGGTGCCCCGATATCGGCGGCGCGTTCGGAGGTCGCATGCATCTGGCCAAATTCTTCCATCGCGCACCCGGCGACGACGATCGCGAATTGATGCTGATCCCCGGCAGCGACCCCATGGTGATCGGCGTCCACATGAACTGGAGGGGCGATCCCGACGCGGACGAATTTCTGCGCGAGACATTTTCCGGCATTGCCGACGCGGCCGCGGCCTTCCGCCGTCGCGCCGCCGATCTCGTCGCGGCCGGCTATGTCGAGACCATCCACACCAACTATACGCTGCGCGACCTGCCGCCCGATCCGGAAGTCAAGCCGTACTGGCAGAAGGGCCTGGATGAGCTGATGATCCTGGCGCTCGCGGCGCCGATGGCCGAGCAGGCCAGGCAGCTCGACGCGCTCAAGGGCACGCCGGCCGAGCATGAACCGCTGTATCTCTGGCACGCCGCGCGCCGCGACTATGCTGCCCGGGACAGTGCGGCGCAGGCGGTGCGCCTCGCCGAACAGGCGCGCGACACGCTTGTTGCGCGGCGCGCCGCCGGGCAGCCGCATTATGCCTGGTCGATCTACGAGGGCGACCTCGAGGGGCGCATCCTGGAATTGCTGAGCGATGCCTATCTGCAGGCCGATAAGCCCGACGCAGCGCTGAAGACGATCGAACATCTGTGCAAGATCGCGCCGAGTCAGGACCGCATCCTCAAGCGCGCCGAGTTGCTCTGCGGCTATTTTCCCGAGCGGCGAGAGGAAGCCTTCGACGATGCTTATCAATGGTCCCGGTTCGGCGGCTACGAGGACATCATGGCGCTTCCCGGCTATGCCGAATACGAAGCGCGGCGCAAGGCGAAGAAATCTGCAAAAGGCTGGCGCTGGAAGCGCGGCACGCCGGCGAGCGAAGCCGACGTCAACGCGGCGGAGCAGGCGCTCGGCGTCCGGCTGCCCGACGACTATCGCAAATTCCTGCTGGCACGCGGCGAAGTCGAATTGCTGGTGCGGCTACCCGAATCCTCCTCCGAGCTGCGCTTCTATGCACCGGGCGAGCTGGCCACGCAGCTGCGCAATGTCCTTGATTTCATCGCCTATTCCGAGGACGAGCTCGAAGAGGCCTGCGCTTATTTCCGCAAGGAGTACGGCGTCTCGCTGAAGCACCTGGTGCCGGTTGCCGAGCCGTCACAGCTCAGCCGCTGCCTGCTGCTCCATGTCGAGCCCGGCGAGCGCTATGGCCAATGTTTCCAATGGGACCATGACGGCGCGTGGGAGCTGGAGCAGAAGCAGCCTAGCTTCGATGTCGCGCTGAAGACGCTGACCGACGGTATCGAGCAGCGCGACACGGCACAGCTCGCATTCTTCGATCTCTAGCCTCTGAAAACGCTCTGGCTTATTCCGCCACGCGCGCGGACTTGTCGCTTGCTGTCTCCGACCATTCGCCGACGACGCGGTCGAGATCGCAGAGATTCTGGTGCATCTGCTCCAGCGAGAAGCCGAGCGCGAAGAAGCGCTCGGCAGTGTCACCGGTGTGGCCACGGAGCAGACCGTCCTGACGCACGGCGGCGACCGCCTCGGCGTAGTGCTGGAGCGCGACGTGGACGGGATGGATCGCAGGCGCGCCGGCGCCTTCGCGCAAGGCCGCGGCGGCCGAACGCAGGAAGCGCGCGATCATGGTCGAGACTTCCGTCAAGGGAGCGGCGAGCCGCATCTGCACCTCGACCGGCAGCGGCACCACCGTGGCGCGGCCGATCATCACGACGTCGTGGCGAAGCCGCAGGACCGTGCGCAGCAGCGGGCCGGTATCGGGCCCGCTCGACAGCCGCGCGGCGCGCTCGCGCTCGGCTTCGGCGCCGATGGCGTTCATGCCCACCATCGCGGTGCCGATCCCGTCCTGTATCAGGTGCAGCGCGTCGTTGTCGCGGCCGCGCGTGAGACCCGCGAGCAGCTCGGTGAAGGCATCGGCGATCAGTTCGAGCAGCGTAGCCGCGCTGGCGCGGATCTGCCGCACCGCGCGCGAGGGCAGCACCAGGAACGAGACCAGCAATCCCGTGACGGCGCCGACGCCGACCTCGCTGACGCGATCGATCGCCGAGGTCATCGGATCGGAATGATGCATGGTCGGAACCAGCAGCACGATCACCGCCGTCACCGTGGCGGCACTCAAGCTCGGATTGATCGCGGCGATGAAGGCGAGCGGGGCGACGGAGAGCACCAGCAAGCCCAGCAGCCCGAGCTCACTGGAATAAGGGATCAGGATTGCGATGGCGCCGCCATAGATCGCGCCGCCGATGGTGCCGAGCATGTAGTCGCGCGTCGCCTTCAGCGAGCGGCCGACGCTCATCTGGGTCACGATCAGCGAGGTCAGCACCGCCCAGAGCGGCAGCAAGAGATGCAGCGCGGTCGCGATCGCATAGGCCGCGGTGGCGGCGACCGTGACCCGGATCGCCAGCCCGAGTTGCGTCCGCCGCGACCGGATCCGTTCCCACACCTGTCCTGCGAATGCCATCGTCGAATGTCCCGATCCCGTTCTCTTAAAGCCAAGCACTGGAGCCAAGCAAAAGCATAGCTGATGCCCGCGGCCCCAAGGCCGCTTGAAAGGCCAAATCAGCCCGCCTAACTTGCGCGCCAAAACGAGGAAACACGATGGCCCACGAAACCGCAACGCTCGCCGCCTACGTCTTCAACCTGAAATACCAGGATATTCCGGCGGAGGTGCTGGACCGGGCCAAAGTGCTGACGCTGGACTTCCTCGGCAGCGCGATCCGCGCCCGCAGCGAGGCGGAATCGACCCCCTCGATCCTGAAGATGCTGGAGGCGCTCGCGCTCGACACCAAGGGCGAGTCCACCGTGTTCGGCGACACCAAGACCTGGACGCCGGCGGTGGCGGCACTGCTCAACGGTGCGCTCGGCCATTCCCTCGACTTCGACGATACGCATGCGGATTCCTCGCTGCATCCGAGTGCACCGGTGGTTCCGGCCGCCTTCGCCGTCGGCGAGATGGTCGGCGCATCGGGCCGCGATGTGCTGACCGCGATCGTCGCGGGCTATGAGGTCTGCTGCCGGCTCGGCAACGCGCTCGACCCGACCTCGCATTATGCGCGCGGCTTCCACCCGACCGCGACCGCCGGCACCTATGGCGCGGCGGCGGCGGCCGGAAAACTGTTCGGTCTCAGCGAACAGCAGCTCATCGCCGCCTTCGGCGTCTCCGGTAGCCAGGCCGCGGGCTCGCTGCAATTCCTCGTCAACGGCGGCTGGAACAAGCGCTACCAGGTCGGCGCCGCCGCGATGAACGGCGTGATCGCGGCGACGCTGGCGCGCAACGATTTCGTCGGCGCGACGGAATCGGTCGAGGGCAAGCACGGCCTGCTCGCCGGCTACACCGACGATGCGCATCCCGGCAAGGCCGTCGCCGAACTCGGCAAGACTTACGAGACCATGAAGATCGGCGTGAAGCCGTATCCGAGCTGCCGCTACACCCATGCGGCGATCGACGCGCTGATCGCGATGCGGCGCGAGCACAATCTGACGCCCGACCAGGTCAAGCGCGTCGAGATCGGTTTGCATCGGAACGGCATCACGCTGACCGGCGATGCCGCGACCAAGCGCCATCCGACCTCGATCGTCGGCGGCCAGTTCTCGATGTTCTTCACCGGCGCGCTGGCGCTCGACCAGGGCTCATTTGGCTGGGACGATTACAACCGCCTCGGCGATGCCGCGATCGACGCGCTCGCCGACAAGTTCGACGTGGTGCAGGACGACCGGCTCGAAATCGGCCGCACCCATCCCTTTGGCGCGCGCGTGAGTATCACCACGGACGATGGCGTGCATGAGCGGCTCTACGCCGATCCGTCCGGAGAGCCGACCTCATTCCCCGACGCGCAGGCGATGCAGCAGAAGTTCCTGACGCTGGCCCGCCCGGTGCTGAACGCCCGCGCGGAGAAGTTCGCGGACGCGATCATGACGCTGGAGCGGTTCGATCGCGTGGCGAAGGCGACGGAGCTGGGGAGGTAGTCGCTAGAGCGGCGGCGCGCTCTTTCCCTCTCCCCTTGCGGGAGAGGGTGGCTCGCCGCGAGCGCGGCGAGACGGGTGAGGGGTCTCTTTCCGCGAGCACACCTCTCACGCAGTTGAGTTCGCGGAGGCAGACCCCTCATCCGGCGCGGCGCGCCACCTTCTCCCACAAGGGGAGAAGGAAAGAAAAGGCGACGCTTCGTTCTGCCGCATCAATCCACCCCCACCATCCTCCCCTTCTCTTGCGTCGCGGCGACCACATCGCGCACCAGATCGAACACGCCGTCCGCTTCCGGCGGCGCGTTCGGCGAACGCCCCATCCGCACAATGACCAGACGCTCCGACGGAACCACGATGGTGTATTGCCCTATCGTGCCCTTGGCGAAGAAGGCATCGCGCGGCCAGCCGTGCGCGATACGAAAATTCGCACCAAAGCTCTCGCCTTGATTGGTCCAGAAGCCGGCGCCGATGCCAACCCAGGCATTTGGCGTGGCAGTGGCGGAGTAACTCACCCAGCCCTCGGGGAGAATGCGCCTTCCGCCGGCGACGCCGTCATTGAGATAGAGCTGGCCGAAGCGCGCCCAGTCGCGCGCGGATGCGAGCATCTCGCTCGATCCCTCGATCGTGCCGACGCCATCGAGCTGAAGGACGACATTGCGCATGCCGAGCGGCGCGAACAATTCGCGGCGCGCGAAGCGCAATGCGTCCGCGGGATGTCCGCCGGCAGCAACGCGGATCAAATGCGCGAGAATGAGGATGTTGCCGTCGTGATATTTCCACGCCGTGCCGGGCGCCGTCGCGAGCGGGATGCTCTCGGCATAGGCCGCCATGTCGGCTTCCACGAACTTCATCCGGTTGACCGGCTCGAAGGCGGAGCCGAGCGAAGCCTGCAGCGAGCTGCCGAGCGCAAGGCCCGCAGTGTGGCGCAAGAGCTGGTCGACGGTGATGGCATGGCGCGGATCATCCGGATTGTTCCAGGCAGCGACCGGCGCGGGGCCGTCCAGTTTCAGCTTGCCCTGGCGCACCAGCACGCCAGTCAGCGCCGAGATCACCGATTTCGTCATGGAGAAACCGAGCAGCGGCGTCTCCGGCCCGATACCGTCGGCATAGCGCTCGGCGATGACGCGGCCTGACTTCATGACCACGACGGCGCGGGTGCGGCGATAGGGCGGCTGTGCGGGCTCGGTGAAGGCGCGGTCGAGCGCAGCGGCCAGCTCTTCGATTTGCGGCAACACGATCGCGGAACCGGCGATCTCGGGCAGCAATGCCGGCTGCCTGTCGTCGGTCGGCACCGCCACATCGGCGAGCGCCGCGCCGTGGTCGAGCGTGCAGCCGAGACCTTCGCGATAGACGGCATGGCTGCGGCCGAGGCCGAACAGCGTCACGGTGACGTCCTTGCGTGCGCGGTCGACCTGATAGTCCATCGCCCAGGTGATCAGGCCGGTCCCGGGCATGGCGTCGGTGGTCTCGGCAAAGTTGCGCCTGACATCGAGGCCGGAGACAAATGTCTCCGAGCACAGGATGTCGGCGATGAAGCCGGTCGCGACCCTGGGCATGTCGCGGGCGCGAGCGGCGCCGAGCGCGAGGCCGGCACAGGCGATGGTGGTGGTGAGGAGGATGATCTTGCGGCGGCGGGTCACGGGCTTTCTCCGGCTTCGGGTGGTGTGCCGGAGACGAAGCAGCGTTCACGCGATATCGGCTCGCCGGATTTGAAATACGGCCTCGCCGAAACCGGACGAGGCTTGCCGGTTTTGGAATTTTCTCATGATTCCATTAGCTTAATTGAGCCGTCGGTACTCGGTTGGCGTCACGCCTGTCACCGCCTTGAAGGCGCGGTTGAACGGCCCCAGCGACTGGAAGCCGGCATCCATCGCGATGGTGATGACGGGGACCTCGGCCTGGGCGGGATCGGCGAGTGCAGCCTTGGCCTCCTCGATCCGGTGGTTGTTGAGGAAGACGTTGAAGTTGCGATAGCCGAGCCGCTGGTTGATCAGCCGGCGCAGCCGGTACTCGGGAATCTTCAGCCGGTTCGCCAGCGCGCCGATGGTGATGTTCTCCTGGCGATAGACCCGTTCGTCCGCCATCAGGCGCATCAGAGCGTCGATCAGCTTTTGGTCGGCGGCGTCCTCGGCCTCTGCGGGCTGGCTTGGCGCGATCGCCGGCGCAGTCTCCGCGGCAACTGGAAACAGGTCGGCGCCATCAACACGCATCACCCCCCACGCAATGGCCGCAACGACGCAGGCGAGCACGCCGGCATTGATGGTGTTGGCGACATCGCCGACCTCGCGACCGACAACGACGATCTGAAGCAGCGCGTTCAAGCCGCCATAAAGCGCGGCTGCGCAGACGATGAACACACGAACCCGGCGGCGACGCTCGACCAGATCGCCCGACCACGATTTGATCGTCTGCCCCGCCGCGAGCGCGATGAAGCCGAGGACGATCAGATTGACCACGGTCACGGAGAACCGCACGTGGCCGCCCGGTGCAATCCAGACGCAGCCTGCGAAGCTGAAGGCGGTGACCAGTCCCCATATCAATCCGTGCCACCAGCGCAGGCGAAACCCATCGTCGAACAGCGCACGCGTGAACAGCCAGAACACCACGATGTTGCCGGTCGACAGCGCAATCAGCGGCGCATGCCAGCCCACGACCAGGGAAGAGATGCCGACCGAATAGCTCGCCGCATGCGCGGCCGAACCGAGCGCGAAGGCGGCGCCGAGACGGGCCGCCAGCACGTTGCGGAAATCGGAGAGCAATGACGCGGCCAGCACCAGCAGCAACGCGACGCTGGCGGCGCGGAAGGCGAGCTCTGTTGCGGCAAGGGTCATCGGGCGATGCGATCGGAGTGGTTGGAACCAGCCGAACATCGTTCGTTGGGCTGGGTTTTTCAAGGACCATCCGCACCACAGGTGTCATCGCCCGCCTTGTGCGCAATTGCGCACACTAGGCGGGGCATGACAGCGGAGTATGGAGCCGCGACGATTCCGCAAATTCCTGCTACGATCGGGCCCAAGAAAGTCAAAAGGAGCCCACCATGAGCTGGCAACCCTCGAACGATCCCGTGCTCGGCGATCCCATGTCCTGCGATGCGCTCGATCTCGTCATCGTGCCGCGCACGCGTGATCTCGGCGATGGATTTGAAGTCCGCCGCGCGCTGCCGCATGGCAGGCGGCAGATGGTCGGGCCGTTCATCTTCTTCGATCATTTCGGGCCGGTGCAGTTCGTCTCCGGCAAGGGCATGGACGTGCGGCCGCATCCGCATATCGGGCTCGCCACCGTCACCTATCTGTTCGACGGTGCGATCATGCATCGCGACAGCGAGGGCAATGTCCAGGAGATTGCACCCGGCGCGATGAACCTGATGACCGCGGGACGCGGCATCGCGCATTCCGAGCGCACGCCGGATGCGCAGCGCGCCTCGGGGCAGAAGATGCTGGGACTGCAAAGCTGGATCGCGCTGCCGGCGGGATCGGAAGAGATCGCGCCGTCGTTCCAGCATTATGCGGCGGGCGATCTGCCGATGATCTCCGAGCGCGATTTCACCGCGCGGGTCATCGCGGGCTCGGCGTTCGGCATCACCTCGCCCGTGTCGATGGTCTCGCCCTGGTTCTACACCGAGGTCACGGCGGTGGCGGGCGCGAGCGTGCCGCTCGATCCTGACCATGAGGAGCGCGCGATCTACGTCGTCGACGGCGAGGTCGAGATCGCCAACGAGCGCTACGAGGGGCCGCGGCTCCTGATCTTCCGGCCCGGCGACCGCATCACCGTGAAGGCGCTCAAGGCGACGCGGATGATGTTTCTCGGCGGCGATGCGCTGGAGGGCCCGCGCCACATCTGGTGGAATTTCGTCTCCTCCAGCAAGGAGCGGATCGAGCAGGCCAAGCAGGACTGGAAAACCGGCCGCTTCGCCGCGGTTCCGCAGGAACATGAGTTCATTCCGCTGCCGGAATAGGCTAATCCGGTGCCCGGCCGCGCCATCAGGCGCTGCCGGATTTTTCGCGTGAAGGCCCAGAAGATGACCACCATGCTCTCCAGCGACCTGCCCCTGCCCAAGATCGGCCGCGGCAAGGTGCGCGATATCTACGCCGTCGACGACGACCGCCTGCTGCTTCTCACCACCGACCGCATCAGCGCCTTCGACGTCGTGATGGGCGAGACCATCCCGATGAAGGGCGCGGTGCTGACCCAGATCAGCGCGTTCTGGTTCAACAGGCTGGAAGGCGTGGTGCCGCATCACATGATCAGCGCCGACACCGACGAGATCATCGCGGCCGTGCCGGCATTGAAGCCGCACCGTGCAGAGATCCTCGGCCGCGCCATGTTGTCCCGCCGCACCACCGTGTTTCCGATCGAATGCGTGATCCGCGGCTATCTCTCGGGCTCCGCCTGGAAGGAATACGCGGCCAGCGGCACGCTCGCGGGCGAGAAGCTGAAGGCGGGCCTCGTCGAGAGCGAGAAGCTGGAGCCTTCGATCTTCAGCCCGGCCACCAAGGCCGAGACCGGCCATGACGAGAACATCACCATCGCGAAGATGCGCGAAGTGGTCGGCGACGAGGTCGCCTACACGCTCGAGAGCATGACGCGCGCGGTCTACACGCTCGGCGAAGAGCTCGCACGCGAGCAGGGCATCATCATCGCCGACACCAAGTTCGAGTTCGGCCGCGACAAGGACGGCCGCATCATCCTGATCGACGAGGTCATGACGCCGGATTCGTCGCGCTTCTGGGCGGTCGACGCCTACAAGCCCGGCCAGCCGCAGGCGAGCTTCGACAAGCAGCCGCTGCGCGATTATCTCGACGTCGAACGCCGCGCCGGCCGCTGGAACGGCGACGCCCCGCCGCCGCCGTTGCCCGCGAGCGTGGTCGACGCGACCAGCAAGCGGTATCTGGAAGCGTATCGGCGCGTGACGGGGACGGAGCTGAAGATTTAGGCTCCGCTGCTGCCGCAAGCTCCGTCATTGCTGTGCATGTTCACTAATTCGCTGATGTGCGAGAACGAGATCATCTCGCAGCATCAGGGGCTGGCGCAGGAAGAAGCCCGCGCGACTGATTCACTGGGATGCTCGAGAGCGAGGACGACGCCGACGCGCTGATCCGCCGCTGCCAGCGCATCGAGGTCGAAGCCGGCGAGGTCATCGTGCAGGCCGGCGCCCGCGCCGATTCCATGCATTTCATTCTCGACGGCCGTGTCGGCATCATGGTCCCCGCCGAGGACGACCGCACCACGCGCGTACGCAGCCTCGGCCGCTACACCACGATCGGCGAGATGGGCCTGGTGTCACGCACCCCGCGCAGCGCGGCGATCTAGGCCGAGGTCGACAGCGTGCTCTACGTGCTCAACACGCACCAGTTCGACGCGATCAGGGACGAGGACCCCGCACTCAGCCACAAGCTGCTGACCTATTTCGTGTCGGTGATGGCCGAGCGGCTGACATTTGCGAACCGGACGATCGCGGTGCTCAGGCGGTGAGATTTTGCGCCACCAGCCCCTCTGATAAGGCAGTTGGCGTGACCCATTGCGGTGCGTTGGGGCAATAGCTCCTGGCGCCGATTTCCAATATGATCCTGCGTACCATTGGCTCTCCGAGCACGACCGGGCGTGCTTCCGATGAAGCTTCTTCTATCGCAATCGCTCATGCCGCCGCTTGCGCCAAGCGCAAACGGTTTCGGTTGCACGCCCCTCCAGACCAGCGCGAGGAAAACTCCAGGGACCGCGCAGCGGCCCCTGGACAGCGAAAGCGCATTTGGAAGGCAACAATGGAGACGAAACATGACACGTACACGTGCGACAAGAATTGCAATAGCAGTCTCGACGTTCACCTGCGCGGCGTTGTTCTCCTTCGCCTGGTCTGAGGAACACGGCGTCTCGATGTCGGTCGACAGTGCGCAGGCGCGGGTCGGTCGGCCGCTGACTCCCGTGAGCGTTGCTGGCGTGGCGCGTCGACAGACGCGGCGAGCCGCATACGGATACGGTGCCGCCGCAGTCGGGGCAGGCGCCGCAGCAGTTGGCACGGCCGCCGCGGTCGCCGCAACGTCACCGGGTTGGGGGACCGGCCCCTACGCGGGTACGGGCTATTATACGAATAGCGGTCCTTACGCCTCCTACGCCTACTCGCCGGAGGACTGGCGCAAGCGAAACGGCATGGTCTGCACGCCCGGTACGATGACCAAGATGGAAGACGGCCGGATGTATCGCTGCCAGTAGATGTATCGCTGTCAGTAGCGGCGCAAACGAGAGGAGCAGGAGGCGGCTTTCGAGTCGCCTCCTGCCGGTCAGATCCCTGCCATCATCACATATTTGATCTCGACATATTCTTCCATGCCGTGACGCGAACCCTCGCGGCCGAGACCACTTTCCTTGACGCCGCCGAAGGGCGCGACTTCCGTGGTGATGAGCCCGGTGTTGACGCCGACCATGCCGGATTCCAGCGCTTCGGCGACGCGCCAGACGCGGCCGAGATCGCGGGAGTAGAAGTACGAGGCCAGACCGAACGGCGAGGCGTTGCACATCGCGATCACGTCGGCCTCGTCCTTGAAGCGGATCACCGGCGCGAGCGGGCCGAAGGTCTCTTCCTGCGACACCAGCGAGTCGGGCTTCACATCAGCGAGCACGGTCGGCTCGAAGAACGAGCGCCCGAGCTCGCTGCGCTTGCCGCCCGTGACGACCTTGGCGCCGCGCTTGACCGCGTCGGCAATGTGCCGCTCGACCTTGTCGACCGCTTTCAGATTGATCAGAGGCCCTTGCGTGACGCCGCTCTCGGTGCCGTCGCCGATCTTCATCGCCGCGACCTTCTTCGACAGTTTTTGCACGAACTCGTCGTAGATCTTGTCCTGGGCGTAGAGGCGGTTGGCGCAGACGCAGGTCTGACCCATGTTGCGGTATTTCGAGACGATGGCGCCTTCGACTGCCGCATCGATGTCGGCGTCGTCGAACACCACGAACGGCGCATTGCCGCCGAGCTCGAGGCCGAGCCGCTTCACACCGACGGAGGCCTGCTGGTAGAGGATCTTGCCGACGGCGGTCGAACCGGTGAAGCCGACGAAGCGCACCGCCGGATGCTCGCACAGCACCTTGCCGATCGGCGGTGCGTCGCCGGTGAGGATGTTGAGCACGCCCTTGGGAATGCCGGCCTTCTCGGCGAGCACGGCCAGCGCCAAGGCCGACAGCGGCGTCTCGTTGGCGGGCTTCAGCACCACGGTGCAGCCGGCCGCGAGCGCCGGCGAGACCTTGCGCGTGATCATCGAGTTCGGAAAATTCCACGGCGTGATCGCGCCGCAGACGCCGATCGGCTGCTTGATCGCGAGCAGACGCGCATCGGGGCGTTGCGTCGGAATGGTCTCGCCATAGACGCGGCGGGCTTCCTCGGCGAAGAACTCGATATAGGCGGCGCCGATATCGACCTCGCCGAGCGCTTCCGACAGCGGCTTGCCCTGTTCGGAGGTGAGGATCAGCGCGAGGTCCTCGCGGTTGGCGATGATCAGCTCGAACCATTTGCGCAAAATGTTGGAACGCTGCTTGGCGGTGTGCTTGGCCCAGGCCGGAAAGGCGCGCTGGGCCGCTTCAACGGCTTTCGTCGTATCGTCGGCACCAAGCTGCGGGACTTTGGCAAGCTCGACGCCGGTGGCGGGATTGTTGACGGCGAACACCGGCGTGCCGACCCAGGCGCCGTCGATGTAGCAGGCCTCCTTCAGGAGCGAAGGGTCCTTCAGCCGGTCGCGCAGGGTGGCGGTGGCGTGCTGGGCGCGTGCGGCGGCGGTCGGGGTCATGGCGTTGCTCCTCGGACGATCAATTGGGGCGATCGGATCCGCCGGAATATAGGGACAGACGGTGCGCAATGCACCGCCCCGCAACGCACATCTGCTGGCAGCTAACCTGGGAGCCGCGAAGTTACGCCGCGCCGCTCATATAGGTTTCGCGCCGACCGATCATGCGCTCGGCGGCCGCCTTGGCGTCGGACTTCGAGGAGGTCGCGCAGGTCCGGTATTCGAGATCGGGCACGTCGGACGTATCCCGGCGGCCGAACCAGTTTTTCGAGCCGACCGGCAGCAGCGCCAGCGACTGCGCCAGATTGTCGACCGCGCCGAACGAATACAGCGCGCCGGTGCCGGCGATGCGGACCTCGTAGATGCCGGGCGCGATCGGCGCTTCGAGATTGTCGCCCCGTCCGGGACGGGGATAGCGCTTCCATTCGCTCCAGGTCGAAATCATCTGAGGTCCCCCTCGCGGCCGATGGCCGCCAAATTTGCATCAAGTCTTAACGACGGCCGTCGATTGGGCCGGTGCTGAACGCCGCAACGCACAAAATGTTTCAAGTGCTTCAAACACTCGAAACATATCGCCAGTGCCCATCCACGGTCACGGCTCGTCGCGGCCATTCACCGCAGTTTGTGACGGAGTGTTGCAGTTCAGCCCGGATGTCGTCCTGCGTGGGGCGCGGACCGTCAAGTCACGACATCGCGACCGGCGCAGGTCCATGGATGCGCTTGCCGCGCGCGGCATGCAGGAGGACAATCGATCACTTCCAACAATAATCAAACCGGAGGAAACGCGTATGCAAAGCCAAGCTGAGATCGACGAGATCCTGCGCCAGAAGAGCGACGCCAAGGAGATTCCCGGCGTCGTTGCCATCGCTGCCAGCGGTAACGACGTGCTGTATCAGGGCGCGTTCGGCAAGCGCGACCTGTCCAAGCCGGACGCAATGACCGCGGACAGCGTGTTCTGGATCGCCTCGATGACGAAGGCGGTGACATCAGCAGGCGCGATGCAGCTGGTCGAGCAGGGCAAGCTCTCGCTGGATGCGCCGATCGGCTCGGTGCTGCCCGACCTCGCCAAGCCGCAGGTGCTCGACGGCTTCGATGCCAAGGGCGAGCCGAAGCTGCGCCCGGCGAAGGGGCCGATCACGCTGCGCCAGCTCATGACCCACACCGCCGGCTTCTGCTACGACATGTGGAATCGCGATTTCGCCGTCTACATGGAGAAGACCGGCACGCCCGGGATCATCACCTGCCAGAACGCGGCGCTGAAGACGCCTGTGATGACCGATCCCGGCACGCGCTGGGAATACGGCACCAATATCGACTTCGTCGGCAAGGCCGTGGAGGCCGCCAGCGGCAAGCGGCTCGATGCCTATTTGCGCGACAATCTGTTCGCCCCGCTCGGCATGAGCGACACCGCTTTCAAGATCACCGACGACATGCGCAAGCGCCTCGTCGGCATGCATGCGCGCGGCGAGGACGGCCAGCTCGCATCGATCCCGTTCGAGCTCGAGCAGAATCCGGAATTCCACATGGGTGGCGGCGGCCTCTATGCGACCGCGGCCGACTACATCAAGTTCACCCAGATGATCTTGAACAAGGGCCGCGGCAACGGCAATCAGGTGCTGAAGGCCGAGACGGTCGCCACGATGGGACAGAACCAGATGGGCGATCTGAACATGACCAAGATGACCACGGCGGCGCCGATATACACCAACGACGTCGATCTCTATCCGGAGCAGGTGAAGAAGTGGGGCCTCAGCTTCATGATCAACACCGCCAAGACGGCCGAGGGACGCAGCGCAGGCAGCCTCGCCTGGGCGGGCCTCGCCAACACCTACTACTGGATCGACCCGGCGCGCGACGTCACCGGCGTGATCCTGATGCAGCTCTTGCCGTTCGCGGATGGAAAGTGTCTGGAGGCATTCGCGGGCTTCGAGCGCGGCGTCTATGCCGGACTCGATGCGGGCAGCGGAAAGAAGGCGGCGTGAGGGGCCTGCAGGCTCTTCCTACACGAACACTGTCATTCCCCGCGAAAGCGGGGAATCCAGTACGCCGCAGCTTCTCGATTCAATCACAACCGCCTGTGGAATACTGGATCGCCCGGACAAGCCGGGCGATGACAGCGGAAAATGAGGGACGAACCTACGCCGTCAGCCCGCGCTGCTCGGCGAGCTCTTTCAGCGACACAAGCGGACGCGCGCCGATGTGCTGGATCACTTCGGCGGCGGCGAGCGCGCCGAGCTCGCCGCACTGCTTGTAGGGCAGGTTGCGCGCGAGGCCATACAGGAAGCCTGCGGCGAAGAGATCGCCGGCGCCCGTCGTATCGACCACCTGCTTCACCGGGAATGCCGGCGCGGCGACGGCGTCTTCCACCGACACCACCATGCAGCCCTTCTCGCTGCGAGTGACGACGCCGAGATTGACGTCGTTGCGCAGCTGCTTCAGCGCGGTGTCGAAGTCCGACGTCATGTAGAGCGAGTGCAGCTCGGACTCGTTGGCGAAGACGATGTCGACGGTGCCGTTGCGCATGAGTGAGAGAAACTCGTCGCGATAGCGATCTACGCAGAAGGAATCCGACAGCGTCAGCGCCACCTTGCGCTTGGCGTCATGGGCGATCTTGGCCGCCTTGACGAAGGCGTCCTTGGCGTTCTTGGGATCCCAGAGATAGCCCTCGAGATAGACGATGCCGGCGCCGGCGATCTCGGCCGGGTCGATATCGGCGGGCGACAGATCCTGCGCGGCACCGAGATAGGTGTTCATGGTGCGCTCGCCGTCACCGGTGACCAGGATGTAGGAGCAGCCGGTGGCGGGACCGTCCGTCGCGGCGGGTGTGTTGAAGGCAACGCCGGCGGCGCGGATGTCGTGGACGTAGAGCTTGCCGATCTGGTCGTCCTTGACCTTGCCGACATAAGCGGCACGCGCCCCCAGGCTGCCGATGCCGACGATGGTGTTGGCGGCAGATCCCCCCGAGACTTCGGTCGCCGGGCCCATGTCGGCGTAGATCGCAGCGGCCCGCGCCTCGTCGATCAGGGACATGCTGCCCTTGGTCATGCCGTGCTTGGCCAGAAAAGCCTCGTCGGTCCTGACCAGCACGTCGAACAGCGCGTTGCCGATGCCGAGAACGTCATATTTCACGTCAGCCATTCACCTTGATCCTGTTTGGCGGATTGCGATCCCTGCGGAAATCCGCTTCCTGTCGGTCTGAAATCCGGCTCGCGGCCTATCACGACCGGGCCTTCGCGGGCAAGCAACGGTATTCTTGAAAGCAATGATCCGCTCCTTCCTGACCGTCTCGACGGGAACATTGGCCTCGCGCCTGCTGGGCTTTGCGCGCGATTCCATGATTGCCGCACTGTTGGGCACGGGCGCGGTGGCGGACGCGTTTCTGGCCGCATTCCAGCTCGTCAACGTGGTGCGCCGGCTGCTCAGCGAGGGGGCACTGAATGCGGCGCTGATCCCGGCCTGGCTGCGCGTCCGTGATCGCGATGGCGCGGAGGCCGCATCTGCCTTCGCGGGACGCGTGCTCGGCACGGTCAGCGCAGCCTTGATCGCGATCTCGATCGTGATAGCGCTGGTGATGCCGCTGATCATCACGGTGATCGCGCCCGGGTTTCTCGGCAGCGGCACGCTCGATCTCGCCGTCCAGAACGCGAGGCTGATGCTGCCCTATCTCGCGTTCGCCGGTCCCGTCACGGTGCTGATGGGACTGCTGAATGCGCAGGGACGCTTTGCGCTCACGGCGTTCTCGCCGCTGCTGTTCAACATCGCCCTGATCATTGCGATCGCAGCCCTTTTGCTGGTGCAGAGCGAGGCCGTCGTCGCCGCGTGGACGCTGGCGGCAACCGTCGGCATCGCCGGCCTGCTGCAACTGGTGATGCTGGGCTCGCAGCGCAGCGCGCGCCTTGCGACACCCTTGCGTGTGAGTTTTGACAAGGAGATGCGTGGCTTCTTCGCCACGGCCATTCCCGGCATGATCGCAAGCTCGGGCCCGCAATGGCTGATGGTGGCGGGCGCAATCATCGCCTCGGCAACGCCGTCCGCGGTGTCCTGGCTCTATTTCGCCAACCGCCTGATCGAGCTGCCGCTCGGCATCGTCGGCGTCGCCATGGGCACGGTGCTGGTGCCGGAGCTGACGCGCGCGATGGGTAGCGGTGATCGCGACGCGGTGGCGCATGCGGAATCGCGCGCGCTGGAACTCGCGACCGGGCTGGCGCTGCCGGCCACGCTCGGTCTCATCGTGCTGGCCGAGCCGATCGTGCGGCTGTTGTTCGAGCATGGCGCGTTCGGCGCCGATGACAGCATCGCCACGGCGCACGCGCTGATGTGGCTGGCGCTGGGCCTGCCGGCCCATGTGCTGATCAAGGCGCTGTCGCCGGCCTACTATGCCCGCGGCGACACGATGACGCCGCTGCTCGCCACGGCCAAAGGTTTTGTGGTCGCGATCGCGCTCGCCGTCCTGCTCGGTCATTTCTTGGGTGCAGGCGGGATCGCGGCGAGCATCGCGGCCGGCGCCTGGAGCAGCGCGATCTCCCTGCTCCGGAAAGGCACCAGCGAGTTCGGCTTCTCGGTCGACGCCGCCGCCCGCAAGCGGCTGCCGCGGATCGTGCTGGCCGCGGCCGCCATGGGCGCCCTGCTCTGGCTGACGACGAGGCTTGCGCCCTCAGACGCGCACGGCCTCATCCGCTTCATCGTGCTGGGCCTGCAGATCGGCGCCGGGATCGCTGTCTACGGCCTCCTCCTGCAAATCCTCGGCGCGGCCTCCTGGCGCGAGGCGGTTAACGCGCTCAAGCGCCCGGCCCGGGCCGAGCCCGGCGCGTAAGACTATCGAATTACCCTTGACGGGGCAGCGCCGCTGTTGGAAACGACGGCCGGTACCTTCCAGGAAAAGCTTACCATGCCATTCGTTGAACGGGTCTTTTCGGGCGTCCAGCCGACGGGCAATCTGCACCTCGGCAATTACCTCGGCGCCATCGTCAATTTCGTGAAGATGCAGGAAACTCACAACTGCATCTATTGCGTCGTCGACATGCACGCGATCACGCAGGGCGTGGACGTTTGGGGCGGACCGGCCGAGCTCGCGCGCAACACCCGCGAGGTGACCGCCGCGTTCATCGCCAGCGGCATCGACCCGAAGAAGCACATCGTGTTCAACCAGAGCCAGGTCTCCGGACACGCCGAGCTCGCCTGGATCTTCAACTGCGTCGCGCGCATGGGCTGGCTCGGCCGCATGACCCAGTTCAAGGAGAAGGCCGGCAAGGACCGCGAGAACGCCTCCGTCGGCCTGTTCGATTATCCCGTGCTGATGGCCGCCGACATTCTTCTTTACCGCGCCACCCATGTTCCGGTTGGCGAGGACCAGAAGCAGCATCTCGAGCTCTCGCGCGACATCGCGCAGAAGTTCAACAACGATTTCGGCGACTCCATTCGCAGCCAGGGCGCCAATGACGGCCTGTTCTTCCCGCTGCCGGAACCGCTGATCACGGGCCCGGCGACGCGCGTGATGAGCCTGCGCGACGGCACCAAGAAGATGTCGAAGTCGGATGCGTCGGACAATTCGCGCATCAATTTGACCGACGACGCCGACACCATCGCGCAGAAGATCCGCAAGGCGAAGACCGATCCGGAGCCGTTGCCGACCGAGGAGAAGGGCCTGGAAGCCCGTCCCGAAGCCGACAATCTCGTCGGCATCTTCGCCGCGCTCTCCGGCCGGCCCAAGGCGGATGTGCTGCGCGAATTCGGCGCCGGCCAGTTCTCCAGCTTCAAGAACGCGCTGGCGGAGCTGTGCGTCACCAAGCTCGCGCCGATCGCCGGCGAGATGAAGCGCCTGGTCGCCGATCCCGGCCATATCGATGCGATCCTGAACGAAGGCTCCGACCGGGCCCGCGCCATCGCCGAAGAGACCATGAACCTCTCGAAGGACATCGTCGGCTTCATCCGCCGGCGCTGACCGTCGCTGATGCGAAATCGGCCTGCGCCACGGCGCCGGCCGCTTCCCCTCTCCCAAAGCGAGGGCGAGTGTGGCAGCATGCCGGCCGTGCACATTCCGGGACATGCATGACCAGCAAGCGACTTTGCTTCGAGCCGGGTCACAAGCCCAAATGCCTCGTCGTTGTCGACGAGACCGCCGAATGGGATCGCGCGGTCTATTACGCCAGCCGCTGGGCGATCCGTGCCGGCGGCGGCGTGGTGATGCTGCGCATCATCGAGCCTGAAGAGCAGAACCAGGAATGGCTGGGCGTTGCCGAGATCATGCGAGCCGAGGCTCTTGAAGCCGCCGACGCCGCACTGGACCGCGCCGCCGGCCGGGCCAACGGCATCGCCGCGATCACCCCGGAGCGCGTCATCCGCGAAGGCGCCGCGATGGAACAACTGCTCGGAGTGATCGACGAGGACCCGGATATCGCCATGCTGGTGCTCGCCGCCAACCCCGGCGCGGAGGGGCCGGGGCCATTGGTCACGCTGCTGGCGCATGCGCTGGGCTCGTTCCCGGTGCCGGTGACGATCATCTCGGGCGCACTGAGCGACCAAAGCGTGGATTCGCTGTCGTAGGCTGCTGCTCTTCTTACCCTCCCCCTCCAGGGGAGGGTAAGTGCGCACCTAACTCGCTGATATAACTACAGAACGCCCTTTCATCCCCTTGATCGTGCGTTCACCGTCGCCATCTGCTAGTGGATAGAGCACGCGCCGGCCTTGAACCGGCGACGTCTGGAGAAAACCATGTTCATTCAAACCGAAGCCACCCCCAATCCCGCCACGCTGAAGTTCATTCCCGGCCGCGTCGTGGTCGACGGCAGCCCGATGGAATTTGCGAGCCGCGAATCGGCGACACGTTCGCCGCTGGCCGAAAAGCTGTTCGAGGTGCCCGGCGTCACCGGCGTGTTCTACGGATCGGATTTCATCACCGTGACCAAGGCGAACGGTGAATGGCAGCAGCTCAAGCCCGCGATCCTCGGCGCCATCATGGAGCACTACATGTCCGGCGCGCCGCTGCTCGCCGACGGTGCGGCCACCAGCGATGCCAATCTCGACGACGAGGACGAATTCTTCGACGAGTCCGACGCCGAGACCGTCGACATGATCAAGGACCTGATCGAGACCCGCGTGCGGCCGGCCGTCGCCAATGACGGCGGCGACATCACCTTCCGCGGCTTCAAGGACGGCATCGTCTATCTCAACATGAAGGGCGCCTGCTCGGGCTGCCCGTCCTCGACCGCAACGCTCCAGCACGGTATCCAGAACCTGCTCAAGCATTTCGTGCCCGACGTGGTCGAAGTCCGGCCGATGTGACGATGTAATCGTCATTCCGGGGCGGTCCGCAGGACCGAACCCGGAATCTCGAGATTCCGGGTCTGGTGCTAACGCACCATCCCGGAATGACAGTGCAGTAGGGTGGGCAAAGGCGCGCTTGCGCCGTGCCCACCGATCGAGATGAAACAGCAGTGGTGGGCACGCTTCGCTTTGCCCAGCCTACGAAGTAGGGCATATCGGGGGCCTGCAAATCGTGCGTGACGAATGGCGGATAGGCGTTTGGTTCGCTAGACTGCTCTCTATTCACCACGCGCCATTCGCTTGTCCATGCTGATCCTTGCCATCGATACCGCGCTCGAAGCGTGCGCTGCCGCCGTGCTCGATACCGACGCCGGCGAGCTCCTCGCGCAGGAGCAGTTGCTCATGAAGCGCGGCCACGCCGAGGCGCTGATGCCGATGATCGCGCGCGTCATGCAATCGGCCAATCTCGCCTTCACCTCGCTCGACCGCATCGCGGTTACCGTCGGCCCCGGCAGTTTCACCGGCCTGCGCGTCGGCATTTCCGCCGCGCGCGGCCTTGCGCTTGCGGCGAAACGACCGGCCGTCGGGCTGACGACATTATCGGCTTATGCCGCAGCCATCGTCGGCCAGAGCAAATCGGCTCCCGTGATCTCGGCGATCGACGCACGGCACGACCACGTCTATTTCCAGATCGTCGCCGGTGACGGCAGCCAGCTGGTGCGGCCGCGCGTCGCTGCGATCGACGAGGCGATCGCTGCCTCGCAATTCGGCGCGCCGCATCTGGTCGGCAACGCGGCAAATCTTCTCGCGGAGCGCTGGCCGAAGGATGCGCCGCAGCCCGTTGCGGTCGACGCGCAGCCCGCGCCCGACATCAGCTGGGTCGCGTGGCTTGGCGCGGCGGCCGATCCCGAGACGAACCCGGCGCGGCCGTTCTATCTGAAGGCGCCCGACGCAAAGCCGGCCGCAACTCCGCCGCTCGCACAAGCCGCAAGCTCATGATGAGATGGCTGTCGGAATGGTGGCACGGCGGCACGGCCGCCGTCGAGCCGGCTTCCGTGCGCGATGCTGCACAGCTGGCGCAGCTTCATGGCGCTTCCTTCGCGCACGGCTGGGGCGAAGGCGAGTTCGAGAGCATGGTCAGTGAGCGCAACACGCTCGTGCATCGATTGCGCCTCGGCCGCAAGATCATCGGCTTTGCGGTGTCGCGGATCGGTGCGGACGAGGCGGAGATCCTCTCGGTCGCGGTCGACCAGGCCCATCGCGGCCGCGGCCTGTCCCGCACGCTGCTGATGACCCATCTCGGCCACCTCGCCGGGCGCGGCGTGCGCACGATATTTCTCGAAGTCGAGGAGAACAACCAGCCGGCGCGGCGGCTCTACGATCGGGCCGGATTCATGGTGGTCGGACGCCGCGAACGCTACTATAAGCAGCCGAACGGGGAACAATTGAACGCCCTTCTGATGCGACGTGACTTGTCGTAATATTGATGGCAGAAAGCGCCTCGTCAGGCAGACAACACATGACTGGACTTAAACCTTCCTCCGCATCCAAGGCGTCCGGCATCGAGGCGCGCTGTGCCGCCACCGGCATGCGCATGACCGAGCAGCGCCGCGTCATTGCCCGCGTGCTCGCGGAGGCAGTCGATCATCCCGATGTCGAGGAACTGTACCGGCGCTGCGTCGCCGTCGACGACAAGATCTCGATCTCGACCGTTTATCGCACCGTAAAACTGTTCGAGGACGCCGGTATCATCGAACGCCATGATTTCCGCGAGGGCCGGGCGCGCTACGAGACGATGCGTGACAGCCACCACGACCACCTCATCAACCTGCGCGACGGCAAGGTGATCGAGTTCACCTCCGAAGAGATCGAGAAGCTTCAGGCGGAGATCGCCCGCAAGCTCGGCTACAAGCTGGTCGATCACCGGCTCGAGCTCTATTGCGTCCCGCTCGACGACGACAAGCCGACGTCTTGAGTGGCATGATCTCCGCGCAAACGCCTTCCGCGTTTGTCGCGCGGGAAAACCGCTCCACACTTTTCCGGATCATGCCTTAGTGCCAATAGATCTCATCATCTTCGATTGCGACGGCGTGCTCGTGGACAGCGAGGCGATCTCCTGTCGCGCCCATGCGGATGCACTGACCAAGCACGGCTATCCGATCACCATGGAGCAGGTGTCCGAGCGCTTTCTCGGCCGTTCGACGAAACAGGCCAATCTCGAGATCGAGACCGAGCTCGGCCGCAAGCTGCCCGAAGCCTATCACGGCGATCTGCAGGACCAGCTGTTTCGCGCATTCGAAGCTGACCTCGAGGCGATCCGCGGCATCCACGACGTGCTCGACGTCGTGACGCAACGTGTCTGCGTCGCTTCGAGCGGCTCGCATCAGCGCATGCAGGTGAGTCTCGGAAGCACGGGACTTCATGAACGCCTTGCACCGAACATCTTCTCGTCGTCGCAGGTGACAAACGGCAAACCCGCACCAGATTTGTTTCTGTTTGCTGCCAGGGAAATGGGCGTGTCGCCCGAGCGCTGTGTCGTGATCGAGGACAGCCTTGCCGGCATCGCCGGGGCGCGGGCGGCCGGGATGAAGGTGTTTGGCTTTTACGGTGGTAGCCATTGCGGGGCCGGCCATGCCGAGACCTTGCGGCGGGCCGGCGCCGACCTGACCTTCGCCGACATGCATCAGCTGCCGGAGCTGGTCCGGCGGGTCGAGGCGGACGCCCTGACGGGCTGATTTCGCCCTTTTACTGTCATTCCGGGGCACGCGCGGAGCGCGTGAACCCGGAATCCAGAGGTTTTGGTGCGAGATTCCGGGTTCGCGACTGCGTCGCGCCCCGGAATGACCGTTTGGGGGGCTCCATTCGCTGGATTTTCGTCCCTCCAGCCTATATTTGAGGGCCGTCCTCCACCTCAATTCCGGGTTCCATGACGCCGCCGCGCAAGCTGCACATCAAATCATATGGCTGCCAGATGAACGTCTACGATGCCCAGCGCATGGTGGACACGCTGGCCCCGGAAGGATTCGTGGAGACGGCGAACGCCGAGGACGCCGACCTCGTCATCCTCAACACCTGCCATATCCGCGAGAAGGCCTCCGAAAAGGTCTATTCCGAGCTCGGACGGCTGCGCGTTGCCAAGGACGACGCCGCGCGTCACGGCCGCACCATGCAGATCGCGGTCGCCGGCTGCGTGGCCCAGGCCGAGGGCGAGG
The DNA here is from genome assembly GCF_054185205.1 of Bradyrhizobium sp. 14AA. Classification (NCBI taxonomy): domain Bacteria; kingdom Pseudomonadati; phylum Pseudomonadota; class Alphaproteobacteria; order Hyphomicrobiales; family Nitrobacteraceae; genus Bradyrhizobium; species Bradyrhizobium sp. 14AA. The sequence goes on along the minus strand of NZ_JAVAYM010000004.1, from coordinate 250,898 downwards.
AGATCGTGCGCCGCGCGCCGGTCGTGGACGTCGTGGTCGGGCCGCAGAGCTACCACCATTTGCCGGATCTCTTGAAGCGCGCCGGCAATGAAGGCCGCGCGATCGAGACCGAATTTCCCGCTCAGGATAAGTTCGGCTTCCTGGCTCAGCCCAAGCCCGATGCGATCCGCGCGCGCGGCATTTCGGCGTTCGTCACCGTGCAGGAAGGCTGCGACAAGTTCTGCACCTTCTGCGTCGTGCCCTATACGCGCGGTTCGGAGGTCTCGCGCCCTGTCGCGAAGATCGTCGACGACGTGAAACGCCTTGCCGACAACGGCGTGCGCGAGCTCACGCTGATCGGGCAGAACGTCAACGCCTATCATGGCGAGGGGCCGGACGGGACAAGCTGGCCGCTCGGCCGGCTGCTCGAGCATCTGGCGACAATTCCCGGCATCGCGCGGCTGCGCTACTCGACCAGCCATCCCCGCGATGTCGATGACAGTTTGATTGCTGCCCATCGCGATCTCGATTCGCTGATGCCGTTCGTGCACCTGCCGGTGCAGTCGGGTTCGGACCGGATTCTGGCCGCCATGAACCGGAAACATACCGCCGATGATTATCGGCGTGTTATCGACCGTTTCCGGGCCGCGCGCCAAGACATTGCTTTTTCATCAGATTTCATCGTGGGCTTCCCCGGCGAGAGCGAGCAAGATTTTCTCGCCACTCTCGCGCTTGTCACGCAAATCGGCTACGCTGCGGCTTATTCGTTCAAATACTCCGCCCGGCCGGGAACGCCGGCCGCGGACATGCAGGAGACGGTGTCCCCCGCCGAGATGGACCAGCGATTGGAGCGGCTCCAGGAACTGATCGACAGCCAGCAATCGGCCTTCAACAAGGCCGCGATTGGCTCAACGGTCGACGTGCTGTTCGAGCGTCCGGCCCGCAAGGACGGTCAGATCGTCGGCCGCACCGCATTCCTCCAGCCAGCACATGTGATGGCTTCGCCCGACATCATCGGACAAATCCTGCCGGTCCGGATCGACAGCCTCGAACGCTACAGCTTCCTCGGCGAGCTCGTGACGCCACATGGCGCGCGTGAGCCCGCTTTATCGCAAGCCACTGGAGCCTGAACCCTTGCCCAAAAGCGCATCGGATTCGTCTTCTATCGCTCCCAGCCGCAAATTTGACCGCGACATGCAAGTTCCGCCCGAGACCCAGGTCGTCATCGACTTCGACGACAACCGCGCCGCATCCGCCCTGGTCGGCCCCTACGGCCAGCATCTCGCGCAGATCGAGCGGCGGCTCGGCGTCGTGGTCGATTCCAAGGGCAACCACATCACCATCGGCGGCACGCGCGACGGCTGCGACGCCGCGCGCCGCGTGCTGGAGATGCTCTACGCGCAAGCGGTAAAGGGGCAGGATCTCGACCAGGGCGAGGTCGAAGGCGCTATCCGCGCGGTCATCGCTCAGGGCTCGCTGTTCGAGTTCGACGCCAAATCGGCCAAATCGACCTTCGACAGCATCAATTTGCGCAAACGCCCGGTGCGCGCACGCACGGCCGCGCAGGACTCCTACATCCGCGCGCTGAAGCGCCACGAGCTGGTGTTCGGTATCGGCCCCGCCGGCACCGGCAAGACCTGGCTCGCGGTCGCGCACGCCGCGCAACTGTTCGAGCGCAAGGAGGTCGACAAGATCATCCTGTCGCGTCCGGCGGTTGAAGCCGGCGAGCGGCTCGGCTTCCTGCCCGGCGATCTCCGCGAGAAGGTCGATCCTTACCTCCGCCCGATCTACGACGCGCTCTACGACCTCATGGACGCGCGCATCGTCGAGCGCGCGCTGCAGACCGGCGAGATCGAGATCGCGCCGCTCGCCTTCATGCGCGGCCGCACCCTCACCAACGCCGCCATCATCCTGGACGAGGCGCAGAACACGACGTCGATGCAGATGAAGATGTTCCTGACGCGTTTGGGCGAGAACAGCCGTATGATCGTGACGGGCGATCCCTCGCAGATCGACCTGCCGAACGGCCAGACATCGGGCCTCGCCGAGGCAACGCGCCTCTTGAGCGGCGTCGAAGGCATTGCGCAAGTTCATTTCAAAGCCGAGGACGTGATCCGCCACGAGCTCGTGGCGCGGATCGTCGCCGCTTACGAAGGGTCGCCGCAGCGGCCGGCCACCGGTAAATCCTGACGAGACAACAGCCGGACCCGGCGGGCGCGGACGAGAAGCGCCCTTCGTTCCGAACAAAGACAATGTCACACCCCAACCTTCCCATGACCGAGGTCCTCGTCGTCGCCGATTGCTGGCAGCGCGAGCCCGATTCCGAAGCCGTGATCCAGCGCGCCGTTGCGGCCGCCGCCGAGAATGTCGACGAAGACGTCGCCGACGCGGAAGTGGCGGTGATGCTGACCGATGATGCCGGCATCCGCACCCTCAACGGCAACTGGCGCGGCATCGACAAGCCGACCAATGTGCTGTCGTTTCCCGCGCTCCAGCCGGAGGGCGAATGGAAGGAAGGCGATGCGCCGCGCATGCTCGGCGACATCGCGATCGCCTACGAGACCATGCGGCGCGAGGCGGACGAGGAACACAAGCCGTTCGACCACCATTTGAGCCATCTCGCCGTGCACGGCTTCCTGCACCTGATCGGCTACGACCACGAGAACGACGACGACGCCGAGGAGATGGAAGCGCTCGAACGCGAGATCCTGGCTCACCTCGGCATCCCCGATCCCTACGCAGACCGCCCGGGGACGCATTGAGATGCCGGATTCCGAACCAATTCACGACAATCCGCGCAACACGGCCAATTTGCCGGCGGTGGTAACGCCCGGCGAGGTGATGCGCCCGACCGCGGAAGGCTGGCTGCTGCGCGCCATCCGGACGCTGTTCGGCTGGAAGGCGGGATCGGTGCGCGACGACCTCCAGGTCGTGCTCGACGCGACGACGCCCGACGACACCGGCTTCTCGGCGGTCGAGCGCACCATGCTGCGCAACATCCTCGGCCTGCACGAGCGCCGCATCGCCGACGTCATGGTGCATCGCGCCGACGTCATCGCGGTGAAGCGCGACATCCCGCTCGGCGAACTGATGGACCGCTTCGAGAGCGCAGGCCATTCGCGTCTCGTGGTCTACAACGAGACGCTCGACGATCCCGTCGGCATCGTCCATATCCGCGACCTGCTCGCCTTCATGACCGCGCGCGCGCGCGTGTCGGAGGCCACCAAGACCAAGCGCAAGAAGCCGCTGCCGGCCGGGCTCGATTTGAAGGCCGTGGACCTCGCGATGCCGCTTGGGGATGCGCGCATCATCCGCAAGCTGCTCTACGTGCCGCCGTCGATGCGGGCGATCGACCTGCTCGCGCAGATGCAGGCCACGCGCATTCACCTCGCATTGGTGGTCGACGAATATGGCGGCAGCGACGGGCTGGTCTCGATCGAGGACATCGTCGAGCAGATCGTCGGCGAGATCGACGACGAGCACGACAGCGACGAGCCGCCCTCGATCGTGCGCCTGCCCGACAACGCCTTCATCGCCGACGCCCGCGCCAGCCTCGAGGACGTCCGCACGGTGATCGGCGAGGATTTCGTCACCGGCGAAGCCGGCGAGGAAGTGGAGACGCTGGGCGGCTATCTCGTCAGCTTCGTCGGGCGCCTGCCGGTGCGCGGCGAGGTGATCTCGGGCCCCGGCACTTACGAGGTCGAAGTGCTCGATGCCGATCCGCGCCGCGTCAAGCGGCTGCGCATCTCGACGCGGAAGGAGCGCCCCGCACCGCGCACCCAGCGCGAGAGCCGGCGCCGCGAGGCTACGCCGGATAGCGGCCAGCCGCCGGCCAATGACCCGCCCACCCCGCCGCCAAGCGACGGGACCGGCCAACAGTGAGCCCGTTCCAGCGACTTCGACAGATTGCGCTTGCCGTCATCCTCACCTGGGGATGGAAGCGCGCCGTCATCGCCATGGGGTGCGGGGCGCTGTCGGTGCTGGCGCTGGCGCCGTTCAACGCGTTCCCGGTGCTGTTCATCACCTTCCCGGTGCTGGTCTGGCTGATCGACGGCGCCGGCGCCGGACGATATGGCGGCGTCCCCGCCGCGGCGCTGACCGGCTACTGGTTCGGGCTCGGCTATTTCGTTCCCGGCCTCTACTGGATCGGCTACGCCTTCTTCGTCGATGCCGATGTCTTCGCCTGGCTGACGCCGTTCGCCGTGCTGGGCCTGCCGGCCTACCTTTCCATTTTCACAGCGATGGGCTTTGCGCTCGCGCGCCTGCTCTGGACCAAGAACGCCACGCGCGTGCTTGCGCTCGCGGCAAGCCTCACCATCAGCGAATGGCTGCGCGGTCACGCGCTGACCGGCTTTCCCTGGAACGCCTTCGGCTATGCACTGTCCGAGCCGCTGCCGCTGGCGCAGACGGCCTCGCTGATCGGCCTGTGGGGCATGACGTTCCTGACGGTTGCGATCTTCGCGAGCCCCGCGACGCTGATCGACCGCACGCCCGATCGCCGCCTGCCATGGCGCGTGCCGGCGGCAGCAATTGCGCTTCTGATTGTCATGAGCATCTTCGGCGCGATCCGCCTCTCGCTGCATCCGACCACGATGGTCGCGGGCGCGAAGCTGCGGCTGATGCAGCCGAACCTCCAGCAGGACGCGAAGTTCAACTACGCCGCCAAGGCGGAGGTGATGAAGAAATACCTGGCCCTGTCGGACCGCGCCTCCGGACCGCAATCGACCGGCATGCGCGATGTCACCATCCTGATCTGGCCGGAATCCGCCTTTCCGTTCTTCCTGACCCGCGAAGCGGACGCGATGGCGCAAATCGCCGACCTTCTGCCCAAGGGCACGGTGCTGATCACGGGTTCGGTCCGCGCGCCCGACCTGCCGCGGGGCACGCCGATCACCCGCGCCTATAACTCCATCTACGTGATCGATCACGACGGCAGCGTGCTCGCGGTTTACGACAAGCTGCATCTGGTGCCGTTTGGAGAATTTCTTCCCTACCAGGAGTTGATGGAGAAGCTCGGTTTCGAGCAACTGACGCGTGTGCGCGGCGGTTTCATTCCGGGCACCGTGCGGCATGCGTTGCCGGTCGCACGCGCGCCGGCCGCGCTACCACTGATCTGCTACGAAGCAATCTTTCCCGGCGAGGTCGCCGGACGCGGCGAACGTCCGGGCTGGATCGTGAACCTCACCAATGACGGCTGGTTCGGTATCTCGACCGGCCCCTATCAGCATCTGGAGCAGGCGCGGATGCGCGCGATCGAGCTCGGATTGCCGCTGGTCCGCTCCGCCAATACCGGAATCTCCGCAGTGATCGATCCGGTCGGACGAACCGTCGCCAGCCTCGGCCTCGGGCTTGAAGGCATTTTGGATGCAAGCCTGCCCGCAGCAATCCCGCCGACTGTCTATGCGCGAGTGGGCGACGTGCCCGCTGCCATGCTCGTAGCGCTGGCCGTGATTTTGGCGGTCCGCCGACGTGTTGCCAAACGGCATCTCTGATCACGCCGCCGCCACGGACGGAAACTTTTGACAACCGTAGTCCCACGGTTGACAGACTGCACGTGGGCTCCCCATTCTGCGCCGGCTGCAAAAGACAGTGGTGCGTTGCTAAATTTCTCCGCAATGTTTCCTAATAACAGGGTCTGATTTGACGTTGCTGACACCTGAGGCATTCCTGATGATTGCGCCGACGGTGATGTTTGGAGGGCTGAGGAAATGTCGAAAGCGCCCAACCCTGTTGACAAATATGTCGGCAGTCGCGTGCGTATGCGCCGCATCATGTTGGGCATGAGCCAGGAAAAGCTCGGTGAAGCTTTGGGCCTGACTTTCCAGCAGATCCAGAAATACGAGAAGGGCACCAACCGGGTCGGCGCGAGCCGCATCCAGCAGATTGCCGAGATTCTCCAGGTGCCGGTGTCGTTCCTGTTCGAGGGCGGCCCGAGCGGCGTGGCGGGTCCCGATGGCTTCAGCGAAGGCGCCTCGCCCTCTTACGTCTCGGACTTCCTCGCGACCTCCGAAGGACTCGCTTTGACCAAGGCGTTCACCCGAATCACCGATTCGAAGATGCGCCGCTCGATCGTCGATCTCGTCGAGCAGATCGCGGCCCGCGAAGGTCCCGACAAACGCTGACGCGCCATCCCGATGGCGATTTGAGGCTGCGTCAAATCTGGCCTATGTCGTCATTTGCGGCTGCGCTTTGATGCGCGTCGCCTTCGATGATGCGATTCAAAGGCACAGATGCGTCCATGACCGGCTCCAATTGGTTCGATACCCAAACTATTCTCGATGGCATCCGCCGCTGGGTGGAGGTCGAGACGCCGACGGAAGCGCCTGAACAGGTCAACAGACTGGTCTCGATGGTCGCGGAGCAATATCGCGATCTGCCGGTCACGCTCGAGCGCGTCGCCGGCATCGACGGCTGTGGCGATCACCTCCTGGCACGCTCGACCTGGGGCCAGGACAAGCCGGGCATTCTGGTGCTGAGCCATCTCGACACCGTTCACCCCATGGGATTCATCGAGCGCCTGCCGTTCAAGGTCGAAGGCGACAGCGCGTTCGGTCCCGGCATCTACGACATGAAGGGCGGCGCCTACATCGCCCATCACGCTTTTCGCGCGCTGTGCGCCACCGCGGATCGCTCGCCGCTCGGCATCACGCACCTGTTCACCTCCGACGAGGAGATCGGCAGTCCCACCTCACGCGCGCTGATCGAGGCGGAGGGGCGCAAGGCCAAATACGTGCTGGTGACCGAGCCGGCGCGCGACGGCGGCAAGATCGTCACCGGACGCAAGGGCGTCGGACGCTTCCGGGTGTTCATCAAGGGCGTGCCCGCGCATGCCGGCACCCGGCCGGAAGACGGCCGCAGCGCCGTCCGCGAGCTCGCCAACGTCATCCTGGCGTTGGAGGGGATGAACGATCTGAAGCGCGGCGTCACCGTCAATGTCGGCGTGGTGCGCGGCGGCACGCGGCCCAATGTGACACCGGAAGAGGCTTATGCCGAAATCGATCTGCGCGTGCTGAGCCTCAAAGACGCCGACGAATTCGTCGGCAAGATCCTCGGACTGACGTCGAAGACCGACGGAGTCACCGTCAAGGTCACGGGCGAGCTCAATCGTCCGCCTTACGAGAAGAGCAATTCAGGCGCCTCGTTGTACGAGCATGCGAAGACGCTCGCCGCGGAGATCGGCTTCGAGCTGGTCGACACCCACACCGGCGGCGGCTCGGACGGCAATTTCACGGCGGCCCATACCGGCACGCTCGACGGGCTCGGCGTCGACGGCAAGGGCGCGCACACCCATTACGAGCAGCTCTACGTGTCGTCGCTCGAACCGCGCGCGCGGCTGCTCCATCGCCTGTATCAGACCCTGCAATGAGCGAGCGCAAATCAGATCCCGATCGCGACGACGGCGAGCGCGCGTTCTTCGGGCGCCGCAAGGGCCACAAGCTCAGGCAGCACCAGGCCGAGCTGGTCGATCACCTGCTGCCGCATCTTGCGCTCGACATCGATCGAGCGGCGCCGGCGGATGCAAGCGAGATCTTCGACCCCGCGGCCGACGATGTCAGGCTCGAGATCGGCTTCGGCGGCGGCGAGCATCTTGCGGCCGAGGCGCAGACCTTCGCCACGACCGGCTTCATCGGCTGCGAGCCCTATGTCAACGGCATGGCAAAAATCCTCGCGCAGATCGAGGCCGCCAATATCGGCAACATCCGCCTGTTCGCGGGCGATGCCGCCGAGCTGGTGGCCTGGCTGCCGAAGGATTCGCTGTCGCGGATCGACCTGATCCATCCGGATCCCTGGCCGAAGCGGCGACACTGGAAACGGCGCTTCGTGCAAGACAGGACGATTGCCGCCATGGCGCGCGTGCTGAAGCCGAATGGCGAGTTCCGTTTCGTCTGCGACATCGACGATTACTGCGCCTGGACGCTGTCGCATCTTGCGCGCTCGCAGGATTTCGTCTGGCTGGCGGAACGCGCCGACGATTTCCGGCAGCCCTGGGACGGCTACACCATGACGCGCTACGGCCGGAAGGCCGCGCGCGAAGGACGCAAGGCTGCGTATTTGCGGTTCAGACGACTCTAGATCGTCTGCCGGTTGCGCCAGAAATTCACGACGCGCTCGGCGGTGGCCGGCATCAGGCGCGTGAAGTTCATGCGCGCGGCCTCGATGTCGGCGTCGGCCGGCGTGCGGTGCGGGCCGTACCAGAGCAGGATGAGCGCGCGTACCGTGGGCCAGCCGAGATTGAGCACGCGGCCCACGATCAGAATCGGATCATAGCGATCGCCCGCGATCAGGCGATCGAGGATCGAGAGGCGGACGCCGGACATCGCCGAGAGCGAGGCGATAGATTCCTCGTATTTGTTCGCCTTGGCGAAGCCAAGCAGCGCGCTCTCGCCGAGATGGCCCTCGCGACGCAAGGTGAGCACCGTGCGCTGTGCCGCCGAGAAATCGCGGCGCGGCCCCGGCGGCAGCGCGGCCTCCTCGATCGCGGCCATGGCGCGCTTGATCTCGACCTGGCGCGCGGGATTGACCACGCTGGAGAGGCGGCGGCGGATGACGTCGAGCGTGCCGTCGAGAAGATGCTTCAGGTTCTCGCCGGAAAGATCCGTACGCTGGCCGATCTTGAGCGTCAGCACGCCGTCCTGCGCGGCACGCTTGATCAGCTCGGAATAGCTGCCGGGCGAGAACACCGCGCCGGCATTGCCCGCGGCACGGCGCACCACGTCGCGATCGCCACGCTCGACCAGCACGTCGGTGACCGTCGCCGACAATGCGGGGCGCTCCGTCATCGCCAGCAGATGGCCCTGGCCCTTCAACCGCGCGATCTCGACCAGAGCGGCGTCATCGAGCACGGGCGAGCGGCGCAGCACCGGACCTGCCACCATGATCTCGTTTTCGCGCGCGAGCTTGCTCACCAGATGCCGCGGCGCATTGTTCAACTGCGAGAATCGTTCGGCGAGATCGACGCGCGAGGCGAGCTCGGCATGTGGGACGAGATCGATCAGGAGATTGTCGAAGAGATCGATCAGCTCGGGACGAAGCTTTGCAGCGTCGTGGAAGAACAATTCGGAAATGGCGCGCGCAATTTCGCCGCGACGCCTGGGATCGCCGCGTTTGACGATATCGTCCAGTCCGGGAATGAGCGACGTGGCAACGGTCATGAAAACGCAACTCGTATGGGGCACGCCGCGGGTGCGCCCTGGTCCAAGCCGCCCCACAATCAGGCAATCTAGGGCCCCGAGGTGAAGGAAGCGTTAGGCCCGGAGCGCCGCGAATCGGGCGCAAAAAGCCTCCTCCAGCCTGCGATGGGCCTTGTCCGGGAGGGCATAACGCGCTATATCAGCGCCAATTCATCTTCTCATACGATCCGCGTAGTGAGAGTGGGCCCGAAAGGACCCGCTCTTTTTTATTACCTGAACGCGGCTTGGCGGAAGATGCGCGGCCCGACCAGCTGTCGGGATGAAGAGTTCCCAAGCAGGCTTTGCAAGTCTTACCCTTTGCAGGTCTTAACCAAGCCTTAACCATCGAGCGCCTTGACCCCTGATATGACCGAACCGAACACTGGTTCCACGGATGCCGAGTTGCTGGCCGAGCCGAGGCTCGTGGTCGAGCCGGGCGTGGCGGCACGTGTGTCGGCGGTCGCGGCTCCAGTGCTCGAGGGCATGGGTTACCGCCTGGTGCGGATCCGCATTTCCGGGGAATCCGGCTGCACCGTCCAGATCATGGCCGAGCGGCCCGACGGCTCGATGCAGCTCGAGGATTGCGAGGCGATCTCGCGGGCGCTCTCGCCCGTGCTCGACGTCGCCGACCCCATCGATCGCGCCTATCGGCTGGAAATCTCCTCGCCGGGGATCGACCGTCCGCTGGTGCGACGGTCCGATTTCGAGCGTTATTCCGGCCATCTGGTGAAGGTCGAGATGGCTGTCGCCCATGAGGGGCGCAAGCGGTTCCGCGGCACGATCGGCGCCGTCGAAGGCGACCGCGTGCATCTGCATCGCGACGACGTCAAGACCGGCGACAATCCCGACGTTCTCCTGACGATGGAGGATATCGGCGAGGCGCGCCTGATCTTGACCGACGATCTGATCGCCGAATCCATGCGCCGCGGCAAGGCCGAAGAGCGCCAGATGCGCCGCGATCTCGGCATCGAGCCGCCGCAGGCGCCGCACGCGAAAATCAGCGAAAAAACCACCAAGAACACCAAGCCGAAAAAGAAGCCGGCACCGACCAATACGAAGAAACATCGCCTGGCCGCCGAACGCGCGCGGCGTGGCGAGATCGAGCCTGACGAAGGAGACTAGCCATGGCAGTCAGCGCCAATCGACTCGAGTTGCTCCAGATCGCGGACGCCGTTGCGCGCGAGAAATCGATCGACCGCGGCATCGTCATCGCGGCGATGGAGGACGCCATCGCCAAGGCCGCGCGCGCACGTTACGGCAGCGAAACTGACGTTCATGCCGAGATCGATCCCAAGAAGGGCGAGCTGCGGCTGTCGCGCCACATGCTGGTGGTCGAGAAGGTCGAAAACCATTCCAACCAGATCTCGCTGGTGGATGCGCAGCGTGCCAATCCGGGCGCCCAGGTCGGCGACACCATCGCCGACACGCTGCCGCCGCTGGAATACGGCCGCATCGCCGCGCAGTCGGCCAAGCAGGTCATCGTGCAGAAGGTGCGCGAGGCCGAGCGCGACCGGCAATATCAGGAATTCAAGGACCGCATCGGCGACATCGTCAACGGCGTCGTCAAGCGCGTCGAATATGGCAGCGTGATCGTCGATCTCGGCCGCGGCGAAGCCATCATCCGCCGCGACGAGATGCTGCCGCGCGAAGTGTTCCGCAACGGCGACCGCGTCCGCGCCTACATCTTCGACGTCCGCCGTGAGACCCGCGGCCCGCAGATCTTCCTCTCCCGCACCCATCCGCAGTTCATGGCGAAGCTGTTCGCGCAGGAAGTGCCGGAAATTTACGATGGCATCGTCGAGATCAAGGCGGTCGCCCGTGATCCCGGCTCGCGGGCGAAAATCGGCGTGATTTCCCGCGATTCCTCGGTCGATCCGGTCGGCGCCTGCGTCGGTATGCGCGGCTCGCGCGTGCAGGCCGTGGTGAACGAATTGCAGGGCGAGAAGATCGACATCATCCCCTGGTCGCCCGACATCGCGACCTTCGTGGTCAACGCGCTGGCGCCGGCCGAAGTGTCCAAGGTCGTCATCGACGAAGACCGCGAGCGCATCGAGGTCGTCGTGCCCGACACCAACAACCAGCTGTCGCTGGCGATCGGCCGCCGCGGCCAGAACGTGCGTCTGGCCTCGCAGCTCACCGGCTGGGACATCGACATCCTGACCGAGCAGGAGGAATCGGAGCGCCGCCAGGCCGATTTCGAGAACTCCACCCGCGTCTTCATGGAATCGCTCAACGTCGACGAAGTGGTCGGCCAGCTGCTGGCGTCCGAAGGCTTCACCTCGGTCGAGGAACTCGCCATGGTGGACCTCAAGGAACTCGCAGGGATCGAGGGCTTCGACGAGGAGACCGCCGAGGAGCTCCAGAACCGTGCCCGCGAATATCTCGAGCAGCAGGAAGCCGAGCTCGAGGCGCGCCGCAAGGAACTCGGCGTCGAGGACGCGGTCAAGGACGTGCCCGGCGTCACCTCGAAGATGCTGGTGAAGTTCGGCGAGAACGACATCAAGTCGGTCGACGACCTCGCGGGCTGCGCCACCGACGATCTGGTCGGCTGGACCGAGCGCAAGGAAGGCGGCGAGCAGACCAAATTTGCAGGTGCGCTCGACGGTATCGACATCACCCGTGACGATGCCGAAGCCATGATCATGCAGGCCCGCGTCAAGGCCGGCTGGATCACCGAGGCCGATCTCGCCAAGCCCGCTGAGGAGGCCGAGGCTTCCGAAGATCAGCCGGCTTAAGGGCGAAGGAGAATGTCGCCCGGATGCTCGCAGACACCGACCACGATCTCGACCATGGCCCGCGGACCGAAAGGTCCGCGACCATGCGGATGTGCGCGGTCAGTCGCGAGGTTCGGCCGATCGAAGAGCTGATCCGCTTCGTCGTATCCCCCCAAGGCGACATAGTTCCCGACCTCAAGCGCAAGCTGCCCGGACGCGGCATGTGGGTCACCGCCTCACGCGAGGTGGTTGCGGAAGCCGTGCGGCGTCACCAATTTACCAAAGCCTTCAAGCGCGAGCTGCGCATCCCTCAGACGCTTCCCGCCGACATCGAGGCGCTCCTGGTCCGGAGCGTGACGGAAGCCCTTGGGATCGCTGCCAAGGCCGGCCAGATCGTGGCCGGCTTCGGCAAGGTCGAGAGCGCCCTCGGGGAAGGCACGGTCGAGGTCCTGATCCACGCCAGCGACGGGGCCCCGGACGGAATCCGCAAATTGGACATGCTGGCGCGTCAAAATGCCGGAAATCGCGGCGCCAGGCCGCAGATTCCGGTCGTCACCGCACTGAAATCGTTAGAATTGGATTTGGCACTGACCCGGTCAAATGTGATACATGCTGCCCTGCTCGCGGGCCCGGCGAGCAAGTCATTCCTGTCACGTAGCCAGATGCTGGTCCGATACCGGATGGCGGACGCTGACAAGACTGCCGAAAAGCCCGGCCAGGATTTCTGAGAGACAACGACCACCCGATAGGACTGTGCGGCAACGCACAACACTGATAAATCAGGATTAGGACTGCTGAATGGTTGATACCAAGACCCCTGGCGACAAGAAGCTGAGCGTTCCGAGCAAGACGCTATCGCTCAAGCCGCGCGTCGAAACGGGCACCGTACGCCAGAGCTTCAGCCATGGCCGCAGCAAGCAGGTCGTGGTCGAGAAGCGCGGCAAGCGCCGCATCGACGGTACCCCTGAGCCGCAGGCTGTCGAGGTTGCGAAGCCCGCGCCGGCTGCGCCTGCGCCCGCTCCGGCCCGCCCGGCGCCGCCGCGCAACGCCGGCTCCGGCGTGGTGCTGCGCACGCTGACCGAGGACGAACGCTCCGCCCGCGCCAGCGCGCTGGCCGATGCCAAGGTGCGCGAAGTCGAAGAGCGCCGCCAGGCCGAGGAAGAGGCCCAGCGCCGCGCCGTTCGCGAAGCCGCCGAACGCGCCGAGCGCGAGGCAGCCGAATCCCGCCGCAAGGCCGAGGAAGAGCGTCACCGTCACGAGGACGAAGCCAAGCGCAAGGCCGAGACCGAAGCCAAGAAGCGTTTTGGCGAAGGCGAACAGCCGTCCGCGCCCCGCCCCGCAGCTGCGGCGGCGCCGGCTGCTCCCGCGCCGCGTCCCGGCGCACCTGCAGCGCGCCCCGGTGGCACCACGACCACGGCACGCCCGGGAACCACAACCGCACGTCCCGGCACGACCACAGCGCGTCCCGCTGGCGGCGGCCCGCTTGGCCGCGCGCCCGCCGTCGCGGCCGGTCCTGACGAGGACGATGGTCCGCGCCAGATCCGTCGCGGTCCCGGTGGCGCAGCGCGCCCTGTCGTCCCGCCCAAGACCACACACAAGCCCGGTCCGCAGAAAGAGCGCGGCCGCCTGACCGTCGTTACCGCGCTCAATGCCGACGAAGTGCGCGAGCGCTCGATCGCCTCGTTCCGCCGCCGCACCCAGCGCCTGAAGGGCCACGCCTCGAACGAGCCGAAGGAAAAGCTCATCCGCGAGGTGGTCATTCCGGAAGCGATCACGATCCAGGAGCTAGCCAACCGAATGGCCGAGCGCGCGGTCGATGTCATCCGCATGCTGATGAAGCAGGGCGCGATGCACAAGATCACCGACGTGATCGACGCCGACACCGCGCAACTGATCGCCGAAGAGCTGGGTCACACCGTCAAGCGCGTTGCCGCTTCCGACGTTGAAGAAGGCCTGTTCGACGCCATCGACGATTCCACCGACACCGAGACGCGTTCGCCCGTGGTGACCGTGATGGGTCACGTCGACCACGGCAAGACCTCGCTGCTCGACGCGCTCCGCCATGCCAACGTGGTCTCCGGCGAAGCCGGCGGCATCACGCAGCATATCGGCGCCTATCAGGTGGTGTCGCCCGAGAGCGGCAAGAAGATCACCTTCATCGACACGCCCGGCCACGCCGCGTTCACCGCGATGCGCGCCCGCGGCGCCAAGGTCACCGACATCGTCGTGCTGGTGGTCGCGGCCGATGACGGCGTCATGCCGCAGACGATCGAAGCCATCAACCACGCCAAGGCGGCGCGGGTGCCGATCATCGTTGCCATCAACAAGATCGACAAGCCCGACGCCAAGCCCGAGCGCGTGCGTACCGAGCTGCTCCAGCACGAGGTGCAGGTGGAATCCTTCGGCGGCGAAGTCGTCGACGTCGAAGTGTCCGCCAAGAACAAGACCAATCTCGACAAGCTGCTGGAGATGATCGCGCTGCAGGCCGACATCCTCGACCTCAAGACCAATTCGGAACGTCCGGCCGAAGGCACCGTGATCGAAGCCAAGCTCGATCGCGGCCGTGGTCCGGTCGCGACCGTGCTGGTCCAGCGCGGCACGCTTCGTGTCGGCGACATCATCGTCGCCGGCGCCGAAATGGGCCGTGTCCGCGCGCTGATCTCGGATCAGGGCGAAACGGTGCAGGAGGCCGGCCCCTCGGTGCCGGTCGAAGTGCTCGGCTTCAACGGTCCGCCGGAAGCCGGCGATCGCCTCGCGGTCGTCGAGAACGAAGCCCGCGCCCGCCAGGTCACCAGCTACCGCGCGCACCAGAAGCGCGAGAACGCGGCTGCCTCGATCTCCGGCATGCGCGGCTCGCTCGAGCAGATGATGTCGCAGTTGAAGACGGCGGGCCGCAAGGAATTCCCGCTGATCATCAAGGCCGACGTGCAGGGCTCGCTCGAAGCGATCCTCGGCTCGCTGGAAAAGCTCGGCACCGACGAAGTCGCCGCCCGCATCCTGCATGCCGGCGTCGGCGGCATCTCGGAATCCGACGTGACGCTGGCGGAAGGCTTCAACGCCGCGATCATCGGCTTCTCGGTTCGAGCCAACAAGGAGGCGGCCGCGGCCGCCAAGCGCAACGGCATCGAGATTCGCTACTACAACATCATCTACGACCTCGTGGACGACGTGAAGAAGGCGATGAGCGGCCTGCTCGCGCCGACCTTGCGCGAAACCATGCTGGGCAATGCCGCAATCCTGGAGATCTTCAACATCTCCAAGGTCGGCAAGGTCGCCGGCTGCCGCGTCACCGACGGCACCGTGGAACGCGGCGCCAATGTGCGCCTGATCCGCGACAACGTCGTCGTGCATGAAGGCAAGCTGTCGACGCTGAAGCGCTTCAAGGACGAAGTGAAGGAAGTCCAGTCCGGTCAGGAATGCGGCATGGCCTTCGAGAACTACCACGACATGCGCGCAGGCGATGTCATCGAGTGTTATCGCGTGGAGACGATCCAGCGCTCCCTGTAAGTCCAAATCTTACCGAAGCGCCCGGATCTTTTTGAGCTGAAATTGCGGGAATGCGATGGCCGGATTTTTTCCGGCCATCCGCGCCCCATTCGTTTCAACAGGACAAATGACAATGCTCGTGTCCCATTCACGCGCATGACGAGGTGATTTTCGACCATGCCCCGCCATCATCAGAAGAAGAGTTCCGCGCCCGGCGGCTCGCAGCGTCAGTTGCGCGTCGGCGAGCAGGTTCGCCACGCGATGGCCGAGATTCTGGCGCAAGGCAATGTGCATGATGACGACCTCGAAGGTCACATCATCACCGTGCCGGAGGTGCGGATGTCGCCCGATTTGAAGCTCGCGACAGTCTATGTGATGCCGCTCGGTGGCCGCGACACCGAGATCGTCATCGCTGCGCTCGAGCGCAACAAGAAATTCCTGCGCGGCGAGGTCGCGCATCGCGTTAACCTGAAATTTGCACCTGACCTTCGCTTCCGCGTCGACGAACGATTCGACGAAGCGGAACGGATCGAGAAGCTTTTGCGAACACCTGCAGTGCAGAAGGATCTCGAACAGGGCTTGGAAGAGAATCCGGATACGGATCGGGAAGAAGAACAATGACGATGGACCCGGCTCACGGCACGATCGGCGGCGAAGAGGCCGATCCGCGCGACGTGCAGAAAAATAATTTTGCGGATCTCGGTGGCGATTCTCAGCCGCACCAGGAGCCGCGCCGCGTCAACAACGATCCGCGCGCCAAGCAGCAGAAGGGCAACCAGGTTCGCCGCGACCGCCGCGACGTCCATGGCTGGGTCGTGCTCGACAAGCCGATCGGCATGACCTCGACGCAGGCCGTGGCCGTGCTCAAGCGCCTGTTCAATGCCAAGCGCGCGGGACACGCCGGCACGCTCGACCCGCTGGCCTCCGGCGGCCTGCCCATTGCACTCGGAGAAGCCACCAAGACGGTTCCCTTCGTGATGGACGGCCGCAAGCGCTACCAGTTTACCGTGTGCTGGGGCGAGGAACGCGACACCGACGACATCGAGGGCCGGGTGACCGCGACCTCCGATCAGCGCCCGACCCGGGAGGCGATCCTGGCCCTCCTGCCCCGCTTCACGGGGGTGATCGAGCAGATCCCGCCGCGCTATTCCGCAATCAAGATCCAGGGCGAGCGCGCCTATGACCTCGCCCGCGACGGCGAGGTCGTGGAATTGGCCCCGCGCCCGGTCGAGATTCACCAATTAACCCTTGTAGATCAACCGGATAACGACCGGGCCGTATTCGAAGCCGAGTGCGGCAAGGGCACCTATGTCCGCGCCCTGGCCCGCGATATGGGCCGGATTCTCGGCACTTACGGCCATATCTGCGCGCTCAGGCGGACCCTGGTCGGCCCATTTGGCGAAAACGACATGATTCCGCTGGATCAGCTGGAGGCTTTGTGCGATAGAGCCGCGTCCGGCGAGGGGAGCCTCGCCGACGCGCTTATGCCCGTTGAGACCGCGCTGGACGACATCCCGGCACTGGCCGTCACTCGGGCTGATGCGGCAAGGCTCCACCGGGGCCAAGCCGTTTTGTTGCGCGGACGGGATGCGCCCACTTGTAGCGGCACAGTCTATGTCACGGTAGCAGGCCGTCTTTTGGCGCTTGCTGAAGTTGGCAATGGCGAAATCATCCCCAAGCGTGTGTTCAACCTGACCGGCCTGACTGCCAGCGCCGGTCGCAACGAGAGAAATTGACGATG
This sequence comes from Bradyrhizobium sp. 14AA, assembly GCF_054185205.1. Classification (NCBI taxonomy): domain Bacteria; kingdom Pseudomonadati; phylum Pseudomonadota; class Alphaproteobacteria; order Hyphomicrobiales; family Nitrobacteraceae; genus Bradyrhizobium; species Bradyrhizobium sp. 14AA. The sequence goes on along the minus strand of NZ_JAVAYM010000004.1, from coordinate 233,808 downwards.
TCGATTGCCGCAGAACGCAAAGCGGAAGTCATCAAGACGAATGCCAACAAGGTCGGCGACACCGGCTCGCCCGAGGTTCAGGTCGCGATCCTGTCGGAACGCATCACCAACCTCACCAACCATTTCAAGACCCACGTGAAGGACAACCATTCGCGTCGTGGCCTCTTGAAGCTGGTTTCGACCCGCCGCTCGCTCCTCGACTACCTCAAGAAGCGGGACGAAGCGCGGTACAAGGCACTGCTCGAGAAGCACAACATTCGCCGTTAAGAGCTCTTGCGCGCGCCAACGGCGCGCGTTTTCGCGCGTGGTCTCGAACGAAAGCGCTTATTTAAAGGTTTTTGATCGAGGCTGCGTGCGCGTCGGATGCGAGCCGTTGACGGCCAGCATCCGGGGCATGATCGGCGAAGACCGCGGTTCGGTGTTCGCGTTCGTGCCGACTGACAGTCCAGCAGCAATCCGGCGGCTGGGCACAACGGGCAAGGCGCCCGTATGACCCGAAAGGATGGACGCCATCCGAAATCCAAAAACCATGGCAGGATCGCAGGACGCTGATCGCCCACGTCGATCAGCATCCCGCAATCTTGCGCATGGTTTTTGTTTTTCGAGCCGTCCTTCTTTCGAGAAACCCATGAAAGAAGACATCTATGTTCAATAAGCATTCGGTCGAGATCGACTGGGGTGGACGCACTCTCAAGCTGGAAACCGGCAAGATCGCCCGTCAGGCCGACGGCGCCGTCGTCGCCACCTATGGCGAGACCGTGGTGCTCGCCACCGTCGTCGCGGCGAAGGCGCCGCGCGAAGGCGTCGACTTCCTGCCGCTGACCGTCGACTACCAGGAAAAGACCTACGCCGCGGGCCGCATTCCCGGCGGCTATTTCAAGCGCGAGGGCCGTCCGACCGAGAAGGAGACGCTGGTCTCCCGCCTGATCGACCGCCCGATCCGTCCGCTGTTCGTCGACGGCTGGCGCAACGAGACCCAGGTGATCGTCACCGTGCTCTCGCACGACATGGAGAACGACCCCGATATCGTCGCGCTGGTGGCATCGTCCGCTGCGCTGACCCTGTCCGGCGCGCCGTTCAAGGGCCCGATCGGCGCCGCCCGCGTCGGCTTTGCCAATGACGAGTTCATCCTCAACCCGACGCTCGACGAGATGGTCGACACCCAGCTCGACCTGGTCGTCGCCGGCACCGCCGACGCCGTGCTGATGGTGGAATCGGAAGCCAAGGAGCTCAACGAAGAGGTGATGCTCGGCGCGGTGATGTTCGGTCACCGCCACTTCCAGCCGGTGATCAACGCGATCATCGAGCTCGCCGAGAAGGCCGCGAAGGAGCCGCGCGAAGTCACCGTGATCGACAATGCGGCGCTCGAGAAGGAAATGCTCGGCCTCGTCGAGCAGGAGCTGCGCGCCGCTTACGCCATTCCGGTCAAGCAGGATCGCTACGCCGCGGTCGGCAAGGTCAAGGAAAAGGTGATCGCCCATTACTTCCCCGAGGGGCAGGAGCCGAAATTCGACAAGCTGCGCGTCTCCGGCGTGTTCAAGGAGCTCGAGGCCAAGATCGTTCGCTGGAACATCCTCGACACCGGCAAGCGCATCGACGGCCGCGACAGCAAGACCGTCCGCAACATCGTCGCCGAAGTCGGCGTGCTGCCCCGCGCCCACGGCTCGGCGCTGTTCACCCGCGGCGAGACCCAGGCGATGGTCGTGACCACGCTCGGCACCGGCGAGGACGAGCAGTACATCGACGCGCTGTCGGGAACGTACAAGGAGACGTTCCTGCTGCACTACAACTTCCCTCCCTACTCGGTCGGTGAGACCGGTCGCCTCGGCGGCACTAAGCGCCGCGAGATCGGCCACGGCAAGCTCGCCTGGCGCGCGATCCATCCGGTGCTGCCGCCGCACCACGAATTCCCCTACACCACGCGCGTGGTGTCGGAGATCACCGAGTCGAACGGCTCGTCTTCCATGGCCTCGGTCTGCGGCGCATCGCTCGCGCTGATGGATGCCGGCGTGCCGTTGAAGCGGCCGACCGCGGGCATCGCGATGGGACTGATCCTCGAAGACAAGCGCTTCGCGGTTCTCTCGGACATCCTCGGCGACGAGGACCATCTCGGCGACATGGACTTCAAGGTCGCGGGTACCGAGCAGGGCATCACCTCGCTCCAGATGGACATCAAGATCGAGGGCATCACCGAAGAGATCATGAAGGTTGCGCTCGCCCAGGCCAAGGATGGACGTATCCACATCCTCGGCGAGATGGCCAAGGCGCTCACCAACGCCCGCGCCGAGCTCGGCGAATACGCGCCGCGCATCGAGACCTTCAAGATCGCCACCGACAAGATCCGCGAAGTGATCGGCACCGGCGGCAAGGTGATCCGCGAGATCGTCGAGAAGACCGGCGCCAAGGTCAACATCGAGGACGACGGCACCGTGAAGGTCGCCTCCAGCGACGGCGAGGCGATGAAGGCCGCGATCAAGTGGATCAAGTCGATCGCGTCCGATCCGGAAGTCGGCCAGATCTATGACGGCACCGTCGTCAAGGTGATGGAGTTCGGCGCTTTCGTGAACTTCTTCGGCTCCAAGGACGGCCTCGTCCACATCAGCCAGCTCGCTTCGGCGCGCGTGCAGAAGACCTCCGACGTCGTCAAGGAAGGCGACAAGGTCAAGGTCAAGCTGCTCGGCTTCGACGATCGCGGCAAGACCCGCCTGTCGATGAAGGTCGTCGACCAGACCACCGGCGAAGACCTCGAAGGCAAGGGCGGCGAGGGCGAGAAGGCTCCGCGCGAAGCTGCCGGCGAGTAATCGCTCGCTACCTGCCAGAAACACGAAGGGCGGCCGAGAGGCCGCCCTTTTAGTTTGACGCTTGCTTCGGGCGAGATGCGCCCCCTCTCCCGCAAGCGGGAGAGGGGCAACACCTCACGCCGCGATGTCGTAGCGGTCGAGGTTCATCACCTTGGTCCAGGCCTTGGCAAAATCCTGCACGAACTGCTGCTTGGCATCCGACGAAGCATAGACCTCGGCGAAGGCGCGGAGCTGCGAGTGCGCACCGAAGATCAGATCGGCGCGCGTGCCGGTCCACTTCACCGCGTTGGTCTTGCGGTCGCGGGCCTCGTAGCTGCCGTCAGCCGCCGGCGTCCACTGCGCGCTCATGTCGAGCAGATTGACGAAGAAGTCGTTGCTCAGCGTGCCCACCTTGGCAGTGAGGACACCGTGCTTCGACCCGTTCGCATTGGCGCCGAGCACCCGCAGGCCGCCGACCAGCACGGTCAGCTCGGGTCCGCTGAGCTTCAGCAGCTGGGCGCGATCGACGAGAGCTTCTTCCTGCTGGAGGAACTGCTGCCGCTTGCCGATGTAGTTGCGGAAGCCATCGGCCCGCGGCTCCAGCGGCGCGAAGGAGGCCGCATCGGTCTGCTCCTGCGAAGCATCCATGCGGCCCGGCGTGAAGGCAACCTTGACGTCGACGCCGGCATCCTTCGCGGCCTTCTCGACCGCGGCGGTGCCACCGAGCACGATGAGATCCGCGAGCGAGACCTTCTTGGCGCCCGAAGACGCGTTGAAATCCTTCTGGATCGCTTCGAGCTTGCCGAGGACCTTGGAGAGCTGAGCCGGCTGGTTCACCTCCCAATCCTTCTGCGGGGCAAGACGGATACGCGCGCCATTGGCGCCGCCGCGCTTGTCCGAGCCGCGGAACGTCGAGGCCGACGCCCATGCGGTCGAGACCAGCTCGGAGACCGACAGACCCGAAGCCAGGATCTTGGTCTTCAGCGCGGCGATGTCCTGATCGCCGACCAGCTCGTGATTCACGGCCGGAATCGGATCCTGCCAGATCAGCGTCTCCTTCGGCACCAGCGGGCCGAGATAACGCTGGATCGGGCCCATGTCGCGATGGGTGAGCTTGAACCAGGCGCGGGCAAAGGCGTCCGCGAACTGGGCCGGGTTCTCGAGGAAGCGACGCGAGATCTTCTCGTAGGCCGGATCGAGGCGCAGCGAGAGATCGGTCGTCAGCATCGTCGGCCGATGCTTCTTGGACTTGTCGAAGGCATCGGGAATGATCGCGTCGGCGCCCTTGGCCGTCCACTGCTGCGCACCGCCCGGGCTCTTCGTCAGCTCCCATTCGTACTTGAACAGGTTCTCGAAGAAGTTGTTGCTCCACTTCGTCGGCGTCGTCGTCCAGGTCACCTCGAGACCGCTGGTGATGGAATCACCCGCCAGGCCCGAAGCATGCTTGCTCTTCCAGCCGAGGCCCTGATCTTCCAGCGCGCCCGCTTCCGGCTCCGGACCGACCAGCGACGGATCGCCCGCGCCGTGGGTCTTGCCGAAGGTGTGGCCGCCGGCGATCAGCGCGACGGTCTCTTCGTCGTTCATCGCCATGCGGGCAAACGTCTCGCGGATGTCCTTGGCCGCGGCGACCGGATCCGGCTTGCCGTTCGGGCCTTCCGGATTGACGTAGATGAGGCCCATCTGCACCGCGCCGAGCGGCTCCGCGAGCTGGCGTTCGCCGCTGTAGCGCTCATCGCCCAGCCAGGTGCCTTCGGGACCCCAATAGAGCTCTTCCGGCTCCCACACGTCGGCGCGGCCACCCGCAAAACCGAACGTCTTGAAGCCCATCGATTCCAGCGCAACGTTGCCGGCGAGAACCATCAGGTCGGCCCAGGAGAGCTTGCGGCCGTATTTCTGCTTGATCGGCCAGAGCAGACGGCGGGCCTTGTCGAGGTTGGCGTTGTCGGGCCAGCTGTTGAGCGGCGCGAAACGCTGCTGACCGGCACCGGCGCCGCCACGGCCGTCGGTGGTGCGATAGGTGCCCGCGCTGTGCCAGGCCATGCGGATCATGAGACCGCCATAGTGGCCGAAATCGGCGGGCCACCATTCCTGCGACTCCGTCATCAGGGCGGTCAGGTCCTTGATCACCGCGTTCAGGTCGAGTGACTTGAACTCCTTGGCGTAGTCGAACGCCTCGCCCATCGGATCGGACAGGCCGGAATTCTTGTGCAGCATCTCGATGCTGAGCTGAGTTGGCCACCAATCGCGGTTCGCTGGCACGCGTTTTCCACCCGAAAACGGGCACTTCGAAGTGTCGTCCATGAATACCTCCTCTGGTGGCGTCGAACTCGCGCCTTTGACCAGGTAGAACCACTCTAAGCGTCGTGTCCGATCAGGTAAAGTTGACTTTAATGATCGCTGCGATAGGATTTTCTGATGATAAACCTGACGCTGCGCCAGCTCCGGTACTTCGACGCCCTGGCGCGGCACGGCCATTTCGGCCGCGCGGCTGAGTCCTGCTCCATCTCGCAACCGGCCTTGTCGATGCAGATCAAGGAGTTGGAGGAGACGCTCGGCGGCCTGCTGCTGGAGCGCAGCGCGCGGCAGGTGGCGCTGACCCGGTTCGGCGAGGAGCTCGCGCAACGTGTCCGCGACATTTTGCGCTCGGTCGACGAGCTCGGCGATTTCGCGCGCGCCTCGCAGGACCGGTTCGCGGGCCGGCTTCGCATCGGCATGATCCCGACGATCGCACCCTATCTCCTGCCCACGATCACCAAGAACCTCACGCGCATGCATCCGGAGCTCGACATCCGCGTGCGCGAGACGATGACGCCGCGGCTGATCCAGGAACTGGTGGAAGGACGGCTCGACACCGCCATCGTGGCGCTGCCGGTGTCCGAACCCTCGCTCACCGAGGTCGCCCTGTTCGAGGAAAAATTCCTGCTGGTGCGGCCGGGCGCGGATGAGGGAACGCCGGCGCCATCGCGTGAGATGATGCGCGAGATGCGGTTGCTGCTGCTCGAAGAGGGACACTGCTTCCGCGATCAGGCGCTCTCGTTCTGCAACATGCAATCGGCGCCGCCGCGCGAGATGCTGGACGCCAATTCGCTGTCGACGCTGGTCCAGATGGTCAGCGCCGGCATCGGCGTGACCTTGATTCCGGAGATGGCGGTGGCAGTGGAGACGCGATCGGCCTCGGTCTCGCTGGCGCGCTTCAGCGACCCGCAGCCGTCGCGCACCATCGGCATGGTCTGGCGCAAGACCAGCCCGTTGGCGCGGCAATTGTTGCAGATCTCCGAGGTGGTGTGCCTGTCGGCCGGCAAGGTGCGCACACGGCAATCCGTGCGCAGCCAACGGGCCTGAGACCTCGATGTCGCAACCGATCATCCGTCTCGCCCGCGCCGATGAGTATGACGAGGTCGGTCGCGTCTGGATGAAGAGCTGGGTCTCGACCGGGCTCGGCGAGGCGAGCGACTTCCTGCTGGCAAACCTGCGCGCGCGAATTCGCCGCGAGATCGAGCACGGCTGGAGCCTGTTCGTCGCCGACGACGACGGCACGCTCGCCGCGATGCTGGCGCTGCATCTACCGAAGCTCTATCTCGACATGCTGTTCGTCGCACCTGCCTATCAGGGCCAATCGCTCGGCCGGCAATTGCTCGCCTTCACGCGCACGCAAATGCCGGATGAAATGTATCTGCGTTGCGTCCGCGAGAACGAAAAGGCCTGGCGCTGGTATGAGCGCGAAGGCTTTATGTTCGAGAAAGAGGAGATCGAGCCCTCGAACGGGTTCGTGATGAAGTATTATCGGTGGACGCGGCAGCGGCCCACCGGATAGATGACGACCTCCCGGTGCAGCTTGCGGTTGTCACGATCCCACCCTAGTGTGGCGTGACCGACGACCTCCTGCCTCTGATCCCACCGGAATCCATGTTTCGATTTGCCGCCTCGGTGCTCGCCCTGCTGTCCTTTCTGGCTCCAGCAGCAGCGCAAACCCCTCCCGCAACCACTGCACCCGCCGCTCAGGCCGCACCACAGGCAAAACCGACTGCCAAGAAAGCGGCGCCGAAGGCCAAACCGGTTGCGAAGCAGCCGGCTGTGGTCGAGAGCGGTCCGTGCCGGCTTGGCGTGATCTCTGTGATTGGAGCGCACTACTCCGTACAGAAATTCGGCCTCACAATCTTCGAGAACGAGGCAAGCGAGGTCCCGATCGACTGGGGACTTGATGATCTCGTCTTTGCGCGTGTGCGCGCGGCGACGAGCAACGATCCCGCGGTGCGCAGGATCGCCTATCCCAAGGGCGTCTTCGAGCCCTTCTATAATCCGAAAACGATCCTCATCCGGGATCCCGGAGAACGTCTGCCAACGATTGTGCGGAGCTTCACCGCGAATGCGAACTGCGATCGCTATCTTGTCGCGACCACGTTCAAGGCGGAGCTGCCGAACACGCACATGACGCTGAACGGCATCGGCACCTACAATCAGGGTCTCGGCAGCCTCCTCCGGCACTCGCACCTTTTCGCCAACGTTGCGATCACGCTGGTCGACGGCCGAAGCTATGAGGAGATCAAGCGCCCCTTTGTGAATTTCGGCGCGAACTTCGCCGCAAATATGCGACTGACCGAAGACCCGCTCACCAAGCTCGACAACTCGATGTTCCCTGACCCGCCCGCGGCAGCTTCGGCCAACGCCGCGCTGCGCGAGAGGACGCGCGCACTCGTCGCTGACAGGCTCGACCGGGGCCTCCCCGGTTATCTCAAGGAAGACTGAACCGAAGCCGGGAGAAGCTGACCCCGGGCGTAAAGCATTGCGGATTCGATGCAGACGCGGCATGAATCCGCCCCTGCCCGCCTCTCGCCGATGGAAGGTTCGCGCCATGATCAAGCTCTATTGGTCGCCCCGCTCGCGTTCGTTCACGACGCTCTGGCTGATGGAGGAAAGCGGCCTGCCCTATGAGCGCGTGATGACCGACATCTCGACCGGTGCACAGAAGGCGCCGGATTTCCTCAAGGTCAATCCGATGGGCAAGGTTCCGGCGCTCAGCGACGGCGACGCGGCGCTTGGCGAAGCCGCCGCGATCTGCGCCTACATCGCCGACCGCTATCCCGAGACGAAGCTTGCGCCCGCCGTGACCGACCCGCGCCGCGCGCGCTATCTGCAATGGCTGTTCTTCTCGCCCGGCTGCATCGAGCCCGCCATCATCCAGATCTTCACCAAGATCGAGATCCCGACCTCGACCGCGGCCTGGGGCAGCGCGACGCAGGTCTTCGACGTGCTGGAAGCCGCGCTTGCCAAGGGACCGTGGATTCTCGGTGAGGAATTTTCGGCCGCCGACATCACCATCGGCTCCGGCCTGAACTTCGCGGTACGCCTGTTCAAGATGGTGCCGTCGCGCCCGGCCTTCGATACCTATCTCGCGCGCTGCATGGCGCGGCCGGCATTCCAGCGCGCGGAGAAGATCGCCGCGGGATAATGCAGCCGGCTCACAGGCTGATCTTGAGGACGGCGAGCCCGGACTGCTGGAGCAGCCCGGAGGATGTCGCCGCAAGGCCGTAGCGGATGCCGAGATCAAACCCCTTGCCATCGGTGGCAACGAGTCCCAGCGCGGTCGAGTAGATCCATGGCGAGAGCGCAAGGCCATTGGTGACGAAGGTGTCGCCACCACCCGCAAATGCCGACCTGATCTGAAGCCCCTGGTTCAGCGTGTTGTAGCCGACACAGAGATCGCCGGTGAGATGGACCTGCTTCGCGATCCGGTACGCGCCCTTCAGCCCCGCGGTCATCGTCAACTCGCGATAGGTCTGCGAATCCAAATTGAGGCTGAAGCCGCCTGCGCCGCCTTCCTGATAGGCGGGCGAACGAACCTGCCCATAATCCAGCCGGAGCGACGGCGCGATCGTAAATCCCGGCTCGATCGGGATCAGCTTGCGGACGCCGGCACCCGCGTGACCGCTGTAGGAGCGATAACCGGCGCCGGCCGTGCTGTTGATGAAGGTGAGCGAGCGGCTCTCGCCATTGTCGTTCAGCGCGCCGTCGAGCTGGCCATCGATCTGGAAGCCGTTGCCGAGCGCGTAAGCGCCATAGAACCCTGCTTGATATGAATCGATGGCGAGCCGGTTCGGAATCGCATCCTCGCTTCCGGTGATGGTGTGATGGGTATAGGCGAACACGCCGCCGAGCATCGCGCGCGCGGAGATCGTCGTGTCGGCGCCGACGGCGATGCCGCCGCCGGATGCGTTGTATCCGGGGAAACCATCAACGCCGCCCTGCCGAACGCTGCCGCCGAGCGGCTTCATCCAGATGTTGCGCTCTGGCTCACCGCCGCCGTTCAGGCCGATCACCTCGTCGAGCCGTCCCGTCATGGCCTGCTGAAACACGCGCTGCGTGGCGTAAGTCGCCTGCGATGCCGCGCCGGTGAGAACCGGCAGGGTCTGGTTGACGGCGTTGGTGAGGCTCGGGCCGCCTAGATTGTCGAGTACGGCAAAGCCGGGAGCCATCGAGCCCGTCCAGCCAAGCGACGTCGTGGACAGACGATAGAGCATGTCGGCCGCACCGAGCCCGGCGCGGCTGTTCTGCGCCTGCAGGGTTTCGGCATAGGGCCGCACCAGGGAGAGATAGGCGACGCCTCCGGTCGGGTTGCCCGAGAGATCATAGGTGCTGACGAGCATCTGCGCGCCCGACGCATCGCCGCTCGCGGCGCCGTAGAGACTTGCGAGCGTGCCGCGCGAGAGCGTGTTGAAGAGGACATTGCCCTCGGGGGTCACCGATCCCAGCAGCGTGAAATTGGCGGCGCCGCTTCCCGCGGGTGCGATGCCGGCGCCCCAGAAATATCCGTTCTGATAGTTCGTGATGACGAAACGGCCGGGTGTGGACGTGCCGAACAGGCTGGAGCTGACGATCCGCCACGGCGTGCCCGCCGTCCATGCCCATTGCGGGACGGAGTTCGCGGGAACGGGTTGCGAGGCCGGCGGCGTGAAGGTCGCGGGATCGTAGGGCAGCATGTAGGCCCAATGCGTCACGAGCAGGCTGTCGCCCGTGATCATCTGCATTTCCATTTCGGTCACGCCGTTGACGGTCCGCATGTGGCCGAGACCGACGGTTATCGCGCCGCCCGCGGTCGGCGTGAACTGCATCGTGATCTGGCCCGCGGTCGTGACAAAGCCCTGGATGGTCGAGGTGTCGGTGAGCAGCGACGATCCAAGCTTGAGCTGCGCAACGCTGGTCCCGGTGAAGGCGCCATTCGTCGCGGTCGCGAGCGACCACAGCGTCTGATCGCCGATCGGAATCGGATTGGAAAAACCGGTCTTCGGTGCGGCATAGGCCAGCAGTTGCGCCGTCGGCACGTACCAGTTCGTGTTGGAGAGGGTCGAGTCCCAGACGGCTGACTGCGCCAGGGCATGCGAACCGCCGCAAAGCAGCACGGCGCCCGTGACGGACGCCAGCGCAGCCGCGCGACACATCGCATGCAGCCTTGGCAAGATCGCTCCTCCCGAACCGCGGGACACAACCCTGCGGCGCCATCGGGGGGCAGCAAATACTATTCTATGGCGAAGTCTGCCCCATGATCGTGGGGTACGAGGAACGGTCGCGGTCTCAAGCGTCAATCCGCGCCGGGACGGAGGTCCCGTAGGGTGGGCAAAGCGGAGCGTGCCCACCACTTGCGTCGTGATCGTTGAGAAATGGTGGGCACGGCGCGCGAAGGGCGCGCCTTTGCCCACCCTACGGCGCCGTCGTCTATTCCGTCTTCAAATCGTCCGGCCGCGGCATCAGCACGATGTTGTAGCCGGAATCGACATAGTGGATCTCGCCGGTCACGCCGCCGGAGAGGTCCGACAGCAGATACAGCGCCGAGCCGCCGAGCTCGTCGAGCGTGACGCCGCGGCGGAGCGGCGAATGCTTTTGCATGAAGGCGAACATCGCGCGCGCCTCGCCGATGCCGGAGCCGGCGAGCGTACGGATGGGGCCTGCGGAGATCGCGTTGACGCGGATGCCGCGCGGTCCGAAGTCGGAGGCGAGATAGCGCACCGAGGCTTCCAGCGCCGCCTTGGCCACGCCCATCACGTTGTAGTTCGGCATCGATCGCTCGGAGGCGCCGAAGGTCAGCGTGATCATGCTGCCGCCCTCGGTCATCAGCTCGGCGGCGCGTTTTGCGACCTCCGTGAACGAGAAGCAGGAGATCACCATGGTGCGCGAAAAATTCTCGCGGCTGGTGTCGGCGTAGCGGCCCTTCAGCTCGTTCTTGTCGGCAAAGCCGATCGCGTGGATGACGAAGTCGAGCTTGCCCCATTTTTCGCGGAGCACGTCGAAGGTCGCATCGACGCTGGCGATGTCCTCGACGTCGCAAGGCAGCACCAGCTCCACGCCGAGCTGCTCCGCCAGCGGCTTGACGCGCTTGCCGAGGGCTTCGCCCTGGAAGGTGAAGGCGAGCTCGGCGCCGTGCGCATGCAGCGTCTTCGCCATGCCCCAGGCGATCGAATGATCATTGGCGATGCCCATGATCAGACCGCGCTTGCCCTTCATCAAACCTTCCATCTTAGCCGTCGCTCCCATTTTCGACGTCATCGCCCGCCTTGTGCGCACTGCGCACTGGGGCGGGCGATCCAGTATTCCAGAGACCGTCGTGATAAATAGAGAAGCCGCGGCGTACTGGATGCCCCGCCTTCGCGGGGCATGACCGAGTCAAACAATCACACATCCATTCGGCTGAACACCAGCGTGGCGTTGGTGCCGCCGAAGCCGAAGGAGTTCGACAGCACGGTGCCGATCTTGACGTTGTCGATGCGCTTGCGAACGATCGGCATGTCGGCGAACACGGGATCGAGCTCCTGGATGTGCGCGCTCTCGCAGATGAAGCCGTTGTTCATCATCAGCAGCGAGTAGATCGCCTCCTGCACGCCGGTTGCACCGAGCGAGTGGCCGGTCAGCGCCTTGGTCGCCGAGATCGGCGGGCACTTCTCGCCGGAGCCGAACACGCGGCGGAGCGCGTCGATCTCCGGCGGATCGCCGGCCGGCGTCGAGGTCGCGTGCGGATTGATGTAGTCGACCTTGGTCTTCACCGTCGACATCGCCATGCGCATGCAGCGCTCGGCGCCTTCACCCGACGGCGCGACCATGTCGTAACCGTCCGAAGTCGCGCCATAGCCGACGATCTCGCCGTAGATGCGCGCGCCGCGCGCCTTGGCGTGCTCGAGCTCTTCCAACACCAGCACGCCGGCGCCGCCGGCGATCACGAAGCCGTCGCGGTTGAGGTCGTAGGGACGCGAGGCCGTGGCAGGCGTGTCGTTGTATTTCGAGGACATCGCACCCATGGCGTCAAACAGCACGGAGAGCGACCAGTCCAGCTCCTCGCAACCACCGGCGAAGATGACGTCCTGCTTGCCGATCTGGATCGTCTCATAGGCGTTGCCGACGCAATGGTTCGACGTCGCGCAGGCCGAGGAAATCGAATAGTTCACGCCCTTGATCTTGAACCAGGTCGCAAGCGTCGCGGAGGCCGTCGACGACATCGCCTTCGGCACTGCGAACGGTCCGACGCGCTTCGGGCCCTTGGTGCGGGTGATGTCGGCGGATTCGACGATGGTGCGCGCCGAGGGGCCGCCGGAGCCCATGATGATGCCGGTGCGGATGTTGGAGACGTCTTCGGGCGACAGGCCGGAATCCTGGATCGCCTGCTCCATCGCGACGTGATTCCACGCCGCGCCCTGGCCGAGGAAGCGCATCGCACGACGGTCGACCACGGTCGACGGATCGAGCGTCGGCGCACCCGCGACCTGCGAGCGGAAGCCGAGCTCGGCATATTTCTCAGCCCGCGAAATGCCCGACTTCGCCTCGTGAAGGCTCGCAAGCACTTCCTGGGTGTTGTTTCCGATGGACGAGACGATGCCCATCCCGGTGACCACAACCCGCCTCATGACAGCCTCGCCTTAAATCGTTGTCTTCTCGGTGATGCGCCTCAGCCCAGGTTCGTGCCCTGCTTGAACAGGCCGACCTTCAGATCCTTGGCGCGATAAATAATCTGGTCATCGACCGAAAGCCACCCGTCGGCGATCCCGAGCACCAGCTTTGAACGCATCACGCGTTTGATATCGATGTTGTACACAACCTTGCGGGCCTCGGGCAGCACCTGGCCGCTGAACTTTAATTCGTTCAGGCCAAGCGCGCGGCCACGACCTTCGCCCCCGGTCCAACCCAGAAAGAAGCCGACCATTTGCCACAATGCATCGAGGCCGAGGCAGCCGGGCATGACGGGATCGTTCTTGAAATGGCAGCCGAAGAACCAGAGATCGGGCTTCACGTCGAGCTCGGCGCGCACCAGGCCCTTGCCGAACTCGCCGCCATTGTCGTTGATGTCCGTGATGCGGTCGAACATCAGCATCGGCGGCAGCGGCAGCTGGGCATTGCCCGGGCCGAACATCTCGCCGCGGGCACACGCCAGCAGATCTTCGTATTCGTAACCGTTGCGCCTGTTCAGCATGCGAGCCTCTGTTCTAATCCCGATTGAGCGGCGTTTTTTGGCGAAAATGGGCCCCGTCTCGGTCGGAGAGCAACGCCAATTGCCACCGTCAGGCGCGACCACCGCAAGCCCCGGATGGACTGCGGGCCGGGCCTCCAGGCCTGGCTGCGCCCAAAATCGGCTAAGCGGAACCGCGCGCTCTCTAACACAGGCTATTTCGGTGGCAAAGCGCCCTCATGAAGGTAGAATGACGGGGTCCTCGCCCGGTTCCAAGTTTGATTAGAACCTCTCTAGTTGCGAGAAACTTGCATCTGCATCTTTCTGTTCTTATATTGCTGAGAGATATTGTTCACGCGTGCCCGAAATCTGGAAATGAGCGAGAATACCGCGCCCCATCACGACGACGACGTCCACTCCGCAGCCCTCCTGTCCGGCCGCCAGCCGGCCCTGACTGGCTGCCCCTGGCACGACGTCAACGAAATGCTCCAGTCCGCCGGGCTCCGCCCGACGCGCCAGCGTATGGCACTCGGCTGGCTCCTGTTCGGCAAGGGTGCACGCCACCTCACGGCTGAAATGCTCTACGAGGAAGCGACGCTGGCCAAGGTTCCGGTCTCGCTCGCGACCGTCTACAACACGCTGAACCAGCTCACCGATGCCGGTCTGCTGCGCCAGGTCAGTGTCGACGGCACCAAGACCTATTTCGACACCAACGTCACCACCCACCACCATTATTACCTCGAGAACAGCCATGAGCTGGTCGATATCGAGGACCCGCATCTGGCGCTGTCCAAGATGCCGGAGGTGCCCGAGGGTTACGAGATCGCCCGCATCGACATGGTCGTGCGCCTGCGCAAGAAGCGCTAGCGTCGTCGTCCCGGCGAAGGCCGGGACCCATACCGCGTGATTTATCGATAGAAATAGCTATCCGTACCGCAGGACGACTGGTTAACCACCAGTCTTCGTCAAATGCTGTCTGTGGTTATGGGTCCCGGCTTTCGCCGGGACGACAACCAGGTCAGTTCACCTGCTCGTCCGAGTAGACGCCCCAGAGGCGTTCCTGCTGGATCCAGCCGTCAAAGCCGTTGCCGGTGACGCGGCACCAGTTTGCGGTGCACTTCTTCACCTGTGTGACGACACCGGCCTGGAGTTTTGCCGCAACCGCGCTGTCGGGATCGGCCCGGTCGTAGATCGGCGCGAGGTCGTCCTTGTGCTTCATGGTGACGACCGCGGTGCGGCGGCCCGACAGCAGCGAATGATAGACCCAGCCCTCGGCGCCCTCGGAATCGCGCACCCGGCGCCAGTTCTCGAACTCGGCGGTGATTTCGACCGGCAAGCCTGAACGGGTGTAGACCCAGGCGACGTCATTGTCCTTGGTCGGACCGGCGCGGACGTTCACATGATCCGATTTGAGGCTGACATAGCGCGGCACCGGCAGGCCGCTAGCGGTCTGGGGGGTGCTGTCCTTTGCCGAGTGCCCGGGGCTGACCGAGGCGCTCAACCAGGTGCAAACGAGCGCCATCACCGAACAAAACCGCCCCAACGCCATCAACCCGTCTCCTGTCGAAGACCCGGCCAAGCCGGGTCCTCACCCCAAATTCCAAAACCTGCCGCGCAACCCCCTGACCCGCCCCACGCGGGTGTTCCCGAAGCCTTAACCCGTGGTTCTTGTCTTGGCCCGGCCTTCTGCTAGAGAGGACGGACGCTTGAACAACCAGTTTGCCCCGATTTTCCGGCCGGAAATATCGGGAGAGCTTGAAGGAAACGCCGGGGACGACACGGCAAGGGCAGTGTCGAACAACCGGGTTAATGAGGCCTCAACGGCCGACCTTTGGTGACAGAGGCGGCCCGCGATGTTTCATGAGAGCAGGACATGTCGGTGAAGAAAAAGCCCCTCGTCGTCGTGACGCGCAAGCTGCCGGATTCGATCGAGACGCGAATGCGCGAGCTGTTCGACGCGCGGATCAATCTCGACGACACGCCGATGTCGGCCGAGCAGATTGCGGAAGCCGCGCGCACCGCCGACGTGCTGGTTCCCACCGTCAGCGATCACATCTCCGCCGAGATCGTCAACCAGCCCGACTGCAAGCTCCGCCTGATCGCCAATTTCGGCAACGGCGTCGACAATATCGACGTCGAGGCTGCGCATGCCCGCGGCATCACCGTCACCAACACGCCGAAGGTTCTGACCGAAGACACCGCCGACATGACCATGGCGCTGATCCTCGCCGTGCCCAGGCGGATGATCGAAGGCGCCTCGATCCTGACGGAAGGAAAGCCCTGGCCGGGCTGGTCGCCGACCTGGATGCTGGGTCACCGCATCGGGGGTAAACGCCTCGGCATCATCGGCATGGGCCGCATCGGCCAGGCGGTGGCGCGCCGCGCCCGCGCCTTCGGCCTGCAGATCCATTATCACAACCGCCGCCCCGTCGCCCCTGTTATCGCCGAAGAGCTTGGCGCGACCTATTGGGAGAGCCTCGACCAGATGCTGGCGCGGATGGACATCATCTCGGTGAACTGCCCGCATACGCCGGCGACCTATCACCTGCTCTCGGCACGCCGGCTGAAGCTGATCCGCAAGGACGCCTATATCGTCAACACCGCGCGCGGCGAGGTGACCGACGAGGACACGCTGATCAAATTGATCGAAGGCGGCGAGATCGGCGGCGCCGGGCTCGACGTCTACGAGCACGAGCCCGCGGTCAACCCGAAGCTGGTGCGGCTTGCCAAGGCCGGCAAGGTGACGCTGCTGCCGCATATGGGCTCGGCCACGATCGAGGGCCGCGTCGAGATGGGCGAGAAGGTGATCATCAACATCCGCACCTTCCTCGACGCGCACAAGCCGCCGGATCGCGTGCTGCCGAGCATGCTCTGAGGTTTATTTGCCGCGCGTTTCGCGCTTGCGCCAATCCGCGACGAAATCAATGAAGGCGCGCAGCGCCGGCGGCGTCTGCCGGCGGCTCGGATAATACAGGAACGGGCCCGGAAACGGCTCGCACCAATCCTCCATCAAGCTGACCAGCGCGCCGGACTTCACGGCGTCGTGGACATAGCCATCGAGCGTCGCCCAGATGCCGACGCCGTCGAGCGCAGCGCGCATCGCAAGGCCCATATTGGTCGAGATCAGTTTTGCGGGCGGATCGACCTTCACGAGCTGGCCCGCCTTCTCGAACTCCAGATCATGCATGACGCCGCTCGAGTAGCGCGCGCGAATGCAATCATGGTCGAGCAGATCCTTCGGGTGCTTCGGCCTGCCGCGGCGCGCGATGTAAGCGGGCGATGCGACGACGACATAACTCTGCGGTCCGCTCAGCGGGATCGCCACCATGTCTTGCGCGAGATGCTCGCCATAGCGCACGCCTGCATCGTAGCCCCCGCTCACGATGTCGACGAAACCGCTTTCGGAAACGATGTCGAGATCGACCTGCGGATGCTCGCCAAGGAACGGCCCGACCATCGGCGCCAGCACGAGATCGACCGCCGGCGGCGGCGCATTGATGCGCAGGCGACCCGAGGCGACTTCGCGCAGGCCCCGGACCTCATCCAGGGCATCGCCGACATCGCGCAGCGCCGGGGCGACGCGCGACAGCAGCAGCTCGCCCGCCTCGGTCAGCGCGACGCTGCGGGTGGTGCGGTTCATCAGGCGGACGCCGAGGCGCTCCTCGAGGTCGCGCAGCCTCTGGCTCAGGCTCGATACGGACACGCGCATCTCGACCGCCGCGCGCCGGAAATTCCGGGTGCGGGCAACCGCGACGAAGACATCGAGATCGCGCAGGTCAGGGTCGGCCATTGTTCGATACAATGAACAAGCTATTCTAGATTGTCCAGCTTATCGGCGCAATCGACCAGGCGCATATCTGGCGTCGTCACGCGGCGCCGTCAGCCGCCTTTTTCGAGGAAAGCCAATCATGGAACAGCGCAAACTCGGTTCGACCGGCCCCACCGTCTCAGCCCTTGGCCTCGGCTGCATGGCCATGTCGGACGCCTATGGCCCGGCCGATCGCGGCGAGAGCATCGCCACGGTCCATGCCGCGCTCGATGCCGGCATCACGCTGCTGGATACAGGCGACTTCTACGCGATGGGTCACAACGAGATGCTGGTGCGCGAGGCCCTGAAGGATGTGCCGCGCGAAAAAGTGCAGATCAGCGTCAAGTTCGGCGCGCTGCGCGGTCCCGCCGGCGAATTCGCCGGTATGGACACAAGGCCGGCCGCGACCAAGAACTTCCTCGCTTATTCGCTGCAGCGGCTCGGCACCGATTACATCGACGTCTACCGTCCTGCGCGGCTCGATCCCAACGTTCCCATCGAGGAGACCGTGGGCGGTCTCGCCGATCTCGTGAAGGCCGGCTACATCAGGCATATCGGCCTGTCCGAGGTCGGCTCCGACACCATCCGCCGCGCCCATGCCGTGCATCCGATCGCCGATCTCCAGATCGAATATTCGCTGATCGAGCGCGGCATCGAACGCGACATCCTCAAGACCTGTCGCGAGCTCGGCATCGCCATCACCGCCTATGGCATCCTGGCGCGCGGCCTGATTAGCGGCCACTGGTCAAAGGATTCCGGCAAGGTCGGCAAGGACTACCGGCTGATGACACCGCGCTTCCAGGGATCGAACCTCGACGCCAATCTCGCGCTGGTGGAGCAGCTGCGCGCCATCGCCACGGAGATCGGTGCCACGCCGGCGCAGGTCGCGATTGCCTGGGTCGCGGCGCAGGGCCAGGAGCGCGGTCAAGAGATCGTGCCGCTGGTCGGCGCCCGCACCCGCAATCGCCTCAGCGAGGCACTCGGCGCGACCAGGGTGATGCTGACGCCGGCGCATCTTGCGGCGCTGGCAAAGGCCTTTCCGCCCGACGTCGCCGCCGGCACGCGCTACGCCGCCGAGCAGATGGCGCATCTCGATAGCGAGAAGCCGGCCACCGCGTAACGGCGGCGATCAGGTGCGATGGGCGCTCAGGTCGGTGATCACAGGCCCATCGCCGTTGAGCGGATTGGCGGGATCGCGCGCGTAACGCAACGTTTCGAAGCGCATCGCGCGCGCATCGATCATCAGGAGACGGCCGACCAGGCCCTCGCCGAAACCGACGATCTCGCGGATCGCCTCCATCGCCATCATCGAGCCGAGCACGCCGGCGAGCGCGCCCATGACGCCGGCCTCGGCGCAGGCCGGCACCGTGCCGGGCGGCGGCGCCTCCGGGAACAGACAGCGATAGGTCGGGTTGAACTCGCCCTGCTCGTTCGTCTCATGCGCGCGAATGGTGGTGAGCGAGCCGTCGAAGGTGCCGAGTGCCGCCGTGATCAGCGGCCTTTTCGCGAAGAAGCAGGCGTCCGAGACCAGATAACGCGTCGAGAAATTGTCGGAGCCGTCGAGCACGAGATCATAGTCGCCGATCAGGCTGAGCGCATTGTCGGCGTTGAGCCAGGTGGCATGGCCGACGAAACGGACATGCGGATTGAGCGCCGCGATGCGCTCGGCCGCGCTCTCGACCTTGTGCCGGCCGATGTCGGGCGTCGTATGGATGACCTGGCGCTGAAGGTTCGACAGCGACACCACGTCGTCATCGACCACCCCGAGCGTGCCGACGCCGGCCGCGGCCAGATACATCAGTGCGGGCGCACCGAGCCCGCCGGCGCCGATCACCAGCACGGAGGCCCGTTTCAGCGCGGCCTGGCCGGGACCACCGACATCGCGCAGCACGATATGGCGGGCGTAGCGTTCGAGTTCGTCCGGGCTCAGCATCGTCCTTCGTTCCTCTCAACCGTCATGGTGAGGAGCACCACCTGAACCACCCCAACATTGTTCGCGACCAACGAGATGTGCTTCAATGGCATTGCGTTCAATGGGCTGGCTGGATTTGTCATGAGATCGATGCTTGCGGCAACACTGATGTTTGCGGCTGCCACAGGCGCGAACGCGCAGATGACGACGGCACCGATCTCCGGCACCAAGCCGAAGACGGTCCAGACCGTTCCGATCCGGCCGCCCGCCGTCCAGACGCCGTCGGAGACGGCCGACGGGATGACGCAAGGCGAGCGGCTGTCGCTCCAGTCCGACCTCGCCTGGGTCGGCCAGTATAACGGCGCCATCACCGGCGACGTCAGCTCGCGCATGGTCGAGGCCATCAAGGAATACCAGAAGGCCAAGGGCGGCAAGCCGACCGGCGTGCTCAATCCGCAGGAGCGCGCCACGCTCGCCGAGACCGCACGGCGCAAGCAGGACAGCGTCGGCTGGAAACTGGTGACCGAGATGACCAGCGGCGCGCGGCTCGGCATTCCCTCAAAGCTGGTGCCGCAGCAGGCGACCGACGCCAACGGCTCGAAATGGACCTCGCCGACCGGCACGGTGCAGGTGTTGCTGAGCCGCCGCAAGGAGGCGAACCCGACCACGGCCAAGCTCGCGGACGCCGAGAAGAAGGAGCCGGCCGGGCGCAAGGTCGATTACAGCGTGGTGAAGCCCGACTTCTTCGTGCTGTCGGGACTCCAGGGCCTGAAAAAATTCTATGTCCGCGGCACCTTCAAGGGTGACGAAGTCCGCACCATGACGATCCTCTACGACCAGGCCACCGAGAACACGGTCGAGCCGGTGGTGATCGCGATGTCGAGCGCGTTCAATGCGTTTCCAGCAGGGCCGCAAGCCGGGCCGCCGCCGCGCAAGACCGTCGAATACGGCACCGGCATCGTCGTCAGCAACGACGGCGCGATTCTGGCCGACCGGCTTGTCACCGACAGCTGCCTCGCCATCACCATCGCCGGCTACGGCAGCGCCGACCGTCTCGCCGAAGACAAGGAGCACGATCTCGCGCTCTTGCACATCTACGGCGCGCGCGGCCTGAAGCCGCTCAACCTCACGAGCGGCGCGGCGAAGACGAGTGTCGATGTCGTCGGCATCGCCGATCCGCAGAGCCAGGGCGGCGCGGCCGGGGTGTCGAGCGTCAAGGGCGCGCTGGCGCCGGTCACATCAAGCGATTCCGCGCTGTCGCCACCGCCGGCGGTCGGCTTCTCCGGCGGCCCGGCCATCGATGGCGACGGCAAGTTCGCTGGTGTTGCCCTGTTGAAGCCGGTCATGGTCGCAGGACCTGCGACATCGGTGCCGGCGTCACAGGCGGTGATGGTTTCCGCAGAGACGGTGCGCGATTTCCTGAAGGCGAACGAGGTCACGGCGAACGGCACGTCGACGGATGCGAAGGCCGCCGTCGTCCGCGTGATCTGCGTGCGGAAATAGGTCTAGCGCCAAATACAGCTCTCGTCTCCAGGGCGATGCGAAGCGTCGTCGCGTCTGCCGTGGCAGCTCTGCATCCAGAACACGAGAAGCAACACCATCACACGTACGATTACGGGTCCAGTAATGGTACGGATTAGCTGGCAATCCCTATTCCGCCATCATCGTTACCGTTGATTCGGACATCCGCGGTCCCCTTTGGATCGGGCAGGGCACGTCCTGAGCGAGAAGAGCTCAGCATCGAGAAGGGATGCACGTTCGCGTGGCGTTACCCCAGAGACCCAAGCACTCCAAAGGATTCAACTTTCCATGCATACGATCGTACTGGCCACCCAAAAGGGCGGCAGCGGCAAGAGCACGCTCGCCATCGGCCTCGCGCTGGCGGCCAAGCAGGCCGGCTTCACCGTCCGCCTGATCGAGACCGACCCGCAGGGCACCCTCTCCAACTGGCAGCGTCGCCGCACCGCCGATGATCTCGTGGTCGAGCCGATCTATCACGCCGCCGATATCGCGCCGCGCCTGAAGATGCTCGCCGACAGCGGCCTGCAGCTCGCGATCGTCGACACCGCCGCCGGCCTCAGCGCTGCCACCACTGCCGCAATCCGCCATTCCGATCTCTGCCTGATCCCGGCCCGCCCGAGCGTTGCCGACATCGAGGCGACCGCCTCGACGCTGAGCGTCGCACGCGCCTGGAAGCGGCCCTACAGCTTCGTGCTGAACCAGACGCCGATCCGCGGCCAGCGCATCGACAACGCAGCCAACGCGCTCGCCGAGGAAGCCGCGCTCGATCTCGCCGAAGTGCTCGCGCGCCCGCTGATCGTGATGCGCAACGACCACCAGGACTCGCTCGCCAGCGGCCTTGCGGTGAGCGAATTCGCGCCGAACGGCAAGTCGGCGGACGAGATCCGCGGCCTCTGGCACTGGATCGAGACCCGGCTCAACTTGTCGGCCGCGACCAACTTGCAGATCGCCGACGAACTCCTGGCTTCGGCCGGGATTCTGTCCGCGGCTGACAACCTCCCGGCTGCGATTCCTCTCACTTCTGACATTTCGAGCACCAGAAGGTGGAACGTCCATTCTGGGTGAAGCGCTTGATCGTGCCGCCGCAGCCTGATGTCTTGCAGGTCTCGCCCTCGCGGTCATAGACCTTGAATGAGTGCTGGAAATAGCCGAGCTCACCGGAGGTCTGGCGATGATCGCGCAGTGACGATCCGCCAGCCTTGATGGCGTCGTTCAGCACCGTGTGAATGGCTCCGACCAGCCGCTTGGCGTGATCGGTCGGCTCGCCCTTCCTGGTGGACAATGTCGCGGCAATCCGGCGCGGCGACAGATGCGAGCGGTGCAGCGCTTCGCAGACATAGATGTTGCCGAGGCCTGCGACCACGCGCTGGTCGAGCAGCGCCGCCTTCAGGCTCGTGGCCTTGCCTTCGCATGAGCGCGCCAGCATCGCGGCATCGAACTCGTTGCCGAGCGGCTCGGGGCCGAGCCCGCGCAGCAGCGGCTCATCCTCGAGCGCATTGCGCGCGATCACTTTCATGTAACCGAAGCGGCGCGGATCGTTGAAGACGATGTCGGCTCCGGAGGACATCCGAAACAGCACGTGGTCGTGCGTGGAGTCCGTAGCCCGCGGATAGTGAAATTCACCCGGCGCGGCGTCGTTATCCGGCTTGATGACGCGGAACGAGCCCGACATGCCCAGATGCATCAGCAGCACGTCGCCGGAGGCGAGATCGGCCATGAGATATTTTGCGCGGCGGCCGAGCCCGGTGACGACCTGCCCCTGGAGCCGGGCCACGAAGTCCGGCTGGAACGGAAAGCGCAGATCGGGCCGGCGGGCCTCAGCGACCACGATTTTCGCCCCCTCCATGACGGGTTGAAGGCCGCGGCGGACGGTCTCGACTTCGGGCAATTCAGGCATGGTCAGGCATTCACCTTATGAGGGCGGTGTGATAGCGCCATTGCGGCGGCCGCGCTATGGTCGGCATCGTGGAGTAGAGTAATGGATCGGCCGGGCGAAACCACGCATTTTGGCTTCAGGGACGTTCCCCTGGGCGACAAGCAGACGCTGGTGAACGATGTGTTTCACAGCGTGGCGGCGCGCTATGATTTGATGAACGACCTGATGTCCGGCGGCCTGCACCGGGTCTGGAAGGACATCATGATCAACGCGCTGGATCCGCCGAGGAGCGACCGGCCGTTCGCGTTGCTCGACGTCGCCGGCGGCACCGGCGACATCTCGTTCCGCGCCGCCAAGGCGGCAGGCGCGGGCTTCCATGCCACCGTCTGCGACATCAATTCCGGGATGCTCGAGGTAGGTCGTGAGCGCGCCGCCAAGCGCCATCTCGACACTCAGGTCGATTTCGTCGAAGGCAATGCCGAGGCGCTGGCGTTCGCGGACCGCAGCTTCGACGCCTATACGATCGCTTTCGGCATTCGCAACGTGCCGCGGATCGACCTTGCGCTGCGCGAGGCCTATCGCGTGCTGAGGCCCGGCAGCCGCTTCCTGTGCCTGGAATTCTCCACCGTCGAGATGCCCGGCCTCGACAAGCTCTACGATTTGTTCTCGTTCAAGGTGATCCCGCCGCTCGGGCGCATGGTTACGGGCGACGCCGAGTCCTACCAATATCTCGTCGAATCAATCCGCAAGTTTCCGAAACCCAACGCCTTCGCCGACATGATCCGCGACGCCGGCTTCGCCCGTGTCAGCTGGCAGACATTGTCGGGCGGGATCGTCGCACTGCATTCGGGCTGGCGTTTGTGATTTCTGCCTTCACCCACATTTCGCGCCTGATCCGCGCCGCGCTCGTGTTTGCCCGCGAGGGCGTGTTCGGCTCGGTCGATCCGAGCCTGGTGCCGCCGCCCGGCCAGCTCGCGCTGAAACTCGCGCGCATCATCGAACGGCGCGGCCCGAAGCATGGCCCGCGGCTGTCGCGCGCACTGACCCGGATGGGCCCGGCCTATCTCAAGCTCGGACAATTTCTGGCGACGCGCCCCGACGTCGTCGGCGTCGTCATGGCGCGCGACCTCGAAAGCTTGCAGGACCGCCTGCCGCCGTTCTCGCAGGCCGAAGCGGAAGCCGCGATCGCGACCTCGCTGGAACGGCCGCTGACGGACGTGTTCGTGAGCTTCAGTGCGCCGGTCGCGGCCGCCTCGATCGCGCAGGTGCATCGCGGCGAGGTCGAGCGCGACGGCATCCGCAAGCCGGTCGCGATCAAGGTGCTCAGGCCCAATGTGGCTGCGCGCTTCCGCCGCGACCTCTCCGACTTCTTCTTCGTCGCGCACAAGGCCGAGGCCTATTCGTCCGAGGCGCGGCGCCTCCGCCTCATCGAAGTCATCAACACCATGTCGCGCTCGGTCGCGATGGAGATGGACCTGCGGCTGGAAGCTGCGGCGCTGTCGGAGATGGCGGAGAACACGCAGGGCGATCCTGATTTCCGCGTGCCGACCGTCGACTGGGACCGCACCACGCACAACGTGCTGACGATGGAGTGGATCGACGGCATCGCGCTGAACGATCACAAGCGCCTGGCAGAGGCGCAGGTCGACCTGCCCGATCTCGGCCGCAAGGTGATCCAGAGCTTTCTGCGCCACGCGCTGCGCGACGGCTTCTTCCACGCCGACATGCATCCGGGCAATCTGTTCCTCGATGATGCCGGCCGCCTCGTCGCGGTCGATTTCGGCATCATGGGCCGGCTCGGGATGAAGGAGCGGCGCTTCCTCGCCGAGATCCTGCTCGGCTTCATCACCCGCGATTATCGCCGCGTCGCCGAAGTGCATTTCGAGGCGGGCTATGTGCCCGCGCATCACTCGGTCGAGAACTTTGCCCAGGCCATCCGCGCCATTGGCGAGCCGATCCACAACCGCACCGCCGAGGAAATCTCGATGGCGCGGCTCTTGACGCTGCTGCTCGAGGTCACCGGCCTGTTCGACATGACGACGCGGCCCGAGCTGATCCTGCTGCAGAAGACCATGGTGGTGGTCGAGGGCGTGGCGCGCGGCTTCGATCCCAGGCTCGACATCTGGAAGGTCGCCGACCCCGTGGTGCGCGAATGGATCGAGCGCAATCTCGGCCCAATCGGCCGGGTGCAGGGTGCGCTCGCCGGGACCGGCGACATCGCGCGCGTGCTGATGCGCCTGCCGGAGATCGCCGAGCGGTCGGTGAAGGTCATCGAGCAGCTCGAGACCATGACAAGGGAGGGCATAAAGCTGTCGCCCGAGAGCATCGCCGCGATGGGCCGTAGCGAGGGCCGCAAGAACCGCTGGCGCACCGTGGCGCTCTGGATCATCGCCGCGACCTTCATCGGAATCCTGATCGCCGTCCGGAATCTATGATTGCACTGCAATCACGAAAATGATAGCATCGCTATCATTCCGTGCTGGAGGGGCGTCATGGCAAGCCTGACCATCCGTAAGCTCGACGAGGGCGTCAAAACCTATCTGCGGCTGCGCTCGGCCAAGAACCACAGGTCGGTCGAGGAAGAGGTCCGGGTCATCCTGCGGGAGCTGATCGAGGGCCGGGAAGAGCCGCTGACGCCGTTTTCGGCGCCGCCTGCTGCATCCTCCGCGCCCTCGCCCCAGCGCACCGGCGCCCTCCCCGAGGCCAGCGTCACCCTGATCATCGGCGGCGGGATCGCGGCCTATAAGTCGCTCGACCTGATCCGAAGGCTGAAGGAGCGCCGCGTCGAGGTCCGCTGCGTGCTGACCAAGGCCGCGCAGCAATTCGTGACGCCGCTCGCGGTCAGCGCGCTCTCGCATGAGCGCGTCTACACCGACCTGTTCGACCCCCAGAGCGAGTTCGACGCCGGTCACATTCGCCTCGCGCGCGACTGCGACCTGATCGTGGTGGCGCCGGCCACCGCTGATCTGATGGCCAAGATGGCCAACGGCCATGCCGACGATCTCGCCAGCGCCATCCTGCTCGCGACCAACCGCAAGGTGCTGCTCGCGCCGGCCATGAACCCGCTGATGTGGAACAACGCGGCGACACGCCGCAACGTCGCGCAGCTTCAGCGCGACGGCGTGCTGCTGGTCGGACCCAATTCCGGCGAAATGGCCGAAGCAGGCGAAGCCGGCGTCGGCCGCATGTCGGAAGCGATCGAGATCGCCACCGCCGCCGAGCGGCTGCTGCGCCCGCCGGTGCCGAAGCCGCTCGCCGGCAAGCGCGTGCTGATTACCGCTGGCCCCACGCACGAGCCGATCGATCCGGTGCGCTACATCGCCAACCGCTCCTCCGGCAAGCAGGGTTTTGCCATTGCCGCGGCCGCGCAGGCCGCGGGCGCCGAGGTGATCCTGGTCAGCGGCCCGGTCGATCTCGACGATCCCGCCGGCGTCACCGTCAAGCACGTCGAATCGGCCCGGCAGATGCTGGAGCAGGTTCAGGCCGCGCTGCCCGCCGACATCGCGATCTTCGCCGCGGCGGTGGCCGACTGGCGCGTCGCCAGTGAAGGCGAACAGAAGCTGAAGAAGACCTCGGCCGGCATGCCGCCGCTTCAGCTGGTCGAGAACCCCGACATCCTCGCCACGATCTCGAAGCTGACCGACAGGCGCCCGCCGCTGGTGATCGGCTTCGCCGCCGAGACCGAGCACCTCATCGACAACGCCAAGTCGAAGCTGGCCCGCAAGGGTTGCGACTGGATCGTCGCTAACGACGTGTCGCCCGCCACCGGCGTGATGGGCGGCGACCGCAACACAGTTCATCTCATCAGCCGCAAGAATGGCGAGAAGGACGGCGAGATTGCAGTTGATTCCTGGCCGGTGATGACCAAGGAACAGGTCGCCATCGAACTGGTCGCGCATGTCGCAAGGAGCGTGACCGACAAATCCCTGGAGCCGGCATCTTGAGCACGAAAGTCACGGTCGAACTGCAACGCCTCCCGCATGCCGAAGGCCTGCCGCTGCCGGCCTATCAGACCGCGGAGGCCGCGGGGCTCGACCTGATGGCCGCGGTGCCGGACAGCGAGCCGATGACGCTCGCACCCGGCCAATATGCGCTGGTGCCGACGGGCCTTGCGATCGCATTGCCGCCCGGACACGAGGCCCAGGTGCGGCCGCGCTCGGGGCTTGCCGCCAAGCACGGCGTCACCGTGCTGAACTCGCCGGGAACGATCGACGCGGATTATCGCGGCGAGATCAAGGTGATCCTGATCAATCACGGCGCGGCACCCTTCGTGATCAAGCGCGGCGAGCGCGTCGCACAGATGGTGATCGCACCTGTGCTGCAGGCCGCGCTGGTTCCCGTCGCCACATTGTCGGCAACCGATCGCGGCGCCGGCGGCTTCGGCTCGACCGGCCGCTAACGCACGACAACTCCAGCCGAATCACCCGAAAATTTACGTGATTCCGCACGCCGCGCCCGGCATTTTTGGGGGGCCGCCTTTGCGTTCACGATCTGGACTCTTACCGGCGGAGTCACGGTGAGGGTATTGTCGTTTGATTCGCGCGCGACGGGGGTCGCCGCGCGTCAATTCGTGCGGTCTTGGGGCAACTATGTCAGGCGTGATCGTGTCGATGCGTCGGACGCTGCTATCGTGCACATCGTTGGCGCGCAACGGCTTGTTGGGAGGCGCTCTCGCAGCGCTGCTGCCGGCTGCGCCGGCTGAGGCCGCCGACTTCGTCGACACACTCTCAACGTTGCTGGATTTCAACCGGCAGGAACTCGCGGTGCTCGCCACCGCGCTGGCCTTGCTCGGCTTCTCGGTGGTGGCCGCGATCCTGCTGATGCGGACGCGCGTGCGCACGGCAAACAACGAGGCGCGGCTGCGCGCCCGAATCGGGGAACTGCAGCTCCAGGCCGACCGCTTCGGCGCGCTGCTGTTCGCCGAGCCGCAGATCCTGATCTCCTGGCCGGCCGGCGACAATCGCGCGCAGATTTCCGGCGACATCTCCATGGTGCTGCCGCGCGACTCCTCCCCGCAGCGCGTGCTCGCGTTCGGAACCTGGCTGCCGCCGGAACCCGCACTCCAGATGGATCACGCGGTCGATGCGCTGCGTGACCGCGGTGACGGGTTCCAGCTGACGCTGACCACCGCGCACGGCCACACGCTGGAAGCCATCGGACGCGCCATTGGCGGGCAGGCCATTGTCCGGATTCGCGAACTCTCAGGACTGCGCCGCGACCTCGCCGAAACCAATCTGCGCTACAAGGCGCTCTCCGACGAGACCGAGATGCTGCGCGGTTTCGCCGCCGCCGCGCCCTGGCCGATCTGGGCCAAGGGCGAGAACGGCGCGCTGACCTACGCCAACCCGGCCTATGTCCGCGCGACCGAGGCGGCCAGCATCACCGACGCGCAGGATCGCAAGCTCGAGCTGCTCGACAGCGCCGACCGCACCGCGATGGAGCGGGGACTGAAGGACGCCGCCGGTTTCACCTCGCGGCTGCCGATCGTGATCGGCGGCGAGCGGCGCATCTATGATGTGCGCGCGGTCAATGTCGGCAGCGGCAGTGTCGGCGTCGCCATCGATGCCAGCGAGGCGGACGCGCTGAGCTCGGCGCTGGTGCGGATGGCGGAGGCGCATCGCCGCACCCTGGACCAGCTCTCCTCGGGCGTTGCGGTGTTCGACGGCCAGCGCCGGCTCGCCTTCTACAATGATTCCTACCGCCGGCTATGGGACCTCGACCGCACCTTCCTCGACGCCAACCCTGATGATTCCAGCGTGCTCGACCAGCTTCGTGCAGGACGCAAGCTGCAGGAGCAGCCTGACTTCCGCGCCTGGAAGGCCAAGCTGCACGAGGCCTATCGCGCAGTCGAGGCGGCCAAGGACACCTGGTACCTGCCCGACGGCCGCGCGCTCTCCGTCGTCACCACGCCGAACCCCGAAGGCGGCGTCACCTATCTGTTCGACGACGTCACCGAGAGCCTCGACCTCGCCCGCCGCTTCGACGGCATCGTCCGGGTCCAGCGCGAGACGCTGGACAGCCTCGCCGAGGGCGTCGCGGTGTTCGGCAGCAACGGCAAGGCGCAGCTGTTCAACCCTGCCTTCGTGCGGATGTGGAAGCTGTCGAGCGACGCCATGCGCGACGAGCCGCACGTCCAGACGGTCGAGGGCTGGTGTCATCAGCTGTTCGACGAACCGCAAGTCTGGCGGCAGATCCGCGAGGCCATCACCTCGATCGAGAACCGCGCCGACGTGCCGCTGAAGCTGGAACGCAAGGACGGCAGCGTGCTCGACGGCATGATCCGGCCGCTGCCCGACGGCGCGACCATGCTCACGTTCCAGGACATCACCGACACCGAGAACGTCGAGCGCGCGCTGCGCGAGCGCAACGAGGCGCTGGAGACGGCCGACCAGATGAAGGTGGATTTCGTCCACCACGTCTCCTACGAGCTGCGCTCGCCGCTCACCACCATCATCGGCTTCGCGCATTTCCTCAGCGATCCCTCGACCGGGCCGCTGACGCCGAAACAGGCCGAATATCTCGACTACGTCACCAAATCGACCAACGCGCTGCTGGCGCTGACCAACAACATCCTGGATCTCGCCACCATCGACGCCGGCGCGATGAAGCTGGAACTCGGCCCGGTCGACGTCAGCAAGACCATCGAGCTCGCCGCCGAGGGCATCCAGGACCGGCTCGCCACCGACCGCATCCGCCTCAAGGTCGAGATCGCGCCCGATGTCGGCAGCTTCATCGGCGACGAGAAGCGCGTGGTGCAGGTGCTCTATAACCTCCTCGCCAACGCCGTCGGGTTTTCTCCACAGGATTCCACCGTCGGAATCAGCGCACGCCGCACCGAACGCAGCGTGGTCTTCACTGTGACAGATTCCGGGCCTGGAATACCTGCCGACATGAAGGACAAGGTGTTCAACTGGTTCGAAAGCCGCTCGCAGGGCTCGCGTCACCGCGGCGCCGGGCTCGGCCTGTCGCTGGTGCGCTCCTTTGTCGAGCTGCATGGCGGCAAGGTGCGGGTGGATTCGATCGTCGGCCGAGGCACGGTCGTGATCTGCGATTTCCCGACCGACCAGGCGGCGCATCGCGACGCCGCCGAATGACAGCGCCCAGGGATACGTCAACGGATACGTCCAAGGATACGTCCAAGGACACGTCAACGACATTCTCCGTCGCGCTTCACAACGAGACGGCCACCGCGCAACTGATGGCCGACCTCGCACTGCTGGTCGGCCCGGGCGATGTCATCACGCTCACCGGCGATCTCGGCGCCGGCAAGACTGCAGCCGCCCGCGCCATGATCCGCTACCTCGCGGGCGACGAGGAACTGGAAGTGCCGAGCCCGACCTTCACGCTGGTGCAGGGCTACGAGCTGCCGCCGTTTCCGGTGATGCACGCCGATCTCTACCGCGTCGAGGACGAGAGCGAGCTCGAGGAGATCGGGCTGTCGCCGCTGCCCGATGCCACGCTCGTCCTGATCGAATGGCCGGAGCGGGCGCCGTCGGCAATGCCCGCAGATCGCATCGACATCGCGCTGACGCATCGGCCGGCACTGGGCTCGAATGCGCGCGCCGCCGACATCACCGGTCACGGCAAGGCCGCCGCCGTTGTCGCACGGCTGAAGGCGTTGCGCGAATTCCTCGACGCATCGGGCTATCTCGACGCGGGCCGCAAGCGCATGGCCGGCGATGCCTCGACGCGCTCCTATGCACGGCTGCTGCGCGGCGACGAGATCGTCATCCTCATGAACTTTCCGCAGCGTCCCGACGGTGCTGCGACCTATGACGGAAAGTCCTACAGCGCCGCGGTGCATCTCGCCGAGAACGTCAAGCCGTTCGTTGCCGTCGACGAAGGCCTGCGCGCGCAAGGAATCTCGGCACCCGCGATCCATCATTTTGATCTCGACCATGGCTTCCTCATCTCGGAGGACTTTGGCAGCGAGGGCGTGATCGAAGGCGATCCGCCGCGCCCGATTCTCGAGCGATATGAAGCCGCGACCGACGTGCTGGCCGCGCTGCACGGCAAGACGCTGCCGGAGACGCTGCCGCTGGCGGATCAGACCTACGCCATTCCGGTCTTCGACACCGAAGCGCTGCTGATCGAGATCGGATTGATGCCGGAATGGTATCTGCCCGACCGCAACGCGCCGCTGAGCGACGACAGGCGCGACGAATTCTTTGCGATGTGGCGCGAGCTGCTGAAGAGACCGCAGGCCGCGCCGAAGACCTGGATCATCCGCGATTTCCACTCGCCCAATCTGATCTGGCTCGGGATGCGCACCGGCACTGAGCGCGTCGGCGTGATCGACTTCCAGGACGCGGTGCTCGGACCGCAATCCTACGACGTGGTGTCGCTGCTGCAGGACGCCCGCATCGACGTGCCCGAAAACATCGAGCTGACGCTGCTGTCGCGTTACATCAAGACGCGCCGCGCCAACGATGCAAGCTTCGACGCGGCCGGATTCGCCGAGCTCTACGCGATCATGTCGGCGCAGCGGAACACGCGCCTGCTCGGCACCTTCGCCCGCCTCAACCGTCGCGACGGCAAGCCACATTATCTGCGTCACCAGCCGCGGATCTGGACCTACCTCCAGCGCTCCCTGGCGCATCCCGCGCTTAGCTCCCTGCGCGACTGGTATCTCGCCAACGTCCCGCCGCCCCAGGGGCCTGCTTCGGCCTGATTCGGGCCCCGATTTACCGGCTGTTAGCCAAGACCTCGCTATTCTGGCGGCGAGGCAGCCGGATAATTACGGGCTGGAGCAGGGCAGATGGCGGTCAAGACGGACCAGCGCGGCAACAGCCGGGTTGTTTTCGAACGCGGGATTCCGGCCCAGATGATGGGCATAGACGGAACCTGGCGGCGCGACTGCACCATGGAGGACGTCTCCGAGAGCGGCGCCAAGCTGACCATCGACGGCTCGGTCGAGGGCCTCCACCTGAAGGAATTCTTTCTCCTGCTGTCGTCCACCGGACTCGCGTACCGCCGCTGCGAGCTCGCCTGGGTCAATGGCGACCAGATCGGCGTCAATTTCCTCAAGCTCGGCGACAAAAGGAAAAAGACGCGTGCCACATCCGTCGGGGCGTAACGGCAACACCCGTCGTACAACCGTCACGGCAGGTGGTTAAGGCGGTCGAGATGCGGTGCGGTTGATCGAGCCTCGTGTTAGGATTGCTGCGAACGCGAAATCCATAGGTCTGAGAAAGCGAAGGATGTCCGTCAAACCGACCAAAGCCATGGTGCTCGCCGCAGGGTTCGGCCTGCGCATGCGTCCGTTGACGGACAAGATGCCGAAGCCGATGGTGCCGGTGGCCGGCCAGCCGTTGCTCGACCACGTGCTCGACAAGCTCGGCCAGGCGGGCGTGGCCGAGGCGGTGGTCAATGTGCATTACCTGCCGGACCAGATCATCGATCACACTGCATCGCGTCAGCTTCCGCGCGTGACCATCTCTGACGAACGCGACCAGGTGCTCGGCACCGGCGGCGGCGTGGTCAAGGCGTTGCCGCTGCTCGGCGATGCGCCGTTCTTCCATGTCAATTCCGACACGCTGTGGATCGATGGCGTGCGCTCGAATCTCGCGCGGCTTGCGGAGAATTTCGACCCTGCGCGGATGGACATCCTGCTCCTGATGGCGCCGACCGCGACCAGCATCGGCTATAGCGGCCGCGGCGATTACGGCATGCTGCCCGACGGCGCCCTGCGCAAGCGCAAGGAAAAAGAGGTCGTGCCGTTCGTCTATGCCGGCGCGGCGATCCTGTCGCCCTCGATCTTCGCCGACGCGCCGCAGGGCGAGTTCTCGCTGACCAAGATGTTCGACCGCGCCAACGAGCAGGAGCGCCTGTTCGGCCTCCGCCTCGACGGCGTCTGGATGCATGTCGGCACGCCCGACGCCGTGCACGCCGCGGAAGAGGCGTTTCTGGAGAGCGTGGCGTAAGGCCGCTCCCAAACACGGTGCCGTAGGGTGGGCAAAGCGAAAGCGTGCCCACCATCTCTCTCGATCGCAAAAATGCGTGGGCACGCTTCGCTTTGCCCACCCTACGGGGCTGCGGAGTTTGGCGAACAGCGGGGAAGACCCCGTCCCCACCCATGACCATTTGAGTCCGGCTCCCTATATTGCCTGATCCTTCGAATCAGGCAGCCCATGCGCGTCTTCAGCGTTCCCCTCTCAGTTCCGTTCCTGCGCACGGTCGTCTCCTGCCTGCTCGACGGCCGGCTGGTCGACGGCTTCGAGGCGCGCAAGGAACCGGCGCGGCTGGCCGACGTCACGCTGTACCTGCCGACCCGCCGCGCGATGCGCGTGGTCCGAGAGATCTTCCTCGACGAGATGAAGACCGATGCCGTCGTGCTGCCGCGCATCGTCGCGCTCGGCGACATCGACGAGGACGAGCTGGCTTTCACTGAGGAGGGCGAGCAGTTCTCCGGCGCAACGCCGCTCGACATCCCGCCGCGGCTCGGCGAACTCGAACGGCGGTTGACGCTGGCGCAGCTCGTCGCGGCCTGGGCCAAAGGCCCGGTGCTGGCGCCGCTGGTGGTCGGCGGGCCCGCCTCGACGCTGGCATTGGCATCCGATCTCGCGCGCCTGATCGATGACATGGTGACGCGCGGCGTCGACTGGAGCGCGCTCGATGGCCTGGTGCCTGATAACCTCGATCGCTATTGGCAGCACTCGCTCGAATTCCTGCGCATCGCCCGCATCGCCTGGCCCGGCCATCTCGCCGAGATCAACCGGATCGAGCCGGCGGCGCGGCGCGATCGCTTGATCGAGGCTGAAGCCAAACGGCTGACTGCGCATCCCCATGGCCCCGTGATCGCGGCGGGTTCGACCGGCTCGATGCCGGCCACCGCAAAGTTCCTGCATGCGGTCGCATCGCTGCCGCATGGCGCGGTGGTGCTGCCGGGCCTCGACACCGATCTCGACGACGACGCCTGGCGAACGATTGGCGGCGTGCGAGACTCGCTCGGCAAGTTCGCGGAGCATCCGGCGTCGAACCATCCGCAATACGCCATGCATGCGCTGCTGGACCGTTTTGGCATCAAGCGCGGCGACGTCGAGATTCTCCGGCTGCCGGCGGAAGGCGGCCGCGATCTGCTCGCATCCGAATCGATGCGGCCATCCGCCAAGACGGAAGTCTGGCACGACCGGCTGAAGCAGCCCGATGTTGCCGCGAAGATCGCAGGCGGCATGAAGCACCTTGCCGTGGTCGAGGCTCCCAACCCTGAAATGGAAGCGCTCGCGATCGCCATTGCGATGCGCGAGGCGCGGCATCTGGACAAATCGGCGGCGCTGGTGACGCCGGATCGCGCGCTGGCGCGGCGGGTGATGGCGGCGCTGACCCGATGGGACCTCGCCTTCGACGATTCCGGCGGCGACGTGCTGATGGAAACCTCTGCCGGCGTCTTTGCGCGGCTCACCGCGGAAGCCGCCACCAAGGGATTGGAGCCGCCGACGCTGCTGGCGATGCTGAAACATCCGCTGTGCCGGCTCGGCCGGCTGCCTGGCGCATGGAAGGCGGCGATCGAGGACCT
This sequence comes from Bradyrhizobium sp. 14AA, assembly GCF_054185205.1. Lineage (NCBI taxonomy): Bacteria > Pseudomonadati > Pseudomonadota > Alphaproteobacteria > Hyphomicrobiales > Nitrobacteraceae > Bradyrhizobium > Bradyrhizobium sp. 14AA. Next base: position 199,970 of record NZ_JAVAYM010000004.1, on the reverse strand, counting down.
CGAGCTTGCAGTGTTGCGCGGCACGCGTCCACCTGCGGGCACAGCCGGCCTGCTCCGCGAATTCAATCGCTTTCGCGAGGAGCTTGCAAAGCTGTGGCGCAGCGAGGTCTCCGCGCTCCATAAGTCTGAGCCCCGCGCCCGCCTCAAGGCGGAGGATCTCGATCGCATCCAGGCGCTGATCGATGCCTTGCAGAAAGCGCTCACGCCGATCGAAAGCCTGGCGTCATCCAAACCGTCTGATTTCGCCGAACTCGCGCACCGGCATCGCGAGATCATGATCGAGCTGTCGCGTGACGAGCAAGGCATTCCTCTGGCCTTCGAGGAGCGCGAGGGCCTCGCGCTCGCGAGCGCCTTCGACGATCTGCTGCGCGGCGGAACGACCAGCGGATTGATGGTGACGCTGCCTGACTATGCCGATGTCTTCCAGACCGCGTTCGGCGATCGCGCGGTGCGGCGGCGCGACAAGCCGGGCGCACGCCTGCAGATCTACGGCCCGCTGGAATCGCGCCTGATGCAGGCCGACCGCATCATCGTCGGCGGGCTGATCGAGGGCGTCTGGCCGCCGGCGCCGCGGATCGATCCCTGGCTCAGCCGGCCGATGCGGCACGAGCTTGGTCTCGACTTGCCGGAGCGCCGTATCGGCCTCTCCGCCCACGACTTCGCGCAGCTGCTCGGCGGCGACGAGGTGATCCTCACCCATTCCGCCAAGGCCGGCGGCGCACCGGCGGTGGCTTCGCGCTTCCTGCACCGGCTCGAGGCGGTCGCCGGCGACGAGCTCTGGAAGGCGGCGATTCGCGCCGGCGAAAAATATGTGCAGTTCGCTGATACGCTGGACCAGCCTGACGAGGTCACGCCGATCAAGCAGCCGGAGCCACGGCCACCGCGCGCGACGCGGCCGCTCAACATGTCGGTGACCGCGATCGAAGACTGGCTGCGCGATCCCTACACGATCTACGCAAAGTATATTCTGAAGCTCACTGCGCTCGATCCCGTCGACATGCCGCTGTCGGCCGCCGACCGCGGCTCGGCGATCCACGACGCGATCGGCGAGTTTACGGAAAGCTATGCGACGCGGCTGCCCGACGATCCCGCCCGCGTGCTGCGCGCGATCGGCGAGAAGCATTTTGCGCCGCTGATGGAGCGACCCGAGGCGCGCGCGCTGTGGTGGCCGCGCTTCCAGCGTATCGCGCGCTGGTTCGGCGAATGGGAAACCGTGCGTCGTAACGCGATCGAATCGATCACGGCGGAGACACGTGGCGAGATTTCGATCCCGCTCGACAGCACGCGCAGCTTCAAGCTGTCAGCCCGCGCCGATCGCATCGAGCGGCGCCAGGGCGGCGGCTATGCCATTCTCGACTACAAGACCGGCCAGCCCCCGACCGGCAAGCAGGTCCGCATGGGCCTGTCGCCGCAGTTGACGCTGGAAGCGGCGATCCTGCGCGAAGGCGGTTTCCCCGATATCGACGCCGGCGCATCCGTAAGCCAGCTCGTCTATGTCCGCCTGAGCGGCAACAATCCGCCCGGCGAGGAGCGCATCCTCGAGCTCAAGTACAAGCAGGGCGACGAACCGCAGCCGCCGGACACGGCAGCCGCCGAGGCGCGGGCCAAGCTGGAGGCGCTGATCCGTGCCTTCGACGACGAGAACCAGCCCTACACCTCGCTAAATCTGCCGATGTGGACGAACCGCTACGGCGCCTATGACGACCTCGCCCGGATCAAGGAATGGTCCGCGGCCGGTGGTTTGGGGATCGAGGAATGGTGAAGCTGCCTCGCCCCATCCCGGACGAGGTGCGCGCGCGGCAGGCGCGCGCGTCCGATCCGACTGCCTCGGCTTTCGTGTCGGCCAATGCCGGCTCGGGCAAGACGCATGTGCTGGTTCAGCGGGTCATCCGTCTGCTGTTGTCGGGCGTGCCGCCGGAAAAGATCCTCTGCATCACCTTCACCAAGGCCGCCGCCGCCAACATGGCCGAGCGCGTGTTCACGACGCTGGGTCACTGGGTGACGCTTGATGATGCGGCGCTCGACGGAGCGATCAAGGCTGTCGGCATCCCCCACCCTGATCGAAAATTACGGCGCGACGCGCGAAAACTATTCGCCTGTGCGCTGGAGACGCCGGGCGGATTGAAGGTTCAGACCATCCACGCGCTGTGCACCCGCCTGCTCCAGCAGTTCCCATTCGAAGCCAACGTACCCGCGCGCTTCGCCGTCATCGACGAGCGCGACCAGACCGACATGATGGAGCGCGCCAATCTGAAGGTGCTGCTGGAGGCCGCGCGCGATCCGGACAGCGTCACCGGCCGTGCGCTGCTCACCGCGATGGCCAGCGCCGCCGACGTGACCTTCAAGGAGGTGGTGCGCGAGGCGTGCCTGAGCCGCGACCATTTCATGGCTTGGACCGACGAGGCCGGCAGCGCAGGCGCGGCGGCCGAGCAGATGGCAGCCGTGCTGGGCGTCGACGCCAGCGACCGCATCGAGGACGTCGAGACCGAAATTCTCGACGGCCCGTTCCTGCCGCGCTCGCGCTGGGACGACATCGCCTTTGCGCTGGAGGACGGCAGCAAGTCGGATAACGATCAGGCTGGCCGGCTCCGCGAGGCAAAGGTGTTTTCCGACGCGGCGCAGGTCGATGCTTATCTGTCCGTCTTCCTCACCGACGAGAAGCTGCCGCGCAAGGCAGTGCTGACCAAGAAGTTTGGCGAGCACAACCCGTCCGTCGCCCGCCTGTTCGAGAACGAGGCGCAGCGCCTCAGTGGATTGATCGAGAAGCGCCGCGCGATCACGATGCGCGACCGCACCGCGGCTCTCCTGCACATCGCGACCGCTGCCGCGGCGAACTACCGCCGCGAGAAGCAGGAGCGCGGGCTGCTCGACTATGACGATCTCATCGACAAGACGCTGGCGATGCTGAACCGCGTCTCCTCGGGCTGGGTGCATTACAAGCTCGATCGCGGCGTCGATCACGTGCTCATCGACGAGGCCCAGGACACCAGCCCGCGCCAATGGGACATCGTCGCGCATATCATCTCGGAGTTCACGGCCGGCGAAGGCGCGCGCGAAGGATTGAACCGCACGGTCTTCGCGGTCGGCGACGAGAAGCAGTCGATCTTCTCGTTCCAGGGCGCAGCCCCGCACGAATTCGACGCGCGCCGGCGCGAGCTGCACCGCAAGTTCACCTCGGCGGGGCTGAAGTTCGATCCGGTCGCCTTCACCTATTCGTTCCGCTCGGGTGCTGCGATCCTGCATTCGGTCGACCACGTCTTCCGCGAGCAGGAGATCTACAAGAGCATCCATTCGGTCGAGATCGGCCATCCCCTGCACAATGCGCTCGCCGATGCCGGTCCGAGCGTGATCGAGCTGTGGGATCTGGCCGTCGCCGACGACAGGCAGGAGATCGAGGGCTGGCGTGCGCCGTTCGACGGCGTTGCAGCCACCAGCCCCGAGGTCAAGCTCGCGCGCCGCATCCAGGCCGAGATCAAGCGGCTGGTCGAGAGCGGCACGCTGACGGGACACGAAGGCGAGCGCCGGCCGCTGCGTTACGGCGACATGCTGATCCTGGTGCGCCGGCGCGGCAATGCGTTCGATGCCGTGATCCAGGCGCTGAAGCACGCTGGCGTTCCCGTCGCCGGCGCCGACCGGCTCAAGCTGACCGAGCACATCGGCATCATCGACCTGATGAATCTCGCCGACGCCCTGCTGCTGCCGCAGGATGATCTCGCGCTCGCGGTGGCGCTGAAGAGCCCATTGTTCGGGCTCGATGACGACGATCTGTTCCAGTTGGCCCACGACCGCAAGGGATCGCTCCGCCGTGCGCTCGGCGAGCATGCGGCTGGAAGCGAGAAGTTCGGGGCGGTGCTGCGTCGCCTTGAGGCTTGCGAGATTCGTGCGCGCGAGGAGACGCCGTTCGCCTTCTACGCCTGGCTGCTCGGCGGCGACGGCGGCCGCGCGCGCATCCTGCGCCGGCTCGGCTTTGAGGCCAACGACGCACTCGACGAATTTCTGGAGCTGGCGCTGAACTATGAGCGCAAGGCGCCAGCCTCGCTGCAGGGCTTCATGGCCTGGCTGCGCTCGGCCGACACCGAGGTGAAGCGCGACATGGAGATCTCGCGCGACGAGGTGCGGGTGATGACCGTGCACGGCGCCAAGGGGCTCGAAGCTTCGGTCGTGTTCATGGTCGACACCACCTCGTCGCCCGCGGACTCGCAGCGGGTTCGGCTGATCCACGTGCCACGCGGCAATGGCGGCGAGGTCGTGGTCTGGGCCGGACGCAAGGCCGATGATCCCAAGCCCGTCGCCGACGCGCGCAAGGCGATGATCGATGAGACCGAGGACGAATATCGCCGCCTGCTCTACGTCGCGATGACGCGCGCGGCCGACCGGCTGATCGTCGGCGGCTGCATGCCCGGCAATATGAAGACGGTCCGCAAGCTGAGCTGGTACGATCTGATCGACACCGGGCTTACCGGCTCGGGTCTGGACAAGCAGACGATCGAGACCCCGCTCGGCAAGGTGACCCGATTCGCCCGGCCGGAGGACGTCGCGGCGATGGGCGTGCCGGCGACGGCCGCGGACCATTCGGTCACGCTGCCGGACTGGCTGCGGACGCCAGCGCCGCGCGAACTGGTCGAGGATGATCTGGTGCGACCCTCTGGCCAGGCCGCCGAGGAGGGTCGCGCGGTACGATCAGGCGAATCGGTCCAATCCCGCGCGCTCGCACTGCAGCGTGGCACGCTGGTGCACCGTCTCCTGCAATCCCTGCCTGATATCGCCGCAGAGCGCCGGCGCGAGGCTGCGCTCGGCTTCATGGCGCGCAACGCCGCTGACTGGACCGAGGTCGACCGCGCCGCGCTGGCCGACAAGGTGCTCGCTTTGATCGCGGAGCCGCGCTTCGCAGCCGTGTTTGCCGCCGGCAGCCGGGCCGAGGTCGCCATCGCCGGGCGGCTGGAGCGACCGGGCCGCCAGCCCGCGCTGGTGTCGGGGCAAATCGACCGGCTGGTCGTTCGTCCGGATGAGGTTTTGATCGTCGATTTCAAGACCAACCAGGCCGCGCCCAAAAGTGCGGCCGCGGCACCCGCCGCCTATGTCCGGCAGCTTGCGCTGTACCGGGCGGTGCTGGCGCGGCTTTATCCCCAAAAGCCCATCCGCGCCGTCCTGCTCTGGACCGAGGCCCTTGAATATATGGAGATTTCAGCCCCCGCGCTGGACGCGGCGCTGGCATCCCTTCATCTCGGTGTGAGCATCCTTGACCCGGCAAGGAGCCGTTCATAGGTTGACCCCATGATCCCGGGCGCGATTCCATGTCGCGCCGATTCTCTCAGGTACGAGGTATCCCCATGGCCGTTGGTAAGGTTTCCGATTCCGATTTCGAAGCCGAAGTGCTCAAGGCGAACGGCCCCGTGGTCGTCGATTTCTGGGCCGAGTGGTGCGGCCCCTGCCGTATGATCGCCCCCGCGCTCGACGAGATCGCCGGCGCGATGGGCGACAAGGTCAAGATCGTGAAGCTCAACGTCGACGAGAGCCCGAAGACCGCGTCCAAATACGGCGTGATGTCGATCCCGACCCTGATGATCTTCAAGGGCGGCGAGATGGCCTCCCGCCAGGTCGGCGCTGCGCCGAAGGCGAAGCTGCAGCAGTGGATCACCTCGGCGGTTTGATCGACGTCGCGATCAACTGAGAATTCCGCAGCGGCCGGCGAATAGCCGGCCGTTTTGTTTTGCCCGTAGCCCGGCGCGGTCTATTTCCCGTCTGCCTTAGCCTCCGCCAGCTTCGCCAGGCTCGCAAGGACCTCGGGAAAATCCGACGCGACGGCCGGACCGATCTCGGCCGCTTGCGGGCCTTTGGCATCGACGGCGTAAACGATGCGCGTGCGCTCCGATCCAAGCTGCTCGATGCGATGGGCGACCTTGATGACGAGATCGCCGACCCGCGTTTCGTCGACAAAGCACACGTTCTCGCGGACTTCGATCAGTTGCGAGCGTAGCGCCTCCTCGCCGGGCGGCGTCATGGTGAACCAGGTGCCGGTCGCAAATGGCCCGTCAATGTCGATCTGCTCGATCCCCGCATTCCAGCTTTTCCAGCCGGGGACATTGCGAAAGATGCCCCAGATCGTCTCTGCGGTCGCAGACGTCTCGATGGCATATTCGTTTCGCCAGACATCTCCGTCGTCCATGGCGCGCTCCCTTTTTCCTACTTGATCCATCCCGTTGCCAGCGCGTGCGCCAGCTCCGGCTGATTGTTGCGGCGGGCAAGGTCCGCCATCACCTCGTGATCGTAGGCCACGTGACGAAACGTCACCTGCCACCCGCCAACTGTCGGCTCAAGAATCGCGTAGCGCGCATCTGGCGTGCCGGCTTCGACGACGTGCGGGAACGGATGCTTGTCGCGGTAGCCGGGGCTGCCGACGCTGCCGGGATTGACGATCAACCGGCCGTCGCGAAGCCGCACCGCTCGCGCGAGATGGGTATGGGCGCAGAGGATCAGGGATTGCGTGATGCCTTGCGCGAGCTGCTCGATGCGGTCGAGCGGCGATAGCGCCACCGTGCCGTCGGGATGCACGGTGTCGAGCCAATAGACTTCGTCATTCCCGGGTGTCGCGTGGCAGAGGAAAACCTGGTCGCGGAACACGCGCGTCATCGGCTGTGCGCGCAGCCAGTCAAGTTGTGCGGCATTGAGTGCTTCGTAGGCGGGACGATCCCACGAGCCCATCTTCTCCGGCGGACGGTCGAGCAGGTAACGGTCGTGGTTGCCGAGCACGTGCACGGCGTCGATGCTCATCAGGATCTCGATGGTCCGCCGCGCATCGAGCGGCCCGCTCAGCATGTCGCCGAGATTGACGATGTCGGCGATGCCCAGGGCGCGGATGTCGGCGAGCACCGCCTCAAGCGCGAGATAGTTTCCGTGGACGTCGGCAATCGCGGCGAAGCGCATTGTCATCCTCACTCTCGTGCCCCGGACGCGGCGCAGCACGTAGTGATGCGCCGCTGAGCCGGGGCCTATCTCGCTTCTGGGTCCCGGCTCTGCGGAGCAGCGTTGCACGCTGCACCGCGTCCGGGACAAGGGAGCTCATGCAGGAGGCGTGCCGTTGATGCCGAGCACGTGGCCGGCGAGATAGAGCGAGCCGGTGATCAGGATGCGCGGCGGCACTTCATAGGCGAGCTTCGACAGTGCGCGCAAAGCGGCCTCGATGCCGGGCGCGGACTCGACGCGCATGGCGAGGCTGCGCGCGGCGTCCGCGAGGCGGTCGACCGGCATCGCATTCTCGGTGTCGGGGATCGGCACCGCGATGATGTGACGGGTGAGGCCGGCGAAATTGGCGAGAAACGCTTGCGCATCCTTGTTGGCCATCATGCCCACGATCACCACCAGCGGCCGCGACACCCGCTCTTCGAGGTCGCCGAGCGCCGCGGCGGCGACACGCCCGCCTTCGGCATTGTGTCCGCCGTCGAGCCAGATATCGGAGCCCTGCGGTCCCCAGCCGAGCAATTCGCCGGAGGTGATGCGCTGCATCCGCGCCGGCCATTCGGCGCCGACGATGCCGGCCTCGAATGCGGCCTGGTTGATCTTGAAGTTCGGAATTGCGCGCAGCGTTGCAATCGCAAGGCCGGCATTGTCGAACTGGTGACGGCCGAACAGGCGCGGCGCCGTGAGATCCATCAGGCCGCGATCGTCGGAATAGACGAGACGCCCGTGCTCGACATTGACGTGCCAACTTTCGTTCGCGGCAAACAGCGGCGCACGCATCCGCTTGGCCTCCGCCTCGACCACCGCCATTGCCTCCGGCAATTGCTCGGCGCAAATCACGGGCACGCCGCGTTTGATGATCGCAGCTTTCTCGCCGGCGATCGATGTCAGCGTGTCGCCGAGAAAATCGGTGTGGTCCATGCTGACAGGCGTGATCACGCAGGCCGCCGGCGTGTCGACCACGTTGGTCGAATCGAGCCGGCCACCGAGGCCGACTTCGAGCAGCACGGCATCGGCGGGATTCTGCGCAAACAGATGGAAGGCCGCCGCGGTCTTCAGCTCGAACACGGTTGCGGCTTCGCCGGCATTGACGCGCTCGACCTCTTCCAGCGCCGCGCGCAACTCGTCGTCATCGACCAGCACGCCGCCACCGACGCGGCCGAGCCGAAAGCATTCGTTGATGCGGACGAGATAAGGCGAGGTATAGGCGTGCACGCGCAGGCCAGCTGCCTCCAGCGTCGCGCGCAGATAAGCGAGCGTCGAGCCCTTGCCGTTGGTGCCGGCGATGTGGATGACCGGCGGCAGCTTGCGTTCGGGATGCCCTAGCCGTTCGAGCAGGCGATGCATCCGCTCCAGCCCGAGATCGATGCGCTTCTGATGCAAGGCCGACAACCGCCCGATCACCTCACCGAGCGGCAGCTTTGCGTTGTCAGAGGACGCGTTCACGCGTGCGGCGCAGCCGGCGCCGTCTCGGCGGCCGAGACGATCTGCGCGGGGCTGAGCACCGGCTGTATCGGCTTCGACGCAGTCTCCAGCGCCGGCGCCTTGGTCAGGAGGCGGCAGAGCCGCGCCAGGGTCGGACGCAACTCGTGGCGATGCACGACCATGTCGACCATGCCGTGCTCCTTCAGATATTCGGCGCGCTGGAAACCCTCAGGGAGCTTCTCGCGGATGGTTTGCTCGATCACGCGCGCGCCGGCAAAGCCGATCAGCGCGCCGGGTTCGGCGATCTGCACATCGCCCAGCATCGCATAGGATGCGGTGACGCCGCCGGTGGTCGGGTTGGTCAGCACGACGATGTAGGGCTGTTTTGCCTCGCGCAGCATCTGCACCGCGACCGTGGTGCGCGGCATCTGCATCAGCGACAGGATGCCTTCCTGCATGCGCGCGCCGCCCGAGGCAGCGAACACGATGAACGGCGACTTCTTCTCGACCGCGAGCTCCAGCCCGCGCACGATGGCTTCGCCCGCGGCCATGCCGAGCGAGCCGCCCATGAAATCGAAATCCTGCACGGCGACGACGACGGCGGCGCCTTCGAGCTTGCCGTAGCCGACCTTGATCGCGTCATTGAGGTTAGTGCGCGCGCGGGCATCCTTGATGCGGTCGACGTATTTCTTCTCGTCGCGGAACTTGAGCGGATCGGGCGTGACGTCGGGCAATGCGACGTCGAACCAGGTCTCGTTGTCGAAGATCGACTTGAGCCGTGCCACCGCGCCCATGCGCATGTGGTAGTTCGAGCCGGGGATGACGAACTGGTTGGCCTCGACGTCCTTGTAGAACACCAGCTGCCCGGAATCCGGACACTTGATCCACAGATTCTCCGGCGTCTCCCGCCGCAGCATGTTGCGGATCTTCGGCCGGACCACATTGGTAAGCCAGTTCATGGTTTGCTCCGATGTGCGGCCCCGCTTGGGACCGCCTGAAGGGATATATGGCGGCCGGGCCTTTGCCCGGCAAGCCGCCGTGTCGTCCGCCTTGGCAGCGGAATTATGGCCTATTCGGCCGCCTGTTTCGCGCCCTTGACGCCCTGCGCCAGGGCCGCCGTCAATTCGGCGACGGCGTTAACGGTTTTGGCGGTTGCCCGCCCCTCGGCGTCGAGGCTGTTCTTGAGCGCATCGACCAGTGCGGTGCCGACCACGGCGCCGTTGGCATGGGATGCAATGGCGCGCGCGGTCTCCGGCGTCCGGATGCCGAAGCCGACGCAGACCGGCAGCTTGGTGTGACGCTTGATGCGGGCCACCGCCTCGCTCACGGCCGAGGAGTCCGCGGCGGCCGCGCCGGTGATGCCGGTGATCGAGACGTAGTAGACGAAGCCCGACGTGTTGGCGAGCACGGCCGGCAGGCGCTTGTCGTCGGTCGTCGGCGTCGCCAGGCGAATGAAGTTCAGGCCGGCCTTCATCGCGGGCAGGCACAGCTCGTCGTCTTCCTCCGGCGGCAGGTCGACGATGATGAGACCGTCGACGCCCGCGCTCTTCGCATCGAGGAGAAATTTGTCGACGCCGTAGATGTAGATCGGATTGTAATAGCCCATCAGCACGATCGGCGTCGCATTGTCGTCCTTGCGGAAGCCACGCACGAGATCGAGCGTCTTCTTCAGCGTCATGCCGGCCTTGAGCGCACGAAGCCCGGCGGCCTGGATCGAGGGACCGTCGGCCATCGGATCGGTGAAGGGCATGCCGATCTCGATCACGTCGGCGCCCGACTTCGGCAGCGCCTTGATGATCTCGAGCGACGTCGCCGGATCGGGATCGCCGGCCATCAGGAAGGTGACGAAGGCCGAGCGGCCCTGCTTCGCAAGCTCGGCAAAACGGGTGTCGATACGCGTGGTCACTTCTTGCCCCTCAGGATGTCGCCGACCTGCGGGACGTCCTTGTCGCCGCGGCCGGAGAGATTGACGACCATCAGGTGATCTTTCGGCCGCTTCGGCGCGAGCTCCATCACCTTGGCGATCGCATGCGCGGGCTCGAGCGCGGGAATGATGCCTTCGAGCCGCGACAGCAGCTGGAAGGCGGCGAGCGCCTCGTCATCGGTCGCGGAGAGATAGTTGACGCGGCCGATCTCGTGCAGCCAGGAATGCTCGGGGCCGATGCCGGGATAGTCGAGGCCGGCCGAGATCGAATGCGCGTCCTGGATCTGGCCGTCCGCGTCCATCAGGAGATAGGTGCGGTTGCCGTGCAGCACGCCGGGACGGCCGCCCGCGATCGAGGCCGCGTGCAGCTGCGTGAGCCCGTGGCCGGCGGCTTCGACGCCAAAAATTTCGACGGAGGAATCATCGAGGAACGGATGGAACAGGCCCATCGCGTTCGAGCCGCCACCGATGCAGGCGACCAGCGAATCCGGCAGGCGACCCTCGACCTCCTGCATCTGCGTCTTGGTCTCGTTGCCGATGATCGACTGGAAGTCGCGCACCAGCGTCGGATAGGGATGCGGGCCCGCCACCGTGCCGATGCAGTAGAAGGTGTTGTGCACGTTGGTCACCCAGTCGCGCAGCGCCTCGTTCATGGCGTCCTTCAGCGTGCGCGTGCCCGACTGCACCGGGACCACCGTCGCACCCAGCATCTCCATGCGGATCACGTTGGGTTGCTGCCGCTCGACGTCGACGGCGCCCATATAGACCACGCATTCGAGGCCGAAGCGCGCGCACAGCGTCGCGGTGGCGACACCATGCTGGCCGGCGCCGGTCTCGGCGATGATGCGCTTCTTGCCCATGCGCCGCGCCAGCATGATCTGGCCCAGCACGTTGTTCACCTTGTGCGAGCCGGTGTGGTTGAGCTCTTCGCGCTTCAGGTAGATCTTGGCGCCGCCGAGATGCTCGGTGAGACGCTCGGCGAAATACAGCGGCGAGGGCCGGCCGACATAGTTCTTGAGATAGCCGTTCATCTCGGCCTGGAACGCCGGATCCGCCTTGGCCGCGGTGTAGGCCTTCTCGAGATCGAGGATCAGCGGCATCAGGGTTTCGGCGACGAAGCGTCCGCCGAAAATGCCGAAATGGCCGCGCTCGTCGGGGCCGCTGCGGTAGGAGTTTGGTTTGGCGATGGTCATCGAACACTCAACTCTTGGCTTGCGTCTTGGCTGGGCTCTTGGCTGGCGCGCGCAGCGCGAATGAAGGCCTTGATCATCTCCGGATCTTTCACGCCGGGGGCGCTCTCGACTCCGGAGGAGACGTCGACGCCGCCGGCGCGGGTGACGCGAACGGCTTCGACAACGTTGTCGGCGTGAAGCCCGCCCGAGACCATGTAAGGCAGCTTCAGATCGAGATTTTCCAGCAGATGCCAATCGAACGGCGCGCCAAGGCCGCCGGGGCGGGTCGCATCCTTCGGCGCACGCGCATCGAACAGGATGCGGTCGGCGACCGCGGCATAGCCGGGCAGCACGGTGAGATCGGCTGATGTTGCGACCGGGACTGCTTTCATCACGGGGCGGCCGAACCGCTGCTTGATGTCGCGCAGCCGCGCAACGCTCTCCTTGCCATGAAGCTGGAAGATGTCCGGCGACAGCGCGTCCATGATGTTGTCGAACATGGCATCGTCGGCATCGACGGTGAGCGCGACCTTGAGCGCGCGCCGCTTCACCTGCTGGCCGAGGTCGCGGCCCGCTTCCAGCGACAGATGCCGCGGCGACGGCGGGAAGAACACGAACCCGACCATGTCGGCGCCCGCGTCGAGCGCTACTTCAAGCGTCTCGCGCGTGGACAGGCCGCAGATTTTGACGAGCAGGGACATGGTCTCAAGGCAAATGGAGGCCGCCGGTCTGCGGCCGGAAAACAGGGTTTTCGGTCGGGGCCGCTTCTACAACGTCGCGCGCTGCTTGTCTCGCCCGACGGGCCCGTAAAGGCCCACCCCGGAGGGGACGGGGAGGCGCTGGGAATCGGGCCTTGCTGCGGCCACCTGGGCCCGCAGATCGGCCAGCTCGCCCCTGACGGCCCGCACATCCGCCTCGTGCCGGCGCGCCGCCCGCCGCCAGCGCCGCTGGCCGAACCAGACGGCGCAGCCGCCCGCAACGACCCCGAGGGCGCCGACCAGGATCAGGAGCAGGAACAGCGGCAGCGTGACCGTCAATGACGGATCGTTCGAAACGAAGGGATCGAGCGAGACCGTGACGAAGTGCCGGTTGGCGACGGCAAAGACCACCAGGATCAGGCCCAGCGGAATCACGATCAGCGCGGTCAGGAACTTTCGCATCGCGATCGCTCGTCTTGAATCAAGCTTGCTGCCGCATCATGCGGCCGTTCGGTTAAGCCCGGACGACAGCGGCCTCTTTAGTCCGGCGCGCCGGGATCCGGATGGTCGCGGTTCAGCCGCTCGCGCATTTCCTTGCCGGTCTTGAAGAACGGAACGCTCTTCTGATCGACGGGCACATGGGCGCCGGTGCGAGGATTGCGCCCGGCGCGTGCAGGGCGATGCTTGACCGAGAAGGCACCGAAGCCGCGCAACTCGACGCGATCACCGCGCGCGAGGGCCGCTACGATCTCTTCGAGAATCGCATTCACAATGTTCTCGACATCCCGCTGGTACAGATGCGGGTTGTGCTCGGCGATACGCTGAACAAGTTCGGATTTGATCATCGAGAGATAGGACCCGGAAGCGTGCGGATGACCATTTCCGTGAAAATACCGTGATCTGTCAAGACGCTAAATCAAGGTTGAGTGTCGTGAAAGTGCGTGACAAATGCCGAAAAAGCAGGCTGGACCACCACGCGCCAAACGCGAAAAACCTATGGAACTCGCCCGACTCCCGTCAATTTGACGCAGCAGGTTGCCACAACGCCAACATTCCATCCATTCCGAGCCGGTCGACGGCCTGCGCGACGCCGGTTTGCGCGATTTGATGCGCAATCGAGCCCAAACCAAGCGCTTCCAGCGTGACGACGGCGGCCGTCTTGAGGAACGGCAGATCGCCAAAACGCGGCTGGAGCTTGTAGTCGCGCACCGGAAGGCCCTTCTTGACGCCCTTCTGCTCGACCAGCCAGGTCACCGCCGTCTTCTCGTCGCCGAGCTGATCGATCAGCTTGAGATCGATCGCCTGGCGTCCGGTGAAGACGCGGCCATCGGCCACTTTCTCGAGCTGCGTGTCATCCATGCCACGCCGTTCCTTCACCAGGCCCCTGAACCAGGCGTAGGAATCTTTCACCAGCGCATCGAGCGCGGCGCGCGCCTCGGGGCTGGTGGGTTCAAAACCGTTGGGCGCGGCCTTCAGCGGCGACGACTTCACCTCCTCGACCTTGACGCCGACGGTCTTCAGCAGCTCCGAGACGTTCGGAAACTGGAACAGCACGCCGATCGAGCCGACCAGCGAACTCTGCTGGGCGATGATGTGGTCGCTCGCAATCGCCGTGATGTAGCCGCCGGAGGCAGCCAGGCCCTCGACCACGACGACGAGCGGCTTCTTGGCCTTCAGGCGGGTGAGCGAATCGTAGAGCTGCTCGGAGCCTGCGGTGGTGCCGCCCGGCGAGTTGATGTGCACGATGACGGCGGCGGCCTGCGAATTCTCCAGCCGCTCCAACGCCTGCGTACGATCGGAATCGCTGCGGATCAGTCCGTCGATCTGGACCCGCGCGATCGAGCCGGCGGCTGCGAACGTGCCGCGTGCGCCCGGTGTCGCGACCAGCGCAAAGCCCGCGATCGCCGCGATCGCGATCAGCGCAGCCATGACACGCCAGAACGTCAGCTTGCGACGGATCCTGCGGCGATCGACGATGATGTCCGAATCGAGCGACATCGGAATATCTCCAAATGAAAGATCAGGCGCGTTGTGCCGTCACGGCGTGACCAACGGCTTATCTGGATACATCAATTGCGGCGCAATTTGAAGAAAACAAGGCTGGGAGCTGGGTGAGAGCCGCGGCGTCGCCACACCCCCGCCGTCGTCCCCGCGAACGCGGGGACCCATAACCACAGGCAGAAGTTGCTGCGCAAAGCTGGCAACTCCGAGCCCTCGCCAAACGACTCTCCGTAGCTATGGGTCCCGGATCAGCGCTCCGCTCCAGACAACGCTGCGCGTTGTCGTGAGCTTGTCCGGGACGACAGCGCAGTTCGTGGAGACAGCAACAAAAAAGCCCCGGCTCGCGCCGGGGCTCTGATGCAGCAAAAAGAAGCGTTTCGCTTACTTGCTGTCGCGGTTCTTGAGCGCGGTGCCGAGGATGTCGCCGAGCGTCGCTCCCGAATCGGAGGAGCCGTACTGCGCGATGGCTTCCTTCTCTTCGGCGACTTCGAGCGCCTTGATCGACACCTGGACCTTGCGGGCCTTCTTGTCGAACTGGATCACGCGGGCATCGACCTTCTCTCCGACGGCAAAGCGTTCGGCTCGCTGGTCGTTGCGGTCACGGGCGAGCTCCGAGCGCTTGATGAAGGTCGAGAAATCGGTCCCGGTGATCTTCACCTCGATACCGCTTTCCTTCACTTCGAGCACTTCGCAGGTCACGACCGCGCCCTTCTTGACATCGCCCGGCTCGGCGAAGGGGTCGCCTTCGAGCTGCTTGATGCCGAGCGAGATACGCTCCTTCTCGACGTCCACATCGAGCACCACGGCTTTCACCACGTCGCCCTTCTTGTAGTTGTCGATCACCTGCTCGCCCGGCTGCTTCCAGTCGAGGTCGGACAGATGGACCATGCCGTCGACGTCGCCTTCGAGGCCCAGGAACAGACCGAACTCGGTCTTGTTCTTGACTTCGCCCTCGACGGTCGAACCGGTCGGGTGACCTTCGACGAAGACCTCCCAGGGGTTGCGCATGGTCTGCTTGAGGCCGAGCGAGATGCGGCGCTTGACGGAATCGACTTCCAGCACCTGCACTTCGACTTCCTGCGAGGTCGAAACGATCTTGCCGGGGTGCATGTTCTTCTTGGTCCACGACATCTCGGAGACGTGGATCAGGCCTTCGATGCCCGGCTCGAGCTCGACGAACGCACCGTAGTCGGTGATGTTGGTGACGCGGCCGGTGAAGCGGGCACCCAGCGGGTACTTGGCTTCGATGCCCTGCCACGGATCGTCCAGCAGCTGCTTCATGCCCAGCGAGATGCGGTGCGTCTCGTGGTTGATCTTGATGATCTTGACCTTCACGGTCTGGCCGATCGAGAGCACCTCGGTCGGATGGTTGACGCGGCGCCACGCGATGTCGGTGACGTGCAGCAGGCCGTCGATGCCGCCGAGATCAACGAACGCACCGTAATCGGTGATGTTCTTGACCACGCCGTCGATCACCTGACCCTCTTCGAGGTTCTGCACCAGCTCCTGACGCTGCTCGGCGCGGGTCTCTTCGAGAACCGTGCGGCGGGAGACGACGATGTTGCCGCGGCGGCGGTCCATCTTCAGGATCTGGAACGGCTGCGAGTTGTTCATCAGCGGCGCAACGTCGCGGATCGGACGGATGTCGACCTGCGAGCGCGGCAGGAAGGCCACGGCACCGTCGAGGTCGACGGTGAAGCCGCCCTTGACCTGGTTGAAGATGACGCCGTTGACCTTCTCGTTGTTCTGGAAGGCCTTCTCGAGCTTGCCCCAGCTCTCTTCGCGGCGCGCCTTGTCGCGCGACAGCACGGCTTCGCCGAGAGCATTCTCGATGCGGTCGAGGAACACTTCAACCTCGTCGCCGACCTTGAGCTCGCTGTCACGGCCGGGGCCGGAAAATTCGCGCAGGGCGACGCGGCCCTCGGTCTTCAGGCCGACGTCGATGACGGCCATATCCTTTTCAATTGCAACAACCTTGCCCTTGACGACGGAGCTTTCCTGCAGGTTTCCGCCTGCGAAGGACTCGTCGAGCATCGCGGCGAAATCGTCACGCGACGGGCTATAGGTATCAGCAGAAGTCGAAGCCATTTGTTCTCCAGTTGCGGATGTCATGCCGGCCGTTGGGTTCATGGGCGCATCGCACGCGCAGTGTCGGAAGGTCCGCAAGACCTTCGAGCGACCGCTCGTTGCTCCAGCCTGAGAGGCGGAACAGCGGAAGCGGGCCGGCTGGGCCCGCGCATTCGATACGTGAAAATCTTTGTCCGGAGCCTGGATCGCGCGGCCCCAAACAGGGGGCCGAGGTATCGACCTCAAAGAGCGGGAGCGGGCGCTTCCTCCAATGACGGCGGCGGCTTAACCCCGCAACCGGCCCGCTCGGACGGCCTCGATAATGTCGATGGCGGCCCGGACGCCGCCTTCTATATCCAGTTGGGAGTTATCTAGCAAGTAAGCATCCGCGGCCGGTTTCAGGGGCGCAATCGGCCGGTTTTTGTCGCGTTCGTCGCGCTGGATGATGTCGGCGAGGACAGCCGCCTCGTCCGCCTGCTCGCCCCTCGCCTTGGCCTCCATGGTCCGGCGGCGCGCCCGGACTTTTGGGTCGGCGACGACGAAAATTTTCACGTCGGCATGCGGGCAGATCACGGTTCCAATGTCGCGGCCGTCGAGCACCGCTCCGGGCGGATCGGCGGCGAATTGCCGCTGGAAATTGAGCAGAACCTCACGGACCCTCGGGATCGCCGAAACGATCGAGGCGCCTTCGCCGGCCAACTGGGTCTTCAGCGCGGGATTGCCGAACTTTTCGGGATCGAGTTCCAGCGCCGCCGCGACCGCTGCCGCCTCGTCGTTGAGATCATGACCGGACTGCATCAGGGCGTAGGCCACCGCGCGATAGATCACGCCGGTATCGAGATGACGATAGCCGTAATGATGGGCGAGGCGCTTGCCGAGCGTTCCCTTGCCCGAGGCCGCGGGACCGTCGATGGCGATGATCATGAAAACTCGGCCCCTAGCGAACGCATCATCGGAATGAAATCCGGGAAACTGGTGGCGATGAAGGCGGTGTCGTCGACGGTCACCGGCTGGTCGGAGGCGCAGCCCATCACCAGCGCGGACATCGCGATGCGATGGTCCATATGGGTGGCGACAGTGCCACCGCCGGGAACGTGGCCGCGGCCCTCGACGATCAGATCGTCGCCGGAGATCTCGACCTTGACGCCGTTGACGCGCAGCATGGCGGCGGTCGCCTCAAGGCGATCGGATTCCTTGACGCGCAGCTCCTGCAGGCCGCGCATGATGGTCGTGCCCTCGGCGAAGGAGGCCGCGACCGCCAGCACCAGATATTCGTCGATCATCGAGGGCGCGCGCTCGGGCGGCACTTCGACGCCGCGCAGTTTTGATGCGCGCACGCGCAGCTTCGCCATCGGCTCGCCGGCGTCGCCGCGAACTTCGCTCTCCTCGATCGAGGCGCCCATTTCGCGCAATGTGGTGAACAGGCCGGTACGCAGCGGATTGGTCATGACATCCGACAGCACGACATCGGAGCCCTCGACGATCAGGGCCGCGACGACCGGGAAGGCCGCCGAAGACGGATCGGCCGGCACGACGACGGTTGCGCCATGCAGCTCGGGCTGGCCCTTGAGCGTGATACGGCGGCCGTGCGCGCCCTCCTGCGTCGAGGTGATCTCGGCGCCGAAATGCTTCAGCATCAGCTCTGTGTGGTCGCGGCTGGCCTCGGCCTCGATGACCGTGGTGGTGCCCGGCGCGGCCAGGCCCGCCAGCAGCACGGCCGACTTGATCTGGGCCGAGGCGACCGGGGTCTTGTAGGTGATCGGCAGCGGATCGCGCGCGCCCTGGACGGTCAGGGGCAGACGGCCGCCCTCGCCGCCCGAGACGACTCTCGCGCCCATCTTTTCCAAGGGATCCAGGATCCGGCGCATGGGGCGGCTGCGCAGCGAGGCATCGCCGTCGAAGATCGCCGAGATCGGGCAGCCGGCGACGGCGCCCATGACCAGCCGGCAGCCAGTGCCGGAGTTGCCGAAATCCAGCGGCGCCGCGGGCTGGGCGAAGCCCGCAACACCGACGCCCTGCACCTTCCAGGCAAAATCGCCGGTCCGTTCGATCTTGGCGCCGAGTGCCTGCATGGATTTCGCGGTATTGAGGACGTCTTCACCCTCCAGAAGGCCCGAAATCCGGGTCTCGCCGACCGCGAGCGCGCCCAGGATGAGGGCGCGATGGGAGATCGACTTGTCCCCGGGCACCCGTACTTTCCCGGTCAGGGGACCGCTGGCGCGCGACTGGAGCGGCCTCGGTTGGTCGGAATGGGTCACGATTATGTCCTTGGATGCGCCCTTGAGGGGCTGGGGGGCAGGTACCACATGGTCCGAGCCCCGTCACGGGCATGTCTTTCTCCCGTAATGCGCTATTGACAGCGGGCCGCCAACTAGCCAAGTGAAACACCGCTTTTCAGACATTCCCAGGATTCCTGCCGTGGCCAAGTCCGAACTCGGAACCAAACGTATTTGCCCAACCACGGGCAAGAAGTTCTACGACCTCAACAAGAATCCGGTGATCTCGCCCTATACCGGCGAAGTGGTGCCGATCGCGCCCGTGGCACCCGCTCGTGTACCGCGCGGTGCAGAAGCCCGGCACGCGGCGACTGCGGATGCCACGCCGGAACCGGCAGAGGTCGAGGAGGTCTCGCTCGAGGAGGCCGACGCCGAGGAGAACACCGGCAAGGTCAAAGCTGCCGTGCCCGAATCGGAGGACGATATCGAGGTCGACGAGACCCTCGACGACGACGATGACGACGATTCGACCTTCATCGCCGACGAAGAAGAGGGCGATGAGGACGTGACCGACATCATTGGTGATGTCGGAGGTGATGAAGAGACTTGAGATCAGCCCTGATCTGTGAAAAAGGGTGCACCGCGCGAGTCACCAGGCTCGCGGGTCTGTGGGGGATCCTCCGGGATCGTCCCATTTAAGGACTAAGGGGCCATAGCTCAGCTGGGAGAGCGCTTGCATGGCATGCAAGAGGTCGGCGGTTCGATCCCGCCTGGCTCCACCAGCCTTCGCTCGCTTCGCGAGCTTCGGCTGGGCAAGCCTGGGGAAGTCCCTCGTAGCGAAGTGAGCGAAGGCTGCCCCGCCATAGCCCGAAGGGCGACGGCGGGCTGGAGCTGACATGCACACTGCACGCGCCTTAAGCGGACAGCAGGCGACACCAACATCCTAAGCGTGTCTCGAAGCTGCTATCCTACCCTTCAGGGAGGAAGCGCGATGAAATACGTCTATATCCTCGAAAGCCTCGACTCCGAGCACTTCTATGTCGGTGTCACGGACGATCTTCGAGCGCGTTTGGCAAAGCATAATGCCGGCGAGGTACCGCACACGGCGAAATACGGGCCTTGGCGAATCCGGACCTATTTCGCGTTCGACGACGCCGCATGTGCTGTCGCATTCGAGCGATAGCTGAAATCTGGGTCGGGGCGCGCGTTCGCTAAGAAGCATTTCTGATCGCGCGCATCCGTTCCCTACTCCCCGATGACCGCATTCAGCCGATCCCTCAGCGCGACGATCTCGTCTTTCATCGCCACCAGTTCCGACACCGAGCAGTCCGACGCCGCCAGAATCGACTGCGGCACGGCGCGGGCCTTTTCCTTCAAGGCGTGGCCCTGCGGCGTCAGCGCGATCAGCACCTGACGCTCGTCCTCGCTGGAGCGGGTCCGCTTGACGAGATGGGCGGCTTCGAGCCGCTTGAGCAGCGGCGTCAGCGTGCCCGAATCCAGGAACAGCCTTTCGCCGATGTCCTTCACCGGCACATCGTCGCGCTCCCACAGCACCAGCATGACCAGATATTGCGGGTAGGTCAGGCCGAGCCGGTCGAGCAGCGGCTTGTAGACGCGGTTGAAGGCATGCGCGGCCGAATAGACCGCAAAGCAGATCTGGTTGTCGAGCCGCAGCGGCGCGTCCGCTGCCGAGTGTTTTCGAGGCATGGAGAATCTCACGGGATTTCCTCCCATTCTGGGGCCGGCCGGCGGCACATTCAATTGCGAACAATTAAATGTGAGACGCCGAAATTTCAATTGCGCGCAATCTAATTGTCTGCAATAAAGATCGCGCCCCAACCGGAAACCCCGAGGAGACGACAATGTCCGTGAATGTCCTCTACAAGACCAGTGCAAAGGCCACCGGCGGCCGTGATGGCCATGCTGCGACCCTCGACGGCGCGCTCGACGTCAAGCTCACCACGCCGAAGGAGCTCGGCGGCGGCGGCGGTGCCGGCAACAATCCCGAGCAGCTGTTTGCGGCCGGCTATGCCGCCTGCTTCATCGGCGCGATGAAGTTCGTGTCCTCGCAGGGCGGCCCGAAGGTTCCCGCCGACGCCTCCGTCACCGCGACCGTCGGCATCGGTCCGCGTTCGGCCGGCGGCTTCGGTCTCGACATCGATCTCGCCGTCGCGCTGCCGGGCCTTGCCCGCGCGGAAGCCGAGGCGCTGGTCGAGAAGGCGCACCAGGTGTGCCCGTACTCCAACGCCACGCGCGGCAACGTCGACGTTCGCCTGACGGTCGTCTGATCGGAAGTGCGGATTGGCTGGCCCGGGATCCCCCTCGGGCCGGCCGCTTCCGTTGATTTCCCACATCGCGGGATTGCGCAGCGGCGGCGCATGCGGCCCTACGCGGCAGGCCATTGCTGGCCCAAAAAAACCTCGCTAGGCCTGTGACCAAACATCGACACAGGGAAGCGAAGGCATGACTGAAGCGGCCAGTTCTGGAGCAGCAACCGGCGCAATGAGCGGACTGCGCGTCATCGATCTCACGCGCGTGCTTGGCGGTCCCTACTGCACCCAGATCCTCGCCGACCACGGCGCCGACGTGATCAAGGTCGAGCCGCCGGCAGGCGACGAGGTTCGCGAATGGGGCCCTCCCTTCCACGAGGAAGACGCGGCCTATTTCGTCGGCATCAACCGCAACAAGCGCTCGATCGGCCTCGACCTCGCCTCCGAAGGCGGCCGCGTCGTGCTGCTCAAGATGCTGGAGACCGCCGACGTCCTGATCGAGAATTTCAAGCCGGGCACGCTGGAAAAATGGGGCATCGGCAACGATGTGCTCAGCACAAAATTTCCGCGGCTCGTGCATTGCCGGATCTGCGGCTTCGGCGCCGACGGTCCGCGCGGCGGCAATCCCGGCTATGACGCCATCATCCAGGCCATGACCGGCATGATCGCCGCGACCGGCTCGCCGGAGAGCGGCCCGATGCGGATCGGCGTGCCGCTGGTCGACATCACCACCGGACTCTATGCGGCGATCGGCATCCTGATGGCGTTGTCGGAGCGGCAGCGCTCCGGCCAGGGCCAGTTCCTGGAGACGACGCTGTACGAGACCGGCCTTGCCATCATGCATCCGCACACCGCGAATTATTTCATGCATGGCAAGCCGCCGTCGCTCACCGGCAACGAGCACCCCAACCTCGTGCCCTACGCGATCTTCCCGACCAAGACCGACAACATCTTCATCGGCGTCGGCAATGACGGCACCTTCCGCAAGCTCGCCAAGGAGATCGGCAAGCCCGAGCTCGGCACCGATTCACGTTTCGCCCGCAACAAGGACCGCATCGCCAACCGCGAGGCGCTGCGCGCGGAGCTTGCCGCCGTGTTCAGCCAGCACGAGGCCGAGCCGCTGTGCAACCGCCTGCTCGCGGCAGGCCTGCCCGCTGGCCCCGTGCAGAAGATCGACCAGGCGCTGACCAATCCACACACCATCGCCCGCGGCGATGTCATCGAGAAGGACTGGTACAAGGGCGTGGCGTCGCCGATCCGGCTCGACCGCAGCAAGCCGAGCCTGCGGCGCCTGCCGCCGAAATTCAGCCAGCACGCCCAGGAGGTGCTGGGCGAGTTCGGATATTCCAAGACCGAGATCGACGCGATGGTCGAAAAGGGCACGGTCTGCGGCCCCGAGCGCAAGCGCTAGGGCCCGACCTCCTCACCCAAGTAATGCCGCACTGCGGCGCGCCCACGCATGTGCAGTGCGAACGGATACGGCTGTCCACGCCGCATTCGCCTATTTGACGACTTCCCTTTTGCAGCGCTTGCCGCTTTCGTTTCGGCCGCTTACACAGTCATGTGAACGTCATATGGCGCTGCTAGCGCAAGCGCTTCTTTATTGACGGGCAAGGGAGGTTTTCTTGATGGCTCTTCGACATTTTGGGGCGGCAGCCGCATTCGCAATCACGGTCGGCTTGTCGGCCTCGCCGGCCCTGGCCGCGACCGAGATCCAGTGGTGGCACGCGATGACCGGCGCCAACAACGACGTCATCGTCAAGCTCGCCACCGACTTCAACGCGTCGCAGAGCGACTACAAGGTGATCCCGACCTACAAGGGCAACTACCCCGACACGATGAACGCCGGCATCGCGGCGTTCCGCGCCGGCAACGCCCCGCACATCATGCAGGTGTTCGAAGTCGGCACCGCCACCATGATGGCCGCGACCGGCGCCGTGAAACCGGTCTACAAGCTGATGGCCGAGGCCGGCGAGAAGTTCGATCCCAAGATCTACCTGCCCGCCATCACCGGCTACTACTCGACCTCGAAGGGCGAGATGCTGTCCTTCCCCTTCAACTCGTCGTCCACGGTCATGTGGATCAATCTCGACGAGCTGAAGAAAGCCAATGTCGAGATCCCCAAGACCTGGCCCGAAGTGTTCGAGGCCGGCAAGAAGCTGAAGGCGGCCGGTCACGATACCTGCGGCTTCTCCGGCTCCTGGATCACCTGGGTCAATCTCGAGCAGCTCTCCGCCTGGCACAACGTGCCGCTCGCCAGCAAGGCCAACGGTCTCGACGGCTTCGACACCGTGCTCGAATTCAACGGACCGCTCCAGGTCAAGCATCTCGAAAACCTGGTCGAGCTCCAGAAGACCAAGGTCTACGACTATGCCGGCCGCACCAACACCGGCGAAGGCCGCTTCACGTCGGGCGAATGTCCGATCTACCTGACCTCGTCGGCCTTCTTCGGCAACGTCAAGGCGCAGGCCAAGTTCGCCTTCACCGCCGTGCCGATGCCCTATTATCCCGACGCCAAGGGCGCGCCGCAGAACTCGATCATCGGCGGCGCTTCGCTCTGGGTCATGGGCGGCAAGTCGGCCGACGAATACAAGGGCATCGCGAAATTCCTGACGTTCCTCTCCGACACCGATCGCCAGGTCTACATCCACAAGGCCTCGGGCTATCTGCCGATCACCAAGGCGGCCTACGCCAAGGCAAAGGAAGAAGGCTTCTACAAGGATCAGCCCTATCTCGAGACGCCGCTGATCGAGCTGACCAACAAGGAGCCGACCGACAATTCCCGCGGTCTGCGTCTCGGCAACATGGTTCAGCTCCGCGACGTCTGGTCGGAAGAGATCGAGCAGGCGCTGGCCGGCAAGAAGACCGCCAAGCAGGCGCTTGATGCCGCGGTCGAACGCGGCAACACGATGCTGCGTCAGTTCGAAAAGACCGCCGTCAAGTGAGGCATTGAAGCGGCAGGCCGCGACGCGGCCTGCCGCTTCTGCTGATATCATGCAAAAGCAAGCCATTTTCCAGTCGAAGCTATTGCCCTACGCGCTGGTTGCGCCGCAGCTCGCGATCGTCCTGATTTTCTTCTACTGGCCGGCCTTGCAGGCCGTGATCCAGTCCTTCCTGCTCCAGGACGCCTTCGGCCTCTCGTCGACCTTCGTCTGGTTCGACAATTACATCGAGCTGTTCAAAGACCCCGCCTATTTCGAAGCGATCGTCCGGACCTTCTTCTTCTCGTTCGCCATCGCGGTCTCGTCGCTGTCGTTTGCGCTGCTGCTTGCCGTCATGGCCGACAAGCCGCTGCGCGGCTCGATGCTCTACCGCACGCTGCTGATCTGGCCCTATGCGGTGGCGCCGCCCGTCGTCGGCGTGCTCTGGATCTTCATGCTGCACCCCTCGCTCGGCGTACTCTCGCGCTATCTGCGCGGCCTGGGCGTCGACTGGAATCCGCTGCTCGACGGCAACCAGGCCGCCGGCCTGATCATCCTCGCCGCCGCCTGGAAGCAGATCTCCTACAATTTCCTGTTCTTCCTCGCCGGCCTGCAGGCGATCCCGAGGAGCGTGTTCGAGGCCGCCGCGATCGACGGCGCGCGTCCGATGCGGCGGTTCTGGACCGTGACCTTCCCGCTGCTGTCGCCGACGATCTTCTTCCTGCTGGTCGTCAACATCGTCTACGCCTTCTTCGACACGTTCGGCATCATCGACACCATGACCCGCGGCGGTCCCGGCACGTCGACCGTGACGCTGGTCTACAAGGTCTATTCCGACGGCCTGCTCGGCGGCAATCTCGGCAGCTCCGCGGCGCAATCGGTGATCCTGATGATCATGGTCATCGTGCTGACGGGAATCCAGTTCCGCTTCGTCGAACGCAAGGTGACCTACTGATGGTCGAGGAAGAGGGCTTCAGGCGCTACATCGCTCACGTCATCCTCTGGATCGGGATCGCGATCGTCGCGTTCCCGGTCTACATCGCGTTCGTCGCCTCGACCCAGGACAACGCGCTGATCGCCAACGGGCAGATGTCGCTGCTGCCGGGCGGCCATTTCTTCGAGGTCTACTACCAGACCATCTTCGTCGGCACGAGCGGCTCGACCCGCGAGCCCGTCGGCAACATGATGCTGAACTCGCTGGTGATGGCGCTGGCGATCGCGATCGGCAAGATCGCGATCTCGATCATCTCGGCTTATGCGATCGTGTATTTCCGCTTTCCGTTCCGGATGCCGATCTTCTGGATCATCTTCATCACCTTGATGCTGCCGGTCGAGGTCCGCATCTATCCGACCTACAAGATCGTCGCCGACCTGCACATGCTCGACAGCTATGCCGGCCTGTCGCTGCCGTTGATCGCCTCGGCCACCGCGACGCTGCTGTTCCGCCAGTTCTTCATGACCGTGCCGGACGAGCTGCTGGAAGCCTCGCGCATCGACGGCGCAGGCCCCCTGCGCTTCTTCTGGGATACGCTCTTGCCGCTGTCGCGCACCAACATGGCGGCGCTGTTCGTGATCCTCTTCATCCTCGGCTGGAATCAATATCTCTGGCCGCTGCTCATCACCACCCGCGACGACATGCAGACCATCCAGGTCGGCATCCGCAAGATGATCACCACCACCGACGCGCTGACCGAATGGCCGATCGTGATGGCGACCGCCGTGCTGGCCATGCTGCCGCCGGTGTTCGTCGTCGTCGTCATGCAGAAATTGTTCGTGCGCGGTCTGGTCGAGACGGAAAAGTGAGTTTTCATGGCTAACGTCACCCTGCGCAACGTCCGCAAGACCTACACGGGCGGCTTCGAGGCCATCAAGGGCGTCAACGTCGATGTCGCCGACGGCCAGTTCTGCGTGCTGGTTGGCCCCTCCGGCTGCGGCAAGTCCACGCTGCTGCGCATGGTCGCAGGCCTGGAGACCGTCACCGGCGGCGAGATCGACATCGGCGGCCGCGTCGTCAACCAAGTCGAGCCCGCCGACCGCGACATCGCGATGGTGTTCCAGAACTACGCGCTCTACCCGCATATGAGCGTCTTCAACAACATGGCCTACGGCCTGCGCAACCGCGGCATGAAGGAGGCCGAGGTCAAGTCGCGCGTCGAGGAAGCCGCGCGCGTGCTCGAGCTCACGCCGATGCTGGAGCGCAAGCCGCGCCAGCTCTCCGGCGGCCAGCGCCAGCGCGTCGCCATGGGTCGCGCCATCGTGCGCCAGCCGAAGGTGTTTTTGTTCGACGAGCCGCTGTCCAATCTCGACGCGAAACTGCGCATCGCGATGCGGGTGGAAATCCGCAAATTGCAGCGCCGGCTCAACACCACGTCGATCTACGTCACCCACGACCAGCTGGAAGCGATGACGCTCGCCGACGTTCTCGTGGTCATGAACGGCGGCCAGGTCGAGCAGGTCGGCAATCCCCTGGCCATCTACGAGAAGCCGGCGACGACTTTCGTCGCCTCCTTCATCGGCGCGCCGCCGATGAATTTGATGTCGACGCGCACTGAGGAAATCAAATCGCAGCTCGGTGGCAGCGCAGGCGAAGCCGGCATCCTCGGCATCCGTCCGGAGGATTTTGTCATCACCGACCAGACGCCCGCCGGTGGCGTCGCGCTGCCGCTCACGGTCGAGGCCATCGAGCGCGTCGGCGCGGAGACCTTCGTCTACGGCTCCCGTGAGCATGAAGACCAGCGCGTCGCCGCCACCCCCGGCGAGCTGCCGCCCGGCGAGGTCATCGTCCGCATCCCCGGCACCGAGGCCCCCGCCATCGGCCAGAAGATTCGGGTCGCGGCTGTGCGCCAAAAGCTGCACCTTTTCAGCGGCGACGGGCGGACGCGGATCGAGGCCTGAGGGCTTCCGCGGGATCGGCCGATTCACAACCGTGAAAACAACCCCATGCACAGTAGAAGGGGGTTTGTTTTCGTTGAGAAATTTTCGTCTCGCCAAATGGTCATGCCGAGGGTTTGCCGGCTCAGCGCCCGGACAGGTCACTGACGGGCGTTCGGAGACATGGCTGACACATTAACGATGGCAGAATGGACCGGGCGACCGGAATAGCCCATCCACAGCCTCCCCGGCTACCTCCTTGAACCAACATACGGATATGCCCATATTGTTGACCAAGGGGCGCCGTTCGGGCCCTGAAATGTCAAAGTCGCTTCTGCGAGGACTTTGTAAACTATGTCTCGTGTTCCCACGTTATCCAGTCCGTTCCTTCTGGGCTTCGACGAGATCGAGCGCGTGCTCGATCGGGTCGTCAAAGGCGCCGACGGCTACCCTCCCTACAATATCGAGAGGTGCGACCGGTCGGACGGCCAGCCCGAGCGTTTGCGGATCACGCTGGCGGTCGCCGGATTCACCCGCGACCAACTCGATGTAACCATTGAGGAAAACCAGCTCGTCATTCGCGGGCGGCAGCAGGACGACAAGACCCGGCAATACATCCATCGCGGCATCGCCGCGCGCCACTTCCAGCGCACCTTCGTGCTGGCGGAGGGGATGCTGGTGCTGGGTGCGGATCTGAAGAACGGGTTGTTGTCGGTCGATCTTGCCCGGCCTGAACCGGAGAGGATCGTTAAGACAATCGCTATCAATGAGCACGAATAATGGAACGAGTAGCGGACTCGACCGCTTAGTGTTCCAGAGGAGTCGAGACCATGAGTGAAGGTCACGTTGCGTTCGAATACGAAGCCAAGAACGTCTCGCCCGAGACGCTGGCAACCCTCGGCGAAGGTCATATCGCCTATGTGAAGCAGATCCGCTCCGAGGATGTGCCGGGCCTGTTTCCCGAGGCGCCGAAAATCGCGCCGGGCCTCAAGCTCTTCGCGCTCCACGCCGCCGACGGCACGCCGATCATGCTGACCGACAGCCGGGAAGCTGCAATCGCCAACGCCTGGAGCAACGAGCTGCAGGCGGTGAGCGTGCACTGAGCGCGCGCAGGTCGCACGAATAGAATTTTTGGCGGGCATGCCTTCGGACGAAGGCGTGCCCGTTTTTATTTTGGGAGAGACCAATCGCATGCGCTCTCCCCGTCATTGCGAGCGCAGCGAAGCAATCCAGAGTCTTTCCTCGGTGGCAGTCTGGATTGCTTCGTCGCAAGAGCTCCTCGCAATGACGGAGTATAAGGCTACAGCGCAGCCCCACTCCCGCATCACTTCACAAAGCCGAGCCCTTCGCGCGCGGTGTCTTCGGCCCGTTTGTCGCCCGGCGGCAGTGCGAGCACGCTGTTGAAGTCCGCGCGCGCGCGTTTGGCGTCGGACCTCATCATGTAGAAGAGGCCGCGGTTGGCGAGGGCGACCTGACTGGTGGGGTCGAGCCGGATTGCTTCGTTGTAGTCGGCAAGCGCGCGATCGAGCTCGCCCATGTCACGAAATGTACCGGCGCGGTCGTTGTAGGCGGACGAATTTCCCGGCTGAAGCCGGATCCCTTCGTCAAAATCGGCAATCGCGCGTTTGTTGTCGCCCTTCCTGTGCCAGGCGACGCCGCGAGCGAGAAATGCCTTCTCGAAAGATGGCATGATCCTGATGACCTCATCGAGCTCGCGGATGGCGTCGTCGAAGTCGCCCTTTTTGACGAGAACGGCGCCTCTGCAATAGTGGCCGCCCGCGCTGTTGGGCTCCAGACGGACCGCGATGTTGCAGTCGTCAAGCGCCGCATCGATCTCGCCCTTGGCGACATGAACGGTGGCTCGCAGCTCGTAGGGCCACGCCGCGGCAGGGCTACGCTGCATCGCCTCGTTGTAATCGGCGACGGCGCGGTCGGTGTCGCCCTTCGCCTGATAGGCCTCGCCTCTCATGATCGTCGCAAAGTAGGCGTGCTTGGGATCGCGCTCGATGGCCTCGGCGAATCCGGCTATCGCAAGATCGAAGTCGCGCTTGTTGTAATATTCCAGCGCGCGCGATGTGTAAGACGGTCCGTAGCCGGGATCGAGGCGAATGGCCTCGTTGTAATCGGCCATGGCGTGATCGCGATCGCCTTTGGCCGAATAAGCGCGCCCGCGGCAGTTATAGGCCCGCCCGAAATTCGGATCGATCCGGATCGCGGCGCCGCAATCCTCGAAGGCGTGATTCCAGTCCCGCTTGAGATAGTGGGCTTCGCCGCGCAGCTCGTAAGCGACCGCATTTGTCGGATCGGCCGCGATGATCTCGGTCTTCTCCGCGATGACGCGGTCGTTCGACGCCTCGTCGGCGCGCGCCACGGCTGTTGCGGCGATGGTGACCGAACAAAGCAGGCCGAAAACCCGGCCGATCGAACCGCAAATCATGTCTGAAATTCCCGCACCAAATCCGTGCCGGGACGCGCAATCGATCAGAACTGACGGAGAAACGTCGTAGCGCCCGGCCCTGATATTACGTCGCAGCCGGCGCGGCTCGGGTTCGAACGAGGAAGGTTACGCCGCGGTCGCCGGCGGCAGGGCGAGCACGGAATAGATCGCCTGGGCATCGCGCGAGGCGCGGAGCTTCTTGGCGATGTCCTGGTCGCGGAGCAGGCGGGCGATGCGGGCGAGCGCCTTGAGGTGATCGGCGCCGGCGCCTTCGGGGGCGAGCAGCAGGAAGACGAGATCAACCGGCTGGCCGTCCATCGACTCGAAATCGATCGGACGATCGAGGCGCGCGAACAGGCCGAAGATCTTTTCCAGCTTGGGCAGCTTGCCGTGGGGAATGGCGACGCCATAGCCGACCGCGGTGGTGCCGAGCTTTTCCCGTTGCAGCAGGACCTCGAAGACCGCGCGTTCGTTCTGCCCAGTCAGCTCGGCGGCCTTCGCTGCGAGCTCCTGCAAGGCCTGCTTCTTGCTGTTGACCTTCAATGCCGGGAGAATCGCCTCGGGTGCGACCAGATCGGTAATCGGCATGGAGGGTTTCCGAGGTGAATTAAACCGTCAGGTTCCGAATTGGCCTGCTCAGTCAAACCGAGCCCGACCGGCGTCAAGAAGGTGAAGCAGGAGGGGGACTTAGCCCAAGTCCCGTTGGGTCCTGATGTGGGGCGCTTCTACTCCAACGCAATCCCGGTGCCAACTGCTGCGTGGGGCTTTGCCCCGGTCATTGTTAAGGGCTGCGGATGGTACGGGGCCCGGGGGCCCCGCCCTAACCGCCCGCCTTTCCGTCCGACTTGCCTCCGGGCGGGTCGATCCAGCCCACATTGCCGTCGGCGCGGCGGTAAATGATGTTCACCCGGCCGCTGGAGCCGTGCTGGAACACCAGGCAGGGCGCCCCGCTGAGGTCGAGTTCCATGACGGCCTCGCTGACCGAGAGCTGCTTCAGGGAGGTGGTGGCCTCCGCGATGATCACGGGGCTGTAGCCGGTGACTTCGTCCTCGTCCTCACCGTCGCCCGGCGCCTCCAGCACGTAGCTCGTCGCGTCGAGCGCGGCCAGCGCCGCGGAGGCGACATGGGCCTTGCGGGCCGAGCGGTCCTTGAGCCGGCTCTTGTAGCGCTTGAGCCGCTTCTCGATCATCAGCAGCGCCTGGTCGGCGCTGGCATAGGCGTCCGGCGCGTTGGAATCGGCTTCCAGCGTAATTCCCGAATCGAGATGCAGCGCGCAATCGGTCCGGAAGCCGAAGCCATCCTTGCTCAGCGTGATATGGCCGGAATAATTGCCGTCGAAATATTTACGGAGGACCTCTTCGGTCCGGTCGGCGACGCGGCCGCGCAGGGCCTCGCCGACGCTGACGCTCTTTCCCGAAATTCGAAGGGTCATGTGATGCCTCGCTTGGTTTAAGTGCCCAGCTTGGATCGGTCTCGGTGGGGTATCGAGAGTAGCGCGATTTGGCGCCAGCGCAATCAGGCCGGTTCGGGATTGCGGGAGCGATCGGACAGGGCGGTGGAGAGGACGTTGCCAAGAGCGCTCTGCTTGTCGCGGCGGCGTTGCACCGAGGAGGGAATGCGCATGGCTTCGCGGTACTTCGCGACCGTGCGGCGGGCAATATCAATGCCCGAGGCGCGCAAGCGTTCCACGATGGTGTCGTCCGACAGGATCGCGGACGGCGCCTCCGAATCGATCAGCTGCTTGATGTGGTGGCGAACGGCTTCGGCGGAATGCGCCTCGCCGCCGTCGGCCGAGGCGATCGAGGCGGTGAAGAAATATTTCAGCTCAAATGTGCCGCGATTTGTCGCCATGTACTTGTTGGCGGTGACGCGCGACACCGTGGATTCATGCATCTGGATGGCGTCGGCGACGGCCTTCAGATTCAGCGGCCGCAAATGCGCGACGCCATGGGTGAAGAAGCCGTCCTGCTGGCGCACGATCTCGGTTGCAACTTTCAGGATGGTGCGGGCACGCTGGTCGAGCGCACGCACGAGCCAGGTCGCGTTCTGAAGCGCGTCGGTGAAATAGGACTTGTCGCCGTCCTTGCCGATCTTCTTCGACAGCTCGGAATAGTAGGTCTGGTTGACCAGCACGCGCGGCAAGGTGTCACTGTTGAGCTCGACATGCCAGCCGCCGTCCGGGCCCGGGCGGACATAGACGTCGGGCACCATGGTCTGGAGCCGCGCCGAGCCGAACTTCATGCCGGGCTTGGGATTGAGGCGGCGGATCTCGCCGATCATGTCGGCAATGTCCTCGTCGTCGACGCCGCAGAGCTTGCGCAGGGCTGCGATGTCGCGCTTGGCGAGGAGATCGAGGTGCTCGACGAGGGCCTGCATCGCGGGGTCGTAGCGGTCGAGCTCGCGGAGCTGGATCGCGAGGCATTCGCTCAGGTTGCGCGCGCAGACGCCGGGCGGATCGAATTTTTGCAGCACGGCGAGGACGTCCTCGACGTCCTTTTGCGATGCGCCAAGACGCTCGGCGGCCTGGCCGAGATCCGGCGGCAGATAGCCGGCCTCGTCGACGAGGTCGATCAGATACTGGCCGATCATGCGCTGGGCGGGGCCGGTGAAGGCCACCGAGAGCTGCTCGGCGAGATGGTCGGACAGCGTCGTCTCGGCCGCGACAAAAGCTTCGAGATTGTAGTCTTCGTCACCGGAGGCGCCGCCACCCCATTCCGTATAGGTGGTCGGTGCGGCGTCCTGGGCGTTGCGTGCGGCCGTCTCGGCGGGCTCCTCGGAGAAGACGTTGTCCAGGCCCGTGTCCAGGGTCTGCTCGATCTCGGCGCGGGTGCCGAGATCCTTGCTCATCCATTCTTCCTGGCCCGGCTCGAAGGCCTCGCCCGGACCGCCGCCCGGCTCGTCGCTGCTCCCGCCGCCGAAATCGTCGCCATCGCTGAACTGGCCGGCCTCGGCCGGAGCTTCGCCCGCGGGCGGCTCGTCATTGGCCCGCTCCAGCAGGGGATTACGCTCGAGTTCCTCTTCCACGAAGGTCGTGAGATCGAGATTGGACAATTGCAGCAGCTTGATCGCCTGCATCAGCTGCGGCGTCATGACCAGCGACTGCGATTGCCGGAACTCTAATCTCTGCGTGAGCGCCATGAAGCAAGAACCGATCCCAAAAAGTTGGTCCGATTTTTGCTTATCCTAGTCTTGGCACGATGTACACGGCTTGACGAATTGGAAAAAAGGGCTAGAGGCGGAATTCCTCGCCAAGGTAAAGCCGCCGAACGTCCGGGTCAGCGACGATCTCATCCGGGCTACCCTCGGTCAAGATTTCACCGGCGTAGACAATATAGGCGCGATCGGTGAGGCCGAGCGTCTCGCGCACATTGTGGTCGGTGATCAGCACGCCGATGCCGCGGTTGGTGAGATGGCGGACGAGGTCCTGAATGTCGCCGACCGCGATCGGATCGATGCCCGCGAAGGGCTCGTCGAGCAGCATGTAGTTCGGACGCGTCGCCAGCGCGCGCGCGATCTCCACACGGCGGCGCTCGCCGCCGGACAGCGCGATCGACGGCGATTTGCGCAGGCGCGTGATGTTGAATTCGTCGAGCAGCGAGTCGAGCTGCTGCTCGCGCTTCTTGCGCGAGGGCTCGACCACTTCGAGCACGGCGCGGATGTTCTGCTCGACGGTGAGGCCGCGAAAGATCGAGGCTTCCTGCGGCAGATAGCCGATGCCGAGCCGCGCGCGCTGGTACATCGGGAGTTTCGTGACGTCGTGGCCGTCGAGCTCGATCGCGCCGCGGTCGGCCTTGATGAGGCCGGTGATCATGTAGAACACGGTGGTCTTGCCGGCACCGTTCGGACCAAGCAGGCCGACCGCTTCGCCACGGCGCACATAGATGCTGACGCCGCGCACGACCTGACGGCTGCCAAAGGCCTTTTCCACGCTGTGCACAGCCAGGAAGCCCGGCCGCTTCAGCAGCTGAGGTCCATCGGCGCCGTTCGTCCTGCTGGCGGCCCTGACGGGGTGAACCGCCGGCGAACGCAGCGCCTCGGACTGATAGTCGCCTTGATAGTCCCCCTGGAACTGGTCGGGCGCATGCATCGGCTGGTCACGGGCGATCGGCGGCGCGTCGCGCACGGGGCTCGCCACGAGACCGCCGACACCGTCGCCCAGCGCCGTGATGTCCTGACGCGCAAATCCTGGCCGACCGCGTTTGGCGGGGCGCCGACGGAACATGCTGAAGAGATCGACCATCCCCGCCTTCTAAGCCTTTCGCGACGATCCTGCGCGGTATTCGCGCGCGATCTGCCGCGCCAGCTTTTCGATTCGCCGACGCAGCATGAGTGAAGGAATGTCTCATGCCCAATGAAACACGCCCGAAAAGCGGCGGACCCCGCTTCGAAAGCCCTGCGCGCTAGATACAGTCTCGTCGAGCAAGCTTCAACCTCGGATCGGGAGCGCTTAATCCAAGTCGTTGAATTTACTTCGGTTTACTTGCGCCAGGCAGCTGCAGGGGCGAAGCCCCGCCGGGCTTGCCGGAACCGCAATCATTGCCGCCGCCCTGCGGGAGCAGCGCCTGCACCCGGCCTGCGTCGGATTCCACGCGCGACACGCCTGTCGTCATGTCGACCATCAGCCGGTCGCCGCGCAACACGTTCTTGCATTGCGTCAGGACCACCTGGCCACCGGAACCGCCGAGCATGGTGATGAGGTTGGTCTTGGTGTCGAACACGGCGGTCTCGCCGGTCACCACCTGGTCCTTCTGGGTGACCACGACATTGCCGCGCGCCTCCAGCCGCTTGATCGAGGAGCTGCCGCCCGGCCCCGGCGTCGCCGACTGCATCGGCGCCGATTTGGCGCCCTTTGCAGGTGCGTTTTGGGCAGCCGCGGGCGGCGGCGTGGCGGGCTTGTCGCCGCCCGATTCGTAGAACACCACCAGCGTCTTCGAGGTCATGGTGGTGTCGCCCTGGATGACCTTCACATTGCCGGAGAAGGTCGCTTCCTTCTTCTTGTCGCGCATCTCGAGCACTGCAGCTTCGATCTGGATCGGCTGATCGCGATTCTGCGAGAAGCCCTGCATCGCGTTCGGCACGCCCTGCATCGTGCTCTGCGCGATGGCTGCACCGGCGGCGATCAGCGCGACGCCGGCGGCGAGCGCGGCCGCGCCGAGGATGGCGCTACGTTTGACTTCGCTGCGCTGAAAAGACCTGATCATGAAAATCACTTTGAATTGGCAGACTTGTTCTGGGGCGTACGTGTCTTGGCCGGCGGCGGCGCAGGCTCGACCGGCGCCGGCTGCGCGGCGGCGGGATCGTCCAGCTTGTCCAGGTGCATCACCACGTTGCCCTCGAAGCGGATGACGTCGCCGCCTTCCGTGATGCGCAGCCTATCGGCGGTCAGCGTTCCGTTGGTCAGCTTGACGTCGACATGCTCGTCCGACGAGACCGTGCCCTTGCCCATGTCGACGAAGGCGGAATTCAGCCGCGCCTCGTAGCCGGTCGAGGTGCGCAGGAAGATGTCCTTGTGCAGGTCGAGCTGCTGCTGCTTGTTGTCGAAGCGGCCGGTGCGGGCGTCGAGGAACAGGGTGGATTGATCCTCCATCAGCACCTTTGCGCGCAGGTCGGCGAGATCAACGTGATCGGGGTCGGTGATGTCCTGCGTCGCGGTCTTGGCCCAGAGCTCATAGGGCCGCTGGTCCGGCGTGAAGCCGGACATATGCGGCGATTCCATCGTGATCTTGGTGCCTGTCACCACGAGGTTTCCGGAATCGAGCTTCACGGGGATCTGGAAGGGATTGAGGAAGGTCGAGACGGCGACGATCGCGGCCAGGGACGCGACCACCGTCGCCGGCACCGCGATGCGCAGAATCCGGACCATGCGGCTGTGGCGTGCCGCGCCGGCAAACTTCGCCGCAAGCGCGGCGTCGTAGGTTGGATTCTGGGCCGAATTCACCTGAGCTCCCGGGGTGTCGCTCGCCTGGTCCGGTTCGAAGGGCGCCCCATTGTACCCGTCGCCGCCCCAATATGCAGCCTTGAGCAATCAGCCTTGGGCATAGCAGCCTTGGGCATATCAGCTTTCGACAGGCCGTTACGAAAGTGTCCGAAACGGGGCGACTGCCCTGCCCCAGGCTGCCGCTTAAGGTCTCAGGAGTGGGCGAAAATGTCCTCTTCCTCCCAGCCCTGGAGGTCGAGCAGGGCGCGGGTCGGCAGGAAGTCGAAACAGGCTTTGGCCAGCGCGGTGCGGCCTTCCCGCACCAGCATGGCATCGAGCCGCTCGCGCAAGGCATGCAGATGCAGCACGTCCGAGGCGGCGTAGGCGAGCTGCGGCTCGGTCAGGCTGTCGGAGCCCCAGTCACTGGACTGCTGCTGCTTGGAGAGGTCGACATTGAGCACCTCGCGCACGAGGTCCTTCAGGCCGTGGCGGTCGGTGTAGGTGCGGACCAGGCGGGAGGCGATCTTGGTGCAGTAGATCGGGCCGGTCATGACGCCAAAGGTCTGGTACAGCACCGCGACGTCGAACCGCGCGAAGTGGAAGATTTTCGTGATCGCCGGATTGGCCAGCAGGGCCTTCAGGTTCGGCGCGTCGGTATGGCCCTTCGGGATCTGCACCACGTCGGCACTGCCGTCGCCCGGCGAGAGCTGCACCACGCAGAGCCGGTCGCGGTGCGGGTTCAGGCCCATGGTCTCGGTGTCGATCGCCACCGCTCCGGTGTAGCGCGTGAGGTCGGGCAGGTCGCCGCGGTGCA
This sequence comes from Bradyrhizobium sp. 14AA, assembly GCF_054185205.1. NCBI lineage: Bacteria > Pseudomonadati > Pseudomonadota > Alphaproteobacteria > Hyphomicrobiales > Nitrobacteraceae > Bradyrhizobium > Bradyrhizobium sp. 14AA. The sequence continues at coordinate 164,280 of NZ_JAVAYM010000004.1, read as the reverse complement.
GGCGTACGGTCATGGCGTTTCAAAGCCTCGGGTCGAATCGGTCTGACGGGACAATAGGGCTAATTCGGATGGCTCGCGATGTAGCCATTGCGGGCGGGCCACGCAAGCAAGGTTGCGCACGGGGCCGGACGGCTCCCCGGCCGCCGGCCTGTTGCAGGGATCCCACAACCCGACGCGGACTTCGTCGTCCGGCACAACTTGTGCCATACGCCCCGTGGAAATCGTCCCGGTCCACCCCATCTGCCAGATTCGCACCCTCGCCCCTCGCCATGAATCAGGTGGACATGACCGAACAGACGCTCGCTGCGCCTATCGACAACCCGCAGGAAAGCCAGCGCGGCTTTTCGCGCTACCAGGCGCTCCTCATCGCGCTGCTCGCGTTCACGCAGTTCACGATCATTCTCGACTTCATCATCATGTCGCCGCTCGGCGCCATCCTGATGCCCGCGCTCAACATCACGGCCGGACAATTCGGCGTCGCGGTCTCGGCCTACGCATTCAGCGCCGGAATTTCGGGCATCCTCGCCGCCGGCTTTGCCGATCGCTTCGACCGCAAGCGCCTGCTGCTGTTCTTCTATGTCGGCTTCACGCTCGGAACCATGCTCTGCGCGGCGGCGCAGAATTACCATGTGCTGCTGATCGGCCGGATCGTGACCGGATTGTTCGGCGGCGTGATTGGCTCGGTCGTGCTCGCCATCATCACCGATCTGTTCCCGCTGCATCTGCGCGGCCGCGTGATGGGCTTCGTGCAGACGGCGTTCGCCGCGAGCCAGGTGCTCGGCATTCCCGCCGGGCTGTTTCTGGCCAATCACTGGAACTGGCATGCCTGCTTCGTTGCGATCGTCGTGGTGTCGATCGCCGCGATCGCCATCATCGCCTTCGCCATGGAGCCGGTCGACGCGCATCTGAAGCTGAAGCAGGACAAGAACCCGTTCCGTCATCTGATCGCGACGATCGGGCAACCACGCTACACGCTGGCCTTCGCCGTCACGACATTGCTGGCGACGGGCGGCTACATGCTGATGCCGTTCTCCAGCGCCTTCACCGTGCATAATCTCGGCATCGACATCACGCATCTGCCGACGATCTATCTCGTCTCCGGCCTGTTCAGCATCGTCACGGGGCCGCTGGTCGGCCGTGCCAGCGACGCGTTCGGCAAATACCCGACCTTCGTGTTCGGCAGCGTGGTGTCGGTCATCATGGTGCTGATCTACACCCATCTCGGCCACGTCGCGCTCGCGACCGCGATCCTCGTCAACGTCCTGATGTTCGTCGGCATCTTCTCGCGCATGATCCCGTCGCAGGCCCTGATGTCGGCGATCCCCGACGCGAGCCAGCGCGGCTCCTTCAGCGCGATCAGCGCCTCGCTGCAGCAGCTCTCCGGCGGCCTCGGCTCGGTGCTCGCCGCCGCCATCATCGCGGAAGCGCCTGACGGCTCGCTGATCCATTTCGACCGGATCGGCTACGTCGTCGTCGGCTCGGCGATCGTCTCGCTGGTCGCGATGTATTTCGTGCAGAAGGCGGTGGCGGAGAGAGCTGGGAAGCGGGTGGTGTGAGGAAGAAGGCCGATCTGGCGTACCAGGGGACCGTCGCGACGGCGATGGAGGGATCGCCGCCCTGCCATCTCTTCCGATAGGAAGCAGCGCTATTTTGCGCTCAAATCCCGCAAAATGGTGCCCAGGAAAGGACTCGAACCTTCACGGCCGTTAAGCCACTGGCACCTGAAGCCAGCGCGTCTACCAATTCCACCACCTGGGCATGCCGTTTGGGGCACGGAGGCGGTTACTACGGTTCGGTGACGCCGTTGTCAATTCATGCTTGAGCCATGTTTCGGCTTGCGGATTGCGCATCGCAAACCGGCCCGATACAAGCCTGATAACACGCACTCTTCCCGCAGGAACGGACCCCAGGAATGGCTCCCATGGCATCGAATCTGGAAACTCTCGTCACGGTTTTCGGCGGATCGGGGTTTTTGGGGCGGAATGTCGTCCGTGCCCTGTGCAAGCGGGATTACCGGGTCCGGGTTGCGGTGCGGCGGCCGGAACTGGCCGGTTACCTCCAGCCCTCCGGCAAGGTCGGGCAAGTCCATGTCGTGCAGGCGAATCTGCGCTATCCGGCCTCGGTGGAGGCGGCGCTGCGTGATTCGGATGTCGTGATCAACCTGGTCGGCATCCTGGCCGAGAGCGGCGCGCAGACCTTTGACGCCGTCCAGGCCAAGGGCGCCGAAACGGTCGCCAAGGCGGCGGCCGCAGCCGGGGCCCGACTGGTGCATGTCTCGGCGATCGGCGCCGATGCGGAATCGCCCTCCCGCTATGCCAAGGCGAAGGCGGCCGGCGAGGCGGCGGTGCTGGCCGCGGTGCCGTCCGCCACGATCTTCCGCCCCTCGGTGATGTTCGGCCCCGAGGACCAGTTCACCAACCGCTTTGCGGCGCTGGCGCGGATGTCGCCGGTGCTGCCGCTGATCGGCGGCGATACGAAGATGCAGCCGGTCTATGTCGGCGACGTCGCCACCGCGATCGCGGATGCCGTCGACGGCAAGGCCAAGGCGGGCGCAACTTATGAGCTCGGCGGGCCGGAAGTGCTGACCATGCGCGAGATCATCGAGGCCATCCTCGCGATCGCCAATCGCAAGCCGATACTGGCGCCGCTGCCGTTCGGCCTTGCCCGTTTCCAGGCCAACTTCCTGCAATTCGCGCCTGGCGCGTTCAAGCTGACGCCGGACCAGGTCACGCTGCTCGAGCGCGACAATGTCGTGTCGGAGGCCGCAAAGGCGGCGGGCCTGACGCTGGAAGGCCTCGGCATCGCCGGAGATTCGCTGGAAGCGATCGCCCCGCAATATCTCTGGCGCTTCCGCGCCGCCGGGCAATTCCAGCGCATGAGCGTGTAAGCGCTCGTTATCTCGGCAGCCACTGGGAACGCGGATGCCCGGGCCTTCGCCTCGCCGAAGCGGCTTCGGCCGCGCAGGCGGGACAAGGCCGGGCATGACGAAACGCGTGCGTCTACAGCATTCGGAGATTAGCGCCCCAGCGCCAGCGCGATCAGGCCGAGCGTGCCGACGATGACGCGCCACCAGGCGAACACCGCAAAGCCGTGGCGGGTGACGTATCCGAGGAACGTCTTCACGACGATGATCGCGGTGATGAACGACACCACGAAACCGATCGCGACGATGCCCATGTGGTCCATCGTCATCTCGGAGCGGTTCTTGTAGAAGTCGTAGGCGAACGCGCCGATCATGGTGGGGATGGCGAGGAAGAACGAGAACTCCGCCGCCGCGCGCTTGTCGGCGCCGAGGAACATCGCGGCGACGATGCTGGCGCCGGAGCGCGACACGCCCGGGATCATGGCGACGCACTGCGCGATGCCGATATAGAGATACATCAGCAGCGGAAACTTGGTGGCGTCATGCTCGCGCGCCTTGAGATCGAGCCGATCGACCCAGAGCAGGATGGCGCCGCCGACGATCAGCGAGAAGCACACGACCCACGGATTGAACAGCAGGCTCTTGATGTATTTGCCGGCAACGAGGCCGACGATGACAGCCGGCAGGAACGCCACCAGCACGCCGATCACGAAGCGGCGTGCATAGGCATCGCCCGTGAACATGCCTATCGCGACGTCCCACAATTTCTTGAAGTACAACACGACGATCGCGAGGATCGCGCCGAGCTGGATCAGAACGGTAAACGAATCCCAGAACGCACCCTCGCCGAGATGGAAGAAACGCTCCGCGAGCAGCAGGTGGCCGGTCGAGGACACGGGAAGGAACTCGGTCACACCCTCGATGATGCCGAGGATCACTGCCCGTATTGCATCTGACATATTTACGGTCCATTTCCGCTGGAAAAGCGGGGCTCTTCTCGCCCATTCGCCCCCATGCTGCAATCGCAAAATGCGACATCACGCCCTTGCCTCGCGGTTTTGAAGGACTAGTGTGGCGCCGCACAAACATTGATGGATTCTTAAGCACCATCAAATAGTCAAAGGCTTCATGTTTACGCTGTTTCATCATCCGTTCTGTCCGCATTCGCGATTCATCCGCCTGATCGCGGGCGAATACGGGCTCGACCTCAAGCTGGTCGAAGAGCGCAGCTGGGAACGGCGCGAGGCATTTCTGCTGCTCAATGCGGCCGGTACGACGCCTGTTCTGGTGGACGACGAGCAGCCGCCGATCCCGGGCGCGCCGATCATCGCCGAATATGTCGACGAGGCCTATGGCGCCGAGATGGGACCCAAGCGACTGATGCCGGAGACGATCAGCGAGCGCGTCGAGGTGCGCCGGCTGATGGCGTGGTTCAACGAGAAGTTCTTCGAGGAGGTCTCGCACCCGCTGGTGACCGAGCGCATCTACAAGCGCTTCATGAGCGAGGAGACTGGCGGCGGCCCGCCCTCGGCCGACGTGATGCGCGCGGCCAAGGCCAATGTGCGCTATCATCTGGCCTATATCGGCTGGCTGGCGCAGACGCGCAATTTCCTCGCCGGCGACCGGCTGACTTACGCGGATCTCGCCGCCGCGGCGCATCTCTCGGCGATCGACTATCTGGGCGACGTGCCATGGAGCGAGGACGACGCAGCAAAGGCGTGGTACGCGCGGGTGAAATCCCGCCCGTCGTTCCGCCCGCTGCTGAGCGAATGGCTGGCCGGCGTGCCGGCGTCGCGGACCTACGTGGACCTGGATTTCTGAACTCTGCTCCCGACCCGACTGAATTGAAGACTGCGCTCACGCACGAAGCGCGCGCACTCGGCTTCGACTGCATCGGCATCACCGCGCCCGGCACGATCGAGACCGCCGGAAAATACTTCCTCGAATTCATCGCCTCGGGCGGCCATGGCGACATGGACTGGCTCGCCGCGCAGCCCGAGCGCCGCGTCGATCCGCGCGGGCTGTGGCAGGACGTGCGCAGTGTCATCATGCTTGGCGTCAATTACGGCCCTGACCAGGATCCGCTCGCGATCCTGAAAGAGCGCACGCGCGCGGCGATCTCGGTCTATGCGCAGGGCGACGACTATCACGACCTCATCAAGAAGCGGCTGAAGGCGCTGGCACGCTGGCTGGTTGCGACCGCGCCGTCGGACGTAAAGGTGTTCGTCGACACCGCGGCGGTGATGGAGAAGCCGCTGGCGCAGGCCGCGCATTTGGGCTGGCAGGGCAAGCACACCAATCTGGTCTCGCGCGAGTTCGGCTCATGGCTGTTTCTCGGCGCGATCTACACCACGCTGGACTTGCCGCGCGACGATGCGGAGATCGATCATTGCGGCTCGTGCCAGGCCTGCCTCGACATCTGCCCGACGGCGGCGTTTCCCGCACCCTACAAGCTCGATGCGCGGCGCTGCATCTCGTATCTCACCATCGAGAACAAGGGACCGATCCCGCAGGAATTTCGCAAAGCGATCGGCAACCGCATCTATGGCTGCGACGATTGCCTCGCGGCGTGTCCCTGGAACAAGTTCGCGCAGGAGGGCCGTGAGGCCAAACTCGCGCCGCGTGACGAACTGCGCGCGCCGTCGCTTGCCGAACTCGCACGGCTCGACGATGCCGCGTTCCGCGCGCTGTTCACGAAGTCGCCGGTGAAGCGCATCGGCCGCGACCGCTTCTTGCGCAATGTGCTGATTGCGATTGGTAACTCGGGTGAGGCGGGGTTGGCGGCGGAGGCACGGCGATTGCTGGAGGATGCAAGCCCGCTGGTGCGTGGGGCGGCGGTGTGGGCGCTGGGGCAGTTGGTGGCGCGGGAGGAGTTTGAGGCGATGAAGGGCGCTGCGTTGAACAGAGAGTCCGACGACAGCGTGCGTGAGGAGTGGCGCGCCGCCTCCTGACTCTCGCTGTCATTCCCCGCCTTGTGCGCAATTGCGCACTGGGGCGGGGAATCCAGTACGCCGCAGCCTCTCGACTCAATAACTGCCGTCTCTGGAATACTGGATCGCCCGACTGCGCGGGCGATGACAGCTGTTTGTGGGGCGAGAGCGTGCGCACTCCAACCACCCTTGATTTCCTCACCCGTTTCCGCAATCTCGCGCGCCATGACAAACATGCCCTTCTTCACCCGCGACGGCGACACATTCCATCCGACGGAAGTGGCCAACGGTCCCTGGGATCCGAAATCGCTGCACGGGCGCGTCATCGTCGACCTGCTCGGCTTCGCCATCGAGGAGCGCCATTCAGGCCCGGAATTCGTGCCGGCGCGGTTCACCGCCGACATGTTCCGGCTGCCGACCATCGACAAGCCGATCGACATCACGACGCGCCTGGTGCGCGACGGACTACGCATCCGCGTGGTCGAGGCGGAATTCTTCTCCGGCGGCGTCAGCATGGCGCGGGCCTCGTGCCAGCTGCTGCGCAAGACGCAAAATCCTGAGGGCAACGTCTGGTCGCCGCCGAACTGGGACGTGCCGAAGCCATCAGACATTCCAAAGCCCACCGATCCCAGGCTCGGCATGAACGGCAAATGGACGACGCGGCCGATCGTCGGCCATATGGGCTCACTCGGACCGCGCCGGCTGTGGATGAGCGAGGTGCGCGAGCTCGTGGCCGGCGCGCCGATGACGCCGTTCGTCCATGTCGCCACCGGCGCCGATTTCGCGAGCCCGTTTGCCAACGCCGGCGACAAGGGACTCGGCTACATCAACAGCGACGTGACGATCTATCTGCACCGATTGCCGGTGACGAAGTGGATCGGCTTCGACGTGGTGAACCACCAGGCCACCGACGGCGTCGCGATTGGCGAATGCTGGCTCTACGACGAGCAGGGCCCGATCGGCACCGCCACGGTCGCGGCGCTGGCACAGCGCAAGCCGATGACGAAGGTGCTGCCGCCGTAGCCACGTTGTCATTCCGGGGCATCGCGCAGCGATGAACCCGGAATCTCGCTCGACAATCTCTGGATTTCGCGCTCCGCGCGCCCCGGAATGACAGCTACCCCAGATGCCGCTTCATCTCCGGCCGCGCCTTCAGCTCTGTGCCCTGCTTGGCGACGATCTTCGCAATCCGCTCAGGCGCGAACTTCAAATCGACGAAGGCGGGCGCGGTGTTGGCGACCTCGTGATAGCTCACGATCCTGCCGTCGCGCAGCGTCATGATCGCGACGCCCTCGAACATCGCCCGCGCGCCGTTCGCTTCCGGCAAGGTCGAACGATAGCTGAAGGTGTAGCGCGCATAGAGCGTGGTGCCGTCGGTGACGGGATCATGCATGTCCCAGCGGAAATCGGTCGCCGTGCGATAGAACCAGTCGTCGATTATCGCGGCGATTTTAGCGCGGCCCTCGAAGGCGCCGTAGAAGACGTCGTGATAGACGCCGTCCTCGGTGAACAACTCGGCAAACGCACGGCCGTGGCGCTGCTCGACCGCATCGCAGAAGGCACGCAGCATGGCGGCGGTGGTCATTGGCGTTTCTCCCATGTGCTCTTCTTCCCCTCTCCCCTTGTGGAAGAGGGTGGATCAATCGCGCGAAGCGCGATTGAGACGGGTGAGGGGTCGGTCTCCGCGCGTTGACCTGCTTCAGTGTTGACCTTCTTCAGTTACGTACGCGGACAGAGACCCCTCATCCGGCGCTTCGCGCCACCTTCTCCCACAAGGGGAGAAGGAAGAAAGAACACCTTCACCCGATCTCACCGACCGCGGCAAGAATGCGCGCGATGTCCTGCGGGCGGGAGAGGCGGTGATCGCCGTCCTGGATCATGGTCAGCACGACATCGTCGGCCGGCAGCCGATGCGTCAGCGCGAAGGCGTGCTGCCACGGCACGTCGGGGTCCTGCGCGCCTTGCAGGATGCGGACGGGGCAGCCGAGATCGATGGCGCTGCCGAGCACGAGGTGATTGCGCCCCTCCTCGATCAGGTTCCGCGTGATCGGATAGGGCGAGCCGTCGCCATAGTCAGACGGCTGCAGCCAGAAGCCCTTGGTCTCGATCTCTTTCTTCACCGCGGGCGAAAAATTCTTCCACATCAGTTCTTCAGTGAAGTCCGGCGCCGGCGCGATCAGCACCAGGCCTGCCAGCGAGGCCTTGCTGGATCGCTTCCTGATTTCGCGCGCGAGCAGCAGCGCCATCCAACCACCCATGGACGAGCCGATCAGGACTTGGGGGCCGTCGCAGAACCGCTCGAACACCGCGACGCTGTCCTCGAGCCAGCTGCCGATGGTTCCATCGGCGAAATCGCCGCCGGATTCGCCGTGGCCGGAATAATCGAACCGGACCACGGCGCGGCCGTGCTCGTGGCCCCAGGCATCCAGCGCCACGGCCTTTCCGCCCTGCATGTCCGACTTGAAGCCGCCGAGCCAGACCAGCCCGGGCCCCTGGCCGCGCCGGCTGCGCACCGCGATCCTGCGCGCGGACGGGCCCTCGCCCACAGCGATGAAGTCGAGTACGGCGTCGGGAATTGCATTGGTCATGGAACGTTTTACTCTGGCTGCGCGGTTTGAGCTGTTCGGTCGTGTTCCGCAGCGCCGGAGGCCGGCATTGGCCCTTTGGGACGCTTGCGGAACGGAAGCAAGGTGTCTATGTCGGTCAGCGTGCCCAGGCGTGGCCGAAATGCCTCGCATTTGAGGGTTTTTCGATTACGGTCCGAGCGAATTGCTTGCCGGCAAACGCATCTTCCTTCAAAATAGCCGCTTCTTTCACAACTTTGGAGAACAACCCATTCGCCGTCCCAATAAAGCCCCGCCCGTTGCCAGCAAAGACGGGCCGCGCATCAATGATGATATCCGCAATGCGCAGATCCAGCTGATCGATCAGGCCGGTGACAACAAAGGCACGGTCGAGACCGTTGCGGCCATCCGCATGGCCCAGGAAGCCGGCATGGATCTGGTCGAGATCTCGCCGAACGTCAGCCCTCCCGTCTGCAAGATCATGGACTACGGGAAGTATAAGTATTCGGCCCAGAAAAAAGCCGCTGAAGCCCGCAAGCGGCAGAAGATCGTCGAGATCAAGGAGATCAAGCTCCGCCCGATGATCGACGACCACGATTACGACGTGAAGATGCGCGCGATGCAGCGATTCTTCGAAGAGGGCGACAAGGTCAAGATCACGCTGCGCTATCGCGGCCGCGAAATGGCGCACCAGGAGATCGGCACCAAGCTTCTGGACAAGATCAAGACTGACGTCGCCGAGCTCGCCAAGGTCGAGCAGGACGCCAGGTTTGAAGGCCGTCAGGTCGTCATGGTGCTGGCGCCGCGCTGACGCGCAGCTCTTTAGGACCGAGAATTCAACGGCCCGTCCGGATCTCCGGCGGGCCGTTTGTGTATCAGCTCCGTGTCGCCTGCCAGGTGCCGCTGCATTGGTCGCCGGAGATGATGCCTCTCCACGAGCCGGCACCGTTCACGCCGGCGAGCCGGCCGCCGCCGCTGGCATGGGACGCACCGACCGAAACCTGGACCGCCACGGCGCCGCCGCGATGGACGGTGCCCGAGACCCTGCCGCCACCGGCGGACGACACACGGCTGCCGGTCACGGTGAAGGGAACACTGTAACCGGAGCTGCAATTGCCCCGCGTGGTGGCGAAGGTGACGTTCCAGATACCATCATAGCCGCCGACGCGGGCATCGGCGGTCGAGGGCAGCGCGACCGTGGCGAGCACGGCGAGCAGCGCCAGACGGCGCGGGCGGGCGAAAGCAGTCACAGCGGAACACGATTGGGAAAAATGGGCCATTTTGGTCCTGCTCCAGGCGACAGGCTTGGACATGAGGGTCGTAATTCCGAATAGTCGCCGGGCGGCTTTCGCCGGTTCATCGTTGCCAATTGGCTTGTCCTCTGTCATAAGCCCAGCCTTCATCGCCCGGCTGATTAAGGGCTGCCGTGGCGGTGTTTCGTGCGGGTTTCGCGCTTGTTCGCAAAACCTGAGCACAATCAACGCTCTAACGAGCATTTTTGACGGCCAGCCGCCTTCGCGGGCGGATCTCTATGGCCATTAGGAGAGCCAAATGCCCAAGCTGAAGACCAAATCGGGCGCTAAAAAGCGCTTCAAGGTGACTGCCACCGGCAAAGTGATGCACGCCCAGCGCGGCAAGCGTCACGGCATGATCAAGCGGACAAAGAAGCAGATCCGTCAGCTCCGCGGCACCCGCGTGCTGTTCAAGACCGACGGCGACAACGTCAAGAAGTACTTCTTGCCGAACGCCTGATCGCGTCCACGATCATTGCCGACCGTGCCGCGCATCCCGCGGCAATCCGATAACCGAAGTCATCTCTGAAGGATTTTGTCATGTCTCGCGTCAAACGCGGTGTGACCGCCCACGCCAAGCACAAGAAAGTCTACAAGGCCGCCAAGGGTTTCTACGGCCGCCGCAAGAACACCATCCGCGCCGCCAAGCCGGCCGTGGAGAAGGCCCAGCAGTACGCGTTCCGTGATCGCAAGCGCAAGAAGCGGACCTTCCGCGCGCTGTGGATCCAGCGCATCAACGCTGCCGTCCGTCCGTTCGGCCTGACCTACAGCCGATTTATCGACGGCATGGCCAAGTCCGGGATCACCGTGGACCGCAAGGTGCTGTCGGATCTCGCGATCAGCGAGCCCGCGGCGTTCCAGGCGATCGCCGAGAAGGCCAAAGCCGCCCTCGCGGCGTAAGACAGCCAGGGCCGCGCTGGCGGCCTGAGGCTCGGCGTTAACGGCCGGCTTTGCCGGCCTTCAACGCACGTTGCGAGTAGCGCTGGGCGACCTCCGCCCGGCAAAAAGCTGCGAACGACAGATACATGGTGCCGGACTTGTTCCGGTACTTGCCGTCGCATACGCGCATCTCGCGTTTGTAGGCCTGCTGCTGCGCCGTTTTGAGGCCGGGCATGAAGTCCGCCTCGCACTTCTTCTCGACGGCGGCCCCGAGCTGGACATCGCCGCTCGCGGTCAATTGGCAATCCTGAAACACCTTCATCGCGCTTTCGCAGCTCTTCTGCTTGTTGATGGTGTCGACGACCTCGTCCAGCGTCATGGACGTCTCCATGCAGACCATGGCGCGCGCAGGCGTCACGGCGACCGATAGAACGACGCCCAGGACGGCAAGAAGGACGGCCAGACCGCATTTCGAAAGCATCGCAAAAGTCTCCTCGTATCCCCCGTTGGTGCCGGGCCCCCGCGCGAGGTTCAACCCAGCCGTTCCAGGCCCGAAATGACCGGCTTTTCGCTTGACGTTACGCCCTTCGGGCGGCGACAACCCAGCCGAATTTGGAGCCAAGGATTTGACTGTGTCCGACCTCGCAACGCTCGAAACATCCATCCTCGACCAGATCGCCGCCGCCGGCGATGAAGCCGCGCTCGAAGCCGTGCGCGTCGCCGCCCTCGGCAAGAAGGGCTCGATCTCGGCGTTGCTCGCAACGCTCGGCAAGATGTCGCCGGACGAACGCAAGACGCAAGGCGCCGCGATCAACCAGGCCAAGGACAAGGTCACCGAGGCGCTCGCAGCCCGGCGCGACGTCTTGAAGTCGGCGGCGCTCGACGCGCGGCTTGCATCCGAGACCATCGACGTCACCCTGCCGCTGCGCGATGCGCCGGCTGAGGCCGGCCGCATCCATCCGCTGAGCCAGGTCTGGGACGAGCTGACCACGATCTTCGCCGACATGGGATTCTCGGTCGCCGAAGGTCCCGACATCGAGACCGACGACTACAACTTCACCAAGCTGAATTTTCCGGAAGGCCATCCCGCGCGCGAGATGCACGACACGTTCTTCTTCCATCCGAAGGAGGACGGCTCGCGCATGCTGCTGCGAACCCACACCTCGCCGGTGCAGGTGCGCACGATGCTGACCCAGAAGCCGCCGATCCGCGTGATCTGCCCGGGCCGCACCTACCGCATCGATTCGGACGCGACCCACACGCCGCAATTCCACCAGGTCGAAGGCCTCGTGATCGACAAGCACTCGCACCTCGGCCACCTCAAATGGATCCTGCACGAGTTCTGCAAGGCGTTCTTCGAGGTCGACCACATCAACATGCGCTTCCGTCCCTCGTTCTTCCCCTTCACCGAGCCGTCGCTGGAAGTCGACATCCAGTGCCGCCGCGACAAGGGCGAGATCCGCTTCGGCGAGGGCGAGGACTGGCTCGAGATTCTCGGCTGCGGCATGGTGCACCCGAACGTGCTGCGCGCCTGCGGCATCGATCCCGACGAGTACCAGGGCTTTGCCTGGGGAATGGGCATCGACCGCATCGCCATGCTGAAATACGGCATCGCCGATCTCCGCCAGCTGTTCGACAGCGACGTCCGCTGGCTGTCCCACTACGGCTTCAAGCCACTCGAAGTGCCAACGCTTGCCGGAGGGCTGAGCTCGTGAGCGCTTGCCGGGATACGATTGCTCCAACCCCACGGACGGTCGGTCTCGAGCCGGCGAAGACTCTCTCCGTTCCCTCCCCCCTTGTGGGGGAGGGTCAGGGAGGGGGGTAGCCGCGGATGCCGCACGCAGTTGTGAGCGAACGTCAGCGCAGCCGGGCCAAGCAGCTTCGGCGAGCGATGACGCGTGCCGAAACCCTGCTGTGGCGCTATCTGAAGGCTAACCGTATGGATGGTGTCGGCATCCGTCGCCAAACACCGATCGGAAACTATATCGCCGATTTTGTGTGCTTCTCGTCGAAGCTCATCATCGAGCTCGATGGAGAGTCCCACGATTTCGAGGAATGTCAGAAGAAGGATGAGCGTCGCGACGCTTTCTTCGCAGCCGAGGGCTTTCAGGTTCTGCGCTTCACCAACGATCAGGTGATGTCGAATCTCGAGGGGGTTGTTGAGACGATCCGCCAGGTCGTTTCCGTCGGAGCCCGCGGCTCACCCCCCTCCCTGACCCTCCCCCACAAGGGGGGAGGGAACATTGATACCGCCCAAGACCACCCCGTAATCACCGACAAGAGCCGAGGCACACAGCCATGAAATTCACCCTCTCCTGGCTGAAGGATCATCTCGAGACCGACGAGCCGCTCGACAAGCTCGCCGAGAAGCTCACCATGATCGGGCTCGAGGTCGAGAACATCGAGGACAAGGCGAAGGCGCTGAAGCCCTTCACCATCGCGAAGGTGATTTCGGCCGAGCAGCATCCGAATGCGGATCGCCTGCGTGTCTGCATGGTCGACACCGGCGACGGTGGCGCACCGGTGCAGGTGGTGTGCGGCGCGCCGAACGCACGCACAGGGCTCGTCAGCGTGTTCTCGCCGCCCGGCACCTACATTCCCGGCAAGGACATCACGCTCGGCGTCGGCACCATCCGCGGCGTCGAGAGCCGCGGCATGCTGTGCTCGGCGGCCGAGCTGCAGATCTCCAACGACCATGACGGCATCATGGAATTGCCCGCGGATGCGCCGATCGGTGCGGCTTACGCCGCATGGGCCGGCCTCGGCGATCCCGTGGTCGAGATCAATTTGACGCCGAACCGGCAGGACTGCACCGGCGTGCACGGCATCGCGCGCGATCTCGCCGCCGCCGACATGGGCAAGTTCAAGGACCCGACCATCAAGCCGATCAAGGGCGAATTCCCCTGCCCCGTGAAGGTCACGGTCGAGGACGCGACGTTGTGCCCGGGCTTCGCGCTGCGCCTCGTTCGCGGCGTCAAGAACGGCCCATCGCCGGAATGGCTGCAGAAGCGGCTGACCGCGATCGGACTGCGCCCGATCAACGCGCTGGTCGACATCACCAACTTCATGACCTACGACCGCGCGCGGCCCCTGCACGTGTTCGACGCGAAGAAGGTGAAGGGCAATCTCGTCGTGCGCCGCGCGCGCGACGGCGAGACGCTGCTCGCGCTCGACGGCCGCACCTACAATCTCGATCCCGCGATCTGCGTGATCGCGGACGAGCACGGCGTCGAATCGCTCGCCGGCATCATGGGCGGCGAAGCCTCGGGCTGCGATGAGAACACCACCGACGTGCTGATCGAATCGGCGCTGTGGAACGAGATCAACATCGCCCAGACCGGCCGCAAGCTCGGCATCAATTCCGACGCGCGCTACCGCTTCGAGCGCGGCGTCGATCCGGCCTTCATGGTGCCCGGGCTCGAGCTCGCGACCAAGCTGGTGATGGAAATGTGCGGCGGCGCGCCGTCCGAGACCGTTGTGGTCGGCAAGGCGTTTGGCGACGACCGCGTGGTCGATTTCCCGATCACCGAGGTCAAGCGCCTGTCCGGCATCGAGGTGCCGCAAGTCGAGATGAAGCGCATCCTGACCCATCTCGGCTTCATGATGGCGGGCCCCGGCCCCGTGGTGAAGGTCGCGGTGCCGTCGTGGCGCTCCGACGTGCACGGCAAGGCCGACATCGTCGAGGAGATCGTGCGCATCTTCGGCGTCGACAAGGTGCCGATGACGCCGTTCGAGCGCGGCGAGGACGCACGCAAGCCGGTGCTGACGCCGCTGCAGCTGCGCACGCGCCGCGCCCGGCGCGCGCTGGCAGGCCGCGGCATCATCGAGGCGGTGACCTGGTCGTTCATCACCAAGAGCGCGGCTGAACTGTTCGGCGGCGGCCAGCGCGAGCTCGAAGTGGCGAACCCGATCGCGTCTGATCTCTCCGACATGCGCCCGACCCTCCTTGCGGGTTTGATCGCGGCGGCACAGGCCAATGCCAATCGCGGCGTCAGCGATGTCGCGCTGTTCGAGGTCGGCCAGATCTTCAAAGGCGATCGTCCGCAGGATCAGTTCATGGCGGCGAGCGGCGTGCGCCGCGGCTTTGCTTCGTCAGAAGGTCTGGGACGGCACTGGTCCGGCTCGGCGCAAGCCGATGTGTTCGACGCCAAGGCCGATGCGCTGGCGGTGCTGGCTGCGGCCGGTGCGCCGATGCAGGCACTTCAGATCGTCGCCGGCGGACCGGCCTGGCTGCATCCGGGCCGCTCCGGCACGATCCAGATCGGGCCGCAGAACGTGCTCGGCACTTTCGGCGAGGTGCATCCGCGCGCGCTCGAGGCGCTCGGCGCCGACGGCCCGCTGATGGTGTTCGAGGTGATCATCGACCGCATCCCCGAAGCGAAGAAGAAGCCGACCCGCGCCAAGCCGGTCATCGAGCTGTCGGCCTTCCAGCCGGTGTCCCGCGACTTCGCCTTCATCGTCGATCGTGCCGTGAAAGCCGGCGACATCGTGCGTGCGGCGCAGGGCGTCGACAAGAAGCTGATCACCGGCGTGAACGTGTTCGACGTCTACGAGGGCAAGGGCATCGACGACGACAAGAAGTCGATCGCGATCGCCGTGACGATCCAGCCGCGGGAGAAGACCTTGACCGATCAGGAGATCGAGGCCGTCGCCGCGAAGGTCGTGGCGGAGGTCACGAAGAAGACCGGCGGTACCTTGAGAGCATGATGCCGAAAAGTGTGAAGCGGTTTTCGGACAACATCATGCTCCAGAAATAAAGCATGAGTCTCACTGACTTTCTTCCAAAGGACGTCAGCCTCACCATTGCGATGGCGCTCTGCGCCGTCGCCTTCGTCTCCGGCACCGCGCGCGGCTTCTCCGGCTTCGGCTCAGCGCTGATCTTCATGCCGCTGGCGAGCAGCATCGCGGCGCCACGGCTCGTCGCGGCGCTGCTGCTCGTGATCGATTTCGTCGCGGCTGCGCCGCTGCTGCCGGATGCGTGGCGGAAGGCCGATCGCAAGGCCACGGCCGTGATCGTGCTCGGCGCGCTGATCGGCGTGCCCCTCGGCACCTATTTCCTCAGCGTGCTCGAACCCGTCACCACGCGCTGGATCATCTCCTGCTTCGTCGCCGCATTGTTGCTTCTGCTGCTGTCGGGCTGGCGCTATCGCGGCAAGGACCATGCCTGGCTTTCGGTCGGCATCGGCGGCCTCTCGGGCTTCTGCAGCGGTCTGGCGCAAACCGGCGGTCCGCCGATCGTCGGCTATTGGCTCGGCCGTCCCATCGAGCCCATCGTCGCACGCGCCAACATCCTGCTGTTCTTCGGCGCGTCGGATTTCTTTTCGATGGTCAGCTACGCGACGACAGGCCTGATCAGCCGCGAGTCGCTGGTGCTGTCGCTGATCGTCGGCCCGGTCTACGCGATCGGCGTCGCGTTTGGCGCGTCACTGTTCGGCCGCGCGAGTGAGAGGGTGTTTCGCGCGATTTGCTATGCGCTGATTGCGATAGCGGTGATTGCGGGATTGCCGCTGCTGGATGGGGTGTTGCGGTAATTCCCTCCGCAGTCGTCCTGGCGAAAGCCAGGACCCATTACCCCGGTCAAGCGATTGTAGCGCGAGCTGGTAACCACGAATCTTCGCCAAACCATGCCCTGTGGTTATGGGTCCTGGATCTGCGCTCCGCTTCGCTGCGCTTGTCCAGGACGACGACGAAATTCAATTGCCCTACTGCCGCGGCGCCCGCCGCTTCTTCGTCGATTGCGTCGGCACATCGGCCCGCTCGTCCTTGAGCGCGCCGATCTTGCGCAACGCCGCATCCGCAGCGCGCTCGCCGCTTTCCCAGGCACCGTCCACCGTGCCCCACAGCGTCTCGTGCGTGGCTTCGCCGGCAAGGAACATGTTGCCGATCGGCTCGGTCAGGATTCTTCGCGAGAGCTGACCGCCGGGCGAGGCTGCCGACATCGCGCCCATCACGAAAGGCGAGGCGTTCCAGCGCGTCGCGCTCGCCTTCTGCACCACGGCCGCCACCTCGCTGCCGAACAGCTTGGCGATCCATTCCCTGGCGAAGGCCGTCATGGCCTTCTCGCCCTGCTCGGAGAGATCGCGTCCGAACGCGCCGCCGACGTCGATCGAGCACAGCGAGGAGCCGCCGATATTGGCGAACATCAGCGCCGTGCGGGTCGAGTTGCTCTGCTCGATGAGGATGTCGTCACGCGACAGGCCGAGCGGATTTCCCGGCAATTGCAGCACGATGTGATCGTAGCTGCCGAGGGTGAGCTTCGAGGCTGCATCGAGCGTGCGCTTGGGAATATCGGGCCCGAACTTGATCGTACCCGACGTCAGCACATTGGTCGACACCGTGATGATGGCAGCGCGCGCAGCGATCTTGCCGGCTTGGGTCTCCACGCTGACGTCGCGGTTACTCCAGACGATCCGGCTCGCCGGTGTCGACAACGCGACCGGCGTCGGCTCACCGAGCCTGGTGATCAGCGTGCCCAGACCCTGGCGGCAGGCGATCGCCGCGTTGCGGTCCTGCGCGCGGGCCTTGTCGATCGCCGACAGCTCCTTCAAATCCTTGCCGGCAAAGCTCGCGCCGAGCATGAACTCGGCCGCGCCCGCCCAGTCGCCGAGGTCCTTCGGCAGCACGGACGCGCAGGAGGTGTCGAGCTTGCCGCGCGCGGCCTCGTCGATGGCGCGGTTGGCGCGCACCAGGGCCGCCAGAAACTCCTCGGTCTCGCCCGCGCGTGCGTTGCGGCGGCCGATGCGCATCTTCTGGCCTGACGGCGCCGGCAGCACGTCGAGCCCGGCGCTGCGCGCCAGCCGGATCATCGGATTGGTGTCGGGATTGTGCATCCAGCGCGCGCCGCGATCGAACGGCGTGTCGAAGGTCGTCGCATCCGTGATGCATCGGCCGCCGATCTGGGCCGCCGCTTCCACCACCACGACCTTGCGGTTGGCCGCCATGATGCGCCGCGCTGCAGCGATGCCGGCCGCACCCGCGCCGATCACGACGATGTCAGCCTCGCGCGGCAGGGCTGCGGCGCGCGCGCGCAGGACCGGCATCGCGGCAAGGGCCGCCGACGCCGAAAGGAAGCCGCGGCGCGTGATTGTCATGTCATGGTTTCCGGAGACTTGCGGCAAACGGGAACAGCCCGCGAACCTTGCCGCATCTGATGTTGCGCGGCAACCATCATGGTGAATCAATCGTGCTTGATCTCACGGAGTGATGAACCGAATTGCAAGACGTTTCGACCATGATAGAGAAGGGAAAAAAGGCGGCCGGAAAAGGCCGTGGGGGAGTTCGACATGGGGACGGTCCTTGATTCAGTCGGCAAGCTGATTGCCGCGTACCTCTCGAAGGAGGTGCCGGGCTATGAGCCGTTCACGCCGAGCGACCCGGAGCACCTGCGCGGCGTCGTCGAGCCCGGCGACGTGCTGCTGGTCGAGGGCAACAACCGCATCTCGGGCATCATCAAATATCTGACGCAGTCGACCTGGTCGCATGCCGCGCTCTATGTCGGCCCGGTCGAGGGTGCCGTCGAGCCCAATGGCGAGCCGCATGTGCTGATCGAGGCCAATATCGGCGAAGGCGTCACATCGGCGCCCCTATCGAAATACTTCCCCTATCACACCCGCGTCTGCCGCCCGGTCGGGCTGTCCTATGAGGACCGCACCACGGTCTGCCGCTATGCGATCAACCGCATCGGCTTCGGCTACGACACCAAGAACATCCTCGACCTCATGCGCTTCCTGTTCCCGCTGCCGATACCGCAACGCTGGCGGCGGCGCATGATCTCGATCGGGTCGGGTGACCCGACCAAGATCATCTGCTCGGCGCTGATCGCGCAGGCTTTCGACGCGGTGCGCTATCCGATCCTGCCGAAGATCACCAAGGCCGGCAGCCGTGCCGCCCGCCGCGAGATTCTGCACATCCGCGATTCCTCGCTGTATATGCCGCGGGATTTCGACATCTCGCCCTATTTCGAGGTGGTCAAGCCCACCATCGTCAATGGATTCGACTACACAGCCCTGCACTGGGCCGACAAGCAAAAGCCGCTCGAGGAGGTAGCGGGCACATTCAGTGTGTTTCCAGAAACGCTCAGTGCGCCGCCGCTCGTTCCTGAAGCGATTGACGAAGAAGCGCCGGTTGAGATTCCGGCTGAGGAAGTGACCGCGCAGCCGGCGGGGACCGCCGCCGCTTTCTCCGAGCATTTCGTGCTGCTGAGCGAGCTCGCGATCTATCGCGCGCGAGCACGGGAGATGACGGCTTAGCTCACCTGCCCCCAAACGTCGTCCTGGCGAAAGCCAGGACCCATTACCCCAACGAGCAATTTTGCGAAGACCCGGCGTTCGGCACGACCATCGAACGCCATCGATAGATTCCGCGGTATGGGTCCTGGCTTTCGCCAGGACGACGTCGCTACCGCTCCGCTCGCCCGATCACCGCCATCAGCTCGGCGATCTTCTCGCGCTGGTCGGCTTTGTCGCCGCTCGCGATCGCGTGCTCGACGCAATGGGCGACGTGGTCTTTCAGGACCTCCTCCTCGACCCGGCGCAGCGCGGCGCGCACCGCCGAGATCTGCGTCACGATGTCGATGCAGTAGCGGTCTTCCTCTACCATTTTCGACAGGCCGCGAACCTGGCCCTCGATCCGGCCGAGACGTTTTCCGACAGATGTCTTGATGTCCTTGCGCATGCGCTCTATATACCCCTACCGGGTATAGGTTGCAAGACCGAGTGCGAAGGCCGGAGCATGGCAATGAACGAACACGAGCATCATCACGACGCCGACGGACACTCCGGATGCGGTTGTTCCGCAAAGGCTGCCCCGGCAACGGCCAAGCCGGCGGAGTCCTCCTGCTGCGGCGGACACGGCGATCACGCCGGCCATGCTCATCACCACACGCATGGCCACGCCGACATGGCCGCCAAGGTCCTCGATCCCGTCTGCGGCATGACGGTCGATCCCGCGACCTCGAAGCAACGTTTCGACCATCACGGCGAGACTTTCCATTTCTGCTCGGCGGGCTGCCGCACCAAATTCGCCGCCGATCCCGCCAAATACCTCGCCAAGGAAAAGGCGCCCGAGCCGGAGATGCCGGCGGGTACGATCTACACCTGCCCGATGCATCCGGAGATCCGCCAGGTCGGACCCGGAAGCTGTCCGATCTGCGGCATGGCGCTGGAGCCTGAGGTCGCGAGCCTGGAGACCGGCCCCAATCCGGAGCTCGCCGACATGACGCGGCGATTCTGGATCGGCGGCGTGCTGGCGCTGCCGCCGGTGGTGCTGGAGATGGGCGGCCATCTCGCGGGCCCGCACAACTGGATCGACGCGACGCTGTCGAACTGGATCCAGCTTGTCTTCGCGACCCCCGTGGTGCTGTGGGCCGGCTGGCCGTTCTTCGTCCGCGGCTGGCAATCGCTGCTGACGCGCAACCTCAACATGTTCACGCTGATCGCGATGGGCACGGGCGTTGCCTATGTCTACAGCGTCCTCGGCACCGTCACACCGCAGATCTTCCCCGCCAATTTCCGCGGCCATGAAGGCGCGGTCGCCGTCTATTTCGAGGCCGCCGCCGTCATCACCGTGCTGGTGCTGCTCGGCCAGGTGCTGGAGCTGCGCGCCCGCGATGCGACCTCGGGCGCGATCAAGGCGCTGCTGCAGCTTGCTCCGAAGACCGCGCGCCGCGTCGATTCCGATGGCGGCGAGCATGAGGTCGAGATCGATACGCTGCACGCCGGCGACCGCCTGCGCGTGCGTCCCGGCGAGAAGGTGCCGGTCGACGGCACCATCCTCGAGGGCCGTTCCTCGCTCGACGAGTCGCTGGTGACGGGCGAATCCATGCCGGTCACCAAGGAGACGGGCGCCAAGGTCATCGCCGGGACGCTCAATCAGTCGGGCAGCTTCATCATGCGCGCTGACAAGGTCGGGCGCGAGACGCTGCTGTCGCAGATCGTGCAGATGGTCGCGGACGCGCAGCGCTCGCGCGCGCCGATCCAGCGGCTGGCCGACCAAGTCGCCGGCTGGTTCGTGCCGGCCGTGATCGCCGTTGCCATCGCCGCCTTTGCCGCCTGGGCCTGGTTCGGGCCGGAGCCGCGGCTCGCCTTTGGCCTCGTTGCCGCGGTCAGCGTGTTGATCATCGCCTGCCCCTGTGCGCTGGGCCTCGCGACCCCGATGTCGATCATGGTCGGCGTCGGCCGCGGCGCGCAGGCAGGCGTGCTGATCAAGAACGCCGAGGCGCTGGAGCGGATGGAGAAGATCGACACGCTGGTCGTCGACAAGACCGGCACGCTGACCGAGGGCAAGCCCAAGGTGGTCACGATCGTGCCGGCTGCCGGTTTTGCGGAAGATGACATCCTGCGCATTGCCGCCAGCGTCGAGCGTGCCAGCGAGCATCCCCTGGCCGACGCGATCGTACGTGCGGCCAAGGAGAAGCAGCTCGCGCTCGGTCAGGTCGAGCAGTTCGATTCGCCGACCGGCAAGGGCGCGACCGGCACGGTTGACGGAAAGGCCGTCGTGCTCGGTAACGCGAAATACCTGTCGTCGATCGGCATCGACACCAAGGCGCTCGACGCTGAGGCCGAACGCCTGCGCAGCGATGGCGCGACCGTGATCAACATGGCCGTCGACGGCCGGCTGGCCGGCCTGTTCGCGATCGCCGATCCGGTCAAGGCCTCGACCCCGGAGGCGCTGAAGGCGCTCGCGGCCGAAGGCATCAAGGTGATCATGCTGACCGGCGACAATCGCACCACGGCGGAAGCGGTGGCGCGCCGGCTCGGCATCGCCGAGGTCGAGGCCGAGGTGCTGCCGGACCAGAAGAGCGCGGTGGTCACAAAACTGCAAAAGGCCGGCCGCAGCGTCGCGATGGCCGGCGACGGCGTCAACGACGCGCCGGCGCTGGCCGCGGCCGAAGTCGGCATCGCCATGGGCACCGGCACTGACGTCGCGATGGAGAGCGCGGGCGTGACTCTGCTCAAGGGCGATCTCGTCGGCATCGTCCGCGCGCGAAAACTGTCGCAGGCGACCATGAGCAACATCCGGCAAAACCTGTTCTTCGCCTTCATCTACAACGCCGCCGGCATTCCGATCGCGGCCGGCATCCTCTATCCGACCTTCGGCGTGCTGCTCTCGCCGATCATTGCCGCGGCGGCGATGGCGCTGTCATCGGTGAGCGTGGTCGGTAATGCGCTGCGGCTGCGGGCCACGCGGCTGTGAGGGTCGCCAAATCCGTGTAAAACAGGTCCATTCGGCGATACGCGCGGAGAGGACCTGATGCAGCGGATAACGATCACGATCGAGGACGACCTCCTGGCGGAGATCGACGCGGCGGCGCAAGCGCGCGGCTACCAGAATCGTTCCGAGATCATCCGCGACCTCGCGCGTGCCGGACTGCAGCAGACGAGCGAGGACACAGCAGGGACCGGCCAATGCGTGGCCGGCCTCGTCTATGTCTACGACCACGCCGCGCGCGATCTCTCAAAGCGGCTGGTGCAGGAATTTCACGGCCATCACGACCTCGCGCTGGCAACGCTGCATGTCCATCTCGATGAGGACAATTGCATGGAGATGACAGCCCTGCGCGGCAGCGCCTCCGAGGTCCGGCATTTTGCCGACCACATCATCGCCGAACGCGGCGTGCGCTATGGGCGCGTGGTGATGATTCCGACGGGGGACGGGAAGCCGGCGAAGTTAAGGAAGCATGGGCACCGGCACGAGTAGCTCCTGGGTCCCGGCTCAGCAGCGCGTCATTTCATGCCGCGCTGCGTCCGGGACAGGAGAGCTGAACCTTCCCACAAGGGGAGAAGGGAAGAGGAACTCACGCCGTCAGCAGATCCTGCAACGCCGCGCCGTTGGGGACGCCGAGGCCGGAGCAGGCGTCCCAGCCGGGGCCGGCCTTGTACATGCCGTGCAGGTCGCCGGTGATATCATTATTGCCTTGCGTGATGTCGCGGAACACGCCCTGCGCGTGCGTGGCGTAGATCAGCGGGTTGATGAAGCCGACGGTCTTGCCGAACTTCTTCGTCGTGGCCTCGTTGATGCGGGCGATCAACCCGGCCATCAGCGGCGCCACCGCACTGGTGCCGCCGATCGTGGTGCCGACGCCGTTGAGGAATATCTGGTAGCCGGTCGCGGGATCGGCGTCACCGGCAACGTCGGGCACGCCACGGCCGTGCTGGTGCGCCGGCGATTTCGGCACGTGGGCGTGAGCCTGATATTTCGGCTGCGCGAACATGACGCTGACGCCGCCGCCACCGGCGCCGCCTTGCAAGCCGCCGTTCCAGACCACCTCGTTGATGTGCCCGTTCGGCGCCTGCAGATTGGTGCCGCCGCAGGCGAGCGCAAAGGGACTGGAGGCCGGGAAGTCGGCGTGCGGTTTGCCGTCCCAATCCTCGCCCATGTCGGCCGAGCCGTTATCGCCGGAGGCGACACAGACGGTAACCCCCATCGCGGCGGCGTCGCGGATCGCCTCGTTCAGGCCGTCGACGAATTGCTGCGAGCCTTCCTGATCTTCCGGACCGCCCCAGCTGATCGAGATCACCGAGGGCTTTCGCGCGGTGTCGTGGACCGCGGCCTTCACGGCGTCGATGAAGCCGTTGGTGGTGTTGGGCGCGAAATAGACCACGAGCTTGGCGCCCGGCGCGATGGCGCCGGCGACCTCGATGTCGAGCACGACCTCGCCGTCGGCGTCGGAATGACCGGGCTTGTTGGCACCGCCGTCGACGCTCGCGGGCGCGATCTGCGGCATCGGGATGCCGGCCTTCTTGAAGAAAGTGCGCAAGTCCGACGTCTTGTAGCCGGCGCCGGTCGGATGGCCCTTCTGGTCGATATCGTTGAGCTCGATGATGGCGATGCACTGGCCGGCACCGGTCTCGCCGCCGGGGAAATTGTAGAGCTCGGCGATCCGTTCGACCGAGAAGCTGCCGGCCCGCGCCGCGCGCGCCGTCACACCCTTCTTCGCGGTCTTGCGCCGGAAGTGCGGCTGCGCCACCGGCCGGTTGTCGAGACCGTGCACGCCGACGACGATGTCGGCCAGATCGGCCGGAATCTGCACGCTGCCCTTGCGCATGCGATAGGTCGCGCCCTCGTGCCTGACCTTGTTGAGCTTGACGCCGAAGGCCGCACTGAGCGCCTTCACCGTGCCGGTCAGCTTCACCGTGCGCGACGCCAGATGCACGCTCTTGACGTTGAGATCGTGATGGTGCGCGAAGTCGTCGATCCTGGCGACGTCGGCGGGGTCGGCGCCCCTCTGCTCGGCGAACTCGGCACGCGTGAGATACTGCCGCTCGCGCGGCGGCTGCGCGCCGAGCGCCATCATGGACTCGTCGTCGGCCGCCTGCGCACGCCGGGCGCGCAGCCGAACGCTGATCTCGATTTCCTGCTTGGGATCGGCCGCGCCGACGAGCTTGGCTCCCTTCGGCAATTTCCGCGCGCTGTTCAACAGCGCGACACGCTTGGTCGAGCTTGCCATGACTTCCTCCGTTTGTGATTGGAAGGCAGATTGTCGCACCTCAACTATAGGTGTAATCTGACATGTGATTTGGTTCAGAGCGCACGCAAATTATTTTCAGAAAAACCCTTATTTGGCAGGAGAAATGAACCGCAGCCGGGATTGGCGCGAAACCGGTCAATAGACCCGACCCATCCGCCACCATAAAACGCGATTTAAAATTGTAACGGTCGGCGAAACCGGCCGACCGGCGGAAGCCGCTTGTCAAAATCAAACTGGCGGCGCCTTGAAGCCGCCACCGTCAACAGGCCAGCATCCCTTGCCGAAGCGGCTCGGGGTGTCTACCTCTCGCGCATGGTTTCGTGAGAGGGTGCCCCATGCTGGATGCCGCCGTGAAGGCGCTGTCGCAAATGATATCGCCGCCGATGCGCTCGATCCTGTGGCGGTCGGTCGGGCTTGCGCTCGTGCTGATTGTCGTGCTGGCGATCGGCTTGCAGCGGCTGCTGAGCTGGTTTGCGACCTATGGCGAGGTCTGGCTGGAGGGCCTGCTCGGCCCGGGCTGGCACTCCTCGCTCGAGGTCTTGTCCTGGATCGTCTCGATCGCCGCCGGCCTCGGCGTCGTGTTCGGCGGCGTGTTCCTGATGCCCGCGATCACCTCGCTGGTGGCGAGCCTGTTCGTCGACGACGTCGCCGACATCGTCGAGCGCGAGCACTATCCCGCCGAGCGGCCCGGCGTCGCGCTGCCCTTCAACCATGCGATCTTCGAGGGCATCAAGACCGCGCTGCTGACGATCCTGGTTTATCTGGTTGCGCTGCCGCTGGTGTTGTTTGCCGGCGCCGGCTTCCTGATCTTCTTCATCGCCGCCGCCTGGCTGCTCGGCCGTGAATATTTCGAGCTTGCCGCGATGCGCTTCCGCCCGCCGGAAGAGGCCAAGGCAATGCGGCGCGACAATGCCGCCACCATCTTCACCGCCGGCCTGTTCATCGCGGCCTTCGTCTCGATCCCGATCGTCAATCTGGCAACGCCGATCTTCGGCATGGCCTTCATGGTCCACATGCACAAGCGGCTATCAGGCCCGCGGCCGGAACTGATCGAGCCGGCGCGGCAGATGCGGTGATTCCTACGTTATCGCCCCGCATTTGCGCAGCAGCATCTTGGCGAAGCCGAACGGCGCCGGCGTGAACGGGCCGGGCGGGGCGCGGGTGATCAGCGCGACGCAGCCGAGCGCGGCCATCGCGATCCAGAAGCAGAGCCAGAAGCCGTCGATATAGGCGAGCACGTTGGCTTCGCGCTGCACGAAGCCGGCGAGCGTGCCCACCGCGCGCGCCTGCGCGGTGCCGGCACCATGGGCCGCAAAATGGTCGGCGAGCTGCTTCAGCATGCGGACCACGTCGACATCGCCGACGGTGAGGTTCTGGCCGAGATAGAAGGAATGGACCTGCTCGCGCACGCGCAGCCACGTCCCCATCAGCGCCACGCCGATCTCGGCGCCGCCGAGCCGCATGATCTGGATATAGGCGGCAAAGGAGGTGGCGCGGCTCGGATCGGAGTTCGACAGCAACGTGATGATCAGCGGCAGCAGTGTCAGCGACTGCCCGATCGCCTGGAGCAGCACGATGCCGATGAAATCCTCGCGCGCCCAGTCATGGGTGAGCTGGGTTCCCCAGAGATTGGCCGCGGCAAAGCAGGCAAATCCCACCACCAGCACCGTCCGCGTATCGAAATGCCGCAGCAGCCAGATCGAGAGCGGCACCAGCACGAACATCGGCAAGGCGCCATAGGTGAACATCAGGAGGCCGCTCTGCTCGGGCCTGAGCAGGCCGATGGTGGCGAGGAAGTTCGGCACCAGCGACGCGTTGGACAGGCTGGTCAGCGTGTAGAGCAGGATCAGGACCAGCCCCAATCCGATATTGCGCGAGAACAGCACATTGACATGCGCCCAGGGCTGCCGCACCAGCGACTCGTTGACGAGGAAGGCTGCGAACAGCACCGCGCCGGCGGCGAGCAGCGCCATCACCGTTCCCGATCCCAGCCAGTCCAGCCGGTTGCCCTGGTCGAGGCCGGCATAGATCATCGAGACCCCTGCGCCGAGCAGCAGCATGCCGCCCCAATCGGCCTCGCGCAGCAGCGCGCGGTTCACCGGCTCGTTCGGCGTGCCCAAATAGACCATCAGGCCCATCAGCGGCGCGATCACCACGCCCTGCCAATACAGCCATTGCCAGCCGAGATGGTCGACATAGAAGCCGACCAGCGAGCTCGAGGTGTCCAGCGCAAAGCCGACGCGGATCGAATAGATCGAGATCGCCGGCAGCCACCAGCGGATCGGCAGATTGCGGAACACGATCATCAGCGTCGCCGGCACGAAGGTGCCGAGCAGCAGACCGTGCACGACGCTGAGCGCGAGCAAGGTCGGATAGTCATTCACGAAGGGAATGGTCAGCGACACCGCGGCATAGACGAGGCTTGGAATACCGAGCACGCGGCGCAGGCCGAACACGGTGGCGAGCCAGGCCACCGCGGGCGCGATCAGGATCTGCGAACCGATGCCGGCGGTGGAGAGCCACGCGCCCTCGTCGAACGAGAGCGAGAACGCGCCCCGCAGGTCGGGCAGGCCGACCGTGGTCAGCCGGCTGTCGAAATTGGCGAGGAACGAACCGAGCAGCACCGCCGCCACGGCAAACAAGGGCTGAGACGCGACGCCACCACGCGAGACCGGTCCGCGATCGCCGCCGTCACTTTCCGCCATTGCCGGCCCTGGTGTCGATGCTGGTAATGACCGACATGCCCGGCACCAACCGCGCCGTGAGCTGCTGGTTGTCGTCGAGCTGGATCCGCACGGGAATGCGCTGCACCACCTTGGTGAAATTGCCGGTGGCGTTATCAGGCGGCAGCAGCGCGACCTGCGCACCCGTCGCCGGCGCGATGCGCTCGACCCGGCCGCGCAGCCTTTCGCGCGGAAAACCGTCGACGGTGATCTCGACCGGCTGGCCCGGCGCGACATGCGTGAGCTGGGTCTCCTTGTAGTTCGCGATGACGTAGACTTTCGGCAGCGGCACCACATTGATGAGATTGGTGCCGATGTTGACGTAGTCGCCGGGCTGCACCTGGCGCTCGCCGACGACGCCATCGAACGGCGCCAATATTTTGGTGTAGCCGAGCTTGAGCTTCGCGCTCGCCAGCGTCGCCTTGCTGGCGTCGAGATCGGCCGCGCGCTGCTTCCTGGTGCCTTGCAGGACTTCGAGCTGGTGCTGCTGGGCTGCGATCACGGCGCGGCTCGCGCGCACATCGGCCTGGGCCTTGGCGTAAGCGGCCACCGCCTGCTCGAACCGCTGCCGCGTGCCGGATTCGGTCTGCGACAGCGACTGCTGGCGCTCCTGCTCCTGTTTCGCCTCGACCTCCATCGCTTCCGCGGACAGCCGCGCGGCCTGCGCCTGCGCGATCGTCGCATATTGCAGCTCGACCTGGTTCGCGAGGTTGTCGAGCGCGGCTTGCGCGGCGGCGACTGCGGCTTCGGCCTGCGCGACCTGCGCCTCGTAATCGGCGGGATCGATCTGGATCAGGAGATCGCCGGCCTTGACGCGCTGGAAGTCGGTGACGGCGACAGTCAGCACTTCGCCGGAGACGCGGCTCGCAAGCCGCGTCAGCTCGGAGCGCACATAGGCATCGTTGGTGGTCTGGATCACGGCATTGCCGACCCATTCGTCGAAGCGCAGCGTCGCCAGCGCGACGAAGCCGAGCGCGACGATCACGGCGAAGAGCGGGATCGCGAACCGGCTCCACAGCGAACTCGCCGGCCGCTGCGTCGGCTTGGGTGGTGGGGCGGGTGCTACGACAGGTGATGGCGCCGAGACTTGTTCCTGCTGACTCACGACATGCCCCCAAAGACGACTTCGCCAGAACGCAAGTCTCGCCGCAACCTCAGACCGTCTTCTCCGGCCAGCGGCAGAGATCGTTGATCAGGCACACCTCGCAGCGCGGCTTGCGCGCGAGGCAAGTATAGCGGCCGTGCAGGATCAGCCAATGATGGGCATGCAGCATGAACTCGGCCGGGATCACCTTTTCGAGACCAAGCTCGACGTCGAGCGGCGTCTTGCCGGGCGCGAGCCCGGTGCGGTTGCCGAGGCGGAACACATGGGTGTCGACCGCCATGGTGTGCTCGCCGAAGGCCATGTTGAGCACAACGTTGGCGGTCTTGCGCCCGGCGCCCGGCAATGACTCGATCTCGGCTCGCGTGCGCGGCACCTCGCCGCCGAAATCGCTGAGCATTTTTGCCGACAGCGCGATCACGTTCCTGGCCTTGGTGCGGTAGAGGCCGATGGTCTTGATGTACTCGCGCAAACGCTCCTCGCCGAGATCGAGCATCTTCTGCGGGGTGTCGGCAACCTCGAACAGGGCGCGCGTCGCCTTGTTGACGCCTGCGTCGGTCGCCTGCGCCGACAGCACCACGGCAACCAGCAGCGTGAACGGATTGACGTGCTCGAGCTCGCCCTTCGGTTCCGGATTGGCCTTGCGGAAACGACTGAAGACCTCGCGGACCTCCACGGGCGTCCAGGGTTTCATGGCTTTAAGTGATTTCTTGGCCGGAGCCTTCGGCTTCGCGACGGCGGCCTTTGCCTTCTTCTTCGGCACGGACGCTTTGCGCGGGGCCGGCTTGCGGGTGATTTTCGCCATGATCGGGATATACTGAGGGACGATGAGCACAGGCAACGAAATTGAGCGCGAGCGCGAGGTGCAAATCTTCTCCGCGCTGTTGACGCCGCACCGCTCGCTGAACCGCACCGGCTTCCTCGCCGTGATGCTGTTCCTGAGCGTCGTCAGCTTCGTGACCGGCCTCGCCTTCCTGATGATGGGCGCCTGGCCGGTGTTCGGCTTCTTCGGCCTCGACGTGCTGGTGATCTGGTGGGCCTTCAAGGTCAATTTCCGCGCAGCGCGGGCCAGCGAGGAGATCGTGGTCACGCCCTCGGAACTGCGCGTACGGCGCGTCAGCCATCGCGGCCAGGTCTCGGAATGGATCTTCAATCCGCTGTGGGTCCGGCTCGACCAGGAGATCGACGAGGAATACGGCCTCGAGCACCTCTATCTGATCTCGCGCGGCCATCGGCTTATCATCGCCGGCTTTCTGGGGCCGGAAGAAAAATCAAGCTTTTACAATGCCTTGGTTGGCGCACTGAATGCCGCCCGGCGTGGTCCGACCTACAATCCGGTGACCTGAAAACAGTCAGAAATCGGGTGGTTTCGAACCGTCCGCGCTCCTACATTTTCAGTCATGATGACACTCGCCATACATGACCAGCGCCTGGCCAGGCCGGGCTCCCAGAACGCCGCGTTGCGCGACTATGATTCGGTGCGCCGGGCGATCGCTTTCATCTCGGAGAACTGGCGCGCGCAGCCGACCATCGAGGCGATGGCGGATGCCGCCGGTGTCACGCCGGATGAGCTGCATCATTTGTTCCGCCGCTGGGCCTCGATCACGCCGAAGGCCTTCATGCAGGCGCTGACGCTCGATCACGCCAAGGGTCTGTTGCGGGACTCCGCGAGCATCCTCGACGCCGCGCTCGACTCAGGGCTCTCGGGTCCCGGCCGGTTGCACGATCTCTTCGTTACCCATGAAGCGATGTCGCCGGGCGAATGGAAGAATGGCGGCGCGGGCCTCATCCTGCGCTACGGCTTCCACCCCTCGCCGTTCGGCACGGCCATCGTGATCGCCACCGACCGTGGCCTCTCGGGCCTCGCCTTCGCCGATCCCGGTGAAGAGAAGGTCGCGCTCGCCGACATGACGCGACGCTGGCCGAAGGCGACTTACGTCGAAGATCACGAAGGCACCGCGCGGCTGGCCGCGCGCATCTTCGATACGAAGCTCTGGCGGCCCGACCAGCCGCTGCGCGTGGTGATGATCGGCACCGATTTCGAGGTGCGGGTGTGGGAGACGCTGCTGAAGATCCCGATGGGCCGCGCGGTGTCCTATTCCGACATCGCCTGCAACATCAACAACCCGAAGGCCTCGCGCGCCGTCGGCGCCGCCGTCGGCAAGAACCCGGTCTCCTTCGTCGTGCCCTGCCACCGCGCACTCGGCAAGAGCGGCACGCTCACCGGCTATCACTGGGGCATCACCCGCAAGCAGGCGATGCTGGGCTGGGAAGCCGGGCAGCTGGGGATGCAGTAGGCAATACGCGACCTGCTTCCACATGGTCGTCCTGGCGAAAGCCAGGACCCATTACCCCAAAAGGGAATTGTGTCAGCAGGTGCCCACCACCAATCTTCGCAAAACAGCGGACGGTGGGTATGGGTCCTGGCTTTCGCCAGGACGACACCGAGTAGGAGGCACGGCCTCGCCGCACCTCACGCAATCCAGCTCAGCCCGCCAGATCCAGCTTCGACGCCACCGTCGAATCCGCGTTGAGCCGGTAGATGATCGGCACGCCCGTCGCCAGCTCGCGCTTCAGAATGCCTTCGGGCGAGAGCTTTTCGAGCACCATGATCAGCGCGCGCAGCGAATTGCCGTGGGCGGCGACCAGGGTGCGCTTGCCGTTCAGCACGCCGGGCAGGATCTCCTGAACGTAGTACGGCAGTGCCCGCGCCAGCGTGTCCTTCAGGCTTTCGCCGCCGGGCGGCGGCACGTCGTAGGAGCGGCGCCAGATCAGCACCTGGTCCTCGCCCCATTTCTTGCGCGCGTCGTCCTTGTTGAGGCCGGAGAGATCGCCATAGTCGCGCTCGTTCAGCGCGAGGTTCTTCTCCGTCGGCAGGCCCTTCTGGTCGAGCTCGCCGAGGATGAGATCGAGCGTGTGCTGCGCGCGCGTCAGCACCGAGGTGTAGGCGACGTCGAACACGAGGCCCTGCGCCTTCAGCTTGCGGCCGGCTTCCCTGGCTTCGCTGACGCCGAGCTCGGTGAGGTCAGGGTCCTTCCACCCGGTGAACAGATTCTTCAGATTCCATTCGCTCTGGCCGTGGCGCACGAGCACGAGAAGACGTTCGCTCATCAACTGCTTTCCGTGTTGTTTATTGTTTTGAGCATGATCTTGTCGGAAAACCGCTTCACACTTTTCCGGATCATGCTCGTTCAGATGTCGGACAGGCCGAGCACGTCGGCCATGGAGTAATGCCCCGGCGCCTTGCCATGCGCCCACAGCGCCGCCTTGAGCGCACCGTGAGCGAACAGCATGCGGTCCTCGGCCTGATGCGACAGCGTCAGGCGCTCGAACGGGCCGAGGAAGCTGACGCTGTGATCGCCGGCCACGGTGCCGCCGCGCAAGGAGGCGAAGCCGATATTGCCCGGCCTGCGCGCGCCGGTGATGCCGTCGCGGCCACGCTCGCAATGTTCGTCGAGGGTGACGCCGCGGCCGCTGGCTGCGGCTTGGCCCAGCATCAGCGCCGTGCCCGAGGGCGCATCGATCTTCATGCGGTGATGGGTCTCGACGATCTCGATGTCGAAGCTTTCGTCGAGTGCCTTGGCGACGCGCTTGACGACCGCGGCGAGCAGATTGACCCCCAGGCTCATATTGCCTGACTGCACCACGACGGCGCGGTTGGTGACGCTCTTGATCACGGCATTGTCGGAGCCCGACAAACCGGTCGTGCCGACGACATGCACGATGCCGCGCTGTGCCGCGATCGCGACATTGGCGATGGTCGCCGCCGGAACGGTGAAATCGAGGATGCCGTCGGCATCCTTCGACATCGCCCAGAGATCGGCGGAGAGCTTGATGTCGTTGGCCGGCAGGCCTGCGAGCACGCCGGCATCCTTGCCGAGCAGCTCCGAGCCCGGCGCCTCCAGCGCGCCCGCCAGCACCGCGCCTTTGCTCTCGGCAATCGCCCGCACCAGCGCGCGGCCCATCCGGCCGCCGGCTCCTGCAACAATCAAGCGCATGTCGGACATGGTGTGATCCTCTTCGCCGCCGTTGTAGCGGGGGGATGCAGTTCCGGCAACCGAGGCCCAGGAACGGGCGGCATGCTCTCACCCTCCCCTGGAGGGGGAGGGTCGATCGCGCGCAGCGCGAGCGGGGTGGGGTGACAGTCTTTCCGCGACGAACAGTGCCCGAGTGGAGAGATCACCCCACCCCGCTGCGCATTCCGCTTCGCTACATGCTCAGCGACCCTCCCCCTCCAGGGGAGGGTAAGACGAGAGTGTACCTCAGCCGTCCTGCGGCTGCGGGCCGTCATAGCCCTCGATGATGATGAGGTCGGCGATCGAGTGCGGCTGGCGCACCTTGATGTTGGCCTGGTATTCCGGCGAGTTGTAGCAGGCGATCGCGGTCTGATAGTCCGGGAATTCGATCACGACGTTGCGGGTGCGGCTTGCGCCCTCGACGGTGGTGAACTTGCCGCCGCGGACGGCGAAGCGGCCGCCCCATTTCTTGAAGATCGGACCGTTGGCGACCGCATAGGGCTTGTAGCCCTCGTCGTTGGACACATCGACGCGTCCGATCCAGTAGCCCTTAGCTGCCATTGTTCTTCTCCGTGTGTTGTTGCTTAGCCAAGCGCCTGCGCGATCTCGGCGTGGATGGCCTCTGCGATCGCCTTGGGATCGGCGGCTTCCACCACCGGGCGTCCGACAACGAGATAGTCTGCGCCGGCGCTGATCGCGCGGCCCGGCGTCATGATGCGCTTCTGGTCGCCGCTTGCCGAACCCGCCGGGCGGATGCCGGGCGTGACGAGGCTCATCTGGTGGCCGACGATCTTGCGCAACGCGCCGACCTCCTCCGGCGAGGACACGAGGCCGTCGACGCCGAGCACCTGCGCCTGCTGCGCACGCGCCTCGACCAGCTCGGAGACGCTGAGCCGATAGCCGGCCGCATGCAAATCATCGTCGTTGTAGGAGGTCAGCACCGTGACGGCGAGGATCTTCAGGCTGGCGCTGCCGCGGCCTTCGACGGCGCCCTTCATGGTCTGCGGATAGGCATGCACGGTGACGAAGGTTGCCCCCAGCCTGGCAACGCTCTCCACGCCGCGCGTCACCGTGTTGCCGATGTCGTGCATCTTGAGATCGGCGAAAACCTTCTTGCCCTTGTCGGCGAGCTTGCCGATCAGCGGCAGGCCGCCGGCATAAGCCAGCTGATAGCCGATCTTGTAGAACGTGACGCTGTCGCCGAGCCTCGCGATCATCGCTTCCGCAGCCTCGACGCTCGGCAAATCGAGCGCGACGATCAAGCGGTCTTTCGGGGCGATCTCGGCTGGCGTCATGTCACCTCACATCATGCGTTGGGAAACGTCGATCAACTGCCGCACCAGCTCCTTCAAGGCGGCGATATCGGCCTCGTGCTTCAGCCTGTCCATATCGTCATAGGCCTGGTCGGCAAAGCCGAGCGTGAGCTGGCTGGCAATCACATTGGCGTGGCAGGAGGTCAGGATCAGCCTGAGCGCCTGCAGCGCGCGGGCGGCACCTAACCGGCTCTGCGAGGCGCCGGCGAGCGCGAAGGTGCGGTTGCGGAACACCTCGCCGCGCGCCTCGTGCAGATCGTGGACGCGGCTGACCCAGTCGATCGCGTTCTTCAGCAGCGGCGGCACCGAGGCGTTGTACTCGGGCGAGACGATCAGCACGCCATGATGCGCGCCGATCATGCGCTTGAGATTGATCGCGTGCTTGGGCACGCCGGATTTGGCCTGGAGATCGCCGTCGTAGATCGGCAGCGGAAAATCGGCGAGCGAGATGCGGGTGATGTCGACGCCGGCCTGGGCGAATTCATGGGCGGCGACCGCTGCCAGCTTCGCATTGTGCGAACCGGTGCGCAGCGAGCCGGGAATGACCAGGATTTTGGGTGCGGACATCCGCTTCCATGCGTTCGGCGAAACGAGCCCGCCGCGCAAAGGAGCATGCCGGCGGAATTAGTCCTTGCGATACACCCAGACGCGGGCCGGCGGAAGGTTCATCCAGATCCGTTCCGAGGCCTCTGTGGACACGCCGGGCAGCGATTTCGGGATCGGCGGCACCACCGCGTAGGTGAACTGCACGAAGGGCGCCCCGGGCGCGAGCGCCGTGAAGGCGTCGCGGATCAGCCGCAGCCGCGTCAGCATCGGTTTTGTGACCAGCGGCAGGCCGGAGACGACCGCGGAGGCCGGCGCGCTCAGGACGTTCCAGAGCGTGTCGCGGAGGCGATAGGCATCGCCCTGCACCACCTTGGCTTGCGGATAGCGGTCGCGCAGCAGGGCGCAGAAGCCGGGATTGTATTCGACGAGGACGAGGCGTTTCTGGTCGACGCCGCGCTCGACCAGGGCCGAGGTGATGGCGCCAGTGCCGGGGCCGAGCTCGACCACAGGTGCGTCCGAATCGATGTCGACGTAATGGGCCATGGTCCGGGCCAGCAGCTTGCCGGACGGCATGACCGCGCCCATGTGCAGGGGCTTTTCGATCCATGATCGGAGAAAGCGCACCTCGTCATCAAGACGGGGCTTCTTCAACGCACGCGCGGACGATGGCAATGGCATGTCAGGACCGGACGGGACCGCGGGACCGCGGCGTGTCAGAAAATGGTCATAAACAGGTATAGACCGCAAGCGATACGGTCAAGCCGACTCAATTCGCCCGATTACCGAAGAAATCCTTGACCTTGGCGAAGAAGCCCTCGGATTCCGGCTGGGTGTTGCCGGAGGAGAGCTTTTCGAACTCGGCCAGCAATTCCTGCTGCTTCTTGGTGAGATTCTGCGGGGTTTCGACCACGACCTGAACGTACATGTCGCCGGTCTGGCGCGAGCGCAGCACCGGCATGCCCTTTGACGCAATGCGGAACCGGCGGTTGGACTGCGTCCCGGCCGGCACCTTCACCTTGGCCTTGCCCTTTTCGATGGTCGGCACTTCGAATTCGCCGCCGAGGGCGGCCGTCACCATCGAGATCGGCACGCGGCAATGCAGATCGGCGCCGTCGCGCTGGAAGAACTGGTGCTGGGCCAGCGACAGGAAGATGTAGAGGTCGCCGGGCGGGCCGCCGCGGACCCCGGCCTCGCCCTCGCCGGCGAGCCTGATCCGGGTGCCGTCCTCGACGCCCGGGGGGATGTTGACCGACAGCGTGCGCTCGCGGGTGACCCGGCCCTGGCCCGAGCAGGACGGGCAGGCATCCTCGATCATCTGGCCGCGGCCCTGGCAGCCCGGACAGGTCCGCTCCAGCGTGAAGAATCCCTGCGACTGCCGCACGCGGCCGGCGCCGCCGCAGGTCGAGCAGGTCTTCGGCTTGGTGCCGGCCTTGGCGCCGATGCCCGAGCAGGCCTCGCAGGTGACCGAGACCGGGATCTCGATCTGCGCGGTCTTGCCGCCGAAGGCTTCCTCGAGCGTGATTTCCATGTTGTAGCGCAGGTCGGCGCCGCGCTCGCGGCCGCCGCGGCCGCGCTGTCCGGCCATGCCGAACAAATCTTCGAAAATGTCGGAGAAGGAAGAGGCGAAGCCCGCGCCGAAGCCGGCGCCGCCGCCACCCTGCTCGAAAGCGGCGTGGCCGTAGCGGTCATAGGCGGCGCGCTTGTCCTTGTCTTTCAGGACCTCGTAGGCCTCGTTGATTTCCTTGAACTTGACTTCGCTGGTGTCGTCCCCGGGATTGCGGTCGGGGTGGAACTTCATCGCCAGCTTGCGGAAGGACGACTTCAGGACGGACTCGTCGGCCGTGCGTTCGACTTCGAGGGTTTCGTAATAGCAGCGCTTGGTGGACGTGGACATGTGAGACTCGGTCTATCCAATCGCGATTCAAGTCGGAGCGAAACGACGTCGCCACACGACGATATAAGCAGCCTTCCGCCTGGCGGCAGAGGGCAGCATGGCGGCGTTCAGCATAACGGCTGGGAATTGATCGATCGTAACGGGGCCGACTTTAGAAGAGCCTTGGCCCGCCCGTCCCGACACGGCGGCCTCCCCCGCGAAGGAGGAGGCCGGTAGAGCGTGTGGGGTCCAAGCCGTCCGCATCATGACCCTCTTGGGGTTCAGGCGGACTTCTTGTTGTTCTTGTCGTCGTCGACTTCGGTGAACTCCGCGTCGACGACGTCGTCCTTGGCCGCATCCTTCTTGGCGTCGGCCTCGGCCTGCTGCTTGTACATGGCCTCGCCGAGCTTCATGGAAGCCTGGGCCAGCGTCTGGGTCTTGGCCTTGATCGCCTCGGCGTCGTCGCCCTTCAGCGCTTCCTTGAGGTCGCCGACGGCGTCCTCGATGGCGCGGCGCTCGGTCTCGCCGACCTTCGAACCGTGCTCGGCGAGCGCCTTCTCGGTCGAATGCACCAGGCCATCGGCCTCGTTCTTGGCGGTCACGGCCTCGCGGCGCTTCTTGTCCGCCTCGGCATTGGCCTCGGCGTCCTTGACCATCTTGTCAATGTCGGCTTCCGACAGGCCGCCGGAGGCCTGGATGCGGATCTGCTGCTCCTTGCCGGTGGCCTTGTCCTTGGCCGAGACGTTGACGATGCCGTTGGCGTCGATGTCGAAGGTCACCTCGATCTGCGGCATGCCGCGCGGGGCCGGCGGAATGCCCATCAGGTCGAACTGGCCGAGCATCTTGTTGTCGGCCGCCATTTCACGCTCGCCCTGGAAGACGCGGATGGTGACCGCGTTCTGGTTGTCCTCGGCGGTCGAGAACACCTGGCTCTTCTTGGTCGGGATCGTGGTGTTGCGGTCGATGATGCGGGTGAACACGCCGCCCAGCGTCTCGATGCCCAGCGACAGCGGGGTGACGTCGAGCAGCAGCACGTCCTTGACGTCGCCCTGGAGCACGCCGGCCTGGATCGCCGCGCCGATCGCCACGACTTCGTCCGGGTTGACGCCCTTGTGCGGCTCCTTGCCGAACAGCTGCTTGACGACTTCCTGGACCTTCGGCATGCGCGACATGCCGCCGACCAGAACGACTTCGCCGATCTCACCGGCGGTGACACCGGCGTCCTTCAGCGCCTTGCGGCAGGGCTCGACGGTCTTCTGAATGAGGTCGTCGACCAGCGCCTCGAACTTGGCGCGGGTGAGCTTCATGGTCAGATGCTTCGGACCGGTCTGGTCCGCGGTGATGAAGGGCAGGTTGATCTCGGTCTGCGTCGTCGACGACAGCTCGATCTTGGCCTTTTCAGCGGCTTCCTTCAGGCGCTGCAACGCGAGCTTGTCGTTGCGCAGGTTGATGCCCTGCTCCTTCTGGAATTCGTCGGCCAGGTAACCCACTAGGCGCATGTCGAAGTCTTCGCCGCCGAGGAAGGTGTCGCCGTTGGTCGACTTCACCTCGAACACGCCGTCGCCGATTTCGAGAATGGAGATATCGAACGTGCCGCCGCCGAGATCGTACACGGCGATCGTGCCGGTCTTGGTCTTGTCGAGACCGTAGGCGAGCGCAGCCGCGGTCGGCTCGTTGATGATGCGCAGCACTTCAAGGCCAGCGATCTTGCCGGCGTCCTTGGTCGCCTGGCGCTGGGCGTCGTTGAAGTAGGCGGGAACGGTGATGACGGCCTGGTCGACCTTCTGGCCGAGATGGGCTTCCGCGGTCTCCTTCATCTTCTGAAGGATGAAGGCCGAGACCTGCGAGGGCGAGTAGGTCTGGCCGTCGGCCTCGACCCAGGCGTCGCCGTTGGAAGCCTTCACGATCTTGTACGGAACGAGCTTCTTGTCCTTCTCGACCATCGGGTCGTCGTAGCGGCGGCCGATGAGGCGCTTCACTGCGAAGAAGGTGCGCTCGGGATTGGTGACGGCCTGACGCTTGGCCGGCTGGCCGACGAGGCGCTCACCGTCGTCCGTGACGGCGACGATCGAAGGCGTCGTGCGCATGCCTTCGGAATTCTCGATGACTTTGGCGTTCTTGCCATCCATTACGGCGACGCACGAGTTCGTGGTGCCGAGGTCGATCCCAATGACCTTTCCCATGGTCCTGATATCCTTCTTTTTGCGGCAGGTTGGCTGGGCCCAGAAGGCACCCGAACCGAAACCCCCTAAGATCAAACATCCGCGATATTGCGATGATTGGGGGTCATATAGGAGGGGGGGAGGGGGCCGCAAGGACCGAACGCAAGTTTCAGCCGTGAAAACATTGGGTTTTGGAAGATCATATCCGGGCTGCACCGCCCTTGCGGGTGAGGAAATATTAACAGGTACGGGCTCCAGCACCCCCCGCCACCGTGATCCGCCCCACCCTGTTACGGCAGGACCAAACCCGCTAAAAGGCGGACCGGCCGGACAGCCGCATCAACGCTGCCTCGCGCGACAAAGCGGCCCGGTGGCCGACCATCGAACGGCCTCAATGTGAACCAATCAGAGTGCCCATGAAGCTGATCCGCCCCCTCGCCGCGCTCGCCCTCCTCATTGCCTCCGCGCTTCCGGCCCTGGCTGCCGACGCCGTTTTCCCCCCTGGCCTGCGCCTCGGTATGGTGCCGCTGATCGGGCTGAGCACGGCCAAGACCTTTCCGGGCTTCGAGAGCGAGGACGGCACCGTCAAGGTGCTGATCACCGAGCTGCCGCCGGCGGCCTATGGCGAGGTCGTGAGCGCCTTCAATTCCAATCCGGCCGGCACCAATGGCGTCAAGCAGGACAAGATCGAGACCCCCGCGGGCCTCGCCTATTTCACCACCGAAAGCGGCAAGGCCGGCGATACGCCCGTGCGGCGCTATTCGATGATCGTGCCGGGCGCCGGCTTCTCCGGCTATGTCGCGGTGCAGATTCCGGACAATGCGACCAAGATCTACACCGATGAAGCGGTGCGGCAGATGTTTGCGAGCACCGTGACCCGCAAGCAGGTCTCGGCCGACGAGCAGATCGCGCTGATGCCGTTCAAGATCACCGATCTCGCCGACTTCAAGGACATTCGCACGCTGGCGCCGGGCTCCAGCATCATCCTGGCCGACGGCAACGAGAGCTCGGGCTATGAGTCGAAGCCGTTCATGATCCTCGGCCTGATCGGCGCCACCCCGCAAGCCGCCGACGACCGCGCCCGCTTCGCCCAGGAGGCCGCGCTCCAGATCCCCGGCGTGCGCGAATCGCGCGTCACCATGTCCGAGCCGATCCGCATCAACGGCCAGCAGGGCTTCGAGACCCGGATCGACGGCATCAGTGGCAAGGACAAGACCGCGGTGACCGTGGTGCAGTGGATCCGCTTCTCGAGCGGCGGCGCCTCGCTGCGCATCATCGCCAGCGCCCCGCGCGACCAATGGCCCGCCGCCTTCACCCGCTTCCGCGCCGTGCGCGACGGCATCCAGCCGAAGGGGTAGGCGAAGGCCGTCCAACACATTCGGCGTCGTCCCGGCGGAGGCCGGGACCCATACGCCGCAGCGATAGTTTTACAAAGGCCCGGAGTTACCAGCTCGTCCTGCAACCGATCCCTGTGGTTATGGGTCCCGGCCTACGCCGGGACGACGGAAAGATAGAGCCCACCCCCTCACCAATACCGGCCGCATTTTCGGGCTTCTGTTCGTATACGAACGGACCTAGGCTTCCCCAGTTGGATCATCCTAGAGGGAGGCGAATGATGCTGGATCGACGACAAATCCTCGCGGCACTTGGGACCACCGCGCTCGTGGCCCTTGCTCCGACGGCGCTCCTCGCGGCCGCATCGATCAAACCCGACGATGCTTCCGTCCTGCTCGTGATCGACGTGCAGAATTGTTTCCTGCCGGGCGGCAGCCTCGCGGTGAAGGAAGGCGAGCAGGTGGTGCCCGTCATCAATAAGATGGCAAAGGCGTTTGCGAACGTGGTGATGACGCAGGACTGGCACACGCCGGGCCACGTTTCGTTTGCGTCAGTCCACTCCGGCAAGAAGCCGTTCGAGACCGTCGATCTTCCCTACGGCAAGCAGGTGCTGTGGCCCGACCATTGCGTGCAGGGCACCGATGGCGCTTCGCTGTCAAAGGATCTTGCGATCCCGCACGCCGAGCTCATCATCCGCAAGGGTTTTCACAAGGACGTCGACAGCTACTCGGCCTTCCTCGAAGCCGACGGCAAGACCTCGACCGGACTTGCCGGCTATCTCAAGGGCCGCAAGATCAAGCGCGTCTTCGTTGCTGGCCTTGCGACGGATTTCTGCGTCGCCTGGACCGCGCTCGACGCGCGCAAGGCGGGCTTCGAGGTCTATGTGGTCGAAGACGGCTGCCGCGGCATCGACACGCAGGGCTCGCTGGCAAAAGCCTGGGCCGACATGGCCAAGGCCGGTGTGAAGCGGATTCAGTCTGCGGATATCGCGGTGAGCGCGTAAGGCGCGGCTTACGCCGCGCCGTTCGACTCGTTGCTGTTAGCGGCGGCCGCGGCCTTCGCGCCGCCCTTGGCGAC
This sequence comes from Bradyrhizobium sp. 14AA, assembly GCF_054185205.1. Lineage (NCBI taxonomy): Bacteria > Pseudomonadati > Pseudomonadota > Alphaproteobacteria > Hyphomicrobiales > Nitrobacteraceae > Bradyrhizobium > Bradyrhizobium sp. 14AA. The sequence goes on along the minus strand of NZ_JAVAYM010000004.1, from coordinate 124,137 downwards.
ACCGACCAAAGCCGGGCGCAGCACGCGATCGCCGATGGTGTAGCCGGCCTGCATGATCTGCACCACGGTGCCCGACGGCACCGACGCATCAGGCACTTCGTACATTGCCTGGTGGAAGTTCGGGTCGAACTTCTGGCCCTGCGGATCGAGCTTCTTCACGCCGTGCTTTTCTAGCGCGTTGAGCAGCGAACGCTCGGTGAGCTCGACGCCCTCGATCAGCGAGATCAGGCCGGGATCGGCCGTGGCACGAGCCTCGGCCGGAACGGCGTCGAGCGCGCGCTGGAGATTGTCGGCGATGTCGAGCACGTCGCGGGCAAAGCCGGTGATGCCGTAGAGGCGGGCGTCGGCGACCTCCTTGGTGGTGCGCTTGCGCAGGTTCTCCATCTCGGCCAGCGTCCGCAGCATGCGGTCACGCGCCTCGGCGGCTTCCTTCTGCAACAGCTCGACCGAGCCGGGCTCGGGATCGTCGGGCATGATATAGGGTTTTGACACCACGGGCTCGCCGGTCGCAGCGGTCGTGTCTTCGGGTTGCCGGTCTCGATCGGTCATCGGCTCTAATCTCGAACTCGTTTCCAGGGATTGTTGGCCCGGATATCGTGCCTAAGCGTGCGAAAATCAAGCGCCCGTGATCGGTGGAAACGCCGGTCAGCCCCCCAAAAGGCGGCTGACGATGCGGGCCGCGTAGTCCACGGTCGGGATCACGCGGGCATAATTCAGCCGCGTCGGCCCGATCACGCCCAAAACACCGACAATATGGCCGGCGGCATCCCGATAGGGCGAGATGATCGTGGAGGAGCCGGACAAGGAAAACAGCTTGTTCTCCGAACCGATAAAGATGCGCACGCCCTCGGCGGTCTCCGCGCGGCCGAGCAGGTCGATCACGCCCCGCTTGGTCTCGAGATCGTCGAACAGCAGCCGAACGCGCTCCAGATCCTCCAGCGCATGCAAATCTTCCAGCAGATTGGCGTGGCCGCGGACGATGAGCTGGCGATCCTCGTTCTCGCCCCCGGACCAGCTGGCGATGCCGGCGGAAATCACCTTTTGCGTGAGCTGATCGAGCTCGGCGCGGGCCTCCCCAAGGGCAGTTTCGAGCTCGAGCCGTGCCTCGGCCAGCGTCCGGCCGCGGATCCGGGCATTAAGGAAATTGCCGGCCTCGATGAGCGCCGAGGAGGGAACCCCGAGCGGCAGCGCCAGCACGCGGTTTTCGACCTGGCCATCCTCGCCGACCAGGATCACCAGCGCCTTTTCCGGTTCCAGGCGGACGAATTCGATGTGCTTGAGCCGCGCATTGGATTTCGGCGTCAGCACCACCGCGGCGGCCCGCGTGAGACCGGAAAGCCGCGTCAGCGCCTGATCCAGCGCCGCCTCGACCGACTGCGCCTGGCCCACGGAGGTAAGCTGGCTCTGGATCGACTGCCGTTCGGCCTCGTTGAGGTCGCCGACCTGCATCAGGGCATCGACGAAGAAGCGCAGGCCGAGTTCCGTCGGCAGCCGGCCGGCGGAGGTGTGCGGGGCATAGATCAGCCCGAGCTGTTCCAGATCAGCCATGACGTTGCGGACCGAGGCCGGCGACAGCGGCATGGCGATCAGCCGCGAGATATTGCGCGAGCCCACGGGCTCACCGGTCGCGAGATAGCTTTCGACAATTTGACGAAATATGTCGCGGGAACGCTCGTTGAGCTGGGCGAGGCCTGCGCGCGGCGCGATCAGATGGATCGGATCGTGATGGGCCACAGACGGTAACTCCTCTCAGATGCTCATAATTTGTCCATCCCGGAGGGTTCTGACAAGCGTGGCGTTCGCGGGCCCGAAATCAGGGGTGAAAAAACCTTGCCGCCTACCCTCACCCCACCTACAAGCACCGCGAATAGCCCTTTTCCGAGAGTTTTGGAGGATTTCCCATGCGGCCAAGCCGCCGTGCGCCCGACGAATTGCGCCCCGTGACGCTGGAGCGCGGCGTGGTCAAATATGCGGAAGGCTCCTGCCTCGTGAAATTCGGCGACACCCATGTGCTGGTCACCGCCACGCTGGAAGACCGCCTGCCGCCGTGGCTGAAGGGCCAGGGCCGCGGCTGGGTCACCGCCGAATACGGCATGCTGCCGCGCGCGACCTCGGAACGCACCCGCCGCGAGGCCTCCGCCGGCAAGCAGAGCGGCCGCACCGTCGAGATCCAGCGCCTGATCGGCCGCTCGCTTCGCACCATCGTCGATCTCGAAGCGCTCGGTGAGCGCCAGATCACGGTCGATTGCGACGTGCTCCAGGCCGACGGCGGCACGCGCACGGCCTCGATCACCGGCGCCTGGGTCGCGCTCGCCGATTGCATCAACTGGATGAAGGCGCGCAACATGATCAAGGCCAACGTCATGCGCGACAACGTCGCCGCGATCTCCTGCGGCATCTATCAGGGCAAGCCGGTGCTGGATCTCGACTATGCCGAGGATTCGGAAGCCCAGACCGACGCCAATTTCGTCATGACCGGCGATGGCCGCATCATCGAGGTGCAGGGCACCGCGGAACGCGAGCCGTTCACGCAAGACGAGTTCCTGGCGCTGATCGCCTTGGCGCAAAAGGGCATCGCCCGTCTGGTGGACTTGCAGAAACTGGCCGTGGCGTAGTCAATAGGCCATGCACCGCCGAATCACTGACAAGCTCGTCATCGCGACCCACAATCCCGGCAAGCTCGCCGAGATGAAGGAGCTTTTGGCACCTCACGGCGTCGAAGTGGTCTCGGCTGGCGAACTCGGCCTGGGCGAGCCCGAAGAGACCGGCAACGACTTTCGCAGCAACGCCGCGATCAAGGCGATCGCGGCGGCGCAGGCGACGAAGCTTCCGGCATTCGCCGACGATTCCGGCATCGTGGTCGACGCGCTCGACGGCGCGCCCGGCATCTACAGCGCGCGCTGGGCCGGTCCGAGCAAGGACTTCGCCGCGGCGATGGCACAGATCGAGCGGCTGTTGCAGGAGCGCGGCGCGACCGCGCCCGGCAAGCGCAAGGCGCATTTCGTCTCCGCGCTCTGCGTCGCCTGGCCCGACGATCATCTCGAAGAGGTCGAGGCGCGCGTCGACGGCACGCTGGTCTGGCCGCCACGCGGCACCGCCGGCTTCGGCTACGACCCGATGTTCTTGCCCGACGGCCACAGCCGCACCTTCGGCGAGATGGAAAGCATCGAGAAGCATGGCCTGCCGCCGCTCGGACTCGGCCTGTCGCATCGCGCCCGCGCCTTCGTGAAACTGGCGGAGATCTGCCTTGAGCCGCGCTAAGGAAGCCTTCGGCGTCTACGTGCACTGGCCGTTCTGCCTGTCGAAGTGCCCCTATTGCGACTTCAACAGCCATGTCCGCCACGCCGCGATCGACGAGGCGCGCTTCGCCTCCGCCTTCGCCCGCGAGATCGCAACCACTGCCGAGCGCGCGCCCGGCCGCAAGGTCACCTCGATCTTCCTCGGCGGCGGTACGCCCTCGCTGATGCAGCCGGCAACCGTCGGCGCCGTGCTCGATGCCATCGGCAAGCACTGGACTGTCGCTGATGACGTCGAAGTCACGCTCGAAGCAAACCCCACCAGCGTCGAGGCCACGCGCTTTGCCGGCTATCGCGCCGCCGGCGTCAACCGCGTCTCGCTCGGCGTGCAGGCACTCGACGATGCCTCGCTGAAAGCGTTGGGCCGGCTGCACAGCGCGCGCGAGGCGCTCGATGCGGTCGCGATCGCGCGCCGCTCGTTCGACCGTTATTCGTTCGACCTGATCTACGCCCGCCCCGACCAGACGCCGGCGATGTGGGCCGACGAACTGCGTCTGGCCATCGATGAAGCCGCCGAGCATCTGTCGCTCTATCAATTGACGATCGAGGAAGGCACGCCGTTCTTCGGCCTGCACCAGGCCGGCAAATTAAAGACGCCCGACGAAGCGGTCGCGCGCGCGCTCTATGACGTGACGCAGGAAACCTGCGACAAGCTCGGCCTGCCCGCCTACGAAATCTCCAACCACGCGCGGCGCGGCGCCGAGTGCCGGCACAATCTGGTCTACTGGCGCGGCGAGGAATATGCCGGCATCGGCCCCGGTGCCCACGGCCGCCTCGACATCGACGGCGTGCGCCATGCCACCGCCACCGAGAAGCGCCCCGAGGCATGGCTGATGCGGGTCGAGACCAACGGCCATGGCGTCGTCACCGACGATCTCCTCAACAGCGAAGAGCGCGCCGACGAATTTTTGCTGATGGGATTGCGCCTCGCCGAGGGCATCGACCCCGAGCGCTACAAGGCGCTCTCAGGCCGCCCGCTCGACCCCAAACGCATCGCGCTGCTGCGCGAAGAAGGCGCGATCACGGTCGATGCGACGGGACGTCTGCGCGTGACCAGCAGCGGATTCCCGGTGCTTGATGCGGTGGTCGCGGATCTCGCGGCGTAACGAGATCGCGTAGGGTGGGCAAAGCGAAGCGTGCCCACCGATTCAGTGAAATTTGCGGATAGATGGTGGGCACGGCGCAAGCGCGCCTTTGCCCACCCTACGGCAGCGCCTACGCCCCAAAACTCTTCGGTGAGCCCGCAACCGCGACGCCGCCGCCGGTCGTCACCTTCATCACCGCAAGGCCACGTTCATTCGTCCCATCCGGGCGGAAGCGGAACAGGCCGTCGATGCCGGCGAATCCGGAAGGGTTGGTGAGCACGTCGGGCGCGAAGCGCGTGGTGCCTTGCGTGCGCGCCAGCGCGGCGACGAGGGCGACCGCGTCATAGGCGAGCGTGGCAGTGCGGATCGGCTCGGCGCCATACTTGGTGCGGTAGCGGCCGGAGAAGGCGCGAAAGCCGGCCGGATCGGGCGCGGCGTAGAGACCGCCTTGCAGGTTTGCGTTCGCGTAGACGCGCGGATTGTCCCACAGGCCGGTGCCGAGCAGCTGGATGTTGCGCAAATTCGCGCCCGCGGCCGTCATCGCATCTGCGACTGAAACGACGGCATCGCCGTCATCGGCAATGAACAGCGCGTCCGCGCTACCGAGCTGCTGCGCCACGGTCCGGGCCGGCGTCGCACGATCGGCGCCGTATTTCTCGAACGCGACGATGCGCCCGCCACGTCGCGGCACCGCCGCCTTCACCGCGGCTTCGACGACGTTGCCATAGGCATTGTCGGGCACCAGCACGGCGACGGAGCGCTTTCCGATGCTGGCGGAATATTCGACGATGCGATTGACGTCGGACTCCGGCAGGAAGGAGAGCAGATAGACGCCGCGGCCGGCGATGCTGGAGTCGGTCGAGAACGCGATCACGGAAATGTTGCGGGTGCGCGCGACCTGCGCCACCGCCGGCACCGACTGCGCGAACAGCGGTCCCAGGATGATCTCGGCGCCTTCGTCGACCGCCTGCTGCGCGCCGGCCTGCGCGCCTTGCGGGCTGCCATTGTCGTCCTTGATCAGGAGCTGGATGTTCGGATTCTGGAACTCGGCCAGCGCCATCTCGGCGGCATTGCGCATCGACTGCGCGGCGAGGCCGGCATTGCCGGCCGCCGAGAGCGGCAGGATCACGGCGACCTTCACCCCACCGGTGCCGGCGGTCGTTGCCTGTTGCTGCGGACCGGCCGGCTGCGCCGGCGGCGAGGAGCTGGAGAACGGGTTGGAGAACTGGCTGAGACTCTGCTGCACGCCGGCGCAGGCCGACAGCAAGGGCGTGCCGAGCAACAGGCCGAGCGCGCTCCGTCGGGTCGCTCCCGACGATGGGGACCCCGAAACGGGAGATTTTGGATGACGCGGGCCCACCATGGCAGCTTCTCTTCTGACCAGCCCTTGCCAGCCGGTCACAACACTCAATTTCCGCGACACAACCCGCGGATTCAGGCATATTGTCGGCAAATAGTTAACCAAAACAAAAGGATAATAGTCGCTTAACGCGGCCGCACCTCGACTGCTGGCTGGCTGTTCGCCGTCCGTGACGGAGCATCAAGGCGGTGTTTCCGCCGCCAATATGGCGCTGACGCTGCATTCCCTCTCGAATGTGATCCCGGTGGATCACATTCCCGTCCCTCCTCGCCCCTAACCTTGCCTCTTGCCTCGGCACGATCTTTTTCGGAGGACCGGTTCCCAGCCCCGGGGATCATGCCTAAGTTCGATTCATTATGCGCGCAAAGCCGGCCCCGATAAATACGCCTGAAGGCACAGACGCCGCCCCGCGCGGTTTCTCCATCGACGCCCATCGGCTCCCGGCCCCCAAGGCCGCGCCGGGCCTCTATCTGGTCGCGACCCCCATCGGCAATCTCGGCGACATCACGCTGCGGGCGCTGCAGACGCTCGCCGGCGTCGACGTCATCGCCTGCGAGGACACCCGGATCACGCGGCGCCTGACCGAGCGCTACGCCATCACGGCGCAGCTCAAGCAGTACCACGAGCACAATGCCGAAGCCGCGCGCCCAAAGATCCTGGAGGCGCTCGCGGCAGGCGGCTCGATCGCGCTGGTGTCGGACGCCGGCACGCCGCTGATCTCCGACCCCGGCTTCAAGCTGGTGCGCGAGGTCTGCGCCGCCGGCCATGCGGTGTACGCGCTGCCCGGCCCGTCCTCGGTGCTGGCGGCGCTGTCGGTCGCCGCGCTGCCGACCGACCGCTTCTTCTTCGAAGGCTTTCTGCCGGCCAAATCGGCTGCGCGAAAGTCGCGCCTGACCGAGCTCGCACGCATCGATGCGACGCTGGTGATGTTCGACTCCGGCAACCGCGTGCAGGATACGCTCGCCGAGCTTGCCGAGATCATGGGAACGCGCGAGGCCGCGATCTGCCGCGAGCTGACGAAACTGCACGAGGAGATTTCGCGCGCACCGCTGCACGAGCTGGCGCGCGATGCCGAGACGCTGGAGACGCGCGGCGAATTCGTGCTGGTGATCGCTCCGCCCGCGGCCGACGCCGAGGTGCTGACGTCGGACGCGCTGGACGATCTCCTGCGCGATCAGCTCGCCGCGCACAGCGTCAAGGACGCCGTGGCGCACGCGGTCGCGCTCTCGGGCCGGCCGCGCCGCGAGGTCTATGCCCGCGCGCTCGAGCTCGCCAAGGATTTGCGGGGCGGCGATGGCGAAGACTGAGGGCGAAGCGGAACCGAAAGTCGCCTCGCCCGAACGCGTCGCCGCGTTCCGCACCGGTATCTCGGCCGAAAGTCGCGCTGCGGCCTATCTCATGGCCAAGGGCTATCGCATCCTGGCAAAACGCTACCGCACCCCGCATGGCGAGATCGACCTCGTCGCCCGCCGCCGTAACCTCATCGCCTTCGTCGAGGTCAAGGCCCGCGCCAGCCTCGACGAGGCCGCCTATGCAGTAACCCCACGCCAGCAGCAGCGCATCATCAACGCCGCCCAAGGCTGGCTCGTGGCGCATCCCGAGCATGCCGAATTCGAATTGCGATTCGACGCCATGCTGATTGCGCCGCGCTCGCTTCCGCGCCATGTGTTGGCGGCATTCGACGCCTCGACCTGAAAGGCAGACCATGAAACTGAACGTCGCCGTCCAGATGGACCCGATCGCCCGCATCAACATCAAGGGCGATTCCACCTTCGCGCTGCTCCTGGAGGCGCAGAAGCGCGGCCACGGCCTGTCCTATTACACGCCCGACAAGCTCTCGATGGTCGGCGAGGAGATCGTGGCGCCGGTCCAGCTTCTGACCGTGCGCGACGAGCCGGGCGACCATTTCACCCTCGGGGAGCCCAAGCGCGAGGCGCTCAACGGCTTCGACGTGGTGCTGCTGCGCCAGGACCCGCCGTTCGACCTCGCCTACATCACCTCGACGCACCTTCTGGAGCGGATCCATCCGAAGACGCTCGTGGTCAACGACCCGGCCTCGGTGCGCAACGCGCCGGAAAAGCTGTTCGTGATGAACTTTCCGCAGCTGATGCCGCCGACCCTGATCTCGCGCGACATCGACGAGATCAACGCGTTTCGCGACAAGCACGGCGCCGTCGTCATGAAGCCGCTGCACGGCCATGGCGGCGCGGCGGTGTTCCGCGTGATGCCGCAGGACATGAATTTCGGCTCGCTGTTCGACATGTTCTCGGTGACGTTCAGGGAGCCCTGGGTGATCCAGCAGTTCATCCCCGAGGTGCGGCACGGCGACAAGCGCATCATCCTCGTCAACGGCGAGTTCGCCGGCGCGGTGAACCGCGTGCCTGCCGCCGACGATCTCCGCTCCAACATGGTGCGCGGCGGCGCCGCGCAGGAGACCGAGCTCACCCCGCGCGAACGCGAGATCTGCGCCACCGTCGGCCCGGCGCTGCGCGAACGCGGCCTGTTGTTCGTCGGCATCGACGTCATCAACGGCAACCTCACCGAGATCAACGTGACATCGCCGACGGGCATCCGCGCCATCGCGCGGCTCGGCGGCCCGGATGTGGCGGCGAAGGTGTGGGACGTGATCGAGCAGAAGCGGAAGAAGTAGCGGTCTGCAATGATTGCGTTGGGGAGTCCGCGATCTCTCCCCAACGTCGTCCCGGCGAAGGCCGGGACCCATAACCACAGGGCAAGGTTTGACGAAAACTCGTCGGTATTCCTGCCTTCTACACTCGAAAGATCACGCGGTATGGGTCCCGGCCTTCGCCGGGACGACAGCGGTGTTGTGGCGCGTGCTCCCGTCTCATCGGCGCCTCTCCACTAACCACCCGTTCACCATGACGCCCCGCGCATCGTTCGAACGCGTGAGCGCGCACTGCGTGAATCTACGGGGCCGCTGGCCGACCGGATAACGCGTCGTTCACCATCTGCCGAAAACCCCTAGCGCGGCCGGCGATCCCATCCGGCCTCGCAACACCCCTTATACTTTTACTCCCTACTCATCGACACGGGGAACCCGCCAGGTGCGGTTCGAGTGCCCCGCGTAAGAGTAGAGGCGTATGAATACCGCACGCATTGTCGTTCTCGTCATCGCGCTGGGCGCCGGCGGCGTCGCTGCGTATCTGGCAAGCGGCTACGACAACAAGCCCGCGCCGGCTCTGCCCGTCGCCGAGAAGCTTCCGACCGTCGAAATTCTCGTCGCCAAGAACGACATCCAGCTCGGCCAGGCCGTGAGGCCCGACGACCTGCTATGGCAGGTGTGGCCGGCATCGACCTCGAGCGGCGCCTTCATCCGCCGCGACAGCAGACCCGATGCGCAGAACCAGATCGCCGGCTCGATCGCCCGCGTGCCGTTGATGCAGGGCGAGCCGATCCGCGAGCAGAAGCTGGTCAAGGCCGAAGGCTCCGGCTTCATGGCCGCGATTCTGCCGACAGGCATGCGCGCCGTGTCCACCGAGATTTCAGCCGAGACCGGCGCCGGCGGCTTCATCCTGCCGAACGACCGCGTCGACATCGTCCTGACCCGCCGCCTGAAGAATCCCGACGGCGCCAACGGCCAGGCCGCCGGCAATGACCTCATCCTGTCCGAGGTGATCCTGACCAACATCCGCGTGCTCGCGATCGACCAGGCGCCGAAGGAAAAAGACGGCCAGAACGCCGTGGTCGGCAAGACCGTCACGCTCGAGCTCAAGCCGGACCAGGTCGCAACGCTCGCCGCCGCGCGCCAGGGCGGCACGCTCCAGCTCGCGCTGCGGAGCATCGTCGATGCCAACGCCGTCGACGGCACGCCCGAGGACCAGACAACCAAACGTTCCGCTGGGGTCAACGTGATCCGCTACGGCGTGCAGACGCGGCAGCTGACGTCACAGAAGTGATGGGGATAGCATGAACTACGGGGATGATCGGACGGGCCTGCGCATTCGGGGGAAGCGCACGTGCTCGTTCTGGACGGGGGCGATGCTGATGCTGGGGCTGTTCGCGGCTCCCGACCGGGTCAGGGCCGCGGATACGCCGGTCGGCGACCAGGCGCCGCTGCAAGTGCCGGATCTCGGCGTGGCGTCGGTCGGGTCGATCGCGCCGGCGAAGACGCGTTTTCTCTCGCTTGGCGTGGGCAAATCTGTCGTCATCGACCTGCCGCGCGAGGTCAAGGACGTGCTGGTGGCCGATCCCAAGATCGCCAACGCGGTGATCCGCTCAGCCCAGCGCGCCTACATCATCGGCGGCCAGGTCGGCCAGACCAATGTCGTGTTCTTCACCGCCGACGGCCAGCAGGTCGCCTCCTACGACATCGCGGTGAAGCGCGACCTCAACGGCATGCGTGCCGCGTTGCGCTCATCGCTGCCGGGCGTGCAGATCGAAGGCGTCGGTGACAGCGTCATGCTGACCGGCTCGGTGTCGAGCCCGGTCGAGGCCCAGCAGGCCGGCGACGTCGCCGCCAAACTCGTCGGCGGCTCGGACAAGGTCGTCAACAATATCGTCGTGCGCGGCCGCGACCAGGTCATGCTCAAGGTCGTCGTCGGCGAAGTGCGCCGCGACATCGTCAAGCAATTGGGCGTCGATCTCAGCGCCAGCCTGAACGCCGGCACCGCGGTGGTGAATTTCAACAACTCCAATCCGTTCTCGGCCAGTGGCGGTCCGATCGTCGGCAGCAACGGGCTCGGCGTGGCCGGTCTTGCCAAGGGCGTCGCCACCGTCAGCGCCACGATGCGCGCGATGGAGAGCGCCGGTGTGATGCGTACGCTGGCCGAGCCGAGCCTGACGGCGATCTCGGGTGAATCCGCGACCTTCATCGCCGGGGGCGAATTCCCGATCCCCGGGGGCTACGCCTGCGATCCGGTCACCCACGTCTGTACCACCCAGGTCACCTACAAGAAGTTCGGCATCTCCCTGAACTTCACCCCGGTCGTGCTCAGTGAGGGCCGCATTAGCCTGCGCGTGATGACCGAGGTCTCGGAGCTGTCGAACACGAACTCGATCACGCTGACGCAGGCGGTGTCCTCGACCGCGAGCAACTCGATCACCATCCCCTCGATCCAGACCCGTCGCGCCGAGACCACGCTGGAAATTCCCTCCGGCGGCTCGATGGCGATGGCCGGCCTGATCCAACAGCAGACCAAGCAGGCGATCAACGGCCTGCCCGGCGTCGACCAGGTGCCGATCATCGGCGCGCTGTTCCGCAGCCAGGACTTCGTCAACAACGAGACCGAGCTGATGGTGATCGTGACGCCTTATGTGGTGCGCGCGGTCGCCCAGAAGGAATTGTCGCGGCCCGACGACGGCTTCGCGCCGGCCTCGGACGCGCAGACGGCGCTGCTCGGCCGCATGAACCGCCTTTATGGCATCGCGCGCCGCGTCGATCCGATCAACGGCACGCCCGACGATTTCGGCTTCATCATCGACTGAGACGAACGGCTTTGGGAACGGGCTGGCTTGGGAACAGGCTTGGGGAACGGGGCAGCGGGGCTAGAGGGGGATGAAGCGATGACGAAGACCACGGCCGATCGACGTCGCAAGTTGGGTGTCGCGCTGGCACTGACGGGGCTCTCCGTCATGCTCGGCGCCTGCAACACCACCGGCGAGATCGTCACCCAGACTGTGCCGACCGACTATCGCCAGCGCCACCCGATCGCGGTGCAGGAAGGCAAGAAGTCGATCGTGATCTTCGTCGGCAAGGCGAGAGGCGGCCTCTCGGCCGCGCAGCAATCGGACGTCGCGGGCATTGCGCGGGACTGGACGCGCGAAGGCACCGGCTCCGTCGTCGTCGACGTGCCCGTCGACACCGCGAATTCGCGCGCAGCGGCGGCAAGCTATCAGGAGATCCGTTCCGTGCTGGCGTCCGGCGGCGTGCCGTCGCGTGCCATCGTCCGGCATTCCTATCGGCCCGAGGATCCCGGCCTGCTCCCCACCATCCGCCTGAGCTATTCGAGGATCGCCGCGGTCGCCGGCCCCTGCGGGTTGTGGCCGGAAGACGTCGGACCGTCCATCCTCGATCCCGGCTACAACGAGAACCGGCCCTACTTCAATCTGGGCTGCGCCAGCCAGCGCAACCTCGCGGCCATGATCGACAATCCGGCCGACCTCGAGCAGCCACGCGCCGAGACGCCGGCCTATACCGCACGGCGCGACATCGCCTTCGAGCGCTATCGCAAGGGCACCGCGATCGCCACTCCCAATCCCGAGGCCGACAAGGCCAAGCTCAGCGACACCGGCAAATGACAGGCATTCACGACGACGAAGCGGACGGTCCGCAGCACCCCGAGGAACACATTGCGCCGGTTCCTCGCATCTCGGTGCAGGCCTTCTGCGAGACCGATCAGACGCTCGCCGCGGTAACCGCGGCGGGCGAGGATCGCCGGCTCGCCAAGGCGCACCTCACCGCCAGGGACGGCGGCCTCGCCGCGGCGATCGAAGTCTACGAATCGATGCCGACGCCGAACGTGATCGTCATCGAGTCCGACGGCACGCGCGACATCCTCGAGGGCCTCGACGACCTCGCCGGCGTCTGCGATCCCGGGACCCGCGTGGTCGTGATCGGCAATCCCAACGACACCGCGCCCTATCGCGAGCTGGTTCGCCGCGGCGTCAACGACTATGTGGTGGGACCGGTCGAAACCCTCGACGTCGTCCGCTCGATCTGCAGCCTGTTCTCGGCCTCCGAAGCCATCATCACCGGCCGCGTCATCGCGGTGGTCGGCGCCAAGGGCGGCGTCGGCGCGTCCACGGTCGCGCACAACGTGGCCTGGACCATTGCACGCGACCTCTCGCTCGATTCCGTCGTGATCGATCTCGACCTGGCCTTCGGTACCGCGAGCCTCGACTACAACCAGGACCCCGTGCAGGGCATCGCCAACGCGGTGCTGTCGCAGGATCGGCCGGACACGGCGCTGATGGAGCGCCTGCTCGCCAAATGCACCGAGCGCCTCAGCCTCCTTGCTGCGCCTGCCACCCTTGACCGCGTCTATGATTTCGGCGCCGAAGCCTTCGACGCGGTGTTCGACACGCTGCGCATGACCACACCCTGCATCGTGCTCGACGTTCCCCATCAATGGTCGGGCTGGACGCGGCGCGCGCTGGTCAACGCCGACGACATCGTGATCGTGGCCGAGCCCGATCTCGCCAATCTGCGCAACACCAGGAACATGCTGAGCGTGCTGAAGGCGGCGCGGCCCAACGACCGGCCGCCGCTGTACTGCATCAACCAGGTCGGCATGCACAAGCGCGCCGAGATCGAGGTCAAGGCGTTTGCCAAGACCATGGAGAGCCAGCCGATCGCGGTGATCCCGTTCGATTCGAAGCTGTTCTCGACCGCCGCCAATAACGGCCAGATGATCGCGGAGGTCTCCAAGAACCACCGCACCACCGAGCTGTTCCAGAACATGGCGAACCGCCTTGCCGGACGCGGCGAGGTCAAGAAGCCGAAACGCTCGCTGCTCGGACCGCTGCTGAAGAAGCTGAAGGGCAGGTCAAACCGCAGCTCAGCGCCGCATCGCAAGGCGTCGTAAGGAGCTGAGCTCGCAAAGACCGGGAAGAGGGCGGACTATTTGTCCGCCCTTTGCTGTTTCTTGGCCAGCACCTGGCGCAACGCCGCAATCTTCGCCGCAGCCTGATCCGGCGGCAAATCTGCCTTCACGAGGATTTCGGCCTCGGACTGGCGGCCCTGCAATCCCAGCACGACCGCGAGATTGGCGCGGACCCGCGCATCGTTCTGATTGCGCTGATAAGCGCGGCCGAGCACCTGTTCGGCCTTCGACAGATTGTTTTGCAGCATATAGGACAGGCCGAGATTGGACAGCACGGTCGGCTCGTCGGGGACGATCTTCAGCGCCGCGGCGTAATATTGCTGCGCCTCCTCGTTGCGGCCGAGCTGATCGAGCGCGGCGCCCTGCGCCGACAGGATGCGCCAGTCCGGATCCTCGGGCGAATGCGCGCGGCCCAGCACGTCGAAAGCCTGCTGGAAATTGCCATTGTCGGCGAGCGCGCGGCCGTAGCCGGCGAGCAGCGCCTTGTTACTGGGATGGGCGAGCACGGCCTGCTCGAGCACGGCGACCGCTTGCGCGCGCTGGCCGCTCGCGCGCAGCGCCTTACCGTAATCGAGCGCGAGGTTGGGATCACCGGGCTTGGCGCGATAGCGCTCGCGCAATGCATCCATGTCCGACTTCGGATCGGCCTTGCTGGCCGTTTCCGACTTGCCGCCGAGCGCGCCGGTCACGTCCTCGATGCCGACGGTCTGGCAACCGCCGAGCGCGAGCACGAGGAGCGCGGGAAGCAGCAATCTCGCCGGGGGGGAGGCGAGGGACGAACGCTTGGACATACTCTGATCACTCGGCGACTGATCAGAGATGCTTACCGATTAACGCTAAAGTCCCGTTAAGGGACGGGCCTTTCCGGCCCTAGTCGGTGAACTCGGCACCGAATTCGCAGCCGATGCGCCAGCGCAGGCGGCACTGGCGGGAATAATCAGGCGCGAAGATGATGGTGAATTGCGGCGGCACTTCCAGGAATTCCGCCACCACTTTCACGCCACCGTCCGAGATATCCGTGATCGTGCAGTCCCTGGGCAGCGAGCCCGCGCCAAAATGAATCTTGGCGAGCCGGCTGCACACCCGACGTTCGCTTCTCCGGCGATTTGCAAGCATTTGAATTGTTCACCCGTTAGACCACGGCCCATCCCGCAGCCCTAGGAGTAGCGGACATTCGTTGGAATGTGCTGAGAACAGCCGCTCGCATTCGAGGCGTAGTGTCGAGGTCGCGTTGACGACTTGTTAGGGCTTGCGTGGCTCCGGAAATGTTCCCGTATTGTTCTTGCGAAGCTCGTCGCTCCCTGCTACCCTTGATTGTGCGAAAGGGCAGGCTGGTTCGGGCATGGTTCAGCGGGTTTCTACCGTCGCCTTTGAGGGGATCGAGGCCCGTGCGGTCGACGTGCAGGTGCAGGTCGCGCCGGGTCTGCCGGCCTTCGCCATCGTCGGCCTGCCGGACAAGGCGGTGTCGGAGGCGCGCGAGCGGGTGCGCTCGGCGCTGATCGCCTCCGGCCTGGCCCTGCCGGCGCGGCGGATCATCGTCAATCTGGCGCCGGCCGACGTCCCGAAGGAAGGCAGCCATTACGACCTGCCGATCGCGCTCGGGCTGATGGCGGCGATCGGCGCGATCCCGCCGGACGCGCTGACGGGTTTTACCGTGCTCGGCGAGCTCGGCCTCGACGGCTCGATCGCGCCGGTGGCCGGCGTGCTGCCCGCCGCGATCGGCGCCAACGAGCGCGAGGAGGGGCTGATCTGTCCGGCGGCCTGCGGCTCCGAAGCGGCTTGGGCGAGCCCCGACATCCAGATCATCGCGGCCCAATCGCTGATCCAGATCGCCAACCATTTCAAGGGCACGCAGGTGCTGTCGCGGCCCTCACCGAAAGTGCACGAAGCCGCCGCCTCCACGCTCGACCTGCGCGACATCAAGGGCCAGGAAAGCGCCAAGCGCGCGCTGGAGATCGCAGCCGCCGGTGGGCATCACCTCCTGATGATCGGCGCGCCCGGCGCCGGCAAATCGATGCTGGCGGCACGCCTGCCCTCGATCCTGCCGCCGCTCTCGCCGGGCGAATTGCTCGAGGTCTCGATGATCGCCTCCGTCGCCGGCGAGATCGAGGGCGGCGCGCTGACCGCGCGGCGGCCGTTCCGTTCGCCGCATCATTCCGCCAGCATGGCCGCGCTCACCGGCGGCGGCATGCGCGCCAAGCCGGGCGAGATTTCGCTGGCGCATCAGGGCGTGCTGTTCCTCGACGAGCTGCCGGAGTTCGATCCGCGCGTGCTGGATTCGCTGCGCCAGCCGCTGGAGAATGGCGAGGTCGCGGTGTCGCGTGCCAATCACCGCGTCACCTACCCTGCCCGCTTCATGCTGGTCGCGGCGATGAATCCGTGCCGCTGCGGCAATGCGTTCGAGCCTGGCTATGCCTGCAAGCGCGGCCGCATCGACCGCTGCACCGGCGATTATCAGGCGCGCATCTCCGGCCCGCTGATGGACCGTATCGACCTGCGCATCGAGGTGCCGGCGGTGACGGCGGCCGATCTGATCCTGCCGCCGCCGGCGGAAGGCTCAGCCGAGGTCGCCGCGCGCGTGGCAGCGGCGCGTGACATCCAGCTCGCGCGCTATGCCGATGCCGGCCTGCCGCAGATCCGCACCAATGCCGAAGCGCCGGCGTCCGTGCTGGAGGACATCGCAAAACCCGACGCGCAAGGTCAAAAGCTGCTTCGCGATGCCGCCGAGACCATGCGGCTGTCGGCACGCGGCTATCACCGCGTGCTGCGGGTTGCGCGCACGCTCGCCGACCTCGACGGCGCGGACAAGATCGGCCGGCTGCATCTCGCCGAAGCGCTGTCCTACCGCGCACTCGCGGAGGATGTGCGGCAGCTGGCTTGATCATTCTGCGCATCAACCCGGCGGTAACGAGTTTCCTTTACGCTCTGCAAACCATAAGGCCCAAGAGTTCCCGACGCGGGTTCTCACCGTGAGTTCCCCGGGGCCTGGCGAGTAGAGTGTCATGTTGCGTTTCAAGATCCTGGCCTCGGTTGTTCCCCTATTGGCGGCTGCGGTGTTCGCCCGCAGCGAGATCGGATCGGTCTCGCATCCCTGCATCGCCCTCGGCGACACCTCGGTCGAGCTGACATCCCTGTTCTGGACCGCCGGCACGCATGTCGCCTTCACCGACGATCCGGAACGGGCCACGGTGCGGGTTCAGATCACCGACGATGCCGATGCCGCGGACTTCGCGGTCGTGGACGACGGCCTCGGCTCCGAGCCGGATTCCTGCCAGGCCAATCCATCGACGCGCCTGATCTCGATTGCCGCGCAGCCCGTCGACGGCGGCCAGGTGATCTATCTCTCCACCGAGGGGCCGGCGGATTACCGCATCTATGTGCGCTCCAAGACGTTCTCACAGCGCGAGGCCGCGGCGCTGATCGTCGGTGCCCATGGCGGCCACCGCCCGCTCCCGCTCCAGGCCGCCTCGCTCTGAAGCGTTAACACTTCGTCAACCCTGTTTGGAGGCAGCGCGAAAGCCTCAAGCTGTTCGCAAGGTCGGCGCGACATCGTCGCACGCAGCGGCGACGGGGTTTCGGAAAAGAGTCGGGGTCGGTGGCGATGGGTCGGACGTTCCGGATCAAGGTGCGCATGCGCCGCTTCAGGCGACAGTACCCCAAGATTGCCTTCGCGATCCGCTCCTTCATGATCTTCTCGGCGACCTTCGGCGGCGCCTATGGTTTCGTCACAGGCAGCCGCTCCGAGAATTCCGGCTACGATCCCAACACATTCGCGATCGGCGCGAGCTTCCTGTTCGCCCTCGCCTGCCTCGGCCTTGCGACGCTCAGCATGCGGCTGCGCTTCGTCAACAAGCGGATGCGCGCGCTCGCCGCTCACAACGAAGCGTTGATCGACCGCAATTGGGAATTGAAGGAAGCCGAAGAACGCGCCCGCAGCCTGTTCGAGCAGCAGGGCGATTTGATCGTGCTGCGCGACCACCAGGGCCGCATCACGTTCGCCAACGAGGCCTATTGCGCGCTCGCAGGACAGGCGCGCGGCGCGCTGGTCGGCACGCGCTTCGATTTCGACCTGCTGGAGCAGGGCGACAGCGCGCGCGAGAGCAACGGCACGCGCATCCACGACCAGAAGATCGCAACGCCGCTCGGCGCGCGCTGGATCGCCTGGCGCGAGGGTTTCGTACGCCTCGATGCCGGCCAGCCCGCCGAATTGCAGAGCGTGGGGCGCGACGTCACTGACCGCACCGAGACCGAACGCGCCCTGTCCGACGCGCGCGACCAGGCCGATGCCGCCAATCGCGCGAAATCGCGTTTCCTTGCTATGGCGTCGCACGAGATCCGCACACCGCTGAACGGCATCATCGGCATGGGCGGGCTGTTGCTCGACACCAATCTGACGCCGGAGCAGGCGACCTACGCGAAGGCCGTGAAGACCTCCGGCGAAGCGTTGATGGCCCTGATCGAGGAACTGCTCGATTACTCCAAGATCGAGGCCGGCAAGCTCGATCTCGAGCAGCGTCCCTTTGCGCTCTCCACCCTGATCGAGGAAATCACCGAGTTGCTGGCGCCGCGCGCGCAGGCCAAGACCCTCGAGATCGCCGCCTATGTCGACGAGCGCCTGCCGCTGGAGGTGGTCGGCGATGCCGCGCGGTTGCGCCAGGTGCTGCTCAACCTCGCCGGCAACGCCATCAAGTTCACTGCGCGCGGCGGTGTCGCGCTGATCGTCGAGCCCGGCATCTGGCCGAACGAGATCAGCTTCCTGGTTCGCGATACCGGCATCGGCATCGCAGCCGAAGCGCAGCAGCGCATCTTCCGCGAATTCGAGCAGGCCGACGAGCGCGTCGCCCGCACCTACGGCGGCACCGGGCTTGGGCTGGCCATCAGCGAGCGCATCGTCAAGCGCATGGGCGGACGCATCACGCTCACGAGCGAGCCGGGCAAAGGCTCGACCTTCGAGGTCGCGATCCCGCTCGCGGCGTCGCAGGCCGGCGCGGGACAGACGGCGTTCCCGAGCCCCGATCTTGCCGGCAAGTCGATCCTCCTCGTCGCCGACGGCATCGAGGCGTCACTGATCGCGCGGCGCCTGGAGCGCTGGGGCGGCCAGATCTGCATGGTGACGGACGCAGCTGTCGCGGAGGCGCTGCTGCCGGAACGCTCATGGCATGCAATGCTGGTCGACCGCGCGATCGGTGCTGCCGTTGCCGACCATCTGGGCGAAATGGCCCGGACGCATGCGCTACAGCGCCTCGTGCTGCTGACCTCGAGCTCGCGCCACGAGAAGATTTCGCCTGCCTTCACCGGCTTCCTGGTGAAGCCTTTGCGCGCGGCCTCGCTCGCCGCACGCCTGTCGCTGACGCCGGAGGTCGCCTCGCCCGATCTCGCGCCGGAGCCGCCGGCTGGCGCCGGCGCAACGCCGGCGAGGGGCCTTTCAATCCTCGTTGCCGAGGACAACGAGATCAACGCGTTGTTGATGCGCTCGCTGCTGGCCAAGCTCGGTCATCGCGTCGTCATCGCCGTCCATGGCGAGGCCGCGCTGGAATCCTGGCTCGCCGCTTCGTCGGCCGGGACGCCCTATGATCTCGTCCTGATGGACATCCAGATGCCGCGTCTCGATGGCATCGAGACGACAAAGCGCATCCGCGCCCACGAGGCGGCCACCGGCGGCAGCCGCACGCCGATCCTCGCGCTGACTGCCAATACGCTGGTGGAAGACCGCTACGCCTGCTTCGAGGCGGGTATGAACGGATTTCTGATCAAGCCGCTCGATCGCGACAAGCTGGACGAGGCGCTGACCGGGCTTGCCGCGTCACGGCAGCTGGCAGTCTGATCCCGAAAGTCCCGGGAACCTCAGCTCTGCCGGCAATCGATAATTGAAATCGATCGCGTTGCACGTCACCATCCTCCTGGGGGCCGTCATTCGGGAAGAGGATGTCGCGCATGAACGTGCCTTGCCGCCTCGCCGCCATTGTCCTGCTCTGCGGGTTTCCCCAAGCAACCACCGCGTCCGACACGCCGGACCTGATCGCCTCGCTCAAGCAAGGCGGCTACGTCCTGGTGTTTCGGCATACCGCCACCGACGACAGCCAGAAGGATGTCTACCCCTTCAAGGTCGACGACATGGGCGCCCAGCGTCAGCTCAGTGAAAAAGGCAGGGACGCGGCACGCCGGATCGGTGAGGCGATCGGGCTGCTCACAATCCCGATCGGCGATGTCTACACCAGCAGGCTGAACCGCGCGATCGAGGCCGGCAAGCTGATCTCCGGCCGCGAGGTCAAGCCGGTCGATGCCTTGACGGACAGCAGCAACGCCAGCGGGTCGGGAATGGCCAACCCGAGCGGTGCCAATGCAAAGGCCGGATCGGCGGTGCGTCAGCTCGTCGACGCGCCTCCGAAGGCAGGCACAAACACCTTTCTGGTCACCCACAAGACGAACATCGCCGATGCCTTCGGCAAGGACGCCGGTGACGTCCAGGAAGGCGAGGCCTTCGTTTACCAGGCCAACGGCTCCGGCCTCGCTACCTTTGCCGGGCGTATCAAGTCCGCGGATTGGATTGCCAAGGCCGGCAAGTGATACGCTTCCGCTCTCGCTGATCGATGGTGGGCACGGCGCTTTGCGCCTTTGCCCACCCTACGGCACCTCGGCCTACAGCCTTCGCAGCGCCACGCTCTCCACCACGTGGTCGGCGCCCTTCTTCAGGATCAGCGTCGCGCGGGGGCGGGTCGGCAAGATGTTGTCCTCGAGATTGGCGAGGTTGGTGCGCTCCCAGATCGCGATCGCGGTCGCGGTCGCTTCCTCGTCCGACAGCAGCGCATAGCGGTTGAAGTAGGATTTGGGATTGGTGAACGCGGTGTCGCGCAGCGCCAGGAAACGCTTGATGTACCACCGCCGCAGCGCCGCTTCGTCGGCGTCGATATAGACCGAGAAATCGAAGAAGTCCGAAACCACCGGCACCGCCTTGCCGTCACGCGGCAACTTGCCGGTTTGCAGCACGTTGACGCCTTCGACGATCAGGATGTCCGGCTGATCGATCTCGGCCCACTGGTTCGGCACGATGTCGTAGGTCAGATGCGAATAGACCGGCGCGCGCACATGGTGGCGCCCGGCCTTGATGTCGGAGAGGAAGCTGAGCAGCAGCGGCAGGTCGTAGCTCTCCGGAAAGCCCTTTTTCTGCATGATGCCCTGCCGGTCGAGCACGGCGTTCGGATAGAGAAATCCGTCCGTCGTGATCAATTCGACCTTGGGCCGCGGCGACCAGCGCGCCAGCAGCGCCTGGAGCACGCGGGCGGTGGTGGATTTTCCGACCGCGACCGAACCGGCGACGCCGATGATGTAGGGCATCTTGCGATCGCGGATGTTGAGGAACTGGCGCTCCGCGTAATACAGGCGCTGCATCGCATCGACATAGATCGACAGCAGGCGCGACAGCGGAAGGTAGATGTCCTCGACCTCCTGCAAATCGAGGCGATCATGCAGCGAGCGCAGGCGGTCGAACTCGCCCGGCTCCAGCGTCATCGGCGTATCGTCGCGCAAGCGCGCCCACTGCTCGCGCGTGTAGACGCGGTACGGATTGTACTGCTGCTCGGGTGCGCGGATATCCATGACGCCGCCTTTCCGTTGCCCTGCTCAATCGCTTTTGCGCGACGCCTTTTCTTCCAACCCTGACATCGAGGTGCGCTTGCCCAGCGCGGCCTCGACCTCGTCCAGCTTTACGCCGCGCGCCTTGAGCAGCACAAGGAAATGATAGAGCAGATCTGCGCTCTCGGCGATCAGATGCGCGCGATCGTTTTCGACTGCTGCGATTACGGTTTCGACTGCTTCCTCACCGAACTTCTTGGCGCAATGTTCGGCGCCCTTGTCCAGGAGCTTGCGGGTATAGGAGGCCTCGCCTCCGGCCGCCGCGCGGGCGTCGATGGTCTCGGCCAGATCGTGGATCGTGAAACGCGGCATCGGAATTACTCAGAAACACGCTTGGCAACACACTTGCCGACGGAGGCCATTCCCCGTCGGCCTGTGTAGCATTTTTACGAACGGGAGTCGTCAGGCATCGAGGCGCATGGGCAGTCCACGCCGGGCCATGTGCTCCTTGGCCTCGCGGATGGTGAATTCCCCGAAGTGGAAGATCGAGGCGGCCAGCACGGCCGTGGCATGCCCGTCGCGGATACCGTCGACGAGGTGGTCGAGATTGCCGACGCCGCCCGAGGCGATCACGGGGACGGGAACGCTGTCGGCGATCGCCCGGGTCAACGGGATGTCGAAGCCTTGCCGGGTGCCGTCCCGATCCATCGAGGTGAGCAGGATTTCACCGGCACCGAGCGAGACCACTTCCTGGGCGTATTCGATGGCGTCGATGCCGGTCGAATTGCGGCCACCATGGGTGAATATCTCCCACCGCTCGCCGCCCGGGCGCTTGACGCGCTTGGCGTCGATCGCAACCACCACGCACTGCTCGCCGAACTTTTCGGCGGCTTCCTTGACGAACTCGCGCCGCGACACCGCGGCGCTGTTGATCGAGACCTTGTCCGCGCCGGCGCGCAGCAGTGTCTTGATGTCGTTGACCTCACGCACGCCGCCGCCGACGGTGACGGGCATGAAGCAGGCCTCCGCCGTACGCCGGACCACGTCCAGCATGATGCCGCGGTTCTCATGGGTCGCGGTGATGTCGAGGAAGGTCAGCTCGTCGGCCCCGGCCGCGTCATAGGCGATCGCGGCTTCGACCGGGTCGCCGGCATCGCGCAGATCGACGAAGTTGACGCCCTTGACGACGCGGCCGTCCTTGACGTCGAGGCAGGGGATCACGCGCACCTTGAACATGTGTCAGCTCCCAGGCGCGCGCGCGTTGCGGATCAGGGTCAGGGCGGCGGCGGGATCGAGCCGGCCGTCATAGAGCGCACGGCCGGCGATCGCGCCAGCGAGCTTCTTGGCGCGCGGCGTCAGCATCGCCTTGACGTCCTCGATCGAGGCGAGGCCGCCGGAGGCGATCACGGGGATGGAGATGGCGTCGGCCAGCGCAATGGTCGCGTCCAGGTTCAGGCCCTTGAGCAGGCCGTCGCGCGCGATGTCCGTGAAGATGATGGCGGCAACGCCGGCATCCTCGAACCGCTGTGCGATCTCCAGCACCGTGACCTGCGAGGTCTCGGCCCAGCCTTCGACGGCGACCTTGCCGTCGCGGGCATCGAGCCCGACCGCGACGCGGCCGGGGAATTTCTTCGCCGCCGCCTTCACCAGCTCAGGATCGCGCACCGCGGCGGTGCCGATGATGACGCGGGTGATGCCCTTGTCGAGCCAGGCTTCGACGGTCTTGAGATCGCGAATGCCGCCGCCGAGCTGCACCGGGATATTGATCGTCTTCAGCATCGCCTCGACGGCCTCAGCGTTCACCGGCTTGCCGGCAAAGGCGCCATCGAGATCGACGACATGGAGATACTCAAAGCCCTGCTCGACAAAGCTCTGCGCCTGCGCGGCAGGATTGAGGTTGAACACCGTTGCACGCGCCATGTCGCCTTGCTCGAGGCGCACGCACCGGCCGTTCTTGAGATCGATCGCGGGAAAGAGAATCACGGTTTCCATCGCAAAAAGTTCGAGATCAGGGCCAGCCCGAAACGCTGGCTCTTCTCGGGGTGAAACTGCGTGCCGATGGCGGTGTCCTTGCCGACGATCGCGGTGACGGGACCGCCGTAGTCGGCGCGCGCGAGCACGTCCGCCTCGCTGGCAGCGTTGAGGTGGTAGGAGTGCACGAAATAGGCGTGCTGGCCCTTGGGGCCGAGCGGCAGCTTGTTCAGCACCGGATGCTCCTTCAGCACCTCGAGCGTATTCCAGCCCATGTGCGGGATCTTCAGGTTCTCGTCGCGCGGCGTGATCTTCTCGACGTCGCCGCCGATCCAGTTCAGGCCTTCGGTGATGACATGTTCCTTGCCGCGGCTCGCCATCAGCTGCATGCCGACGCAGATGCCGAAGAACGGGCGCGCCTTGACGCGCACCGCCTCGGTGATGGCCTCGACCATGCCGTTGACGGCATCAAGCCCGCGCCGGCAATCGGCGAAGGCGCCGACGCCCGGCAGCACCAGGCGGTCGGCCTCGTAGGCCTGATCGGGATCGCTGGTGACGAAAACCTTTTGCGGATTTTCGAGGCTGCGCGCGGCGCGCTCGAAGGCTTTCGCGGCGGAATGAAGATTGCCGGAACCGTAATCGATGATGGCGACGCTCATCTTGACCCTCCCGGTTCTGGAAACAATCCAATGATGCCGCCGGCCGGAATGGGCGGCGGGTTCGAGAATTGTTGACCCGGCACGCCGCGGGTCGGTGGCGGGCCGCCGCGATCGACGGCCCATTGATCGTTGACGATGCCGTGCTGCTTCTGGCTCCAGCGCTCGAAGAAGCGGCGCTCGGCGGTGTCCTCGTCGTCGGCAATCACGACGTCGAGCTGGCGCCATTTGCCGCGCGACAAGGTCCAGCGGCGCAGGCTCGAGGCTTCAAAGCCCATCAGCAGCGCGACGACGATATTGGCCAGGAAGATCGACCTGCGGCCAACACCGAGGCTGTGCAGCCCGGCATCGAATGCCGCCAGGAAGATGATCCATCCGATCAGGGCCAGCCAGAGCCTGTTCCAGAGCAGCCAGAACGGGCCTAACACCATCGCCCAGAAATGGAAGCCGTCGCGCACGAAGACGAACTTGTCGGTCGCGCGCAGATCGGCTCCGGCAGGGGAGGGAGCATGAACTGTGTAGACAGGCATGGTGATGCCCCGTTCTCTGAATTCAGTGAAACTGCAAGCCGCGCGTGTCGCCGCGAGACAGAATGTCAGCCGCCGAGCGAGCCCTTGGTGGACGGGATTTCACCCACAGCCTTCGGATCGATCGCGACCGCCGTCCGCAGCGCCCGCGCCAGACCCTTGAAGCAGGACTCGGCGATATGGTGGCTGTTATCGCCATATAGGGTCTCGACGTGCAGAGTCACGCCGGCGTTCATGGCGAAGGCCTGGAACCACTCGCGCACCAGCTCGGTGTCGAACTCGCCGATCTTGTCGCGGGGGAAATCAGCCTTGAACACCAGGAACGGGCGGCCCGAGATGTCGATGACCACGCGCGACAGCGTCTCGTCCATGGGCATGTGCATGCCGGCATAGCGGGTGATGCCCGCCATGTTGCCGAGCGCCTGCTTGACCGCCTGGCCGAGCGCGATGCCGGTGTCTTCGGTGGTATGGTGATAGTCAATGTGCAGATCGCCCACTGCCTTGACCGTGAGGTCGATGCGGGAATGGCGGGCGAGGAGATCGAGCATATGGTCGAAAAAGCCGATGCCGGTCGCGATATCGGACACGCCGGTGCCATCGAGGTTCACGGTGACCTCGATGTCGGTTTCCTTGGTCTTGCGCTTGATCGTCGCGGTGCGCATTGAAACTAGCTCTCATCCTGGCTCGGGGCCGAAAACGCCGGTCTTTTAACAGCCAAATGACGCCTTCGCTACCGCGGGATCGCCTTGGCTGGGCGGCACTTCCACCTATGGTGAGCGAATTGGGGCCGGAGCGGCCCGTTGTGCCCCGGTTGTCCCCTTGCCCCCGACCGCCTAAATCAGGCCGGACAACGAGGTACTTCATGCAGGATTCCCAGAACAGCTCGCCGGGCTGGCACGGCACCACGATTTTGACGGTCCGCAAGGGCGGCAAGGTGGTGGTCGGCGGCGATGGCCAGGTCTCGATCGGCCAGACCGTGATCAAGTCCAACGCCAAAAAGGTCCGCAAGCTCGGCAAGGGCGACGTCATCGGCGGCTTTGCCGGCGCGACCGCCGACGCCTTCACGCTGTTTGAGCGGTTGGAAGCCAAGCTCGAGCAATATCCGGGGCAGCTGACCCGGGCCGCGGTGGAGCTCGCCAAGGACTGGCGCACCGACCGCTATCTGCGGCGGCTGGAGGCCATGATGATCGTGGCCGACAAGGATGTCTCCCTGGTGCTGACAGGCACCGGCGACGTGCTCGAGCCCGAGGCCGGCGTCATGGCGATCGGCTCCGGCGGCAACTACGCTCTGGCAGCGGCGCGGGCCCTGCTCGACACCGACAAGGACGCCGAGACCATCGTCCGGCGCTCCCTCGACATCGCCGCCGATATCTGCGTCTACACCAACCGCAACCTGACCATCGAGAGCCTGGCGACCGACTAGAGCATGGCACCTTCCTACGGCTTCCGCCCGATGACCGCGGCCGATTTGCCGCTGATCCGGCGGTGGCTGGGTGAGGCACATGTCCGGGAATGGTGGGGCGATCCGGACGAGCAGCTTGCGCTCGTGAGCGGCGACCTCATTGAACCGGCGATGGACCAGTTCATCGTGTTGGCCGCGGATCGCCCCTTCGGCTATCTTCAGTGCTACAGCCTGACCGCCTGGAATACGGGCTTGGGGCCGCAACCGGAGGGCACGCGTGGAATCGACCAGTTCATCGGCGACGGCGACATGATCGCACGCGACCATGGCTCGGCGTTCATCCGCCAATTCGTCGATGCGCAGTTGCGAAACGGCCTGCCGCGCATCGTCACCGATCCCGATCCACTCAACGCGCGTGCCGTGCGCGCCTATGAGAAGGCGGGCTTTGTCCGCGACCGCGTGGTCGAGACTCCAGACGGAGCGGCACTGTTGATGGTGCGTGAGCCGTGACGTTGACCAGCGCGCAACAAAGCAAGATCGCATTTCCACCGCTCGCCTGGGTCGGCATCGCGCTGCTGCTATTGGCGCTGCAGGCCTCCATCCTGTTCGCGATGGGACGGGTGCCGATCTGCACCTGCGGTTACGTCAAGCTCTGGCATGGCGTGGTGAACAGCTCGGAGAATTCGCAGCACATCGCGGACTGGTACACCTTCTCGCACATCCTGCACGGCTTCCTGTTCTATGGCCTGACCTGGCTGCTGTTCGCGCGGCTGCCATTGCTGCAGCTCTCTCTTCCAAGTTTATCCTGGCCGGCACGGCTGATCATCGCCATGCTGATCGAAGGCGCCTGGGAGATCGTCGAGAACTCACCCTTCATCATCGAGCGCTACCGCGCCGGCACGATCTCGCTGGACTATTTCGGCGACAGCATCGTCAACTCGGTCTCTGACAATCTGGCCATGATGCTGGGGTTCCTCGCCGCGCGCGTGCTGCCCGTGACGGTGACCGTCCTGCTCGGGCTCGGCTTCGAGATCATGCTGGCGTTGCATATTCGCGACAATCTGACGCTGAATATCCTGATGCTGATCCATCCGATCGAGGCCGTGAAACAATGGCAATCCGGTCCGCCCATCATCTGACGGTTGAAAAAGCGGCTTGTCCCGGCCCGCATCTGATCCTAGCTAAGGTCCCATGACAGACTTCTCTCCCCGCGAAATCGTTTCCGAACTCGACCGCTTCATCGTCGGCCAGGCTGATGCCAAGCGCGCCGTCTCGATCGCCCTGCGCAATCGATGGCGCCGGCAGCAGCTCGAAGGCTCCCTGCGCGAAGAGGTGCTGCCGAAGAACATCCTGATGATCGGCCCCACCGGCGTCGGCAAGACGGAGATCGCGCGGCGGCTCGCCAGGCTCGCGAATGCTCCGTTCCTGAAGGTGGAAGCCACCAAGTTCACCGAGGTCGGCTATGTCGGCCGCGACGTCGAGCAGATCGTGCGCGATCTCGTCGAGGTCGCGATCGCCCAGGTGCGCGAGAAGAAGCGCAAGGACGTACAGGCGCGGGCGCAGCTCGCCGCCGAGGAACGCGTGCTCGATGCGCTGGTCGGCGCCAATGCCAGCGCGGCGACGCGGGAATCCTTCCGCAAGAAGCTGCGCGCCGGCGAATTGAACGACAAGGAAATCGAGGTCGAGACGCAATCGTCCGGCAGCGGCATGCCGATGTTCGAAATCCCGGGCATGCCCGGCGCGCAGATGGGCGCGATCTCGATCGGCGACATCTTCGGCAAGCTCGGCGGCCGCAGCAAGACGCGGCGGCTGACGGTGGAAGGCTCGCACGAGATCCTCGTCAACGAGGAATCCGACAAGCTGCTGGACACCGACCAGCTGACGCTGGAGGCGATCAGCGCGGTCGAGAACAACGGCATCGTGTTCCTGGACGAGATCGACAAGATCTGCGCGCGCGAAGGCCGTGCCGCCGGGGACGTCTCGCGCGAAGGCGTGCAGCGCGATCTGCTGCCGCTGATCGAAGGCACCACGGTCTCGACCAAGCACGGCGCGGTGAAGACCGACCACATCCTGTTCATCGCGTCCGGCGCTTTCCACGTCGCCAAGCCGTCCGACCTGCTGCCGGAATTGCAGGGCCGCCTGCCGATCCGCGTCGAATTGCAGGCGCTGACCCGCAACGACATGCGGCGCATCCTGACCGAACCAGAGGCCTCGCTGATCAAGCAATATGTCGCCTTGATGCAGACCGAGGGCGTGACGCTCGACATCACCGACAGCGCCATCGACGCGCTCGCTGACGTCGCGGTGGCCGTGAACTCCACGGTCGAGAACATCGGCGCACGGCGGCTTCAGACCGTGATGGAGCGGGTGCTGGACGAAATCTCCTTCACGGCCCCCGACCGCAGCGGCGAGACCGTCCGGGTCGATGCCGACTTCGTGCAGAAGCATGTCGGCGACCTCGCCAAGAACGCGGATCTGAGCCGGTTCATTTTGTGATTTTGGGCTGCCGCGCTATCTAGGAAGCCGTCGTCCTGGCGAAAGCCAGGACCCATTACCCCAGCGGTTTCTTGTTAGAAAAGATTGCGGCCCTAGCCTTGGCTCATAGCAAACATTCGTGGGTATGGGTCCCGGCTTTCGCCGGGACGACGTTGGATGCGCGCCGGGTGCCGCTTGCCCGCTAGCATCCAGCAAAGCCCCTGGCGGCTGCTGCTCGCGATCAACGCCGCAATCATCGTCGGCGTGTTCATCCACAAGATCCAGCTGCCGCCTTACGTCCCCTACATCCACCTCCTCGTCGACTACCATTTCGGCTTCATCAAGCGCGCGCTGATCGGGGCGATCGTCGCGCTGTTCACGGCCAAGGTGCCGGTGTGGGCCGTGTTCGCGCTCGGCGGCGCGACCTGGCTGGTAACGCTCGGGCTGTACGCAAGACTGTTCCAGAAGACGTTCGGCTTCACCGCGACGACGCTGCCACTGTTCGTCTTCATCGCGGGCTCGCCGTTCTTCCTGAAGAATTTCATGCACACGCTCGGCCATTTCGACATCTATGGCTGCGCGCTGGCGATCATCCTGCTGCTGATGCCGGCGGGCTCGCTTCTGTTCGTGGCTTTGGCCGCGCTGTTCTCGATCGTTCTCGTGCTGATCCATCACATCCATCTCTTGATGTATGTGCCGACCATCATCACCATCGTCGTGATCAGGCACTATCTGACTTATGGCTACAACCGGTCCAACATCGCATTCGGCGTCATCGCATTCGCCATCGTCTCGGCACTGTTCTTCGCGGCACAATTCCTGGGAACGATGCCGATCCCGGAGGCGGATTTCGTCGCGTATCTGAAGACGCGAATGGCCGACCCCTCGCGGACCGATCTCTTGCAATTCGGCTACATCTGGTACCAGCCGCTGGCGAAGGAGATTTCGGACACCTGGGGCCGCCTGCCGCACAACATCCTCGGCGTGCCCGTGTTCGCACTGCTGATCTGGCTGCACACGCCGCTGTGGCGCTATTTCGCGAACCTGATCGGCGCGCTCGCCAGCGAGATGCACCGGCGTCTCGTGATCGCAACGTTGATCGGAATCAGCCTCGCCTATCTCGTGATGTTCGCAATGGTGTTCGACTATTCGCGCTGGATCTCGAACTGGGCGGTCTGCATGGTCCTGATCCTGCATGCGGTGAAGATGCTGCCCGCCGGACGGGACGCGCCGCTCATTCCGGCGGAGGATCGGAAGACCAATATCTTCGGCGTGATCGTCACACTGATCCCGCGCGTCGGAATCGTGCGGCCGTTCTAAAACCTCGCCCGCCTGATCCGGACATACAGCGCGCCCTCGCCGCCATGGCCGATATGCGCGGTCTCGAAGCCGACGACGAAGGCGCGGAATTCCGGCAGGCTCAGCCATTCCGGCAC
This sequence comes from Bradyrhizobium sp. 14AA, assembly GCF_054185205.1. Classification (NCBI taxonomy): domain Bacteria; kingdom Pseudomonadati; phylum Pseudomonadota; class Alphaproteobacteria; order Hyphomicrobiales; family Nitrobacteraceae; genus Bradyrhizobium; species Bradyrhizobium sp. 14AA. Next base: position 94,795 of record NZ_JAVAYM010000004.1, on the reverse strand, counting down.
CTGGCGACGCAGCACGCCGCTTTCGCCGCCGCTCCGTCCCTTGCCGGTGATGACGAGCACGAAGGTCAGGCCGTCGTGATGGGCGCGGTGCAGGAAGCCGGTCAGGGCACGATGAGCGCGCATCTGGGTCATGCCGTGCAGATCGAGCCGCGCCTCGATCTCGCTGCGCCCGCGCGACAGTTTTGTGCGCTCGCGCTTGCCGAGCGGTGCCAAAGGCGGGACGGACGGCTTGGCGACACGCGGCGCCGGCGCCGCGGCAACCGGCCGGGGCGATGACGCGGGCCGCGTGGCGGTCGCTGCCGGCGACGGCTCGGCACGCGGCGCGGCACGCGTCTTCGCCGCGCGATGCTTCCGGAGCGGCTTGACCTGCCTTGCGACGAGATCCCAGAGCTCGCGCTCCTCCTCGCTCAGCGCGCGGCGACGCGGCAAGGGACGAGGCTCCAGCACGGGCGGACGGGACGATCGCTTCATTGCTGCCGATGGGAACGATTCTTCACCGGCCGACGCGGCTCTTGAACCGGCTCGATCACGGGACGCGGCACCGGTAGCGGAACGGGGCCGGCAATGGCAACCGTTTCGTTCTTGCCTGGCGTCGCGGCTGCAGCAGGCGTGCCCGTCTTGCCGGGATCGGTCTGCGGAAACAGCTTTGCGATCTTTTCCGAGGGCCGCGGATCCGGCACGGGCAACCTCGCAGCGCGCACGGCGGGATCGAGGCCTTTCGGCACCAGCATCACAAAATGCATGGGGTGACGCAGCCGCCCGGAGACGCGGCCGGCCTCCTGACCGGCGCCGAAGTAGAGATCGGCGCGCGCAGGTCCAATGATGGCCGAACCGGTGTCCTGCGCGATCATCAGCCGATGGAACGGCGTCTTCGACCGCTCGGAATCGATCGGCAGCTCGCCTTCGATGAAGAACGGCGTGCCGTAGACATGCAGTGCCTTGTCGACGGCGATCGAGCGGCCGGCCGTGAGCGGAATCCCTTGCGCGCCGACCGCCTCTTCCTTGTCGGACAGATTGACCTCGCGGAAGAAGATGTAGGCGCGGTTCTGGCGGCGCAGCTCCTTGGCACCATCAGGGTTCTGCGCCATCCACTCCCTGATCTTCTGCATCGACATCTCTTCCTTCGGAATGATGCCGCGCTCGATCAGGATGCGCCCGACGGCCGTGTAGGGATAGCCGTTATAGGCGTCGTAATTGAGCCGGACCGTGCCGCCGTCGTCGAACTTGATCCGCGCCGAGCCCTGGATCTGCGCGAACAGCAGATCGGTCGGGTCCTTCAGCCAGGCTATCTCCAGCCCGCGGCCGGCGATCTTGCCGTCCTCGATCTCGCCGCGATCGTAATAGGGCACCAGCTTGCGGCGGCCGATCTTGCGATAGACCGGGCCCTTGTTGGGCAGGCTGACCGAATCCTGCTTGTAGCCGCGCACGAACAGGTTCGAGGGGCGTCGATAGACCGGAACGTTGAAGACGTCGGTCTGGGTGCGCGATCCCTCCAGCACCGGCTCGTAATAGCCGGTGACGAACCCGTCGGGCTCGCCGAGACGCGAGATGCGCAGCGGCGCAAAATTCTCCTCGAAGAAAGTCTTGGCCCTGGCGTCGTCGGTGAGCTCGAGCGATTTGGCGGCCCGGCAGGGTTCGCTCAGTGATGCGCCAAGTGCTTTGGATTCGGCCTTCGGCTCAGGCGCGCCGGCCTGTGCATTGATGGTGCGGCAGCTGGCGCGAAAGGTCTTGTAGGCGGCGAGATGATCGTCGTCGCTCCAGCCCTTCACGTCCACCCAGGCCAGCGGCAGATATTGCGCGCCGGGGATTTCGAACGGCAGCAGAAGCTGCGGATAGGGCAGGGCCCGCGGGGGGATCGCCGGCAATGCCGGGGCGTGGTGGTGATGGTTGCGATAGTGACGCCGCGCCGCCTCGGCGCCCAGCGAAAACGACGATAGCGCGACGACACTTGCGCAAAGCGCCGCCGCGCTATTCTTCAGGAAACCCTTAATTCGCGCTTCCGGTGCCAACCAGCTTCCAGTTCGGATCGCGAGAGGTGGTGTCGCGGGCGAAAGTCCAGATGTCGGTGATGTCGGCGACCGTGTCGGCACTGCCGTCGACGATGTTGCCGGCCTTGTCGCGGGTGGCCGAGATCATCTGCGAGACGAAGCGGATCGTGAGCTGGGCGGTGCGGTCGCGCAGCTCGGCGCCGACCAGCTCGGCCTTGTCGATCGAGACGAAGCGCGTCTCGGTCTTCTGCTCGTTCTTCTCGCGCTCCTTGATCGCGGCGTCGAAGCTTTCATAGACCTCGGCGGACAGGAGGTCGCGCAGCGCGCGGCGGTCGCCATTGGCAAAGGCGAGCACGATCATCTCGTAGGCGCCGCGGGCGCCCGAGATGAAATGGCGCGGATCGAAGGTGGAGTCCTTGTCGACGATGGCATCGAGGCCCTGCGCCAGCGCAGTGCCCGGCTCGGTCAGGCCCTTCCAGCGGTCGGAGGGCGGGGTCGGCTCGGCCGTGGGCGCCAGCGGGGCCTGGTCGATCACCTTGCCCGGCATGGTCACGACGTTCTTCTCCTGGGCGCCCTGGAGCGCGTTGCGGTCGAACGGCGGCCGTTCGTTACCCGTGCGCTGCCCCAGCACGCTGCGCAGCCTCAGGAAGATGAAGACCGCCAGCGCCAGGAAGATGATGGTGTAGATGTCCACGTCGTATTCGCTTTCTGGTCTTTGCTTTGGGGTCGTCGCCGGGAAAATCAATCCGGCCAGTAGACCGTTCCGTACGGGAACGGCAAGTCTACATCACCATGTTAGGTCCGCCGCGTCAGGTCCGTGGGATGTAGGCACGAAATCTTGCCCGGCCAATGGCGCCTTTTGGCACAGCATCCAGTGTAGCGCGTTTTATGCTTAAGGGGAAACCCGATCCTGCCCGGAAATCGCGCATCTTCAATCGTTTAAGCCGCGATTTCGAATAAAGGGCGGGGTAAACGTCACAGTTGCGGGCGCGGCCCGAATCCGCCATCCGGGACCGTTCGTCCTTGTGGAACGAGGTGGCCCTATGTTAGCCAACCGCCGCGAAATTCAGCCCCAATCGGGTAAGGAGACACTCAGATGACCAACGGTAACGGCACCCCTCCCGAGGCGGCCCAGGCTCCCCAGCTCAACGTGCTGGCGCAATATACCAAGGACCTGTCGTTCGAAAATCCGAACGCGCCGGGCTCGCTCCAGCAGCAAAGCCAGCCTCCCCAGATCAACATCCAGATCAATGTCAGCGCCAACAACCTCAGCGAACAGGAGTTCGAGGTGACGTTGTCGGTCGAAGGCAAGGCCGAGACCGCCGGTAAGATCATGTTCTCGTTCGAGCTCGCCTATGCCGGCGTGTTCCGCATCGCGAACGTGCCGAAGGAGAACCTGCATCCGCTGGTCATGATCGAGTGCCCGCGCCTGCTGTTCCCGTTCGCCCGCGAGATCATTGCCACGGCCGTGCGCGACGGCGGGTTCCCGCCCCTGATGTTGGACCCGGTCGATTTCGTCGGTCTCTATCGCCAGAACATGGAGCGGCAAATGGCCGCCCAGGGTCAGGCCGGCCAGGCCTAACTACAAAGCCTAACTGACAGGCCTAACCAGCCGGAGGGGCCGCTGGAGCGGGCAAAAACTCGTTCCAGATCGCCTTGTCGCCGAGCGTCGCGATGAAGGCCCGATGGGCCTCGCGCTCGGCATCGGAAACCCGCGGCGCGAGCGGCACGGACCGCTGCCGCCGCGGCGCGTCGCCAGCTGCATTGACTCTGATGTCCTCGGCTTCCGAAGCCAGAAGCAGCTGCGACTGCCGCGCCCCGACCAGATCGACATAGACTTCCGCGAGCAGTTCGGCGTCGAGCAGCGCGCCGTGCTTGGTGCGGTGTGAATTGTCGATCGAATAACGCGAGCAGAGATCGTCGAGCCGGTTCGACACGCCGGGATGCTTGCGCCGCGCCAACAGCAGCGTGTCGACCAGCCGCTCACGCGGGATCGCCGCACGCTTGATCTTGTCGAGCTCGGCATTGATGAAGCCGATGTCGAACGAGGCGTTGTGGATCACCAGCGGCGCGTCGCCGATGAATTCCAGAAACGCATCGGCGACCTCGTGGAACAGCGGCTTGGTCGACAGGAATTCCGCCGACAGTCCGTGCACCGCAAAGGCTTCCGCCGGCATGTCCCGCTCGGGGTTGATATAGACGTGGTACGTCTGTCCCGTCGGCATGCGATTGAAGACCTCGACGCAGCCGATTTCGACCAGACGATCGCCACGGAGCGGATCGAGGCCGGTGGTTTCGGTGTCGAGAACGATTTCACGCATGATTTTAAGACGCCGTGTGGGGGCGGCGAATCAGGCCCGCCGCTGCGGCATCTTAACGACCTCGGCCAGGATGTGCGCGATCTGGGCGCGCACGGGCTCAAGTCCGTGTGACGTATCCACCACGAAATCGGCCCGCTTGCGCTTCTCGGCGTCCGGCGTCTGCTTGGCAATGATGGCGTCGAGTTTTGCCTCGTCCATCGTGCCGCGCGCCAGCACCCGCTCGCGCTGCAGTTCCGGCGACGTCGAGACCACGACCACGGCATCCATTCGCTTCTCGCCGCCGGTCTCGAACAGCAGCGGAATGTCCAGCACCACGACCGGCGCGCCGGCAGCTTCCGCATCGGCGAAGAATTTTTTCCGGGATTCGCCGAGCATCGGGTGGACGATCTGCTCGAGCTGCTTGATGGCGGCGGGATCATGCACCACGCGCGCGGAGAGTTTTGGCCGGTCCACCTTGCCGTTCGCGGTGGTCCCGGGAAAGGCGGCCTCGATCGCGGGGGCTGCCTCGCCCTCATAGAGCTGATGGACGGCGGCATCGGCGTCGTAGACGGGAACACCGGCCTCCGCGAACAATTTCGCGGTGGTGGATTTGCCCATCCCGATCGAGCCGGTCAGTCCGAGGATCCGCATCAAGCCACAGCCATCTCTGTCATTCACACCGCAACTAGCCGCTCGCGCCGCAGGAACGCAAGCAGCGGCAGCAGCGGCAGGCCGAGAATGGTGAAGTGGTCGCCCTCGATGCGCTCGAACAGATGGATGCCGAGGCTTTCGAGCCGATAGGCGCCGACGCTGGTGGTGACGGTATCGCCGGCGGCGTCGAGATAGGCCGAAAGCTCGGCCTCGGTCATCGGCCGCATGGTCATGCGGGCCACCGAGACATCCTCGAAGACAATCTTGCCGTCGTGCGCCACGGCCACGGCGGAGCTCAGCTCATGGCTCTGGCCGGCGAGATCGCGCAATTGCGCCAGCGCCTGCGCACGGCCGACGGGCTTGTTGAAGAGACGGTTCCCAAGGGCCAGCGTCTGATCGGCCCCGATCACATAGCTCCCGGGATGATGCGCCGAGACGGCTTTGGCCTTCTCGCGCGCCAGCAACAGACCGATGTCGCGCGGGTTCGAAAGCTTCGACGCAGCCTGAATGCCACGCTCGTCGATATCCGCCGTAATCGCCTTGAACTCCAGCCCGGCATTGGCCAGCAGCATTTTGCGCGCGCTGCTCTGCGAGGCCAGGATCAACGGAGATTTGCCGAGCCACAGACCCATCGCGAGACTATTCCGAGGGACGGTTGCGCTGGCGGTCGGTGTAGAGCTTCATGATCGCCGCGGCGGTTTCCTCGATCGAGCGCCGCGTGACATCGAGCAGCGGCCAGTCATGCTTGGCGCTGAGCTTGCGCGCAAACGCGACTTCCTCGGTGACCGACTGCCTGTCGGTGTAGGTCTCGCTGCCGGACTCCGCACCCATGGAAAGCAGGCGGTTCTGGCGAATCTGGATCAGCCGTTCCGGTGTCGCATGAAGGCTTACGACCAGTGGCCGCGTCAGCTTCCCCAATTGCTCCGGCACCGGAATGCCGGGCACCAGCGGCACGTTGGCGGTGCGGATGCCGCGATTGGCGAGATAAATCGACGTCGGCGTCTTCGACGTTCGTGACACACCGACGAGCACGACGTCTGCATCGTCGAGGCCTTCGACGTGCTGACCGTCGTCATGGATCATCGTGTAGTTGAGCGCATCGATGCGCTTGAAATATTCCGCGTTGAGGACGTGCTGGGCGCCAACGCGTCCCGTGGTCGCAGCGCCAAGATAGGCCTCGAACAACTGCATCACCGGCCCGATGATCGACAGGCTCGGAACGTTGATCCCCTTGCACTTGTCCTCGAGCCGCGAAACCAGATCCTTCTCCAGCAGCGTAAACAGCACGATCCCCGGTGCTTCCTCGATCTCGTCGAGCACGCGATCGAGCTGCTTCTGGCTGCGCACCAGCGGATAGACGTGCTCGACCGGGGTCACGTTGGCGTATTGCGCGGCGACGGCGCGTGCGACCGTGATCAGCGTCTCGCCGGTGGAGTCGGAGACGAGGTGCAGATGGAAATAATTGTTCGAGGTGGGCACAAAAACTCTTTGGATGAAGGCGGGGTGGCGTGTGGATTTCTGTGGACCTTAACCCCTCGGAAAGGGTTGTGCGACACCAGGGGCGGGACAAGTGCCAATTTTCTTCACACTGCTGCCCGTCAGGACAAGTCTGGCGCCCTCGCGCCACGGAAACGGGATTGCGCGGACAACCCCCTTGATAAGCTGCCGACAGAAGCGCGCAAGCCCTTGAAGCTGGCCGACTTATCGCAAGTCGCCGGAGCTATCAGGGATATGTTGATGGATGTGAACAAGCGCGGGTGAACGCGCGGACGGAATTGCGTGAGTCCAATCCACGGTCACATAGACTCAAACCTTAAGAATCTAAGATTCTAGATTTGAGGAAGGCGCTACGGACGGATATGTGTGCAGGGTAAGACCTTAACGAGTTCTTACTATCCCCAGCGTTCCCTGCGCTGGGCGGAAATGCGGGCGCAGAAAATGTTCGACGACGTCTATCACTGGATCAAGGCGCTGCACGTGATCGCCGTCATCTCCTGGATGGCGGGCATGCTCTATCTGCCGCGGCTGTTCGTCTATCATTGCGAGGCTGAAATCGGCTCGAAGCAGTCCGAAACGTTCAAGATCATGGAGCGCCGGCTGTTCAAGGCGATCATCAACCCCGCCATGATCGTGACCTGGCTGGCCGGTCTCTATCTCGCCTGGTCGGGCCATTGGTTCGCCTCCGGCTGGCTGCACGTAAAACTGGCACTGGTCCTGGCTATGTCTGCGGTCCACGGCTTTTTTTCGCGCTGGCTGAAGGACTTCGCTGCCGACCGGCGCCCCCGAACTCAGAAATTCTATCGAATAATCAATGAGGTGCCGACTGCTCTGATGATTTTCATCGTGATCATGGTGATCGTGAAGCCGTTCTAGGCAAGGCCCGTGACGAATCGCTCAGCGCTTCGGCTTGCGGAGCATGGAGCGATTTTCTATATTAGCGATATCCCACCCAACGCAGGCGGATGTGGTTGTGTCTGAGCTTTCCAGAGGCCGGACACCGCATCAGGTTTGAAGCCCCTACCGGCACTCTCCTTGCCAGACCTGCGGACCTTATCTTCTCACGTCCGCATTTCAGAGCCTCCTCGCACCCCTCCCAAGGTTACCCCACAGGACCACCCCAATGCGGGAAATTAAACTTCAGGACCTCAAGTCAAAGACGCCGGCCGAGCTCGTCTCGTTCGCGGAAGAGCATGGGGTCGAGAACGCCAGCACGATGCGCAAGCAGGAGCTGCTGTTCGCCATCCTCAAGCAGCTTGCGCTCGCCGAGACGGATATCGTCGGTGAGGGCGTCGTCGAGGTGCTCTCCGACGGCTTCGGCTTCCTCCGCTCGCCCGATGCCAATTATCTGCCGGGTCCGGACGACATCTACGTTTCGCCCTCGCAGATCCGCCGCTTCGGCCTGCGCACCGGCGACACCATCGAAGGCCATATCCGCAGCCCGAAAGAGGGCGAACGCTATTTTGCGCTGCTGAAGGTCAACACGCTCAATTTCGAGGACCCGGAAAAGGCCAAGCACAAGGTCAATTTCGACAACCTCACGCCTCTGTTTCCGAATCAGCGTTTCCGCATGGAAATCGACGATCCGACGCGGAAAGACCTCTCCGCACGCGTGATCGACATCGTCGCGCCGATCGGCAAGGGCCAGCGCGCGCTGATCGTCGCGCCGCCGCGCACGGGTAAAACCGTGCTGATGCAGAACATCGCGCATTCGATCACGCACAATCACCCCGAATGCTATTTGATCGTGCTGCTGATCGACGAGCGTCCGGAAGAAGTCACGGACATGCAGCGCTCGGTGAAGGGCGAGGTCGTGTCCTCGACCTTCGACGAGCCGGCGGTGCGCCACGTCCAGGTCGCCGAGATGGTGATCGAGAAGGCCAAGCGTCTGGTCGAGCATGGCCGCGACGTCGTGATCCTGCTCGATTCGATCACCCGCCTCGGCCGCGCCTACAACACCGTGGTGCCGTCATCCGGCAAGGTGCTGACCGGCGGTGTCGACGCCAACGCGCTGCAGCGCCCGAAGCGCTTCTTCGGTGCCGCCCGTAACATCGAGGAGGGCGGCTCGCTGACCATCATCGCGACCGCGCTGGTCGATACCGGCAGCCGCATGGACGAAGTCATCTTCGAAGAGTTCAAGGGCACCGGTAACTCGGAACTGATCCTGGACCGCAAGGTCTCGGACAAGCGCACCTTCCCGGCGATCGACATCTCCCGCTCCGGCACCCGCAAGGAGGAGCTCATCACCGATCCGCAGGTGCTCAAGAAGATGTACGTCCTCCGCCGCATCCTCAATCCGATGGGCACGATGGACGCGATCGACTTCCTGCTCGACAAGCTGCGCTCGACCAAGAGCAATTCGGAGTTCTTCGACTCCATGAACACCTGAGTGCGGTGCAGCAAGAATTCAAAGGGCGCCTTCGGGCGCCCTTTTTGGTTGTGCGGGTTTGTTGCAGCGAAGGTGCAGCATGACGAGCGGCCGCAAAGCACATCCCGGTCTTTAGGAAGATATTGATATCTCTATCGAATACTTGACTTTGATTACTGGTCGTCCGGGGGACTGAGGCGGCTTTGCAGCAAAACGCCACGCTCATATTGCACTGCAATAAGGATACTGCTGCGGGCCGGAGCGCAGCAAAATAGGGGCCGCCACGGGGGCCGTTTGCCTTTTCGACGCCAGCCGGACAAATAGGCCATGCATCCGCGAGACCAGACCATCTTTGCGCTGTCGTCCGGCCGGGCGCCGAGTGCGATCGCCGTGGTGCGGGTGTCGGGCTCGCAGGCCAGCCTGGTCCTGACGACGCTCGCGGGGAAGCTGCCGGCGCCGCGGCAGGCGAGCCGCCGGCTGCTCCGCGACGCCTTGGGCCAGCCGATCGACGATGCGGTCGTGCTCTGGTTTCCGGGGCCGGGCAGCGCGACCGGCGAGGATATCGCCGAATTTCACGTCCATGGCGGCCGGGCGGTGCTGGGCGCGCTTCTTGCTGATATTTCGGTAATTCAGAATACGCGCACGGCCGAGCCGGGCGAGTTCACGCGGCGCGCCTTCGAGAACGGCAAGCTCGACCTCACCGAAGCCGAGGGCCTCGACGATCTCATCCACGCCGACACCGATCGCCAGCGTCGCCAGGCGCTGCGCCAGTTGCAGGGCCTGCTCGGGGACCGCGCGCGCGACTGGCGCGAGCGCATCATCGAGGCCTCGGCGCTGATCGAAGCCGGCATCGATTTTTCCGATGAGGGCGATGTGCCGGCGGAGCTGAGGGCGCCGGCGGTGAAGGCGATCAAGGCCCTGCATGACGAAATCACAAAAGTCCTTGCGGCACAGGGACATTCTGAACGGCTGCGTGACGGCCTGGTGGTTGCGATCGCGGGCGAGCCGAACGTCGGCAAGTCGACGCTGATGAATCAGCTTGCGCGCCGCGAGGTCGCGATCGTCTCGCCGCATGCCGGCACGACGCGCGACGTGATCGAGGTCCAGCTCGATCTCGATGGCTATCCCGTCACGGTCATCGACACCGCCGGCATTCGCGAGACGGATGATCCGGTCGAGCAGGAGGGCGTGCGCCGCGCGCGAGCCCGGGCCGAGGACGCCGACCTCGTGCTGTGGCTGGTGGAGGGGGAGCAAGCCGTCGATCCCGATGCGATGCGGTCGCTGAAGTCCGGCGGCTCGATCTGGATCGTGCGCAACAAGATCGATGTCGGCGGGATCGGGGCGGCCGATCAAAGCGGCGAGTTCGGGATCTCGGCGAGCCGGGGCGATGGCATCCCCGAGCTGGTCGAGGCCCTCGTGAAATTTGCGGCCGAGTTCTTCGGCGGCAGTGAGGGTGCTGTAGTGACCCGGGCCCGCCAGCGGGACCTGTTGAACCGCGCGTCAGACAGCTTGCGCCGGAGTCTGGAACTTGTAGAAGACGGCGAAGAGCTGGCCGCCGAAGAGCTGCGCGCTGCCGCTTATGCCCTGGGCCGGCTACTGGGCCGGGTGGACGTCGAGGACGTCCTCGGGGCGATTTTCCAGAAATTCTGTATCGGAAAGTAGCGCTAGTTCTTCAGTCTAGAACTAGCGCTTGCTCCATTGTTTGCGTTTCACGCGAAACAGCAATGAGATGGTTCTGGTCCGTTTCACGTGAAACACCAGCTTGTCCGTCCCGGTATGTTTCACGAGAGACAGCGGCTTGATTTTCCGGTTTCAGCCCCGGCGGTTCGGTCGCGTGGTCTGATACTGACGGGCGATGAGAGTTTTGTGGACCCACCTTTCAATCTCGCCATTGCGAGGAGCCCTTGCGACGAAGCAATCCAGAATCCCTCCGCAGAGGCATCCTGGATTGCTTCGCTACGCTCGCAATGGCGCGCGGCGTGCGGTTCCCGCTTTCCATTGATCTCCAGTCTGGCGGTGTGACGGCACCGAGGTCACCCTCGCATCCCCGGACCTATTTTCGTTTCACGTGAAACAGCAGTCCGAACAACGCCCGTTCTACTGTGCATGGGGTTGTTTTCGCGAAACTGTATTCGAGGCCCCGGCACCCGCCCTGTTTCACGTGAAACATCCGCTTCACCAGTTTCTACTTCCGGCTTTCCCGTCGCTGAGATAGAAGTCCGCTCATGCGAACAGAGCGAGAGAGCTTCGACGTCATCGTGATTGGCGGCGGTCATGCCGGCTGTGAAGCCGCGGCTGCTGCTGCCCGGATGGGTGCGACGACCGCTCTGGTGACGCACCGTTTCTCCACCGTCGGCGCGATGTCCTGCAATCCCGCCATCGGGGGGCTCGGCAAGGGCCATCTGGTCCGCGAGGTCGATGCCCTCGATGGTCTGATGGGCCGGGTGGGCGATGCCGGCGGCATCCAGTTCCGCGTTCTCAACCGCCGCAAGGGCCCCGCTGTCCGTGGTCCCCGGGCCCAGGCGGATCGGAAGCTCTATGCGGCGGCGATGCAAGCCGCGATCCGGGAGACTGAGGGTCTCTCCGTCATCGAAGGCGAGGCTGACGAGCTGATCGTGGTCGAGGGACGGGTGACCGGGCTGCGCCTGGCGGACGGCCGGGAGCTTCGCGCAGGGGCTATCGTTGTCACCACCGGGACCTTCCTGCGCGGTCTGATCCATCTCGGTGAGAAGAATTGGCCCGCCGGACGGGTCGGTGAGGCGCCTGCAATGGGTCTTTCCAGCTCCTTCGAGCGCGCCGGCTTCACCCTCGGACGGCTCAAGACCGGCACTCCGCCGCGTTTGGACGGCACCACGATCGACTGGTCGGCGGTCGAAATGCAGCCCGGCGACGAGCCGCCGGAGCCGTTCTCGGTCATGACCGAGCGGATCACGACCCCGCAGATCCAGTGCGGGATCACCCGGACGACGTCTGCGACCCATGAGGTGATCCGGGCGAACGTCCATCGCTCTCCGATGTACTCCGGCCAGATCAAGAGCTCCGGACCGCGCTATTGTCCCTCGATCGAGGACAAGATCGTCCGCTTCGGCGATCGCGACGGCCACCAGATCTTCCTGGAGCCGGAGGGGCTCGACGACAGCACGGTCTATCCCAACGGCATCTCGACCTCGCTGCCTGAGGAGGTTCAGCTCGCGATCCTCGCCAGCATCCCTGGTCTGGAGCGGGTGAAGATGGTCCGCCCGGGCTATGCCATCGAATACGACCACATCGATCCCCGGGAGCTCGATCCGACCCTGCAGACCAAGCGCCTGCGCGGTCTGTTCCTGGCCGGGCAGATCAATGGCACCACTGGCTATGAAGAAGCCGCCGGGCAGGGCATCGTGGCCGGCCTGAACGCGGCACTGGCTGCGAGCGGGGCCGCACTGACCGTGTTCGACCGTGCCGACGGCTATCTCGGTGTGATGATCGACGACCTCGTGACCCGCGGGATCAGCGAGCCCTATCGGATGTTCACTTCGCGGGCCGAATACCGGCTGACGCTGCGGGCCGATAATGCCGATCAGCGCCTGACCGAGAAGGGGATCGCTCTGGGCTGTGTCGGCAGTGCCCGGACCCAGCACCATCGCACCAAGATGGATGCCTTGAACGCCGCCCGGGCGCTCTCGAAGTCCCTGACCATCACCCCGAACGAGGCGATCAAGCACGGACTGTCGCTGAACCGGGATGGCCAGCGCCGGTCGGCCTTCGAGCTGATGGCCTATCCCGATATCGGCTGGAGCCAGGTCCGCGCTATCTGGCCGGAGCTGTCCGCCATCGACCCCATCATCGCCACCCATCTCGAGATCGATGCGAAGTACGATGTCTATCTGGAGCGCCAGAGCGCCGACGTTGAAGCCTTCCGGCGCGACGAGGGGATGGTGCTGTCAGACGTCGACTACCAGCAGGTCCCCGGTCTCTCCAACGAGGTCCGTGCCAAGCTGGAGAAGGCGCGGCCGTTCACCGTCGGCCAGGCCGGCCGGATCGATGGCATGACGCCGGCGGCGCTCGGCATCCTCGCGGCCTATCTCCGCCGCGAGGCACGGAAGACCTCCAAAGCAATCGCATAAGCCAATCGCATAGGCGTTTCACGTGAAACAGCGCGGACCGGGCGGAGACAGACCGCTAACGCGACGACCCGGAACAGGTGAGGGCACTGTGCGACGATCCGAGCCGGCGCCGAGTAAACCGAAGATCGACAAAGCCAGCGCCAACGACCAGGCGCTCGACTCCATCATCGCTGCCGACAAGAAAGCCGCGCTGAAGCTCGCGCCCGTTTCACATGAAACGGAAGCGCGGCTCGATCGCTACATCGCGCTGCTGCGGGAGTGGCAAGCCAAGACCAATCTGGTCGCGCCCTCGACCCTGCCGCATCTCTGGACCCGCCACATCGCCGATTCGCTTCAGCTCGTCGATCTTGCCCCTGGCGCAAAGCGCTGGGCCGACCTTGGTAGCGGCGGCGGTTTTCCCGGTGTCGTCCTGGCCTGTGTCATGGCCGGCACGCCGGGCGCCAGCGTCCATCTCGTCGAGCGCATCGCCAAGAAGGCCGCATTTTTGCGCGAAGCGATTCGCGTCACCACCTCTCCGGGAGTCGTACATCTCGCTGAGATCGGGGATAATGTGGATAGAATCACCGGCCCCGTCGATTGCGTCACCGCGCGCGCACTGGCTCCGCTACATCAACTCATCGGCTTTGCGGAGCCGCTGATGCGCCAGGGCGCAAAGGCGCTATTTCTCAAGGGTCAAGATGTAGAGGCTGAATTGACCGAAGCCGCTAAATATTGGAATATTCGGCCTCAGCTCCATCGGAGCCGCACCGGTGACGGTTGGATCGTGGAGCTCGGTGCCGCCGAACGGCGCGGGTGAGGCGTTCAGGGGGAGTGGGGAATTTCGATGAGCGTGATTGACGAGCCGCAACAAGAACAGACCGCCGAGGTCCCGCATGGCCATCCGCGCATCCTGGCGCTGGCGAATCAGAAGGGCGGTGTGGGAAAAACAACCACAGCGATCAACCTCGGTACCGCACTCGCGGCGATCGGCGAACGCGTCCTGATCGTCGATCTCGATCCGCAGGGCAACGCCTCGACCGGCCTCGGCATCGATCGTCGCAACCGCTCCTGCTCGACCTATGACGTGCTGATCGGTGAAGCCCCGCTGCGTGAAGCCGTGGTCTCGACCGCGGTGCCCCGGCTGCACATCGCGCCCTCGACCATGGACCTCTCCGGCCTCGAGCTCGAGCTCGGCACCACGCCCGGCCGCGCCTTCAAGCTGCGCGATGCGATCGGCGCGCTCAACAACAACGTCTCGCCGGATGCCGACTACACCTATGTGCTGATCGATTGCCCGCCCTCGCTCAACCTGCTCACGGTGAACGCGATGGCCGCGTCCGATGCGATCCTGGTGCCGCTGCAGTGCGAGTTCTTCGCGCTCGAAGGTTTGTCGCAATTGCTGCAGACGGTGGAGCAGGTGCGCTCGACGCTCAATCCGAACCTGTCGATCCACGGCATCGTGCTGACCATGTTCGACTCGCGCAACAACCTCTCGAACCAGGTCGTCGCCGACGTCCGGCAGTTCATGGGCGAGAAGGTCTACAAGACCATGATCCCGCGCAACGTGCGCATCTCCGAAGCGCCGTCCTACGGCAAGCCGGTGCTGGTCTATGATCTCAAATGCGTCGGCAGCGAAGCTTACCTGCGGCTCGCCACCGAAGTGATTCAGCGCGAGCGCGAGCTGCGCGTTACGCATTGATCCAACACCGGTGCGTAGGGTGGGTTAGCCGAAGGCGTAACCCACCAATTCTGCCACCTCGAACGAAACAATGGTGGGTTACGCTGCGCTAACCCACCCTACGATCTACGATTCGAAATTCAGTTCTGGAGTGCTGCACCGTGAATCCAAGGGAGCTGGCGATGGCCGACGAAGCGCGTTCGCGACTGGGCCGGGGTCTTGCAAGTCTGATCGGTGACGTCGGCGGCGAGGCTCAGCACGTCGATCGGCCGCGCGCGCAGCGCAAGGTGCCGATCGAGTTCATCAAGGCCAATCCGCGCAATCCGCGCCGCACCTTTTCGGAAATCGAGCTCAAGGAGCTCAGCGATTCGATCAAGCAGCACGGCGTGATCCAGCCGATCGTGGTGCGTCCGGTGAAGGGCGCGCAGGACCGCTACGAGATCATCGCCGGCGAACGGCGCTGGCGCGCCTCGCAGATCGCCGGTCTGCACGAAGTGCCGATCGTTCCGGTCGACATCAGCGACAGCGATGCGCTGGAATTCGCGATCGTCGAGAACGTGCAGCGCGAAGACCTCAATCCGATGGAAGAGGCGCAGGGCTATCACGCGCTCGCCAATGAGTTCAAACGCAGCCAGGACGACATCGCAAAGGTTGTCGGCAAGAGCCGCAGCCACATCGCCAACATGATGCGGCTGACAAAGCTGCCGGCCGAGGTGCAGGCCTTGATCACGAGCGGCGAGCTGACGGCCGGTCACGCCCGCGCGCTGATCGGCGTGCCCGATCCGCTCACGGCCGCCAAGCGCATCGTCGAGGAGGGCCTCAACGTCCGCCAGGCCGAGGCATTGGCGCATGAAGAAGGCGTGCCGGAGCGCAAGCCGCAGAAGGCGCGCGCGACCGGAGGCAAGGAAAAGGACCCCGACACGATCGATCTCGAAAAGCGCGTCAGCGATGCGCTCGGCCTCAAGGTCACCGTCAATCATCGCGATCCCGGCGGCTCCGTCCAGATCAACTACCGCAACCTCGATCAGCTGGACGAGGTGATGAAGCGGCTCGCGAAGGGCAATCTCTAGCCTACACCTCGGTGTCGTCCTGGCGAAAGCCAGGACCCATACCGCGTGATCTCTCGAGTGCGTGGGCTGCTAATCCCGAACGACCAGTCTTCGCCAAACTCCTCGCTGGGGTAACGGGTCCTGGCTTCCGCCAGGACGACGGCTGAGTATTTGGCGGGCGTCTGCACCAAGATCGTTATTGCGAGCGTAGCGAAGCAATCCGGAGTCCCTCCGCGGAAAGATTCTGGATTGCTTCGCTGCGCTCGCAATGACGTGGTGAGAACGGGAGGACTATCCCCGCCGCTTCGCATTCGCGGCAATGGCCATCAGCGTGCGCTGGGCGATCGCGGCGGCGAGCGTCGATTGCTTGCGGGTATCGAGCGCGGCGGTTGCGAGCTGCTCGATGATCGCGGCGAGCCGCGCCACGCTGAAATTGCGCAGCGCCGTTTCCACCGCCGGCTTTCGTGAAAAATGCAGACGCGGATAGCCGCCGTCGAGCACGGCGGAGGCAGGCTGGCCGTCGGCGATCGCCAGCGCCGATTTGTGCAGCCATGCGGCCTGCCGCTGTGCGGCGGAGATGATCACGCCGGGATAGGTGCCGGCGATCATGGCCTTGGCGAATTCGGTCTCGACGATGTCGGGCCGGCCGGCGAAGGCGCCGTCGACGATCGGATCGAGCTTCAGCTCGGATGCGTCGGCGACCACGGACATCACGTCATCCAGCGTGATCTCGCCTTTGCCATGGGCATAGAGTGTCAGCTTGCGCAGCTCGTTGCGTGAGGCCTGGCGGTCGCCGCCGAGGAACGACATCAGCGCCGCGCGGGCGTCCTGCGCGATGCGCAAATTCGCGATGCGCAGCTCGTCTTCCATCAGTTTTGCGAGGTCGCGCTCGGTGTCCGGATAGCAACCGATAACCACGGCTGTCTTGGCCTTCTCGCAGGCTTTTCGCAGCGGCGATTCCGGGCGCAGCTCGCCGGCCTCGATCACGACGCGGCAATCTTTCACCGACATCTCCGCCAGCGTATCGACACCGCTGGCAAAGCTGCGCGACCCCGCGCGAATGCGGATGGCACGACGGCCGCCGAACAGCGGCACCGTCATGGCCTCGTCGACCAGGCGCGACGGCTCGCCGGAGAGCTCGTCGCCGTCGAGCTTGACCAGCGAGAAGGGATCGTTGGGATCGTCGACGGCGGAGGCGATCAGCGCATCGGCGCGTTCGCGCACGAGGCCGGCGTCGGGACCGTACAGCAGGATGATCGGACGGCCCGCATCGGGACGGGCGAGGAAGGCGTCGATCTCTTTTCCGCGTAGCGCGACCATCGGGCCCACTGCTCCGGAATGAAGGGAATGAATTACGTGCCGGCGGTGAAGAACGAGGCGAGGCGGGTCGCGATGTTTTCCGCGATCTCGTTGGCGGCACGATCCTCGGCGTCGCGCACTGCCCGGTTGCGGGAGAAGCGCTGATAGGAGCCGGGCATGTCGTAGGACACGCGTGAGAACGTGGTGCCGGTCATCACCGACTTGTTGGTCACGACCTCGACAAGATTGTACTGGGCGTCGATGCCGTAGTTTTCGCTGCTCGGCAGGGCGGTATTGGGATCGACGATCAGGGACGAGCGGCTGGAGGTGAAGCGGATCTCCAGACGGTGGGTCGGCGGCATGCCCGTCGCGGTGCCGTAAAGCTTGAAGGCCAGGGCATTGCGGACCTCGACGCCGACGCGGGCTTCGCGCGAGGCGTTGGCCTTGCTGATCGGGGGCAGCTCGACCCCCATCAGCTTCTCGCGCAGGCCGGGAGTGCCGTCGCCACGCTCGGCATACATCGGCTGGAAGCAGCCGGCCGTCAGCGCCGCCAGAGCGGCAACCGCCAGCAAGCGGGCTGCGATTCGGATCCTAGCCGACAACATTCACGATCCTCTTGGGGACGATGATCACCTTGCGGACGGGCTTGCCGTCCAGGGCCAGCTTTACCGCATCGAGCGCCAAAACGGCAGCCTCGATTTCCGGATTCTGGGCCGCTGTTGCAACTGTGACCTCACCCCGCTTCTTGCCGTTGACCTGGACCACCAGCGTCACGCTGTCTTCAACCAGCAAATCGCGTTCGATTTGCGGCCAATTGGCCTCCGAAACCAGCCCGCTGTGGCCCAGAACCTGCCAGCACTCCTCGGCCAGATGCGGCATCATCGGGGAGAACAGCTGGACCAGGATCTGGCCGGCCTCCCGGATTGCCCAGGCGAGGTCTGCGGGCGGCTGGCCGGGGCGCTGGAGCACCTCCGAGAACGTGTTGGCGAATTCGCGGATATGGGCGAGGCAGACGTTGAAGTGCAGCCGCTCGATACCGGTGGTGACCTTGTCCAGCGCGCCATGGGCGGCCTTCCGCAAGGTGGTCGCATCCGCGCCGAATGAAGCCGGCCGGGCCACCGGCGCAGTCTTGCCGAGTTCCGCGGAATCATTCACCAGCCGCCACAGCCGCTGCACGAAGCGCGAGGCACCCTGGACGCGCTCGTCGCTCCAGATCACGTCGCGGTCGGGCGGGGAGTCCGACAGCATGAACCAGCGGGCAACGTCGGCGCCGTAGGTCTGGATGATGTCGTCGGGATCGACCGTGTTCTTCTTCGACTTCGACATCTTCTCGATCGGGCCGATCCTGATGTCTTCGCCGGTCGCAAGCAGCGTCGCGCGGCGGTCATTGCCGGTGCCTTCGACCTTCACTTCGGCCGGCTGCACCCAGGTGTCATCGGCTTTCTGGTAGGTCTCGTGCACCACCATGCCCTGCGTGAACATGCCGGCGAACGGCTCGTCCAGCGCGATGTGCCCGGTCGCCTTCATCGCGCGGGTGAAGAAGCGGCTGTAGAGCAGATGCAGGATCGCGTGCTCGACGCCGCCGATATACTGGTCGACCGGCAGCATGCGGTTGGCGACCGCCGGCGTCGTCGGCGCATTCTCGTTCCAGGGGTCAGTGAAGCGCGCAAAGTACCAGGACGAATCCACGAAGGTGTCCATGGTGTCGGTCTCGCGCTGCGCCTTGCCACCGCACTTGGGACACGTGACGTGCTTCCAGGTCGGGTGATGATCGAGCGCGTTGCCCGGCTTGTCGAAGCTCACATCCTCCGGCAGCACCACAGGCAGGTCGGCATCCGGCACCGGCACCACGTCGCACTTCGGGCAGTGGATCACCGGAATCGGGCAGCCCCAATAGCGCTGGCGCGAAATACCCCAGTCGCGCAGGCGGAAGTTCACCTGACGCTCGCCGACCGGTGCGTTGCCGCGCAGCTCGGCCTCGAGACGCTTGGCCACGTCCTCCTTGGCCTGGTCGATGGTCATGCCGTCGAGGAAGCGCGAATTGATCATGCGGCCGTCACCGTCATAGGCGGTGTCGGTGATGACGAACGTCTTCGGATCCTGGCCCTCGGGACACACCACCGGCGTGTTGCCGAGATTGTACTTGTTGACGAAGTCGAGATCGCGCTGGTCGTGCGCGGGACAGCCGAAGATCGCGCCGGTGCCGTATTCCATTAGCACGAAGTTGGCGACATAGACCGGCAGCTTCCAGGACGGATCGAACGGGTGAACCGCGCGGATGCCGGTGTCGAAACCCTGCTTCTCCGCGGTGTCGATGATCTCCTGCGCGGTGCCGATCTTCTTGATGTCGGCGATGAACTCCGCAAGTTTCGGGTTCTTCGCGGCGGCGGCCTGCGCGAGCGGATGATCCGATGAGATCGCCATGAACTTCGCGCCGAACAGCGTGTCCGGGCGGGTCGTGAAGATCTTCAGCTCGCTCTCGCCGGCCGGCGTCGTCGCCGCGTCCAGCGCGAAGCGGATCAGCAGGCCCTCCGACCGGCCGATCCAGTTGCGCTGCATCAGCCGCACCTTGTCGGGCCAGCGATCGAGCCCATCAAGCGCCGACAGCAGCTCCTGCGAATACTTCGTGATCTTGAAGACCCACTGGCTCATTTCCCGTTGCTCGACAACGGCGCCGGAGCGCCAGCCGCGGCCGTCGATCACCTGCTCGTTGGCGAGCACGGTCATGTCGACCGGATCCCAGTTGAGCTTGCGCTTCTCGCGCTCGGCGAGGCCGGCGGCGAGCATGTCCAGGAACATCTTCTGCTGATGCTTGTAGTAGCTGGGGTCGCAGGTCGCGAATTCGCGTGACCAATCCAGCGACAGCCCGATCGAGCGGAGCTGCTTCTTCATCGCGGCGATGTTGTCGTAGGTCCAGGCCTTCGGCGCGACCTTGCGCTCGATGGCGGCGTTCTCGGCCGGCAGGCCGAAGGCGTCCCAGCCCATCGGGTGCAGTACGTTGAACCCCTTGGCGCGCATGAAGCGGGCCAGCACGTCGCCGAGCGTATAGTTCCGGACATGGCCGATATGGATGCGCCCGGACGGATAGGGGAACATCTCCAGCACATAGTATTTCGGCCGCGAATCGTCGTTCTTGGAGACGAAGATCGCCTGCTGGTCCCAGGCGGCTTGCCAGCGCGGTTCGGCGTCGCGGGCGTTATAGCGTTCGGAGGTCATGGAATCGTTGGGTTTTCGTGAGTTCGGCCGTCTAAAGGAGGGCGGACTAGGCCATAGAAGTCCGCAAGGGGTCAATGGGTTGCCGCAACCGCTCGGGCCCTTGGGGCGACCCCGCACAACTACTGAGGCCGCCATTGGGATGGGATTAAGGGGTCGGTGCGAGGTTGCGCCTGCCCAGGACCCTCATATCCGCGATGGACGCCAGCTTGGACGAGCTCGACTACGACTATGCCGCGTCCATCGCCGGACGGGCGATGCGAAGCATGGCCGAGCAGCGGATTCCGCCGACGCCGACCAACTTTGCGGTCTGGTTCCAGTATTTCGCCGGCAGCCATGACGATCTGCGCAATGCCATCGATCTCCTGATCGACCACAACCGTCCCTTCGACACCCGCACCAATCAGGATCTGTTCGAGACCTACGTTGCCCCCCAGGTGAGCGCCGTCGTCGTCACGTCCGAGCGGCTGCATGCCCTGATGGGGACGGCGAAGGAGTTTCTGGCGACCGCGATCGCCGACAACCGTTCGCAGATGCGGGCGATCAGCGAGGTCGCCGACCAGGGCACGGCCGGCGTCGACCCCAAGGCGCTGGTTGCCCAGCTCATGAACGAGCTGGCGCGGGCCGCCACTCGGGCAACGCGTCTGGAGGCGGGCTTTGCCGAAAAGGCCCGTGAGCTCGATGTCATCAGGGATTCGCTTTCCAAGTCCGAGGAGCGCGCGCGGACCGACACGCTGACGGGCCTCGCGAACCGGCGGGCGCGCGATGAATTCCTGCGCAAGGCGCAGGCGACGGCGGATTGGGGTGAGCCGCTCAGCGTGCTGATGCTCGACATCGACCACTTCAAGACCTTCAACGACAATTTCGGCCACGGCGTCGGTGACCAGGTGCTGCGCCTGATGGCGAAAGTGCTGCGCGAAAAGGTTCGCGAGCACGATCTGCCGGCCCGCTATGGCGGCGAGGAGCTGATCGCGGTGCTGCCGGATGCCGATCTCGCCGCTTGCACGGAGATCGCCGAGCGCATCAGGCACGCAATCGCCGAATGCAAGATCACGCGCCGCTCGACCGGGGAGACCCTGCCCATCATCAGCGTGTCGATCGGCGTGGCGCAATACCGGCGCGGCGAAGCAATCACCGACCTCGTCGAGCGCTGCGATCGCGCGCTCTACCTCGCCAAGGGCGGCGGCCGCAATCGCGTGGTGACTGAGATCGAGCTCGATCGCGCCGGGGCCGCGGGCTAGGCGCTGGCGGCCAGCATCATGGCTGCCGCGCCGCTCTCGATCGCCTGTACGCCGTGCTCGACGACATTGTTGCGGCCACGATGCTTCGCGGCATAGAGCGCGGCGTCGGCGGCCTCGATGAGATCGCCGGGGCGCAGGGCTTCATTGGGCCTCGTTGCGGCAACGCCGATCGAAACGGTGACGATCATGTGGGCGGAGGTGATGTGCGGCAGGCACAGCTTGAGCACGGCCGCGCGCGCCTGCTCGCCGATCTCGACGGCGCGCATCACATCGGTGTTCGGCAGCAGCAGGCAGAATTCCTCGCCGCCGTAGCGGGCGGCAAAGCCCATCGTGTCGGCCGCGATGCCCGACAGCGATTCGCCGAGACGCGTCAGGCAGGAATCGCCTTCGAGATGGCCGTAGGTGTCGTTGAACAGCTTGAAGTGATCGACGTCGATCATCAGGAGCGCGAGGTCGCTGCCATATTGCTGCGCGCGCATCCATTCGAAGTCGAGCCGGCTCTGGAAGCCGCGGCGGTTGGCTAGCCCCGAGAGCATGTCGATCGAAGCCATCACGGTCAGGCGGTCGTTGCTGGCGATCAGCTCGCGCTCGCGCTGGCTGAGCTGTGCGGCCATCGCGTTGAACGCGCGGGCCAGCGGCACGAACTCGGCCGGCAGGCGGTTGCGCGCGGCGCGCGCCGACAGATCGCCTTCGCCGAGGCGCTTGGCCATGTCGGCGAGCATCTCGATCGGCTTGATCACCAGCTTCTCGGCAGCGATCAGCGCGCCGAGCAGAACGAACAGGACGACGAAAGCGAGCTGGAGATAGGCAGTGCGGATGTCGCGGCTCACGGCCGCAGACACCTTATCCTCGTCGATGCTGGCGATCAGGCGGGCATTGGTGCCGGCGATGCGGATGTAGCTGACCGCGCGGCGCGAGCCGTCGGCGGCGAGGAAGGACAGCGAGCCCTCATCCTGGTCCGACCGCAGCGCCTTGTCGGCGATCGCGGACATCAGCGGCATGTTGTCGAGGGGACGGCCCACCGCGCTGTGCTGGTCGGCGGGCGCGGCCAGCACGGTGCCCGTGCTGTCGACCAGCACGGCGGTGATGCCGGCGCGGCCACCCAGATTGTTCATGACCTTCGACATCCAGTCGAGGTTGACGGTGGCGAGCACGACGGCGTCGGCGACGCCGCTGAAGGCGGACACCGGATAGACCGCCATCACGGTCGGTGACGGCACCGGCCGCGACATGATGAAGTCGCTCAGCACGAAGCGGCCGGTTTCCTGCGCCTGCTGGAAGTAGGGCCGGTCGCTGAGGTCGAGGCCGACATACATGTTGTTGGTGGCGCACTGGATGCGTCCATCCTGGCCGGCGATCAGCAGCGTGCGAATCCAGGGCAGGCTCGACGGCAGGCTCGCGCGCAGCACGTCGCAGCTCTTGCTGATGCCGCCGGCGGAGGCGCGGATGAAGGCTTCCGATTTCAGGATGGTCTCGACCGACGAGATCACCTCGCGCTGCGCATCGGCGCTGTGCCGTGCGACGGTGGTGAATTCAGCCGCGGCCTGCGCGATCTGCCGCGTGCGCGTGTCTTCGAGCGAACGGATGCGCTCGAACATCAAGGGCGCCACCAGAATCACCGCGAGCAACGCAAGCCGCGCCCGGATTCCGAGAACCCGCTTGAGTTTCGCTCGTTTGCGGTTGAGACTGACGTTTGCCATCTTCGCTACCCACCCCATGGGCCAAGGTAAAGCGAAGGGTTCAAAAACTCTTTCTTGAACTCGGTAAAATTGGACTTACCTCGGTTACGACCACAGCCAATCGAACATCATGACAGAAGAAAACGCCGCGCCGGTAACCGGCCATTCACCAAACGCGCTCGCCGCGGTCGAAGCCGAAATCGCGCGTGCCTGCAAGGATGCGCGGCGTGATCGCGCCTCCGTCACGTTGATCGCGGTGTCGAAAACTTTCGCCGCAGATGCAATTACCCCGGTCATCGACGCCGGACAGCGCGTATTCGGCGAGAATCGGGTGCAGGAGGCCAAGGGCAAGTGGCCGGCGTTAACGGCTGTTTACCCGGATATCGCGCTGCACCTGATCGGACCGCTGCAATCCAACAAGGCGAAGGAAGCGGTCGCACTGTTCGATGCCATCCATTCGGTCGACCGCCCGAGCATTTGCCAGGCGTTAGCCAAGGAAATCGAATCCCAGAAAAAGCACCCGCAGCTGTTCGTCCAGATCAACACCGGCGAGGAGCCGCAGAAGGCCGGCATCGCCCCCGGCGAGGCCGATGCCTTCCTCGCGAGCTGCCGCGACACCTATGGGCTGACGATCTCCGGGCTGATGTGCATCCCGCCGGTCGACGAACCGCCGGCGGCGCATTTTGCCCTCACCGCAAAGATTGCCGCGCGCAACGGATTGACGAACCTCTCGATGGGCATGAGCGCGGATTTCGCGACAGCCATCATGCTCGGCGCCACGCATGTGCGGGTGGGCAGCGCGATCTTCGGGCATCGGTGATTATCGGCGAATCTATTTTTGGTCGTCCTGGCGAAAGCCAGGACCCATTACCCCAATAGCTTGTTTGGCGAAGACCAGGGCAACGACCATCCTGCCCCTTGCGTAGATCACGCGGTATGGGTCCTGCTTTCGCCAGGACGACAGCTGTAGCTACACAAACCCCACCGACACCTTCCCCAACGCGCCAAAATCCGCCGCGAAATGATCGCCGGCATGGATCGGCAGCGGCGGATGACACGTGCCTGTCGTCACCACCTCCCCTGCCCGCAAGATGATGCCGAGCCCGCGCAGCTCGTTGACGAGCCAGGCGAGTGCTGCGCGGGGATCGCCGAGCACGTTCTTGCCGTGACCGATGTAACGCTGGCCGCGCAGCGAGATCTGCGGCCGCTCCTCGATGAGATCCATCGCGCGCCAGTTCGCAGCCGTCGCCGCGCCCAGCACGAACAGATGCGCGCAGGCATTGTCGGCGATGAGCTGCGCCTCGCCGGCGCTCGCGAAATCGGCAAAACGCGAATCGGGAATCTCGATCGCGGGATGCAAGGTGTCGACGGCAGCAAGCACTTCGTCGACCGTGTACGGCGTCGTGCGTGGCACCAGGTCGCGTCCCATGCGGAAGGCGAATTCGGGCTCGCCGACGCGCATCTCGTTGCCCTTCATCGCGGCGGTGCCGCCATCGGCAATCACCGTGTCGCTCATGATGCGCCCGGCCAGCGGTCCCGAGACGTTGATGTGCTTCTGTCCGGCCTCGCTCGTTGCCGCGATCTTCCAGCCGAACAACTTTCCGCGCGACAATGTTTCGAGCCCGGCCTGAACGGCATAACCCTCCGTGCGGCTCTGCGGTCGCAGGCGCGGCTCAAGCGCGTCGAGCTTGGTGCCGTCGCGCCAATTCTGGAAGAGGACGCGCGATGCCGTGGCAATCTGGTCGTTGTCGAGCATGTGCCCTCACCCGATGATGATTCTTGTTCTTGGTCCCAATCGCCGCAACAATTGCAGCATCGCGGATTTCGTCATGGAGACGCAGCCCGCCGTCGGGCCGAAATTGTCGCGGGCGAGGTGCAGAAACACCGCGCTGCCGCGGCCGGCGATGCGCGGCCTGGTGTTGTGGTCGATTTCGATGATGAAGTCATAGAGATGGTCGGCCCGCATGAGCCGATCGCCGCCCTGCTCCGCGCCGAGGCGGATTCCCTGGTTGTAATGGCGATCTCCGGGATCCTCGCACCAGGCGTCCTCGCCGGTGATGGTCCGCGCCGGCAGGAAAGTCTGCGGCCGGCTGTGCCGATCGCCCCGCCACCACAATTGCCGGGGCCGGAAGCTGCCCCTTGGGGTGCCGCCATCGCCCTCACGCTTGTTGGCCAGAATGCCGCCCCGGCCCAGCGCCACCGGGATGGTCAGCGCTCCGGCCGTCAGCCAGCCTCTGCGGGGATTCCCTGCAGCAGCCTTAACGTGGATCGCGGAGAGTGGTCTGGCGCTTCGATTCATGGCGTAACCAACTGAAGTCGCTTCGTTTTTCATGTGAACGTGCGATGTCGAATTCATTACAGGACATTCATCAAGACGCCCTGCTATTCTGAGTTAGAGTGGTTCTGGCTTGAGAATCGGTAACAGCCCACTACTTCAACACGAACAACAATAATAACGGCGACCCCTAAACTTCCCTCCCGGCTGGGTGCAGCATGCATGCGCGCCGAGCCGGCCCCCAAAAGGATGACCCCCTATGGCCAATGCCCGCAAGATCCTGATCGTGGATGACGATACCGATCTGCGCGATACGTTGGTGGAGCAATTATCGCTGCACGAAGAATTCGAAGCCTCCGCCGTCGATACCGGCGCCAAGGGCGCGAGCGCCGCAAAGGCCAATGCCCCCGATCTCGTTCTGATGGATGTCGGCCTGCCCGACACCGACGGTCGCGAAGTTGTCCGCTCCTTGCGCAAGGGCGGGTTCAAGGCTCCGATCATCATGCTCACCGGGCATGACACCGATTCCGATACGATTTTGGGGCTGGAATCCGGCGCCAACGACTACGTCGCAAAGCCGTTCCGTTTCGCCGTCCTGCTGGCCCGCATTCGCGCCCAGCTGCGCCAGCATGAGGCCAGCGAGGACGCGGTGTTCTCGGTCGGCCCCTACTCCTTCCGGCCCGGCTCCAAGATGCTGACCGCCGCCAACGCGCGCAAGGTGCGGTTGACGGAGAAGGAAACCGCGATCCTCCGCTTCCTCTACCGCGCCGGCCAGATGCCGGTGTCGCGCGAGACCCTGCTCCAGGAGGTCTGGGGCTATAATTCCGGCGTCACCACCCACACGCTGGAAACCCACATCTACCGCCTCCGCCAGAAGATCGAGAAGGATGCCGCCAACCCGGAGATCCTGGTCACGGAAGCCGGTGGCTACAAGCTGGTGCCGTGATACGCTTTGGGGAGCGTGCGAATCGTTTTAGATCGCGCCCCCTTGAGCCTCGGATCTGAATGTCAATCGACGACGACGTAGCGCTTCTCGAGCGTGTCCCGACACTGCGCCTGTTGGGAGACGCCTCGTTGCGCATGCTGGCGATCGGATCCGAGCAGCGTGACTTCGTCCGCGGCGACGTGCTGTTCAATCTCGGCGACGACGCCGATGCCGGCTTCGTGGTCCAGCGCGGCGCCTTCCGGGTCGACGACGGCGCCGGCGCCGAGATGATCGCCGGTCCCGGCGCGCTGATCGGCGAGCTCGCGCTGGTGGTGCCGATGAAGCGTCCGTCGAGCGCGATCGCGCTGGAGCACGCCTCCGTCATCCGCGTCGCCCGCAGCCTGTTCCAGCGCGTGCTCGAGAGCGACCCCGCCGCCGCCGTTCGGCTGCGTGATGAATTCGCGGCTCGCTCAAGCCAGATTGCGAGCGATATCCTGATGGCGGGCGCGAAGCTGACGTCTTAAGTCGTCCTGGCGAAAGCCAGGGCGACGATCATAGATCCAGCGTCACCGTGACAGGCACATGGTCCGACGGCCGCTCCCAGCTCCGCGCGTCGCGCAAAATCTTGAAATCGCTGACGGCATCCTTCAGCGCGCGCGAGACCCAGATGTGATCGAGCCGGCGGCCACGATCGCCGACGGTCCAGTCGGCGGAGCGGTAGCTCCACCACGTATAGACCTTTTCCGACATCGGGATGCGGTCGCGCGCGACGTCGATCCATTCGCCGGCGTTCAGCGCCGCCTGCAGCTTCTCGGTTTCGATGGGCGTGTGCGAGACCACTTTCAGCAGCTGCTTGTGCGACCAGACGTCGTTCTCGTGCGGGGCAACGTTGAGATCGCCGACCAGGATGTGGCGATCCTCCCCGCGCGGATGCAGCGGCTCGCACGCCTTCATCTCGTCGAGGAAGCGAAGCTTGTGGTCGAATTTCTCGTTCAGCGCGGGATCGGGAATGTCGCCGCCGGCGGGCACGTAGAAATTATGCAGCACCAGCGGCTTTGCGATGTTCGCTTTCTCGCCGAACGACACCGAGATATGGCGCGAATCCACCTTGTCGCAGAAGGTGCGGACGTCCTTGGACTCGAACGGAATCTTCGAGACGATGGCGACGCCGTGATAGCCCTTCTGCCCGTTCAGCGCGACATGCTCATAGCCGAGCCGCTTGAAGCGCTTCAGCGGAAAGGCATCGTCGATGCACTTGGTCTCCTGCAGGCACAGCACGTCCGGCCGCGCGCTCTTGAGGAATTTCGCGACCAGATCGATGCGCAGCCGCACCGAGTTGATGTTCCAGGTTGTCAGGGAAAGACGCATGAGGGATGCGTCTTAGCAAGCTCTCGTAGGGTGGGCAAAGGCGCAAAGCGCTGTGCCCACCGTCTTTTCGGGCTTGGGATGTCAGGGTCTGGGCGTGCTCTCGTAGAGTGGGCAAAGCGAAGCGTGCCCACGTGCCGATCGCGACGGGGAAAGGTGGTGGGCATGGCGCAAGAGCGCCTTTGCCCACCCTACGCACCTATCCCGGCGACGGGCCGTAGTTGGTGAAATCGATCTTGAACATGCCGGGATCGAGCTTCTTGGTCGCGTCGAGATTGTAGACCGCGATCGTGGTGTCGTAGCCCTGCGGGTCGGTGACGGTCCACTGCTTCAGCTGGCCGTCCTTGGCACCGAACATCAGCAGGAGGCGGCTGGTGCCGACCAGCGCCTGCTTCTCCTCGATGGTGACGCTGACGAAGACGTCGTCGGCGGAGACGTTGACGACGTTGGTGTCCTTCATCAGGTCGATGCGGTCGGACAGCAGGAAGCGCAGCGGCGTCTGCGACAGCGGATAGACGTCCTGGGTCGCGAGCTTGCGGTCGCGCACCACGAGTGACGACCCGTCGGCGACGATGTCGATCGGGCTCGGCGCGTCATATTCGAAGCGCACCTTGCCCGGTTTCTGGATGTAGAAGTCGCCTTGCGTCTTGCTGCCGTCGGGGCCGACCTGGACGAAATTCCCGACCAGCGTCGACAGCGACGACAGATAGGCGCTGACCTTGGCCGCCTGCGCCTTCTGGTTGGCATCGAAGGTCTGGAAGATGCTGCTCGGCACGTTGCGGCGCGGATCCGGAATCACCGGGTTCGGCGGCGTCTGCGTCGCGCCGGTGACGGCGGGGCCGCCGGCGGACGCGCCGCCGTCGCGGCCCTTCGGCGCGGGCTTCGGCACGGGGACGTTCTGCGCGAATGAGGACGCGGTCACGATCGCGGCGGTGACGAGAAGTGCGCCGGCAACGCGCACGCTTCTCGCGGCGACGGAGGCAGCGAATCGAATGTCCGGATGTGTGATCAACGCGTCGTCCTGTATGGCTGGGCGCCCTTTTACCGTGATTTCGGGCAAAAGCAGATATCGATTTTGCGTGAAATTATGTTTAGAGGCGCCTCGCCTCACATATGGCTGTCTTCTTCCTCGACCAGAATCTCGCGCTTACCGGCGTGGTTGGCGGGCCCGACGATGCCTTCCAGTTCCATGCGCTCCATCAGCGATGCGGCGCGGTTATAGCCGATCTGCAGGCGGCGCTGGATGTAGCTGGTCGAGGCCTTGCGATCGCGTTTGACGATGGCAACGGCCTGCTGGAAAAGATCGCCGCCGCCATCCCCGCCCATGCCGGTGGCGTCGAACACGGCGCCGTCCTCGTCCTCGGTCGGCTCTTCGGCGGTCACGGCTTCGAGATATTCCGGCTGGCCCTGCGTCTTGAGATGACGCACCACCTTCTCGACTTCCTCGTCCGAGGCAAACGGTCCGTGCACGCGGCTGATGCGGCCGCCGCCGGCCATGTAGAGCATGTCGCCCTGGCCCAGCAGCTGCTCGGCGCCCATCTCGCCGAGGATGGTGCGGCTGTCGATCTTGGAGGTCACCTGGAAGGCGATGCGGGTCGGGAAGTTCGCCTTGATGGTGCCGGTGATGACGTCGACCGACGGGCGCTGCGTCGCGAGGATCACGTGCAGGCCGGCGGCGCGCGCCATCTGCGCGAGGCGCTGCACCGCGCCTTCGATGTCCTTGCCGGCGACCATCATCAGGTCGGCCATCTCGTCGACGATGATGACGATGTAGGGCAGCGGCTCGAGCGAGAGCTTCTCTTCCTCGTAGATCGCCTTGCCGGTCTCCTTGTCGAAGCCGGTATGCACCGTGCGCGTCGGCTCTTCGCCCTTGGCCTTCACTTCGAGCAGGCGTGCATTGTAGCCGTCGATGTTGCGCACACCGAGCTTGGCCATGTTCTTGTAGCGCTCTTCCATCTCGCGCACCGCCCATTTCAGCGCGACCACCGCCTTCTTCGGGTCGGTCACGACGGGCGTGAGCAGATGCGGAATGCCGTCATAGACGGAGAGTTCGAGCATCTTCGGATCGACCATGATCAGCCGGCACTGGTCCGGGCGCAGCCGGTAGACCAGGCTGAGGATCATGGTGTTGATGGCGACCGATTTGCCCGAGCCGGTGGTACCGGCGATCAGCATGTGCGGCGTGCGTGCGAGATCGATGATGACAGGATCGCCGCCGATGGTCTTGCCGAGGCAGAGCGGCAGTTTTGCCACCGTGTCGACGGTTTCCTTGGCGACCAGCAGCTCGCGCAGATAGACCTTTTCGCGATGCGCGTTCGGCAGCTCGATGCCGATCGCGTTGCGGCCGGGCACGACGGCGACGCGCGCCGACAGCGCGCTCATCGAGCGGGCGATGTCGTCGGCAAGCCCGATCACGCGCGACGATTTGATGCCGGGCGCGGGCTCCAGCTCGTACAACGTGACGACGGGACCCGGATTGGCCTTGACGATCTCGCCGCGCACGCCAAAATCCTGGAGCACGCCTTCGAGCGAACGCGAATTGGCTTCCAGCTCGGCCTTGCTGAGCGGCTGGCGATCGCCGGCCTTGGGCGCCGCCAGTACGGAGACGGACGGAAGCTCGAACTTGTCGGAGGATTTCTTGGAAGCCGCCTTCGGCGCGGCCTTCTTGCGCGGTGCGCGCGCGGCCGGCTCTTCCTCTTCCTCCTCCTCGTCTTCCTCTGCTGCTTCGTGCCGGTCTTCGTAGTCCTCGTCCTCGGCCTGCGGCGAGATCGAGGGTGCGGCGCGGCCGCCGCCGAGATTCGGCTCCTGGCGGCTGAACGCAACGGCCTTGGTCTTCGGTCCGCTCGACACCAGCGAGCGGTAGGCAGCGCCACACAGCCAGATCAGCCGTGCCTTGGTGCTCATCAGCGCATGGAACAGCCAGCCCAGCGACACCGAGCCGCGATCGCTCTCCTCGTCCTCGTCGAGTGGCTTGTCGTCGTCCTCGATCTCCGTGAGCTCGTCGTCATGCTCGCGCGCGCCGACGCCGCAGGCGATCAGGAAGGTTGCGGCCATCGCGACGAACAGGATGACGCCGAGCACCATGCGGTAGATCGCGCCGGGCGGGCCGAACACGACCGCGGGCGCACGCACCAGCGCATCGCCGACCACGCCGCCGATTCCGGTCGGGAGCGGCCAGGCGCCGCCATGCGGCCAGCAGCTGGCAAAGCCCGCGGCGATCACCGTGCAGAGAATCCAGGAGCCGAGCCGCAGCGCTTCGCGGTCGAACGGGCGATGCGTCATCATCCGCCAGCCCCAGACCGCGACCGTCAGGACCAGCATGATGGCGCCGAGCCCGAGGATCTGCATGGCAAGGTCGGCGCCGATCGCGCCGGCGTAGCCGAGAATGTTGCGGATCGGCCGCGAGGTCGCGTGGCTGAGGCTGGGATCCTGCACCGACCAGGTCATCAGCGCGGCCGAGGCGACGCCCGACAGCGCGATCAGCCCGAGCCCGGTGAGCTCGCGCATGCGCCGCGCCAGCCCCTCGCGGATCGAGGGCGGCAGATGGCCGACCAGTGGAATGACACGTTCGATTGCCGACATGCTCACGGGCCCCGCCTAACCCAGAGTCTCGACCAGGCGATGCAGCGCCTGCGCCGTGGTCTCGCCATCCTGCACCAGCGCGAGGCGAATGTAGCCCGCGCCGGGATTGAAGCCGTCGGGCTGGAGCCGCGCCAGATAACTGCCGGGCACCACGCGCACGCCTGCTTCCTTGAAGAGCTTCAGACACACCGACACGTCGTCGCCGATCGCGGACGTGTTGAGCCAGACGCAGAAGCCGGCGTCGGGACGGCGATAGCCGTAACGGTTGCCGATGATCTGGTCGGCGAGATCGAACTTGATCCGGTACAGCCTGCGGTTCTCCTCGACATGCGCCTCGTCGCCGTAAGCAACGGTTGCGACGTGCTGGAGCGGCACCGGCACCTGCGGCGCTGCGATGTTGCGCAGCTCGAGGAACATGCCGATGAACTTCTTGTCGCCGGCGGCGAAGCCGACGCGCAGGCCTGGCAGGTTGGAGCGCTTCGACAGCGACTGGAACGCAACCACGCGGGTGAAGTCGGGGCCGGCGCATTCCAGCGCGCTGCCCGGAGCCTCGCGGGTGTAGATCTCGGAATAGCACTCGTCGCTGAGGATCACGAAACCGTAGCGGTCGGCGAGCTGCTTCAATCGCCTGAAATAGTCGGGCTTGGCGACCGAGCCCTGCGGATTGGCCGGCGAGGCCAGGTAGAACGCCACCGTGCGCGCCAGCGTCGCTTCGTCGATGGCGTCGAGATCGGGCAGGAAGCCGTTTTCGACCGTGGTCGGCAGATAGATCGACTCGCAGGCCGCGGCGCCGGCGCCGGCGCCATAGACCGGATAGAACGGGTTCGGCATCAGGATGGCCGGCTTGCCGGGACGCGGGCCGACATAACGCGCGGCTGCGATCGCGGCGAGGAACAGCCCCTCACGGCTGCCATTGAGGACCAGAAGCTCGGTCTTGGGGTCGAGCGGTCGCGGCAGCTTGAAGCGCGACGACAGCCAGGCGCTCGCTGCGTTACGAAACGGCTCGGTGCCCTGGTTCATCGGGTAGCGGCCGAAATCGGCGATGTGCTTGGCCAGCACCGGGCCGACGAAATCAGGTACCGGATGCTGCGGTTCGCCGACTGCAAGCGAAATCAAGGGCTTGCCAGGTTGATGCGGCGCCAGCAGCTCGTTCAGCCGGACAAAGGGCGAGCGTTCGGTATCGGAGCTTCCACCGCTCTGCGGCGCGCGGGATGAAGCGGTCATGACCATTCTGGGCGCCAGTACTCTTGGAACGGCCGGTCGCACCAAAGCGCCGGCGGGAAGCGGTTCAGTTCACCATAGATAGGGCGAGGTTAAGACGCGATTAACCATCGGCCGCCGCCTCCGTCCAGAGCAGGAATATTGGGGCCGGATAACAACGGGATGCGAAGCTCAGGGCGGGGCTGGTTGCACCTCTCCCGCTTGCGGGAGAGGTCGGCGCGTAGCGCCGGGTGAGGGTTCTCTCCACATAGGGACTATCTCGATGTTGAGACACCCTCTCCCCTGCCCTCCCCGCAGGCGGGGGAGGGAGCGCACTGTCATCGCGGCCTCAGTGCCCCGGCAGCTTCTCGAATGTCTTCATCCCGGCGGGGATTGCGTGGAAGTCCTGCATGTCGCAGGTGTAGATCGCCATCTGCGGATGGAACTGCTTTGGCTCGTCCAGCGTGCCGACTTTCAGGATCGCGGCCGGCAGACCCGGAACCTTGGTCACCAGATGCGTGCCGCATTCGGCGCAGAACTCGCGCGTCACGGCGCGTTCGAGGTCCTTGCGCATGAACTGCTTGGGCTGGCCGGTGATGTAGCTGAAGCCCGCCGCCGGCATCGCGATGAAGGTGTTGGGCGCGCCGCCCGAGATGTACTGGCACTCGCGGCAATGACACTGGGCCTGCATCATCGGATCGCCCTCGGCCACATAGCGCACTTCACCGCAATAGCATCCGCCTTCCAAACGCATGACGACCTCCCGTTTGTTGTTCTTGAGGTCGATATTTCTGCGCCGGCCGTGCTGAATGGCAATCTTTTTCTTCGGCATGCGAGGCAAAAAGAAAGGGGCTCCAACTTGCGCTGGAGCCCCTCAACGGTCGGGGCATTGCCGGGTATGTGCCCAAACCGTAGTTGTGGACGCGGTCCCGGGTGAGACCGCGTCCGGGAGGAGAGTTACATGTTGTAGGCGCGCTCGGTGTGCTCGGTGATGTCGAGGCCTTCACGCTCGCTCTCGACATTGGCGCGGAGGCCAACGATCACATCGACGACCTTGTAGAGGATCGCCGAACCGACGCCCGACCACACCAGCGTGGTGCCGACGGCCTTGAGCTGGGCGAGCATCTGAACCGCGAAGTCGTAATCGGCGACCTTCGGCGGGATCGCGGTGTAGTCGATGATGCCGGCGCCGCCGAGGGCGGGGTTGACGAGAATGCCGGTGCCGAGGGCGCCGACGATGCCGCCGACGCAGTGCACGCCGAACACGTCGAGAGAGTCGTCATAGCCGAGCGCGTTCTTCACGACGGTGCAGAAGAACAGGCAGACCACGCCGACCACGAGGCCGAGGACGATCGCGCCCATGACGCCGGAGAAGCCGGCGGCAGGCGTGACGGCCACGAGACCCGCGACAGCGCCGGAGATGACGCCGAGCACCGACGGATGACCCTTCACGATCCACTCCGCGAACATCCACGACAGCGCGGCGGCTGCGGTGGCGACGAAGGAGTTGGTCATGGCGAGGGCTGCGCCGCCGTTGGCTTCGAGGTTGGAGCCGGCGTTGAAGCCGAACCAGCCGACCCAGAGCAGCGAGGCGCCGATCATCGACATGGTCAGCGAGTGCGGGGCCATCAGCTCCTTGCCGTAACCGACGCGCTTGCCGATCAGGAGAGCGCCGACGAGACCTGCGATGCCGGCGTTGATGTGCACCACGGTGCCGCCTGCGAAGTCGATCGCGCCCGCCTTGAAGATCCAGCCGGCGTCGGCATTGATCTCGTCGAGCTTGGCCTGCGCCGCGGTCTTGGCCGCCGCGTCAGTGGCAGCAGCCAGAGCCTTGGCCGCATCCTGGATCATGTCCGGGCCGGGCCAGTACCAGACCATGTGCGCGATCGGGAAGTAGATCAGCGTGACCCAGAGCGGGATGAAGAGAGCGATTGCCGAGAACTTCATGCGCTCGGCGAAAGCGCCGACGATGAGGGCGGGCGTGATCGCCGCGAAGGTCATCTGGAAGCACATATAGATGAGCTCCGAGATGTTGGCGTCGACCGAGAAGGTCGCGGCCTTCGAGTCGGTGGTGACGCCCATCATGAAGGCCTTGGAGAAGCCGCCGATGAAGTCGGAACCGCCGGTGAAGGCGAGGCTGTAGCCGTACACGGCCCAGATCACGGTGACGACGCAGACGGTGTAGAACACCTGCATCAGGACCGAGAGCATGTTCTTGGAACGGACGAGACCGCCGTAGAACAGCGCGAGGCCGGGGATGGTCATCAACAGCACGAGCACTGTCGATGTCAGCATCCAGGCGTTGTCTCCCTTGTTGACCGTTGGCTCGGCGTAGGCTGCGGTCGCAGCGAACAGGCCGACTGCGAGAGCCGCCAATCCCGCGCCATAGGGACGCTTAAACGTCATCTTATTCACTCCTGATTGGTAAAGGTTGCGCGCGAAATCAAAGGGCCGCGGCATCGGCCTCGCCGGTGCGGATGCGGACCGCATGGTCGAGGTTGATGACGAAGATCTTGCCGTCGCCGATCTGTCCGGTTTTCGCGGCGGACGTGATGGCATCGATGGTCTTGTCGACCTGGTCGGAGGCGACAGCGACCTCGATCTTGATCTTGGGCAGGAAGCTCACGGCGTATTCGGCGCCGCGATAGATTTCCGTATGGCCTTTCTGACGGCCATATCCCTTGACTTCCGTCACCGTGAGACCGTGAACGCCAATGGCGGTCAGGGCGTCGCGGACTTCTTCCAGCTTGAATGGCTTGATAATCGCCATAACAATTTTCATGGGTCCTATCCCCGCTTGGGCCCGGTCCGGACGTGGCCGGGCGTTTCTCGACTGGTTCGCCACGAGGGAGAAGTTCACTACGCGGGCACAGCCAGACCCCCTAGAATCAAATGCCGTGCCAGATCGGGCGTGTTGCCTAACGGACTATGAAAACGGGTGTTTTCGCGCCCGGCGCGTATTGCGCTGCAGTGCGCTATTACGTCGCGCTCAATACGTGGTCACGACTGATTAAAATAAGTGCACGACAGGCTGCCGACACAATGTTGCTCACGCGTCGGGCAGCCAAAAGGTATCATATTACGGAAGCGCTTGAGAGATATCGCGCCCTTCGCGCCCGCTGCTCACGGGATACGCGCAGGGCGGACAAGGTCGAGCGGACGAGCCTCGCCGAAAGGTATCCGGCTGAAGGCCGCTGTCGGACCATCAGGCGGCGTCGCGCTCTGCAAAAACCCGATCGACCAGGCCCCATTCGACCCCCTGCTGCGCGGTCATGAAGTGGTCGCGGTCCAGGGTCCGTTCGACCTCCTCTTCAGTTCGTCCGCAATGCTGCGCATAGAGCCGGGTGATGCGCCGCTTGGTTTCCTGCATCTCGTTGGCATGGATCAGGATGTCGGACGCCTGGCCCTGGAAGCCGCCGAGTGGCTGATGCACGTGAAGGCTCGCATTGGGCAAAGCGGCGCGGTGACCGGGTTCGCCGGCCATCAGCAGGAACGAGCCCATGGAGCGCGCGGTGCCCATGCACAGCGTATGAACCGGCGCCTTGATGAACTGCATGGTGTCGTACATCGCGAGACCACTGGTGACCACGCCGCCATAGGAATTGATGTAGAGATTGATCGGCCTGCTCGGATTCTCCGCCTCCAGGAACAAGAGCTGCGCGCAGACCAGTCCGGACATCGCGTCATTGACCTCGCCGTTGAGGAAGATGATGCGCTCGCGCAGGAGCCGCGAGTAGATGTCGAAGGATCGTTCGCCACGGGCGGATTGTTCGACGACCATAGGGACGAGCTGAAGCATGTCGCGCATCGGCGACCTCCATGTCTGCAGATGATGAAGTCTGTTTGCTGTTAGGCCGCTGCGCGCATCAGGCAGCAATTGCCGTTGGCCGCCTGCGGCAGCTTCGCGCTGATATCGCAGGCTTGTTGGATGATGCGAAAGCGGGTGCCGCCTGACACGTTCGGCTCGATCCGGAAGATGACGTGGCTTTCGCGAAATGGCGGCTCGGAATCGCGAAGCCGGTACCGCACCTCTTCGCCCGCGATCGATGATTCCGGCTCGGCGCCCGCAAGGTCGCAATCCGGCAGCCAGCGCTCGCGCAGCGCTGGAATGGTCACGGCGCGCCAGACCTTTGCCGGCGGCGCATCGAAATCATATTCGAGCACCAGGGCTTCTTCGACTACGACGGCTACGTCGGCGGGATCAGGCTTTGCTGCGTCGCTCATTGATCCAGGTCCTTATTGGTCCATGTCCTTTAGGAGATCGGCGAGTGCGTCCATGCGCTTCGGCCAATAGGCGCGGTAGCGCGCGAGCCATGTCCCGATGGCGACGATTCCATCCGGGTCGACTTCGTAATTCACAAAGCGGCCCTGCCGCTGCTCGCGCACGAGGCCAGCGGCGCGCAGCACCGAAAGATGCTGCGACATCGCAGGTTGGCTGATCTCCAATCCGTCGCGCAAAGCGCTGGCATTCAGGCTTCCGCCAGCGAGCTTCTCAAAGACCTTTCGGCGCGTCGGGTCGGCCAGCGCCTTGAAGATGTCGGCTTCGATCATGGCAACACATAAGCACGCGCTTATGTGTTGCGCAAGCCCCGATTACTGAAGGGCTTCGCCGTGCTGCGAAATATCCAGCCCCTCGAGTTCGTGCTCACGGGATACGCGCAGCGGCACGAACAGGCCGACCAGCTTGAGCAGGATGAAGCTCACGCCCGCCGACCAGACGAAGGTGACGGCGACGCCATAGAGCTGGATCAGCAGCTGCTGCGGGTGGCCCTCGAGCAGGCCGGCGGTGCCGCCGATCGCGCTGGTGGCGAACACGCCGGCGAGCAGGGTGCCGGTCAGGCCGCCGATGCCGTGAACGCCGAACACGTCGAGCGAATCGTCATAGTTGAAGCGCTGCTTCAGCCAGGTGCAGGCCCAGTAGCAGACGAGACCTGCGATCACGCCGATGACGATGCCATGCCAGGGCGCCACGAATCCGGAGGCCGGCGTGATGGTGCCGAGCCCGGCCACCGCGCCGGAGATCATGCCGAGCACGGAAGGCTTGCGCCGGGTCGACCACTCGATCGCGCCCCAGGTCAGCGCGCCGGAGCAGGCCGCAAGATGCGTCGCGATGATCGCCAGCACTGCGCGCGAATTGGCCGCGCCTGCCGAGCCGCCGTTGAAGCCGAACCAGCCGACCCAGAGCAGGCCGGTGCCCATCACCGCGAGCGACAGATCGAACGGCGAGAGATTTTCGGTGCCGTAGCCATGACGGCGTCCCATCACCTTCGCGGCG
The DNA here is from genome assembly GCF_054185205.1 of Bradyrhizobium sp. 14AA. Taxonomy (NCBI): domain Bacteria; kingdom Pseudomonadati; phylum Pseudomonadota; class Alphaproteobacteria; order Hyphomicrobiales; family Nitrobacteraceae; genus Bradyrhizobium; species Bradyrhizobium sp. 14AA. The sequence continues at coordinate 57,125 of NZ_JAVAYM010000004.1, read as the reverse complement.
ACGAGGCCGGCGGTGCCGGCCGACAGATGCACCACGAGGCCGCCGGCGAAGTCGAGCACGCCCAGGCTGTTGAGGAAGCCGCCGCCCCACACCCAATGCGCCAGCGGAATGTAGACGAAGATGAACCAGGCGACGGAGAACAGGAGATAGGCGGAGAACCGCATGCGGTCGGCGACGGAGCCCGCGACCAGCGCCACCGTGATGATCGCAAACGTCATCTGGTACAGCATGAACAGCGATTCCGGAATCGTCTTTGCCGCCGGGTTGACGCTGTCCATCGTCATGCCGGCGAGGAACCAGCGGTCGAGCGTGCCGATCCACGGGCCGTCGCCGACGAAGCAGAGCGAATAGCCGAACGCGACCCAGAGAATCGAGATCATCGTCACCGCGGCAAGGCTCTGCGCCATGGTGGCGAGCACGTTCTTCTTGCGCACCATGCCGGAATAGAACAGCGCGAGCCCGGGAATCGTCATCATCAGCACCAGCGCGGTGGCGACGATCATCCAGGCGGTATCGGCGGTGTTGATCTCGGAGCCTGCGGCGTGCGCCGGCGAAGCCATGGCGGACACAAATCCGATCGGCGCAGCCATGCAGGCTGCGCGGCGCAACAATCCCGCCATGTCGTTTCCCCCAGCACAGAAATTACGTCGCACGCTGTGGCGTCGTTGCCCGGTGCGATCTTGGACGTCGGTGGTTAGAGCGCGTCGCTGTCGGTTTCGCCGGTGCGGATGCGCAGCGCGTGGTCGATCGGCGTGACGAAGATCTTGCCGTCGCCGATCTGCCCGGTGCGCGCGGTCGCGGTGATCACGGCGACCGCCTTGTCGGCGACGTCGGAGGCGACCGCGATCTCGATGCGCAGCTTGGGAAGGAAGTTCACGACATATTCGGCGCCGCGATAGATCTCGGTGTGGCCCTTCTGGCGTCCATAGCCCTTCACCTCGGTCACGGTCATGCCGTGGACGCCGATCGCCGTCAGGGCCTGGCGGACCTCATCGAGCTTGAAGGGTTTGATGATCGCGACGACGAGTTTCATGGTCAGGCCTATTCCCCGGGATGCGCCGCGCCGCATGTCTCCGGCGCAGCGTCAATCTGGCATCTTTCCGGGCAAATGGCATAAAAAAGTTGCAGATTGAAGCGGAAAAACGTTGGGCCATGTGAATGGCCGCCTCTGTACAGGGCAGCCGTTCATCCTTCACAATGCATTTTTGGCATGGATGCGGTGAACCCAAGCGTCCGGGCCGGTACATAAGTATGTTCGAGGGGGACGCTTCATGGCGAGTTGGTTCTACGCATCCGAGGGCAAGCAGCAGGGGCCCTATCCGGAAGGGCAATTCCGCGATCTGGTCGCTCAGGGCATCGTGCGCCCGGACACATTGGTGTGGACCGAGGGCATGGCCGGCTGGCAGAAGGCTGCCGAGATTCCCGGGCTGCTCGGCGGCGGTGCGCCGCCGATGATTCCGGGCGGCGGGCCCCCGATGAGGGGCGCTGGTGGTTACGGTGGGGCGGCCAGCGGCGGATCACTCGCCGTCGATTTCGGCATCCTCGAGTTCACCTGGCGCACGCTCGTGCTCGTGATCGGCTCCTGCTTCGTCATTCCGGTGCCGTGGCTGTTCGTCTGGTACACGAAATGGATCGTGCCCTGCTTCAAGGTTCCCGGGCGGCCCAATCTCAGCTTCACCGGCAACGCGATGACGCTGGTGCCCTGGTTCTTCGGCTTCATCGTTCTGGCGATCGCGCTCGGCTTTGTCGGCAGCCAGTTGCTGAGCAATCTGCTGTTCATCGTCCAGATCGTGCTCTACTGGCTGCTGATCAAATGGATGATCGCAAACCTTGCTTCCAACGGGCAGCCGCTCGGTCTCAGCTTCTCCGGTTCGGTCTGGGCCTATATCGGCTGGAATCTGCTGTTCGCGATTTCCATTATCACCATCATCGGCTGGGCCTGGGTGGCCGCCGCCCAGATGCGCTGGTTCTGCCGCAGCATCGAGGGCACGCGGCGCGAGATCGTGTTCAGGGGTAGCGGTCTCGACATCCTCTGGCGCGGCATCGTGGCTGCGATCCTGTGCAGCCTCATTATCCCGATCCCGTGGGTGTATCGCTGGATCATGAGCTGGTTTGCCTCGCAGACCGAGCTCGCTCCGCGCGGCTCTGTCTAAGGCGACCGGCTCTTCCACCCGCACACGAAGCTTCCGTTCCGATTTGATCGGAACGGAAAAAGCTCTAGGCGTGAATTGACAGTTGCGGCGCGATCGCTTCCGCAACCGTGCGCATGTCGCGCGCCAGCGCCAGCGAGGTTGCACGATCCAGCTGGCTGCCGAGACCGACGGCCGCGATGGTGTGCGAGATCGTTCCCTTTGCATTCAGCACCGGCACGGCGACGATCGTCACGCCGGCAATGTAATTGCCGCGATCGATGCTGAAGCCCTGCTTGCGCACCTGATCGACTTCCTTGCGCCAGGCCTCGAAGGTCGGCGCGTTGTGCCAGCGCAGCAGGCGAAAGCGCTTCTCGATCTCCTTCTCCGGCTGGCCGCTGAAGGCGGCGACGCAACGGCCCGTCGCGCTGATCAGCGCCGGAAAACGGCTTCCGATGTCGACGTGAAGCCGCACCGGCGCCTGGCTGCGCGCCAGCGCGACGACGATCATGTTGTCGAGGTCCGGCACCTCGACGCCGATCGCCGTGACGCCGTAGCGACTTGAAATCTCCTCGAGCCGCGGCCGCATCAGGCTGGGAAAATCGGCGTTCTCCAGCACCGCGCGCGCCAGCGGCAGCATGCCGACGCCGAGGCTGTAGCGCTTGGTCTGCGGATCGATCTGCACGAGATCCTCCGCCAGCAGCGCGCGCACGATGTGCAACGCCGTGCTCGGCACCAGCTCGAGAGTCTCCGCAATCGCCTTGAGAGTCTGCGGCGTGGGACTGCGGCTGAGCAGGCGGAGGATGGCGACGGCGCGCGTGACCGCAGGCACGGCACGGACACGGGGTGATTTGGCATTCGGCATGATCGTATCGGTACAACAGCCGCCCGAGTGCAACAACACCGTCGCAGCATCACCAGCAGAGCTTTCATCGTCCTCGTTGCGCCGCATGCGCGGCAAGGTTCGTCGTTTCGCTAATTGTATATATACAATTGATAGTGCTATTTGACAATTAGTGCGGCGTCGGTATCTTGCCGGTCATGAGCAAGCTGACCGACTTCACGAGCTACGCCGCCGCGCAGACGATGTTCTCCCCGGAGAAGCTCTGGGAATTGTTCGACGGCAATCGCGCACGGCTGAACATCGCGCATGAATGCATCGACCGGCACGCCGGCCGATCCAACCCGGCGGTGATCGTGGTTCACGCCGATGGTCCGGACGAGGTGCTGAGCTTTGCCGAGCTTGCGGAAGCGTCCTCGCGCTTTGCGCATGATCTGGTGAGCCGGGGAATCAAGGTCGGTGATCGCGTCGCGGTCATGCTGGAGCCCTCGCGCGCCTTCTATGTGGCGGTGTTCGGCACCATGAAGGCCGGCGCCATCGCTGTGCCGCTGTTCACGCTGTTCGGTCCCGACGGTGTCAAGCTGCGTGTGGACGACTGCAAGCCGCGGTTGATCGTGACGAACGCGGAGAAGGCGGCGGCTCTCTCCGGGATCGGCACCGAGGTCGTGGTCGCCGACGACGCCTTCCTGCACGGCCTGCAGCGCTTCGCGCCGCATTTCACGTCTGAAACGGCGGCCGACGCGATGGCGCTGTTTCAATACACGTCGGGGACGACGCGCGCATTGCCCGAGGCGGTCAAGCACACGCATCGTTCGATCGTGACGCTGATGGTCGCGGCGTTGTACGGCACCGGTCTGCGTCCCGGTGATCGCTTCATCTGCCCGTCATCGCCGGCCTGGGGACACGGTCTCTGGCACGGCACCCTTGCGCCGCTGGCGCTCGGCATCACCATCGGGGCCTATGCCGGCAAGTTCAATCCGGAGCGGCTGCTGGCCGCGCTCGAGCAGCATCAGTTCACCAACATCTCCGCGGCCGCCACGCATTACCGCATGATGCGGAACTCGGGCGCGGCGCCGCGCTATCGCTACGTGCTGGAGAAAATGTCGTTCACCGGCGAGCCGATCGACAGCGAGACGGCGGCCTTCGTCAGCGACACCTTCGGCCATCAGGTTTGCAGCATGTACGGCACCACCGAGATCGGCGTGATCCTGGTGAGCTATCCCGGCGCGCGCGATTTCGTCGTCAAGCCGGGATCCCTGGGCAAGCCGATCCCCGGCGGGCGTGTCGAGGTGCAGGACACCGAAGGCCAGCCCTGCGCGCCCGGCGTCACCGGCGAGCTGAAGGTCTGGCGCCGCGGCGAGTGGATCGCGACCAAGGACCTCGGGCGCATCGACGAGGACGGCTACTTCTATCACGGCGGCCGGGCCGACGACGTCATCATCTCCGCCGGCTGGACCATGAGCGCGGTCGAGATCGAGGATGCGATCCTGAAGCACCCGCATGTGCGCGAGGCCGCGGCCATCGGTGTCCCCGATCCGCTCCGTGGCCAGGTGGTGAAGGCCTTCGTGGTCGCCGACCGACCGGGCGATACGTGCTTCGAGCACGAGATCCAGGACGTCGTGCGCCAGCGCCTCAGCCATCACGAATATCCGCGTCTCCTCAGCTTCGTCACGGAGCTGCCGAAGACGCCGGCCGGCAAGGTCAACCGCAAGGTGCTGCGTGACCGCGAGCGGGCCGCCAAACAATCAGAAGCGACGAATTAGAGGAAAGGAAACGTCACATGCTGGACAAGGCCGAAACCAGATTTCCGAAGATCACCGAAGAGGGCCTCGACGATCTGCGCAAGCGCATCGGCATCACCATCGGCGTGACCGCCGAGCCCTGGTGCTATGAGGCGACGCGCGACAACATCCGCCACTACGCGCACGGCATCGGCGACGACAACCCGCTGTGGTGCGATCCCGACTACGCCGCCAAATCGAGCTATGGCGGCATCATCGCCCTGCCGAGCTTCCTGTTCTCCACCAGCCGCATCGTGTCGGGCTATGTCGGCGGGATGCCCGGCGTCCACGCCATGTGGTCGGGCGCGGACTGGACCTGGCACAAGGCCGTCAGGCGCAATGACGTCATTTCGACCGAGGCCAAGTTGAAGGATCTCGTCGAGCACCAGACGCGCTTTGCCGGCCGCGCGATCCAGCAGACCTACCATGTCGACTTCTTCAACCAGCAGGGCGACCTCGTCGCCGAGGCGGATAGCTGGTGCTTCCGGACCGAGCGCGACCATGCGCGCGACCAGGGCACCAAGTACCGCGAGGTCAAGGCCCGCGCACCGCGCCGCTACAGCGAGGAGGAGCTGGCCGCAGCCTACAAGCACTATGCCGAGGAGCGAATCCAGGGCTCGCGTCCGCGCTACTGGCAGGACGTCACCGAAGGCGAGGCGCTGCCGGTGATGCTGAAGGGACCGATGACGGTCACCGGCTTCATCGCCTATGCGCAAGGCTGGGGCGGTCTCTACATCCGCGCCAACAAGCTCGCCTGGAAGCTGCAGGACGCCCATCGCGGCCTCGGCATCCCGAACCGCTTCAATATCCCCGATTGTCCCGAGCGCGTGCACTGGGAAGAGGAGTTCGCGCTCGAGGTCGGCGCGCCCGGCGCCTATGATTACGGTCCGGAGCGCTGCTCCTGGCTCACCCATCACCTCACCAACTGGATGGGCGATGACGGTTTCCTGCGCCGCGCGACCTGCAAGATCCGCCGGCACAATCCCGAGGGCGACATCCTGTTCATCAAGGGCAAGGTGAAGCGCAAATTCGTCGAGAACGGCCGTCACCTGGTCGAGATCGAGCAGGAAGCCCACAACCAGGACAACGAGGTCTCGGTTCTCGGCACCGGCATCGTGGAGCTGCCGAACCGTAGCTGACAACCACCAACTGGGCGAATGAGCATGCCCGCACCTGATCTCACGCGCGGCGCGATCACCGGCCTCAAGGTCGTCGATCTCTCGCGCGTGCTGGCGGGGCCGCTATGCACGCAGATGCTGGCCGATCATGGCGCGGATGTCGTCAAGATCGAGCCGCCATCGGGCGATGAGACACGCGGCCTTGGTCCGCCCTTCGATGCGGCGGGACAAGCGGCGTATTTCGGCGCCGTCAATCGCGGCAAGCGCGGCATGGCGCTCGACCTGTCGCGCACAGAAGGGCGTGCGGTGCTTGAAGCCCTGCTAGAGGATGCCGACGTGCTGGTGGAGAACTTCCTGCCCGGCACCATGGAGCGCTGGGGACTCGGTTACGAGGCCCGTCTGTCCGAGCGCTTTCCGCGCTTGATTTACTGCGCCATCTCGGGCTTCGGCGCCGACGGGCCACTCGGCGGACTGCCCGGCTACGATGCGGTGCTCCAGGCCATGTGCGGCCTGATGAGCATCAACGGGACTCAAGACTCCGGCGCCACGCGCGTCGGCATTCCGATCGTCGACTACCTCACCGGCTACAATGCGCTCACGGGCGTCTTGCTGGCGCTCGCGGCGCGCGAACGGACCGGACGAGGGCAGCGCGTCGAGGCGACGCTGTTCGACACCGCGCTCGGCCTTCTGGTGCCACACGCGGCGAACTGGATCTGCTCGGGCAATACGCCCGGTCGGCTCGGCAGCGCCCATCCCAACATCGCGCCTTACGACAAGTTCGCGGTCGCCGACGGCGAGATCTTTCTCGGCATCCTCAATGACGGCCAATTTCGCCGCTTCTGCCAAAAGGTCGGGCGCTGCGACCTGCTGGATGATCCGCGCTTTCGCACCAACGCCGATCGGCTCGCTCACGTGGCCGCGCTTCGCAGGGAGCTGGAGCACACGCTGGCCGGCTTCGAATCGGCCACCCTGTGCCGCGATCTGATGCAGGCCGGCGTTCCCGCCGGCGCCGTCAACACCGTGCCGCAGGCGTTCGCGCAGGCCCATGTCGCCCACCGCGACATGCTGGTCGAAAGCGAGGGCCACCGTGCACCCGGCATTCCCGTGAAGCTCGGTCAGACACCCGGTCGCGCCGGGCGGCGGCCGCCCCGCTTCGCCGAGCATGCCCGCGAGATTCTGGCGGATGCCGGTTTCGATGCGAGAACGATCGACAGTCTGATCGAGGGCGGCATCGTCGCGCCGCAACGAAAGGACACCGCGTAACGACAAGACGGCCAACAACAAGAAGACGACCAAAATAATCATAACGAGAGGAAACGAGCATGCTGAAGTCCGCGAGATGGGCCGTGGGATGGCTGGCCCTGCTATGGAGTTGCGCAAGCCTTGCGCAGACCTATCCGACGAGGCCGGTCAAGATCATCGTTCCCTATCAGGCGGGCCAGGGCACCGACGTCGTGGCGCGCTATCTCGCCGACCATCTGTCGCGGACGCTGGGCCAGCGCTTCTATGTCGAGAACAAGCCCGGAGCCGGCGGCAATATCGGTGCCGAGCAGGTGGCGCATTCGGAGCCCGACGGCTACACGCTGTTGATGGGCACCAACGCCACCCAGACCATGAACGAGTTCATGTATCCCGCGATGGGGTTCGCGCCGGACAAGGACTTTGCCCCGATCATCCTGGTCGGCAAGCTGCCGCTGGTGATCACGGCCAGTCCGTCGTTCGCCGGAAACAACGTGGTCGACCTGATCTCGGCGGCCAAGGCGAAGCCGGACAGGATCGACATCGCGCTGCCGAGCACGACGGCGCGTGTCATCTTCGAGTTTCTCAAGGAGGTGACCGGCGCGCCGATGTTCGGCGTTCCCTACAAGGGCTCGGCGACGGCGATGACCGACGTGCTCGGCGGACAGGTGCCGCTGCTGATCGACACGGTCACGGCGGTGCGCACTCAGATCGAAGACGGCAAGCTGAAGGCGCTCGGCATCACCGTGCTGAAGCCGAGCGAACTGCTGCCGGGCGTGAAGCCCGTCGCCGAGCAGGGCGTGCCTGATTTCGAGATGGCGGGATGGAATGCCTTCTACGCGCCGCGCGACACGCCAAAGGCCGTCATCGAGCTTCTGAACGGCGAGTTCGCCAAGGCGCTCGCCTTGCCCGAGACCAAGAAGCGGCTACACGAGCTGGGACTCGATCCGGCCGGTGGAACACCGGCGGACCTTGCCCGGTTCGAGACCAAGGAGCGGCTCAAATGGGGCCCGGTGATCAAGGCGACGGGCCTGCAGGGCGGCTGACGCCTCCTGCAGCCAAGATCACGTTCTGCGCTCGCGCACCGAGCCTTCCTGCGCCACCGAGGCCACCAGCGTGCCATCAGGCTTGAAGATGAGACCGCGGCTCAGGCCGCGGCCGCCTTGCGCGCTCGGCGAATCCTGGGCGTAAAGCAGCCATTCGTCGGCGCGGAACGGGCGGTGGAACCACATCGCGTGATCGAGGCTCGCCGGCATCATGCGCTTGTCGAACAGCGTGCGGCCATAGCGCGCCATGATCGCGTCGAGCAGCGAGAAATCCGAGGCGTAGGCGAGCGCGCACAGATGCAGCGCGGGATCGTCGGGGAGTTTCGCAGCCGTGCGGATCCAGATGTTGATGCGCCCGTCCTCGACCTTCTGGCCGAAATAGCGGCCGATCTCGACCGGACGCAATTCGATCGGGCGATCCATCTCGTAGTAGCGGCGGATGAACTCCGGCATCTCCTTGAAGATCGGCTGCTTCGCGACTTCCTCCGCGGTCAGCTTTTCCGGCGGCGGCACGTCGGGCATCTTGTCCTGGTGATCGAACGTGCTCTCTTCCTCGGCGTGGAAGGACACCATGATCGAGAAGATCGCGTTGCCGTGCTGGATCGCGGTGACGCGGCGGGTCGAGTAGCTCTTGCCGTCGCGCAGGCGCTCGACCTGGTAGATGATCGGGACCTGCGGATCGCCCGGCAGGATGAAATAGCAATGCAGCGAATGCGGCAGGCGCCCCTCGACGGTGCGGCAGGCCGCGACCATCGCCTGCCCGATCACCTGGCCACCAAACACCCGCTGCCAGTCCGTTTTCGGACTGTTGCCGCGGAACAGGTTCACCTCGAGCTGTTCGAGGTCGAGGATCGAAATGAGGTCGAACAGGCTTTTGGACATGGCGTGAACTTTCTTGCCGTCATTCCGGGCCGCTGCTCCGGAATGGCACATTCGGGCCGTTCAGCCCTTGTTTCACCGCCCTGTTTCGCCCACCTCAAGTCTGCTAGCAAGACCGGGAATTGGCGAAGTGGTGGCCGGGAAGCTTGGTATGTCGGTACAGGGTAGCATTGTCATTGGCGGCGGCGCTTTTGCAGGCCTGGCGCTCGCCCTGGCGCTGCGCCAGGGGCTGGGGCCCGAGATCCCCGTCGTCGTCGCCGATCCCGCGCTCAGCGTACGGCCGAGTCGCGATCCGCGCGCGACCGCGATCGTGGCCGCCTGCCGCCGCCTGTTCGAGGCGATCGACGCCTGGGACGACGTCAAGGGCGAGGCGCAGCCGATCCTCGACATGGTCGTCACCGATTCCAGGCTGGAGGACGCCACCCGTCCGGTGTTCCTGAACTTTGCCGGCGATGTCGCGCCCGGCGAGCCCTTTGCGCACATGGTCGAGAACCGCCGCCTGATCGATGCGCTGGTGCTGCGCGCCGAGGCCGAGGGCATCGATCTGCGCGCCACCACCGTGTCGTCCTACGACGCGCGTCCCGACGGCATCGACGTGACGCTCGGCGACGGCAGCGTCATCGCCGCCAGTCTGCTGGTCGCCGCCGACGGCGCGCGGTCGAAGCTGCGCGAGCGCGCCGGCATCGCCACCCATGGCTGGGAATATGACCAGTCCGGCATCGTCGTTACCGTCGGTCACGAGCGCGATCACGAGGGCCGCGCCGAAGAACACTTCCTGCCCGCAGGTCCCTTCGCGATCCTGCCGCTCACCGGAAAACGCTCATCGCTGGTGTGGACCGAACGCCGGGCCGAGGCCGCGCGCATCATCGCGCTCAGCGACGAAGAGTTTCATCGCGAGCTCGAGCAGCGCTTCGGCCTGCATCTCGGCGAGGTCAAGGCGCTCGACAAGCCGCGCGCGTTCCCGCTGTCTTATTTCGTCGCGCGCTCCTTCATCGCCGAGCGCCTCGCGCTGGTCGGCGATTCCGCGCACGTCATCCACCCCATTGCGGGCCAGGGTCTCAACATGGGGCTGAAGGATGTCGCGGCGCTGGCCGAGGTCGTCGTCGACGCCGCGCGGCTCGGCATGGATCTCGGCGGTGCCGACGTGCTCGAGCGCTACCAGCGCTGGCGCCGCTTCGACACCATGGCGATGGGCGTTGCCACCAACTCGCTGAACTTCCTGTTCTCGAACCAGTCGACGCTGCTGCGCACCGTGCGCGACATCGGCCTCGGCCTCGTCGACCGCGCCCCGCCGCTGAAGAACCTCTTCATCCGCCAGGCCGCCGGCTTGACGGGCGAGGTGCCGCGGCTGCTGAAGGGCGAGGCGTTATAGGTTTCGCTCGCATCACACACTCCGTCGTCGTCCCGGACAAGCGCGCCCCCACGCGCGCGCAGATCCGGGACCCATACTCCGCAGCAATCGTTTTGCGAAGATCCGGAGTTGCCAGCGCATGCAGCAACGCAATTCGGTGGTTATGGGTCCTGGCTTTCGCCAGGACGACACCGAGGGTGTGGCGCGGGCATCGCTCCAAACGACGAAGCTCCGCTACGACCTCAATCGATCTTTCTTGCCTCTTCCGGCAGCATGATCGGAATGCCGTCGCGGATCGGGTAGGCGAGCTTGGCGCTGCGCGAGATCAGCTCCTGCTTTGCGGAATCGAACTCGAGCGGGCCCTTGGTCAGCGGGCAGACCAGAATCTCCAGCAATTTGGGATCGACGCTGGCTTCGGGACGTTCGGTAGGCGCGTTCATGGGGGTCTCCGGCATCGCTTGCCTCTAGCACAGAAATTCGCGTCCGCCCATCGCGGGCTCAGGCTGCGATCATCGCCAGGAGCTCGTCGAGCATGCCCTGGAGCCGTGCCGCCTGCACCGGTGGGCCCGACAGCGCGAAGCCGAGAAAGGTCCAGTACAGGATCTGCGCGCGGGCCTGCGCTGTCGCCGCCTCGAGCCCGCGCATCGCAAGCAGCCCCTCGATATAGTCGAGCCTGCGGCGGTCGATTGCACGCACCGCCGCTTGCGCGGCCGCGTCGAACGCCGCCCAGTTGCGTACCGCGCGCTCGAGGTCGAGCTTCGCGCCGAAGGATCTCCGCAGCAGCGCCTTGAGCGGTTCATCGCCGGCGGCTTCGACGTCGGCGATGATCTGCTCGGCCGCGATCTCGCGCCAGCGCTTCAGCACGGCGGCGTGGAACGCGCCGAGATCGGCGAAATGCCAATAGAAGCTGCCGCGCGAGACGCCCATGGCTTTTGCCAGCGGATCGGCCTTCAGCGCGGTGAAGCCGCTTTTGGCAAGCGCCTTCAGGCCTTCCTTGATCCAGTCGTCGGCCGAGAGCTGTTCCGTCATGTCGGGTTCCAAATCCAACCATACACTAGTGTATTGACAGACGGCAGGCGAGCGCCTATTTGACCATACATGACTGTATGGAGGCATTGATGCGCGATCTCCTGCTCCAGTGCGCCGGCGTCCTGACCATCGTCGTGGCCCTCATTCATGGCATCCTCGGCGAGACCAAGGTCTTCGCGCGCGCCCACATCGAGCCGGAACGGCTCCGCACCCTGATTCGCCTGGTCTGGCAGGCCTCGACCGTTGCCTGGATCGGCGGTGGCGTACTCCTGATCGCGGCGCCCTGGATGAGCTCGGAACCGGCGCGGCACTGGATCGTCATCACCATGGCCGGCGTGTTCGGCTTCTCCGCGTTCGCCAACGCATGGGCGACGCGCGGCCGGCACTTCGGCTGGATGGCGCTCAGTGCGGTCGTCGCGATGGCGATCGCCGGTTATTGACCGCCAAAGGGGAGTAGAGGCATGGCGCTGACGCTGGTGACCGGGGGCACGGGCCATCTCGGCCGGGATATCGTCGACCGTCTCGTTCGCGATGGACGTCGCGTCCGGGTCCTTGCGCGATCGCCGGGCGCGCGGTCGGACGTCGAATGGGCCGCAGGCGATCTCGCCACGGGCGCCGGGCTGCGGCCAGCGCTGCATGACGTCGACACGGTCATCAACGCGGCGACCTGTTCTCCGATCGCGCGCCGCGGCGGCATTCGCCCGATCGATTTCTTCAGGTCGCCTTCGGCCGTGGATGTCGAGGGCACGGAGCGGCTGCTGTCGCTCGCTGGGGAAGCCGGGGTGCGGCACTTCCTCCACGTCTCGATCGTCGGGCTCGACGAAGCGACCCTGCCCTACGCCCGGGTCAAGCTCGCCGGCGAACGGCTGGTGCGCGCATCCGTCCTGTCCTGGTCCGTCGTTCGCGCGATGCCGTTCTACTATTTGCTCGACAAGCTGCTCGCGGGCCTCGGCTGGCTTCCGGTGTGGCCGGTGCCGACGACGCGGTTCGATCCCGTCGATACTTCCGACGTTGCCGACCACGTCGTGGCCTGCACCTTCGATGGGCAGCGCGGTGTCCGCGCGGAGATTGGTGGCCCCGAGGACCTCGATCTCGTCGCCTTTGCCCGCCAGTATCAGGATGCGAGGAGACTGCATCGAAAAATCCTGCCGGTCGATCTTCCGGAGGCGAAGGCGCGCGGCATGGGTTTTGTCGTGAGCCGGGGCGTGCGCGGACGTCTCACCTGGACGGACTGGCTGCAGCGCAACTATCCGGGGATGCGAAGTGCGGCATAGCGCAGCTGGCGAGGTCGGCAGGCTATCCCAAATCGTGAGGCGTAAGGCCGCAGCGGCCATCCAAATGCGTGCTGCCCACGGACAGCGCTGACCTTTTCTCGGCCGTTAGAATAAATCTAAAGCCAGCGGGCCCCGACCCCGATTGACTTCACCCTCTCCTTTGCTTCCTTCGGTCCCGCTTCGCGGCTCCGCGCAGCGCGACCGACAGAGGAGGAGACGTTCGTGAAGGTCATTCGTGTTGTTGCCATTGCACTGACGATTGGGATTGGCGCGGGATCGACGGCCATGGCCGACGGTTTCAAGGATTGCACCAAGCTCGACAAGGCGTCGTGGAAGCCGGCCAGCGAGGCCGAAGCCAAGGCCAAGGCGCTGGGTTACGAGGTGCGGCGCTCGAAGATCGAAGGCTCCTGCTACGAGGTCTATGGCGTCAAGGAAGGCAAGCTCTACGAGCTGTTCTACAGCCCCGAAGATCTCAGCCTGAAGAAGACGGTCGCCAAGTAAGGGTCATCCTCGCTTGATCGAAGAAGCGGTGCCACAAGCGCGCGGGGTGTCCGACGGGACCCCCGCGGATCGAGTCGCTTCGCGGACGGTTGCAGTCTGGGATCTCCCGCTGCGCCTCTGGCACTGGGCGCTTGCGGCGAGCATTCTCGCCGCATGGTTCACGCCCACCGTCTATGATCGGCTTCATCGCATCGTCGGCTACACGGTGCTTGGGCTTCTCGCCTTCCGTCTGGTCTGGGGCTTCTGGGGAAGCCGCTATTCGCGCTTCCGCATGGTCGGCGTCAGGCTTCGTGCCGCGCCACGCTATCTCTGGAATCTGCGCCGCGGCATCACCGGCCGCTATATCGGACTCAATCCCGCCGGCACCCTGATGCTGGTGGCGCTGCTGCTGGCGATCGCCGTCTCGACGATTACGGGCGCGATGTCGGTGACCGTGACCTTCTTCGGCGTCTGGTGGGTCGAGGACACCCACCACTATTCGTCGGACGCGGTCATCATCCTGGTCGTGCTCCACGTCGTGGGCGTGGTGCTGATGGGAATTCTCCAGCGCGAGAATTTGATCCGCGCGATGATCACGGGACGCAAGCGCATCCGGCATCATCCCTAAACGGAATCGGTTGAGTTCCAGCGGATGCAACCACAGGCTGCTCAACCGCGTAGTTTCACGGGGCTGGAACCGTCCTAACCCGCATAACTACCTCCAACTGGCGTCATTTGCCGGGAAGCATTTACCTCGCGATAGGCATGCAACTAGGCATTGCAGAAAATTAACGCGGAGAAAGCCCGATCGGATCAATCCTCGATAGTATTGACGAGGGAGCGATATTGAATGTTCCGCGTTTTTACCTGCCTCACGGCGGAGCACGACTGGCGGCTTGTCATGCTCGCCGGCCTGGTTTGCTTCGCTGCAAGCATTGTAGCCGTCAGCATCTTTCATCGAGCAATCGCCTCGCGCGCGTGGACGCGGCTGATGTGGATTGCGATTGCCGGCGCGGCCATCGGCTACGGAATCTGGGCAACGCATTTTGTCGCAATGCTCGCCTACGAGCCCGGCGTCCCGACCGGTTACGGCCTCGTGCTGACAGCGCTGTCGCTCGCGGCGGCGATGATCTTGACCTCAGGCGGGTTCGGCGTTGCCGTCAACAACTCCGGCCGTTGGCGCGCGGCTGCCGGCGGCGGCATCATCGGCGCCGGCATTGCGAGCATGCACTATATCGGCATGTGGGCCCTCGAAGTGCCGGGCCGCGTGACCTGGTTGCCGGGGCTGGTGTTCATCTCGATCGTCCTCGGCATGGTCCTGGGCTACGCCGCGCTCGCGGTTGTCCTGGGCCGCAAGAGCAAGTCGGGGACCTTCGTCGCGGCGCTGCTGCTGACGCTCGCCATCGTGTCGCATCATTTCACGGCCATGGGGGCCGTGCAGATCGTTCCAGACCCGACGCTGGCACACGATACATTGTCGCTTTCGCCGACCTTCCTCGCCGTGGCAATTGCGGGTGTGGCCCTGTCGGTGCTCGGGATGAGCTTCGTCGGCGTGCTGGCGGATCGCCGCCTTGCGACCAGAACCAGCAGGTTCGAGGAAATCATCAGCCAGCTTTCGCGCGCCAGGCAGCAGGTGGAAGATTCGCAACAGGAAATCCAGGACCAGAAACTCAGGCTGGATACGGCCATCAACAACATGGTCGAGGCGCTCTGCATGTTCGATGCGGAGAAGCGACTAGTCGTCTGCAACGAACGCTATGCCCTGCTCTATCGGCTGCCGCCGGAACTGCTGAGAACGGGGACCCCACATTCCGACATCATCCGGCATCGCGTTGCGAACGGCGTCCTCAAGGGCGACACCAGCGAGGGCGCTGCCGGGCAATTCATCTCGAAACTGGCCGCCCTGCCGTTCGATGCAGTCTCGAGCCGAATCGACGAGTTTGCGGATGGTCGGCTGATTTGCGTGACGCGACAGCCGATGGCCGGCGGCGGGTGGGTCGCGACCCATCTTGATGTCACCGAGCAACGCCGGTCCGAGGCCAAGATCGCTCACATGGCGCAACACGATGCCTTGACCGATCTGCCAAATCGCGTGCTGCTCAGGGAGCGGATGGAGCATGCCCTTGCCGTTACGCGCAATGGCGGCCTCGATCTGGCCGTGCTCATGCTCGATCTCGATCGCTTCAAGGAAGTCAACGACACGCTGGGACATCCGGCGGGCGATTCCCTGTTGCGCGCCGTCGCGGCGCGTCTGCGCGAATGCACCACGGAAACCGCGTTGATCGCGCGGCTGGGCGGCGACGAGTTCGCCGTGATCGACTACGTGACCAACCCGGCCGTCGAGGCTGCCACCCTCGCCGAGAACGTCAGAAAGGCGCTTTGCGAACCCTTTGACCTCGGCGATCACCGGGTCACGGTGGGCACCAGCATCGGCATTGCCATCGCGCCGCGCGATGGCGACGATTCCGACGTGCTCATGAAGGGCGCAGATCTAGCCCTCTACTCGGCCAAGAGCGGCGGACGCGGTGCATTCCGTTTCTTCGAGCCGGAACTCGACGAGCTCATGCATGCGCGACGCAACCTGGAGCGCGACATGCGGGATGCGCTTGCCGACGGTGAATTCGAGCTGCACTACCAGCCATTCGTCGATACCGCGACCGGCGAGATCCGCGGCTTCGAAGCCTTGCTACGCTGGCATCACCCGCGGCGAGGTCTGGTCATGCCCGGCGAATTCATCCCGCTCGCGGAGGAGACCGGCTTGATCGTGCCGCTGGGAGAATGGATCTTGAGGACCGCCTGTGCGGAGGCCGCCAAATGGCCTGCCCATCTCAGGATCGCGATCAACTTGTCTCCCGCTCAATTCAGGAGCAAGGAGCTTGTCCCGGTCATCATCGGCGCACTGGCGAGTTCGAAAGTTGCGCCACACCGGCTCGAGCTCGAGGTTACCGAGACGGTGATCATGCATGACAGCGGAGCTGTATTCGCAGCACTCGGTCAATTGCGCGAACTCGGCGTGCGAATCGCCCTGGACGATTTCGGCACCGGCTATTCGTCGCTGAGCTTTCTGCAAAGATTCCCATTCGACAAGATCAAGGTCGACCGCAGCTTCGTCAACGAACTGTCCAACGGAAGGGAAGACGCGCACCATCTCGCGCGGGCCGTGGTTCGCTTCGCAGTCAGCCTCGGCAAGACGACGACTGCCGAAGGCGTCGAGACGAAGGAGCAGCTGAACATCCTCCGTGACGAGGGGTGTGGTGAAACGCAAGGCTATTACTTCGGCCGGCCGATGCCTGCATCCGGCGTCGCGAAATTGCTGAGGCGTGGTGTCCGGGCAGCCGTCCGCGCCGCGTGAGCACCCGCGCCGTCACTGCAACGGCGGATCGCCGCTGGTGCGTTTCTTGGCGAGGTCCATCTCGGTGACCGCGATCAGGATTTCGGCGCGGGTCTTCAAATCCGGCGCCTCCAGCATCGCCTGCTTTTCCGCGGGGCCATAGGGCGACATCATCGCCAGCGCATTGACGAGCGCCTCGTTGGGGGCGCTCTCGACGCCTTCCCAGTCGACCTTGAGATTGTTGGCCTTCAAAAAGTCCGCCAGCACCGCCAGCAGCGCTTCGCGATCGACCTCGTCCTCGCCCATGCGCGCGGTGAAGTCGTCGACGAAGGCGAAGAAATCCACCTTGCACTGCCGATAGGCGGTGAGCACCTCGAGTTCCTCGACCACCTTGAAGCGCGAGACGCCGGTGAGCTCGAGGATGTAGCGGCCGTCGCCGGACTCGGCGAGCTGGGTGATGCGGCCGACGCAGCCGACGCGGAACAGCGCCGGCTTGTCGGAATTCTTCGGCGAGTGCGCCACATCAGGCTGGATCATGCCGATCAGGCGATGACCGTCGCGGAAGCTGTCGTCGACCATCGAGAGGTAGCGCGGCTCGAAGATGTTGAGCGGCATCTGGCCGCGCGGCAACAGCAGCGCGCCCGGCAGCGGAAATACCGGGATGATTTCCGGGAGGTCGGCGGGGCCGCGATATTCGATGTTGATCGGCATCTGGTCCCCGCTGACTTGGCTAAAGCATGATCCGGACCCGAAGGGCCGCGTTAGCGCAAAGTGTGAAGCGGTCTTCCGACAAGATCATGCTCCAACAATAACCCTTACGAAAACAGGATCGTCGACAAGCGCTTGCGTCCTTCGACGGTTGCATCATCCGTGCCGCCCCAGGCCTCGAAGAACTGCACCAGCTGCTTGCGGGCGCCGTCCTCGTTCCATTTGCGGTCGCGCTTGACGATCTCGAGCAGATGCTCGGTGGCGGCCGCGCGGTTGCCCTGCGCATTCAGCGCGGTGGCAAGGTCGAACCGGGCCTGATGATCGAGCGGATTTGCGGCAACTTTCTGTTCCAGCTCGGGCACCGGGCCCAGCTGCTCCGCCTGCTCGGCGAGATCGATCGCGGTCTGCACGGCTTTCACCGCGGGATCGTTGCGCTTGGATTCCGGCACCATGGCCAGTGTCTGCTTGGCCTGCTCCATCGCACCGGCGACAGCGTAGCACTTCGCAAGGCCGGCAAGGGCCGCGATGTTGGTCGCATCATGCTGAAGCGCCTCGGCATAGATCTGCGCTGCGGCCGCCGCGTCGCCCTCGGCGAGCACGGCATCGGCTTCCTGCACGATCTCGGCGACGTTGACCTCGCCCGGCGCGGTCACGCCCTTGGTCAGCTTTTCGATGAAGGCGTTGAGCTGGCTCTCCGGCACCGCGCCCATGAAGCCGTCGGCCGGCTGGCCGTTGACGAAGGCAATCACGGCCGGGATCGACTGGATGCCCATCTGGCCCGGGATCGCCGGGTGCTGGTCGATGTTCATCTTGACCAGCTTGACCTTGCCCTTGGCGGCCTTGACCGCCTTTTCCAGCACGGGGGTGAGCTGCTTGCAGGGGCCGCACCACTCCGCCCAGAAGTCGATCAGCACCGGCTGGCGCTTCGATTCCTCGATGACGTCCTTCACGAAGGTCTGGGTGGTGGTGTCCTTGATCAGATCGGCCGCAGCCGGGCCCGCCGCTCCGTTACCCTGGTCGATGATCGTCACGGGATTCCCTCGTCTGATGTCTGGAATGGCGGGTCTTTAGCACGTCGCCATCACATATGCTTCGCTGTCGGCTCCTAAATTGGGCCGGGGCGGCCGAATTTCAATCCGCCGAGGCCGATTCGGCTGTTCCGGGGCGTTTTCGGGCGGTTTGGCCGCATTCAGGGTCCATATAGGGCCTCAAGAACCCAATCTATCCCGCCGGTAGCTGTTGCATTCCCCTCCCGCTTTTGGCATACGACAGCCGTTGCCGGCGCGTCACGCGACCGACACAGGATGCGGGTGTAGCTCAGTGGTAGAGCACGACCTTGCCAAGGTCGGGGTCGAGGGTTCGAGCCCCTTCGCCCGCTCCAATTTTTTCCCAAGCATCCAGCGCCCCCATAAGCGAAGTTCGCTTCGGTTTGCCTCGTGCGAGCCCCGCGCTGATCAGGGAATCAATCCCGAGACGCGGTAGGTCTCGATGGCACGATCGTAGACCGAGATGTCGTTGCGTCCGCGCGCAATCAATTGCGCGCCCGTGATCGCGGCGAAGATCGCCATCGCGCGCTCGCTTCTTTCATCTTCGCTGGCACAGGCGTTGGCCGTCGCGAGCACACGCGTGATCCAGGCGATATTCATGCGAGGGAAACGATCGATCTCGTGCTTCACTTCCTCAGGAAGATCGTCGAGCTCGGCGCTCATGATGCCGCTCAGACACATGCGATTGCCGTTAGCGAGCGCGGCACGAAAAATCTCGATATAGCGGTCGAAGCACGCATGCGGATCGGGTGCCGTTGCGAGGACCTCCTCCAGATAGGCCGTGCCCTCCTCCGTGTAGCGCCGGGCCAGGGCCACCCCGAGATCGCCCTTCGTCGGGAAATGGTAGTGCACGCTGGCACTCTTGATTCCGACCTCCTTCGCCAGCTCGCGAAAGCTCAGCGCGGTGTATCCGCGCGCCTGCACGGTGGCGCGCGCGGCCGCCAGAACGGCCTCTCGCATGTCAGTTTTGGTCTTTGCCATCGAAACGTTACCTATCAACCGATAGATAGCTGTTGACCGGGCCGCTGAGAAGGGGAATAAAGCGGGTCGCCAACCTATCTATCGATAGACAGATAAATGAAGGTGCCGTATGAAGATCTACGACCGTCCAGGCTTCCCGAACCCCGCCCGTATCCGCATCGCCCTTGCGGAAAAACAGCTCGACTCCCAGGTCGAATTCGTCCCGATCGACCTCATCGGGGCCGAGCACAAAAGCCCCGCGTTCCTGAAAAAGAACCCGTCCGGCGTCCTGCCCGTGCTTGAGCTCGAAGATGGCACCTTCATCTCCGAATCGACGGCCATCACCGAATATCTCGATCATCTGGATGGTCGCCCGACGCTGACGGGCGCGACGCCCAGACAGAGAGCACTGATCCACATGATGCAGCGGCGCGCGGAAGCCGAACTACTCGACGCCGTCGGCGATTATTTCCATCACGCCACCCCGGGTCTCGGTCCGCAGCTTCAGGCCTTCAAGAGCCCCGACTGGAACGGCCGCGCCGAGTGGGGACAGCGGCAGGGCGAACGAGCCCGCGCGGGGATGAGCTATTTCAATGGCGTGCTGGAGCGGCAGCCGTACATCGCCGGCGACACATTTTCGATGGCGGACATCACCGTCTTCGCCGGCTTGATGTTCGCCGACGCTGCGGGTCTCGCGGTTCCCGACGACTGCTCCGCGCTCATCGCGTGGCGCGCACGGATTGCCGCGCTGCCCAGCGTGAAGCATCGCAGCGGCCAGGAATTTCTCGCCGACGACGCGCGCCGCTTCGGCCTGTGATTGACGGCAGGCCCTTCCGGCCGCAAACGGTCGCTGGGTGGTGGGCGAAGCGCGAGGCTGGTTTGAACCAGTTCCGCCTCGCCTGGCGCCGCGAAGAACGATCGATCCCGGAGGAGCAATGACAATTCTCATCACCGGCAGCGCAGGCCACCTCGGGGAGGCGATTCTGCGGACCCTCCGGGCTCGCGGCTCGCCTGCGCGCGGGATAGATCTGAAGACATCGCCCTTCACTGATGCCGTCGGCTCGATCGTCGATGCGGGCTTCGTGCGGCGCCAGATGGACGGCGTCTCCGCTGTGATCCACACCGCGACGCTGCACAAGCCGCATGTCGGGACCCACGGCAAACAGGATTTTGTCGACACCAACGTCACCGGCACGCTCAATCTGCTCGAGGCGGCCGCGGCTGCCGGCGTGCAGAGCTTCGTCTTCACCAGCACCACCAGCGCGTTCGGCTCGCAGCTTCGCCCCGGGGACGGACAGGCCGCCGTGTGGGTCACCGAGGATCTGCCGCCGGTGCCCAAGAACATCTACGGCACGACCAAGCTGATGGCGGAAACTCTCTGCGAGCTGTTCTTTCGCGAGCGCGGCCTGCCTGTCGTCGTGTTGCGAACCTCGCGCTTCTTTCCGGAGGACGATGACGATCCGGCGATGCGGTCGCGTTATGCGCTGGAGAATGCGCAGGCCAACGAGCTGCTCTATCGCCGGCTGGATATAGCGGATGCGGTGAGTGCCCATCTGCTCGCCGCCGAGCGCGCGCCGGAGATCGGCTTCGCGCGCTACATCGTCTCCGCCACCAGCCCATTCGAGCAACGCCACCTCGCCGCGCTTGCGCGCGACGCAGCCAATGTCGTGCGCGAGCTCTATCCGGATTGTGGGCAGCTCTATGCGGCGCGCGGCTGGCGTCTGTTTCCCGGGATCGACCGTGTCTATGTCAACGAACGTGCGCGGCGCGAGCTGGGCTGGCGGCCCGGGTTCGACTTTGCGCACGTCCTGAACAGCCTGCGTGCGGGCGCGGATTTTCGCAGCACGCTGGCGCGCGAGATCGGGTCGAAAGGCTATCACGAGACGACATTCGACGAGGGACCCTATCCTGTCGCCTCATGATCGCCGCCTTTGCCGTTTTGCTCGATCGGTCAAATGCCTATCGGGAGTCACCGCGCGCAAAGCGACCTCAGCCGTTCTACTGTGCATGGGGTTGTTTTCGCGTTTTTGTGTTGTCCGCGCCTCGTGCTGCCCGCAAATGAGGCGCGCGCCGTTTTGATTCCGCGTTGCAGCGAGAGCGTTTTCGTCGCCGCGTTCGCGTTCGAAGAAATTCCGTCTCAATTTTTATTGAGCGCAACCGCACTGCGCGCGACGCGCTTCTCAGTGCTCGCAGATGTGCTAACCTTTTTGCGTCTGTCGTCCTGACAGATTCCACTTCGCCTCTCGACTAGCAAAACAAAATAAATCGCAGCCCTGACGGCTGCCTTAGGGGAGTGACGCGATGACATCGATGTTCCATCGATCCGTGTTGGCGCTTGCGGCCGTGGCCCTTCTTGCGGGGACCAGCGCCGGCAATGCGCAACAGCAGGACAAGAGCAAGCCGCTGAAGAAATACGAATCCGGGACCAAGGAGTTCTGGACCCATCCGCCGGATGACTGGTTCCTCGGCGACGAGACCGAGGCGCAGAAGGGTCTCGCGCCGCCATCGGGCCCGCCGACTGGCGCCTCCGACGCCGAGCTCGCCAACATCGTCAAGAAGGTCAAGCTGCCGGCGGGCTTCAAGATGGAGGTCTACGCCTCCGGCGTGCTGGCCGCGCGGCAGATGGCCTGGGGCGACAAGGGCACGCTGTTCGTCGGCTCGTTCGGTCTCGGCAACGTCTATGCCATCAAGGACAACAATGGGAAGAAGGAGGTCAAGACCGTCCTCAAGGGGCTGAACATGCCCACCGGTCTCGCCTTCAGGGACGGCGCGCTCTACGTCATCGCCGTCGACAAGCTGATCCGCTACGACAACGCCGAGGCCAATCTGGACAAGCTCGGCGACGGCAAGGTCGTCTATGACGACATGCCGTCCTATGCCGCGCATGGCTGGAAGTACATCGCGGTCGACAAGGAAGGCTGGTTCTACATTCCGTTCGGACCGCCCTTCAACGTCGGCGTGCCCCCGACCAGCGTGTCGCAGATCCGCCGCGTCGACCCCAAGACCGGCAACGCGGAAATCTACGCGCTCGGCGTCCGCAACTCGGTCGGCGGCGACGTCGATCCGCGCACCGGCAAATACTGGTTCACCGAGAATGCGCGCGACTGGATCAGCGATGATCTGCCCTCAGACAAGCTGAACATGATCTCGAAGATGGGCGAGCATTTCGGCTATCCCTATTGCCACCAGGGCGATCTGCCCGATCCGAAGTTCGCGATGGGTCACAAGTGTTCCGAGTTCACGCCGCCTGTGCTGAATCTCGGCGCGCATGTCGCTCCGCTCGGCATGAAGTTCTATACCGGCGACCAATTCCCGCCTGAGTACAAGAACAACATCCTGATCGCCGAGCACGGCTCCTGGAATCGCCACAAGTACCAGGGCGGCCGCATCATGCGCGTGATCGTCGGGCCCGACGGCAAGAATGCCAAGCAGGAGGTGTTCGCCTCCGGCTGGATCGAGGGCGACCAGGGCTATCTCGGTCGTCCCGACGACATCATCCTCGCCAAGGACGGATCGATCCTCGTTGCCGACGACTGGGCCGGCGCGATCTATCGCATCAGCTACAGCAAGAAGTAGCGCGCGAACGATAAGAGGCTGCGGTGGCCGCGAGGGGCCGCAGCCTCTTTCATTTTCAAAATCCCACGCTGTCGTTCCGGATCGCGCGCTACCTGCGCGCAAGTCAGGAACCCATACCCACGAACGGGGGTTATGGATTCTCAAATGCGCAATCGCGCATCGTAGCTCGTGCTCCGCACGCCCCGGAATGGCCAGCTCGACAGATCGGAATTCTCACCATGCGCCGGCAGTTCATCTCTCACGCAATCAGCACGGTTGCGCTCGCAGCGCTCGCCGTTCTTCCCGCAGTTGCCGCCGATAATGCCGCGATCAAGGAGAAGGCCGCCGTCTGTTCCGGCTGCCACGGCGAGAACGGTATCTCGCAGACCGAGAACATCCCCTCGCTGGCGGGGCAGCCCGATCAATTCATACAGTGGCAGCTCGTGTTCTTCCGCGCCGGTTCGCGCAAGAACGACCAGATGCAGCCGATCGTCGAAGAGATCACCAACGAGGACATTCGCAACTTCGGCGCCTATTTCTCGCAGATGACCCCGCCGAAGGCAGCGGAAGACACTGATCCCGACTTGTCGAAAAAGGGCGCGCAAGCTGCCGTCGGCCGGCGCTGCGCCTCATGCCACACGGACAGCTTTGCCGGCACCAAGGCGGTGGCGCGGCTTGCGGGTCAGCGCGAGGAATATCTGATCAAGGCGCTACATGATTATAAGGCGGGCGCTCGCGTGGGCGGCGGCGTCGCGGCGATGGCCGATGTCGCCTATCACATGAGCGACGAGGAAATCACGGCCGTCTCGCACTATCTGGCGTATCTCAAATAGTGCTGGGTGTCGCCGCAACCTCCATTGTCGTCCCGGCGAAGGCCCGGACCCATACCGCGTGATCCATCGGTAAGTGGAGGTTAGTACCGCGGGAAACCGAACAACTATCAGTCTTCGCCAAACTGCACCCTGTGGTTATGGGTCCCGGCCTTCGCCGGGACGACCACTGAGTGTGCGGTTAGCAAACTACCCCGCCCGCTGCTTCTCATACGCCTTCAGATGTGTGTACGCGATGCGCAGCTTCGGCACCGGCACCTTGGCGGCATCTGCACGGGCGATGAGATCGCCGATCACGTGATCGGCTTCGACCGGCAGGCCAGCCTTGATGTCGCGGAACATCGAGGCCGTCATCGGCGAGCCCTCGGCGGTCAGATTGCCCTTCACGCGCTCGAAGAACGGGCCGCCCGGCGGATAGCCTGACGCGGTGGCGATGGCGCTGGTCTCGTCCAGCATGCCGAGCAGAAAGTCCTGGCCGCCGGGTGCGGCGAGGATGTTGCCGACGGAGGTGCGCATCAGGCTGGTGCTTGCGGCGAGCGAGGAGAGGAACACCCACTTCTCCCACATGTCCTGCATGATGTTCTGGCTGGCGGTGGCGCCGTTGATGCCGCTCTTGAAGGCCTCGTCGATCGCCTTGATCCGGTCCGACAGCTTGCCGTCGCGCTCACCGTAATTGATCGACTGCATCGGCTGGAGCTGCACCACCTCGCGCTTCTCGTTCAAGGTCGCGGCAATGGCGCAGAGGCCGCCGAGCACGCGCTCCTTGCCGAACTTGCCGTCGAGCGTGTCGAGATGCTTCATGCCGTTCAGCATGGGAATGATCGACGTGTTCGGGCCGACCGCCGCCGCAAACGACTTGATGGCGTCGTCGAGGTCGAACGCCTTGCAGCTCAAGAGCACGACGTCGAATTTTTCCTTGAGTGCGTCGGCCTGCACGGTCGGCGGATTTTTCAGCGTCACATCGCCATTCGGGCTCTTGATCACGAGGCCGGCGCTCGCCAGTTCGCTGGCGCGGCGCGGCCGGACCAGGAAGGTGACGTCACGGCCGGCCTGCAACAGCCTGCCACCAAAATAGCCGCCTATGGCGCCGGCGCCGACCACGAGGATACGCATGGGATTGTCCTTATTGTTTCTTCTTGCCGCTGTCCCGGCTCCCGTGCGCAATTGCGCACTAGGCCAGGACGACACCGGAGATGATTGCTCGGTCTATCTACTATACGAAAATCACTTCCCCGATACCATCTCCTCGACCTCGCGCAGCTGCTCCTTGCCGAAGAACATCTCGTTGCCGACGAAGAAGGTCGGCGAGCCGAACGCGCCGCGGGCGACCGCCTCCTCGGTGTTCTTGATCAGTCTGCCCTTCACCTCGGGCTCCTGGGCGCGGGCGAACAGCTTTTGCGCATCGAGACCGGAGGACGCCAGCGCCTTCGCCGCGATTTCAGGATCGTCCATCTTCTTCGGCTCGCGCCACATGTGGTGGAAGGCGGCCTCGACATATTTCTCGAACACGCCCTCGAGCTGTGCCGCGATCGCGGTGCGCATCAGGTTCAGCGTGTTGACGGGGAAGTGCGGATTGAAGACGTAAGGCGCGACCTTGAAGCGCTTGATGAAGCGCTCGGTCTCGACCGCCTGGAATTCGCGCTTGTTCTTGATGCCGGCGAGCGTCTCGGCCGGCGATTTGTTGTTGGTCGACTTGAAGATGCCGCCGAGCAGGATCGGCACGTATTCGAACTTCACGCCGATGCGCTGCTCGATTGCGGGAATCGCGAGGTGGCTGAGATAGGCGTTCGGGCTGCCGAAATCGAACAGGAATTGCGGGGCTGTGCGGGCCAAAATCATTCTCCCTGACCTAGCTTTCTGAGCTGGCTTTTCATCCATTGTGGCGCAGGGCGCGCCACAGGTCTACCGTTTAATGACGGTCATAATACTTTGACGGTCAGATCAGGCGCCGAATTGCCCGCTTGCGCCACACCAGGAGGTAATAGCCCATCTGCAAGAGGAACATGGCGCAGAACACGATCGGATAGGCGGCCCACACGCCCTTCAGTCCAACGGTGCGGCTCAGGATCACCGCGGACGGCAATTCGATTGCGAGAATCGCGAAGATCGACAGCAGCATCGGCGCGAGCGCGACACCCGCAGCCCGCATCGCGCCCGAAAACACCGTCGCCAGGCCGAACGGCACCGAGCTCCACAAGGCGATGTGAAGCAATTCCTTCGCCAGGTCGAGCACGGCGCCGTCGGTGATGAAGATGCCGAGCACGACGCGCGGCGCGAGGTAGATCAGCGCCACCAAGCCGCCGGTCAGGACGATGTTGAACGCGAGACCGGTACGCACGATGCCGTCGAGCCGCGCCCTGTCGCCTTGGCCGACGGCCTGTGCGCCGAGAATCGAGACCGCGATCGAAATCGAGATCGCCGTGAACTGCGTATAGCCCATCACCTGGTTGACGGCGCCATAGGCGGCGGTGGCGTTGGATCCGTAGGCGTTGACGAGGCCGAGCAGCACCAGCTCCGCGATCGCCATCACCACCATGCCGATCGCGCTCGGCAGCCCGATGCCGAGCACTTTTCCGAGCACGGCGCGATCGAGCCGCAGGTGACGCAGCAGTGCAGCGTCCGGCGCCAGCGCGTGCTTCTTCCGCAGCAGATAGATGGCCAGCGCGATCAACGTCAGCACGTTGGCAATCGCGGTCGCCCAGGCCGGGCTGGTGATGCCGGCCGCCGGCAATCCGAGCACGCCGCGGATCAGCATCGGCGTCAGGATCAGGCCGATCGCAGTCGACATGGCCAGCGCCAGCAATGGAGTTACCGCGTCGCCGACGCCGCGGATCATCGCCGTCATCAGCAGGAAGACGAAGCCGAGTGGCATCGTCAGCAGCATGATGCGCGCATAATCACTGGCCTGGTCGAGAATGTCCGCGGGCGTTGCCAGCATCACCATCAATGGCCGGCTGAAGATCCCGCCGACCAATGCAACCGACAGCGACAGCAGCAGGCCGACCGCGAGCGTGGTGCCCACCACGTTTCTGATCCTGCCGTGCTCGCCGGCGCCGTACGCCTGGCCGATCAGCACGGTGGCGCCGGTGCTGAGGCCCATGACGAAGGCGAACAGGAAGAACATCACCGGGAAGAACGCCGACACCGCCGCCAGCGCGTCGACGCCGATCATCTGACCGAGATAGACATTGCTGACGGTGCCGAACAGCGATTGCAGCGCGTTGCTCAGCATCAACGGCGCGAGGAAGCGCAGGAATGTTTTCCAGAGCGGCGTGGCGTTGGACATGGGTTGACCTTTCATCAGGGCGTGCGAAGCCGTTGCCGCGCAATGCGCGGCTCGGCCGTCGATGGGGTTGAGTGTGAGCGCGCTCTTTAGGCGCGGTCGCTGTAGGCGAGCTTGACGATGTGGTCGCGCACGTCAGTCGGCCAATCGGCGATCAGTCCGGTGAAGCGCCGCCGGTCATCCGCGAACAGGGCGCGTGAAGCTTCCTCGAACTGCGGCAGGTTGCCGGCCATGGTCGACATGAAGTGATAGGCGGCATCGCGCGCCTGCCGCTCGCGGTCCTTGTCGCCGCTCGCGCGCCGGGCTTCGTCGACGAGCTTGCGCAGCGCGACCGAGGCGCCGCCGGGCTGGGCATTGAGCCACTCCCAGTGCCGCGGCAGCAGCGTCACCTCGCGCGCGACCACGCCGAGTTTCGGCCGGCCGCGGCCGCGCGGCTCGCTCGGTGGTGCGGTCTCCTCGACCGGGGGCGGGATCAGTTTCGCCAAGCGCGCCAGCACCTCGCGGTCCCCGCCGCGCAGATCGAAGTCGATCGACCGGCCCGTGCCGTCCTCGAAGATGATGATGGGCTCGTCCGGCCGCGGCGCCACCCGCTTGACGACCAGCGCGACCTCGCCAGCCGGCCCGGACACCAGACGGCGCTGGCCCTGAAAGGCGGTGAAAGTCTTTTGCATTGGAATCATTGCCATATTGGTGACCTTGGGTCGCCTTAATACCCGGGTAAATTAGCGGCGTCAATATACCCGGGTGAAAATATCATCCGGATGGCTCGACATTGTGTTCCCGGGCTGGCACGAACGGCCTCGGCCGACCGACCACGCCTAGCCCCGGGGACCACGCGATGCTGACCGTTCACCACCTCAACAATTCCCGCTCGCAGCGCGTGCTGTGGCTGCTCGAAGAGTTGGGCGTGCCCTATGAGATCGTGCGCTATCAGCGTCAGCCCGACATGCGCGCGCCGAAGGAGCTGCGCGCCATCCATCCGCTCGGCAAGTCGCCCGTCATCACCGACAACGGCAACACCATCGCGGAATCAGGCGCGATCATCGAATATCTCATCGCGACCTACGGCAACGGCCGGCTGATCCCGCCGCCGAACACGCCGGAGCGGCTGCGCTTCACCTACTGGCTGCACTATGCCGAGGGCTCGGCGATGCAGCCGCTGTTGCTCAAGCTGCTGTTCACGCTGATGCCGAAGCGCGCGCCGGCGCTGCTTCGCCCGCTGGTGCGCAAGGTCTGCAACCAGGCGCTGACCGCGCTGGTCAATCCGCAGCTCAAGCAGCACATGGATTATTGGGAAGGCGAGCTTGGTAAGACCGAGTGGTTCGCCGGCAACGACTTCACCGCCGCCGACATCCAGATGAGCTTCCCGCTCGAAGCCGCGCAAGCGCGCGGTGGGCTGGAGCAGGGTCATCCCAAGGCGATGGCGTTCCTGGAGCGCATCCATGCGCGGCCGGCTTACGCGCGTGCGCTGGAGAAGGGCGGGCCGTATCAGGTGGGGCGGTAGTTAGTCCCGTCATTCCGGGATGGTGCGAAGCACCAGACCTCAGGTGCGCAATCGCGCACCTGAGGATCTCGAGGTTGTGGCGCGAGATTCCCCGGTGCGCAATTGCGCACCATAGTTCGATGCTTCGCATCGCCCCGGGATGACAGTGTGACTAGTTCGCGTGCAGCACGCGTCCCCGCGTTTCCGGCAGCGCGAATGCGGCGATGAAGAACAGCGCGTAGGCCACCACCGCGAAGATCGCGATCGCGTTCGCAAGCGACGTCGTCGCCGACAGCGCACCGACGAGGAACGGAAACAGCGCGCCGATGCCGCGACCGAAATTGTAGCAGAAGCCCTGGCCGGAACCGCGCAGCCGGGTCGGATAGAGCTCGGTCAGGAATGCGCCGATGCCTGAGAAGTAGCCCGAGGCGAAGAAGCCGAGCGGGAAACCGAGCACCCACAGGATCTCGTTGGTGAGCGGCAGCTGCGTGTAGAGCAGCACCACGGCCATGGCGCCGATCGAGAAGATCAGGAACAGGTTGCGCCGTCCGATCCGGTCGGCGAGCCACGCGCCGGTGAGATAGCCGATGAAGGAGCCGATGATCAGCGTCGCCAGATAGCCGGTCGAGCCGACGACCGACAGATGCCGCTCCTTGGTCAGGAATTGCGGCACCCAGAAGGTGACGGCGTAGTAGCCGCCCTGGCAGCCTGTCGCCATCAGCGACGCAAGCACCGTGGTCTTCACGATCGGGAAGGTGAATATCTCCCAGAGTTTCGGATGGCTGCCCGTTTCGGCGTGCCTGGCGCGTGCCTCGGCTGCGATCTCCGGCTCGGTGACGGAGCGGCGGATGTAGAACACCAGCAGCGCCGGCAGTGCGCCGATCACGAACATCCAGCGCCACGCCGTCTCTGCCGGCAGAAGCGAGAACAGGATCGCCTGCGACAGCACGGCGAGACCCCAGCCGACGGCCCAGCCGGACTGCACCGAGCCGACCGCGCGTCCGCGATATTGCGGCCGGATCGCCTCGCCCATCAGCACGGCGCCCGCCGCCCATTCGCCGCCGAAGCCGAGACCGAGCACGGCGCGCGCGATCAGCAGCTGGTCGAAATTCTGCACGACGGCGCAGACCAGCGAAAAGAACGAGAACCAGATGATGGTGATCTGGAGCGTCCTCACTCGTCCGATATGGTCGGAGAGATAACCGCCGAGCCAGCCGCCGATGGCGGAAGCCAGCAGCGTCACCGTGCCGGCAAGGCCGGCCGAGGCCGCATCGACCTTCCACAGCGCGATGATGGTGCCGATCACCAGCGGATAGATCATGAAGTCCATGCCGTCGAGCGCCCAGCCCGCGGCGCAGGCCCAGAACGTCCGGCGCTCGGCGCCGTTCATGTCGCGATAGAAGGCGAGAAGGCTGGTGTCCTCGATCTCCGCGCGCTCGATGCGCTGGTTCGGATCGGCGGTGGTCATGTGCGTTTCCCCGGCAGTTTCTTGGTGCTGCGGTGGTAGCACGCGCGGTGGCCTGCGCAAGCCGCGGCAGGTCCGCTCGCCATGCAGGGACAGAGTTACTGCCCTGCTGCCTCCGCACCGCGCGTGCGCGGGTCGGGCGCGCCGAGAGGACCGCTCGGCGTCACGAGAATCGAATTGGCCGATGTCTGTCCCATCGGCTCGACGATGACGTGGTTCATTGCCTTCAGCTCGAACAGGACATCGTCGGGAAAGCCGCGCTCGATGCGCACCTCGTCCGGCAACCATTGGTGATGCAGCCGCGGGGCGGCGACGGCGGCGGCGACATCCATTTTGTAATCGAGCACGTTGACCATCACCTGAAGCACGGTGGAGATGATGCGGCTGCCGCCGGGCGAACCCGTCACCAGCACCGGCTTGCCGTCCTTCAGGACGATGGTCGGGGACATCGAGGACAGCGGACGTTTGCCGGGCCCGGGCAGATTGGGCTCGAAGCCGACGAGGCCGTAGGCGTTGGAAGCACCGACCGCCGCGGTGAAATCGTCGAGCTCGTTGTTGAGCAGCACGCCGGTGCCATCGGCGACGAGGCCGACGCCGTAGCTGAAGTTCAGCGTATAGGTGTTGCTGACGGCATTGCCGCGGGCATCGACCACGGAGTAATGCGTGGTGTTGCTGCCTTCGCGCGGCGAGGGGGCGGCGGCAACGAGCTCTTTCGACGGGGTGGCGCGATCGATAGAGATACCCGCGCGCAGCTTGGCGGCGTAGTCCTTTGCGGTGAGCGTCTCGATCGGCGCGTTGACGAAGGCGGGATCGCCGAGATAGCGCGCGCGGTCCGCGTAGGCGCGCTTCATGGCCTCGATCAGCAGATGCAGCGATGCCGGCGAGCCCTGCTTCAGATCGCCCAGCTGAAAGCCTTCGAGGATGTTGAGCGTCTCCACCAGCACCACGCCGCCGGACGAAGGCAGCGGCATCGACACGATATCGTAGCCGCGATAGGTGCCGCGCACCGGCG
The DNA here is from genome assembly GCF_054185205.1 of Bradyrhizobium sp. 14AA. Taxonomy (NCBI): domain Bacteria; kingdom Pseudomonadati; phylum Pseudomonadota; class Alphaproteobacteria; order Hyphomicrobiales; family Nitrobacteraceae; genus Bradyrhizobium; species Bradyrhizobium sp. 14AA. Next base: position 26,285 of record NZ_JAVAYM010000004.1, on the reverse strand, counting down.
TGCGGATCACCGCCCGATAGGTCTTCAGATCGTCCGGCGTCATGATGCCGCCCGCATCGGCCAGCGCCTTGGCAAGCTTGTCCGCAACGGGTCCTTCATAGAAGCCGCGCGGTCCTTGTGCGGCGATGGCCGACAGCGTTTCGGCAAGGTCGCTCTGAATCAGCCGGTCGCCCTCGCCGAGCGGCGTGCCGTCAGGTCGTGAAAAAATCCGGGCCGAGGAGGGCCAGCGTGCCACTCGCCGATGCCAGCCCGGCAGCGTGTCGGCGATGTCGTCGCTGACGATGAAGCCGTCGCGGGCAAGCGCAATGGCGGGCTCGAGCAACTGAGCCAGCGTGAACTGGCCGGAGCCGTATTTCTCCAGCGCCAGGGAAAGACCGGCAACGGTGCCGGGGACGCCGACCCCGAGTGCGGAATCACGCGACTTCGCTGGATCAGGTTTGCCGTCCGCGCCGAGAAAGATCTGCGGCGTGGTCGCGGCCGGCGCGGTCTCGCGGTAATCGATCGTGATGTCTTCCTTGCGATCGGCGGAATGGATCACCATGAAGCCGCCGCCGCCGATATTGCCGGCACGCGGATAGGTCACCGCCATTGCAAAGCCGGTCGCGACCGCGGCATCGACCGCATTGCCGCCCCGCCGCAGGATATCGGCGCCGACCCGCGCGGAGATCTTCTCCTGCGCCACGACCATGCCGTGCTCGGCGGGAACGGCGTGCACCATGTCGAGCGCGGGCGGCACATAGGCCCGCCGTGCATCCTGCGCGGTCGCCGGTGCAAGACCGAACGCCAGAGTGGCAATGAAGGCGAAAAATGTCCGCCGTGTCGAATATGACGACATCATCAAATTTCCGCCGTGGCTTCGGGCCAGTTCACACGCGTCACCGCAATGCTATACGGTTTGCTCGGAGTGAGGCAAAACTGTTCGTGATGGGGACTGCGGAATGACGACGATCGCCCAGGATGCACGCATGGCCGGCGTGGAGCGGACCTATCCGCCGCGCGCCGCCGTCGTCAGCTGGATTTTCTTCGACTGGGCCGCGCAGCCCTATTTCACCTTGATCACGACCTTCGTGTTCGCGCCCTATTTCGCCACCAGCATCGCGCCCGATCCTGCGACCGGCCAGTCGCTGTGGGGCTTTGCGATGGCCGCCGCGGGTCTTGCGATCGCGCTGCTGTCGCCGGTGCTGGGGGCCATCGCGGATGCTTCAGGCCGCCGGAAACCGTGGATTGCGGGGTTCGGCGCCGTCCTGGTGCTGGCGTCCTGCACGCTGTGGATCGGCAAGCCCGGCGATCCCTCGATCATTCCGCCGCTGCTCACCGCGGTTGCGCTCGCCAGCGTCGGCGCGGAATTCGCCACCGTCTTCAATAATGCGATGATGCCGACGCTGGTGCCGCCGGAGCGCATCGGCCGGCTCTCCGGCACCGGCTGGGCGACGGGTTATGTCGGCGGTATCGTCAGCCTGATCATCGTGCTCGGCCTGCTCGCGGCCAATCCCGCGACCGGGCGTACGCTGCTCGGCCTCACGCCATTGTTCGGGCTCGATCCTGCCAGCCATCAGGGCGATCGCGCCGCGGGTCCGTTGACTGGGCTGTGGTTCATCATCTTCGTGACTCCGATGTTCCTGTTCACGCCGGATTATCCGGCGAAGCGACCGCTGGGCGCGGCGCTGCGCGAAGGCCTGTCGGAGTTGAAGCAATCGATCAGGAGCTTGCCGCAGCAGAAATCGCTCGCGGCGTTCCTCCTTGCCAACATGATCTACACCGACGGCCTGGTGTCGCTGTTCGCCTTCGGCGGCATCTATGCCGCGGGAACGTTCGGCTGGCATACGATCCAGATCGGTACCTTCGGCATCCTGCTCGCGATTGCCGGTGCGTTCGGCGCCTGGCTTGGCGGCAAGCTCGATGATCGTCTCGGGCCGAAGCGCGTCATCGCCGGAAGCATGCTGATCCTGCTGCTGTCGGTGGCAGGGATCCTTCTGGTCGACAGGGATTCGATCTTCTTCATCAAGGTCGCGCCACCGGTGCCCGATGGTGCGCTGTTCGCCGCCGCCGCGGAGCGCGCCTATGTCGTGCTGGGCTGCCTCATCGGTGCCGCCGGCGGGCCGCTCCAGGCCGCTTCGCGTTCGCTGCTGATCCGCCTCGCGCCGAAGGATCGTATCGCGCAATATTTCGGCCTGTTCGCGCTGACCGGCAAGGTGACGTCCTTCATCGGACCGTTGTTGATCGGCGTGATTACCGCCGCGACCGCAAGCCAGAAGGCCGGCATGGCCGTGCTGGTGGTGTTCTTCGTCGCGGGGCTGGGGTTGTTGATGCGGGTGAAGGACTAGCACAACCCCGATGTCGTCCCGGCGAAGGCCGGGACCCATAACCACAGGGAGTGGTTATAGGACCAGCTCGTAACTCCGAGTCTTCTCAAACAGCTACTGCTGCGGCGTATGGGTCCCGGCCTTCGCCGGGACGACCCGTTGAGAGTTCAGCGCACCAAACTCAGTGCCTGAAGTGCCGCGTGCCCGTGAACACCATGGCGATGCCGTGCTCGTCGGCGGCCTTGATCACCTCGTCGTCGCGCATCGAGCCGCCGGGCTGCACCACGGCGGTGGCGCCGGCTTCGATGCAGGCGAGCATGCCGTCGGCGAACGGGAAGAACGCATCCGACGCCACGACCGAGCCCTTGGTGAGCGGCTCGGCGAGCTTGAGCTCGTTCGCCGCGTCCAGGGCTTTCCGTGCAGCAATCCGCGCTGAGTCCACCCGGCTCATCTGGCCCGCGCCGATGCCGACGGTGGCGAGATCCTTGGCGTAGATGATGGTGTTGGATTTGACGTGCTTTGCGACCCGGAACGCAAACTTCAGGTCGCGCATCTCCGCGTCAGTGGGCGCGCGCTTGGTCACGACCTTGAAGGTCATGTCGTCGACCACGGCGTTGTCGCGGCTCTGAACCAGGAGGCCGCCAGCGACCGTCTTGGCGGTGAGGCCGGGTGCGCGGGGATCGGGCAGGCTGCCGGCAAGCAGCAGGCGCAGATTCTTCTTCCCGCCAATGATGGCGATCGCCTCCTCGGTGGCGTCGGGTGCGATGATCACTTCGGTGAAGATCTTCGTGATCTCGCGCGCGGTGTCGGCGTCGAGCGCGCGGTTCATCGCGATGATGCCGCCAAAGGCCGAGGTGGAGTCGCAGGCCAGCGCCTTGCGATAGGCCTCGACGAGGTTCGCGCCTTCCGCGACGCCGCAGGGATTGGCGTGCTTGACGATGACGCAGGCCGCGGTGCGCTTGGTGTCGAACTCGCCGATGCATTCATAGGCCGCATCGGTGTCGTTGATGTTGTTGTAGGAGAGCTCCTTGCCCTGCATCTGCCGCGCGGTGGAGACGCCCGGGCGCTTGTCGGGCGTCGCGTAGAATGCCGCGGTCTGGTGCGGGTTCTCGCCGTAGCGCAGCGACTGGATCAGTCTGCCGCCGAAGGCGCGGAAGTCGGGCGCGTCGATCTCGAGCTGCCGGTTGAACCAGTTCGAGATCGCGGCGTCATACGCGCCCGTGCGCGCATAGGCCTTTGCGGCAAGCCGGCGGCGCAGCTTCAGCGTGGTCGCGCCGTTGTTGGCGGCGAGCTCGTCGAGCACGGCCTTGTAGTCCTCGGCCTCGACGACGACGGCGACGTCGTCATGGTTCTTCGCGGCGGCGCGGATCATCGCTGGGCCGCCGATGTCGATGTTCTCGATGCAATCCTCGAAGCCCGCGCCTTTGTCGACGGTCGCCTCGAACGGATAGAGATTGACGACCAGGAGGTCGATCGGCGCGATGCCGTGCGCCTTCATCGCTTCCGCGTGTTCCTTGTTGTCGCGGATCGCGAGCAGGCCGCCATGCACCTTCGGGTGCAGCGTCTTGACGCGGCCGTCCATCATCTCGGGAAAGCCGGTGAGGTCGGAGACGTCCTTCACCTTGAGGCCGGCCGCGGCGATCGCCTTGGCGGTGCCGCCGGTCGAGACCAGCTCGACATCGTGGGCGGCAAGCGCCTTTGCGAATTCGATCAGGCCGGTCTTGTCGGAAACGGAAAGCAGGGCGCGGGTGACGCGGCGGGGATGGTCAGTCATGAGCAAGATCCTCTGTCTTAAGGAGTGTCTATGCCCAGGCGCGCGGCTTCTATGTCCCGCGCTTCCCGATGGTGCTCCATCCAAGGTCGCCAGTCGCGCGAGCGAGGGCTCGATAGCAGCTTTCGGCCGTTTTCACAACGACGAGATGGGGCCGAATGGCGCGGGTTTACAGCGGAAGTTCCGGCTCCCGACGCGCATTTCGGCGGGCATTGGTCACCGCCGGCGAGGCGGTGGAACGCACGAAACTCCAGCGGATCGAGGGCGCCTGGCGGGCGTCCTGGCGGATCACGATCTGCGCGGTGCGGCGCGGACCGTCATTGCCGGCCAGGAACACGCTGTCCTCGAGGTCGACCTTGTCGTCGAGCGCCTCGAAGGTCCAGACGTCGCGGTTGGGCAGCACCAGCATCACGCCGCGGGCATCGGACAGCCGGCTCGCCTTCACCGCCGGATGCAGATGGAAGCGCACCGCGAAATCGGCATCCGCGCCCTTGAAACGTCCGCCCTGCGGCGGCGACAGCGTGTCCTCGCCGTCGATGCGCGCGCCATCATTGGCGATCATCAGCACGCGGCGGTGGATCGCGCCGAATTTGGCGAGATAGCCGTCATGCGAGGTCGTGAGCAGCGTGCCGTTCTGCACGATTTCGCGATAGCTCTCGACCTCGACGGGCCCGCTGGTGACGGGCGCGCCATGCAGGAGGCGCTTCATCGCCGACATCTCGACGAACTGGCATGAGGAGGTGCCGTGATAGGTGAGCGTCGAATGCGCCGCGGTGCCGCGCGCGAACGGCCGCCAATTGTCGCGGCCCGTGGTCGGCATGCCGCAATTGGTGACGATGCGGCTGATGCCGGAAGACAGTTCGAACGACAGGCAGCCGGCATGGGCGTCGTGGCTGATTCCGGCCGGCGGCGGCGGGCCGGTGTCGATGATCACGGTGGTCTGGCCGGCATCGAGGCGCTGGAAGCCGGTATGCGGCATGTTCGCCATCGGCGCGCCGTGGGTATCGTCATAGGCGAGCAGCGTGGCGAGCAGGTCCGAAGGCGTCGCGCTCATGCCGTTGAACAGCGCGAAATTGCCGTCGCCGTGCCGGAAGAAGCGCAGCATCGGCATCATGCGGTCGATCGCGTTGAGCAGCGCCGGCGGCGGCGCGATGTTGCGCGCGGCGAAGGTCTGCCGCAGTGGCAACAGGTCGATCAGGAGCTCGATCAGCGCGCCCGGATTGCGCGAAACATGTCCGCCATCAGGCAGGATCTGCCGCTGCAATTCGTCCGAAAGCTTTTTCGACGCGTTGCGGATGTGACGGGCCTGGTTGGCGAGGCAGAGCGTCGTGTAGCACAGCGCGATCAGCACCTGCAGCTTCGGCACCCCGTCCGGGATGTTGACCATGGTGTAGCGCAGGAAGCGGATCTCGCGCGCCAGGGCACGCAAATAGCGGCGATAGAATTTGTTGTCGGTGTCGTTGAGCACCAGGGGCGCCTGCGACAGCAGCGAGATCACGCGCCGGGCCAGCACGTCGGCGCGGCGCGCGACGGGGCGGCGCTTGTTGGCGGGGTTGGCGATCCAGTCCTCGATGAGCGCGCGCGCATTGGCCCGCGTCAGCGCGGTGTCGGCGGCGCGCAAATGGCGCAGCCAGCCGAAGCCGAGCAGCGCGACCTCCCAATCCTCCGACGGCGGCTCGAGGTCGAAGATCGAGCGGCCGTGGCAATTGACGATCTTGCCGGCGAAGACGAAGCGGCCGGCATAGATCTCGGCGGCGCGGGTCGCGTCGGCCGTGCGCAGGTCGTGCGGCGCGATGATCAGCCGGTCGGTGCGGCCGGGCCAGACCCGCGACAGCGCGACGGAGCCGCCGCTCGCACGCGCGAGCATGTTCCGCGCGAAGCGGTTCATGACCAGCGTCGAGATACGTCTGCGTTGAGCGACCGACACGCCTTGCCTTGTAAGGGGGGAGAGGATTCCGACGAATCCTTATTAATCTCAAAATCGGACGGCTGACACCACCCTGAACGGCGCGAATCAGCGTCGTGGTTGCAAAATCCAGTGCAAAATCAGGATTTAACGAGCCGGGCCGCGAAAAATCCGTCGAGCCCGCCGAGCTTGGGATCGGCGTTCGGCAGATGGCTGGGCAGGGTGCGAAGGTCGCCGTCGGCGGTGAGGATTTCGTCGAGGCCCGCGACCTCCGACGCCTCGATCGGCACCCGGCGAAGTGCAGGCTCTGCGGCCAGCAGCGTTGCCACGGCCTGCTCGCCTTCCTCGGGTTCCAGCGAACAGGTGCAATAGACCAGCGTCCCGCCCCGCTTGAGCAACGACACCGATTTTTTCAGCAGCCGCTGCTGGAGCGCGGTCATGGCGGTGACGTCGGATTCCTGCCGCAGCCATGCCACGTCGGGATGACGGCGGATCGTGCCGGTCGAGGTGCAGGGCGCATCGATCAGGATGCCGTCGAAGGCACCAGTCGGGCCGGCCCACTCCACGGCGTCGGCAACGACAGTTTCCGCCTGGAGCGACAGCCGCGTCAGGTTTTCGCGCAGCCGCGCCACCCGGGCGGGCGAGCGGTCGATCGCCGTGACCTGCGCGCCTGATAGCACCAGTTGCGCGGTCTTGCCGCCGGGGGCGGCGCAGAGATCGGCAATGGACTTGCCCTTGATGTCGCCGAACAGCCGGGCCGGCAGCGCGGCCGCGGCATCCTGCACCCACCATTGTCCCTCGGCGAATCCGGGCAGCATGGTCACCGAGCCGTGCAACAGCATCCGCACCGTTCCGGTCGGCAGCGTCTCGCCGTGCAGGCGGCTCGCCCATTGCGCGGCGTCCGACTTCACGGTGAGGTCGAGCGAGGGCTCGTGACCGAGCGCCAGCGCCATGTCCCGTGTGGTCGCCTCGCCATAATGCGCGCTCCAGCGCGCGAGCAGCCAGGGCGGTAGATCCAGCGATTGCGCGGCAACTTCCTCGACCAGCGCCTGGCCCTCGCGCGCGCAGCGGCGCAGCACGGCGTTGACGAGGCCGGCATAGCGCGCCGCGCGCCGGTCGGATTGCACGAGGCGAACCGAGAGATCGACGGCGGCGTGATCGGGCACGTCCATCCAGAGGATCTGCGCGGCGCCGATCAGCAGCGCGCTCTGCGCGCGCGGTGCGTCGGAGGGAATGCCCTTGTCGAGCAGGCGGGAGAGCACATGGCCGAGCGTGCCGAGCCGGCGCAGCACGGTCGCGACCAGACGCCGCATCAGCGCGCGGTCGCGGTCGGCGAGCGTCTTCAATCCGGGATGGGCGCCGCTGCCGTCGAGCTGGTCGTCGAGCGTGCGGTGCTTGTGCAGCACGCCGTCGACGATGTCGGCGGCAATCCGCCGTGCCGCAAGGCCAGGCACTTCGGACGGAGGGGCAAAACGTTGGGATGGCATGCAGTAGCAAGGTTCTGAGCTAGCGGCAGTTCCGCCGCAATGGGCGCATGCCTTGAGAAAGCGATCTCTGGCACGCGAATATGCCAAATGTAAGAATCGCTTGCGGGATTTTCAGCCCTCTGGGCCGATTTCAGGAATGCGTTATTGGACGTCGCGCCGCGCCTCGTCCTGCGCTAGAAAGCCGGGCGATGACCGACCAGCCCCCCGCTCCCGACCGCAAGCAGCTCACACCGGCCGCCCAGCGCGCGCTCGCCGAAGCCGAGGCGCGCCGGCAGGCCGCGGCCGATGCCAAGGCGGCGCCGAAGGAGCTGCAGGGGCCGAAGGGACCCGAGCCCACCCGCTACGGCGACTGGGAGCGCAAGGGCATCGCCTCCGACTTCTGAACCCGCGGTGGCTGGAAGGCGTCCGCCTCGCCACTACAGATAATGATTGTCCCTGAGATAATTGACGATGCGCTCGCACGCCGCATCGGTCGACAGTTCGATGTGTCGATGGTGATGATGCCGTGCCGGAGATTGTCGCCGTCGAGCAGTGCGGCCGAGTTTGGCAAGCCTGCGGTCGACGGCGATCGTCGATTTGCCGGCACCGCTGAGTCCCGTGAACCAGAGCACGCAGGGCCGCTGCTGCTTCAGCCGTGCTCGCACGGACTTGTCGACGGCAAGCCGCTGCCAATGAATATTGGTGGCGCGGCGCAGTGAAAGATCGATCATTCCCGCCGCGGCCGCGCGGTGGCTGATCGGATCGATCAGAATGAAGCTGCCCATGTCGCGGTCGTCGCGATAGGCCTCGAACACCAGCGGGCGGTCGAGGCTGAGATGGACGTAGCCGATCTGGTTGGCGGCAATCGCGGGGGGCCTCGTGATAGGACATCAGAAATAGCCTTCCGCTTTCTTGCGCTCCATCGGCGCGGGACCGTCCCGGTCGATCATGCGTCCCTCTGCAACTGGAGGAGCGTCGTGCTTGCGGGTTCCCCCGACTCAGCCCTAGCGTGGATCGATGCGCTTCCAGGACCGACCCAATGTCTATCGCCAAAAGTTCGGTGGCTCGCCGTTCGGGCGGCGATTCTCCGGGTTGCTGCCGTGGATGTTCGTGGTCGGTGTGGTGATGGCCGTGGTGTTCGTATTCCGGCACGGCATGAACTGGCCCGTTCCGCATGACGGGCAGGAGCGAAAGAATGCAGAGGTCGTCCTGCAGCAGTCCGGCCATGCCGACAGTCGCGAGCCGGTCGATGTCATCCGGACCATTGACGGCGATACCTTCGTCGCGCGCCTTCGCGAGGGCAACGGCCGCGATCTCGTGGTGCGTGTCCGCCTGCGCGGTATCGACGCGCCCGAGATGAAAGCATCCTGTCAGGATGAGCTGAACAAGGCCGAAGCCGCGGCCCGTGCGCTGCGCGATCTGCTCGCCCAGGGTGGTGTGATCATCAGCAATCTTGGCCCCGACAAATATGGTCGCGTTCTTGCCGACGTCGCGACGAAGCGAACCGCCAACGTCTCGGCGGCGCTGCTCGCCGGCGGTTACGCGCGGAGCTACAATGGTGGCCACCGCGACGGCTGGTGCGCTCGCGGCTGGCGCTTCTGGTAACAAAAAAGCCGCGTCGTCGGACGCGGCTTAGGTGTCTTTATCTAGATCCCGGCAATCAGCGTGTCACGACCACCGTCGTGCCGACGGAGACGCGGCTGTAGAGATCGGTGATGTCGTCGTTGAGCATGCGGATGCAGCCATAGGAGACGAAGCCGCCGACCGAGCCCGGCACGTTGGTGCCGTGGATTGCGTATTCACCGCCGGCCAGCGTCATCGCCGCGACGCCCATCGGATTGCGTGGCGATCCGCCCGGGATCACGTCGGGAAGCTGCGGCTTGTCGCGCTTCACCTCGGCGGGCGGCGACCAGGCCGGATTGCGATATTTGCCGTCGATGCGGGTGGTGCCGGCCCACTGCTTGCCGGACTTGCCGACGCCGACCGGATAGCGCACGGCGTGACCGTTATCGAGGATGAGATAAAGCCGGCGCTCGTTGGTCTTGACCACGATGGTGCCGGGCGAATAGTCGGCCAGATGCGCTCCCACCATCTCCGGCCGCGCCTCCGCCGCCGTCGACATCAAGACCCCTGCCCCGATGGTGGCGGCCAGCGCCACTGCAATCCTCATCGACATCGATGCTTCCCCTCGCCCTAAACGGATCGTCCAAAATCTACGCAAACCCGGCAATCGGCTGCGTGCCCAGACATTCTTAACCGCGCCCGTTAACCGGATGGTTTCCACGCACGGCCGCAAAGGGCCCGCCAGCAGGGGGAACAAAGGAAATGTTCGAAATAAAGTAAATGACCTGAAAACAACACTTGGCTGGAAAGATGCGGCCACGCCGCCGCGCGCCCTGACAAGTGCGTGAGGGTGTGAACGGCTGTTGTTTTAGGGGTCGGCGCGAAAGGCAGCCTCGTCTCCCGGACAAGCGGAGCGCCTTAAGCGCTGCTGCGCAGAGCCGGGACCCAGCTCTTCTGTTGCGTGTGGCCGGATGGGCCCCGGCTCAGCAGCGCATCACTAACGTGCTGCGCTGCGTCCGGGGCACGAGAGCGGAGTCTACGCCTGCTTCCGGTTCTGCCGGTTCTTGACGAGATCGTCGACCACGGCGGGATCGGCCAGCGTCGAGGTGTCGCCCAGGCTGCCCGGCTCGTCCTCGGCGATCTTGCGCAGGATGCGGCGCATGATCTTGCCGGAGCGCGTCTTGGGCAGGCTTGGCGCGAACTGGATCTGGTCGGGCGAGGCGATCGGGCCGATTTCCTTGCGCACCCAGGTGACGAGCTCCTTGCGCAAATCCTCGGTCGGTTCGGTGCCGGCCATCAAGGTGACGTAGGCGTAGATGCCCTGGCCCTTGATGTCGTGCGGGAAGCCGACGACGGCGGCTTCCGAGACCTTCTCATGCGCCACCAGCGCACTCTCGACTTCCGCGGTGCCCATGCGATGGCCGCTGACGTTGATGACGTCGTCGACGCGGCCGGTGATCCAGTAATAGCCGTCGGCATCGCGGCGGCAGCCGTCGCCCGTGAAATACTTGCCCTTGTAGGTCGAGAAATAGGTCTGTTCGAAGCGGACGTGGTCGCCATAGACCGTGCGCATCTGGCCCGGCCATGACCGCGTCAGGCAGAGATTGCCCGATGTCTCGCCTTCCAGCACCTTGCCGTCGGCGTCGACGATTTCAGGCAGAACGCCGAAGAACGGCTGCGTTGCCGAGCCCGGCTTCAGCTTGGTCGCGCCCGGCAGCGGCGTGATCAGGATGCCGCCGGTCTCGGTCTGCCACCAGGTGTCGACGATCGGGCAGCGGTCGTCGCCGATGACGCGGTGATACCACTCCCAGGCTTCCGGATTGATCGGCTCGCCGACCGAGCCGAGCAGACGGAGTGAGGCGCGCGAGGTCTTCTTCACGGGCTCGTCGCCGCCCTGCATCAAGGCGCGGATCGCGGTCGGCGCGGTGTAGAAGATGTTGACCTTGTGCTTGTCGATGACGTTCCAGAAGCGCGAATTGTCCGGGTAATTCGGCACGCCTTCGAACATCAGCGTGGTCGCGCCGTTCGCCAGCGGCCCGTAGAGAATGTAGCTGTGGCCGGTGACCCAGCCGACGTCGGCGGTGCACCAGTAGACGTCGCCGTCGTGATAGTCGAAGACGTATTGATGCGTCATCGCGGCATAGACGAGATAGCCGCCCGAGGTGTGCAGCACGCCCTTGGGCTGGCCGGTCGAGCCCGAGGTGTAGAGGATGAACAGCGGATCCTCGGCGTGCATGTGCTCGACCGGGCATTCCGTCGTCACCATCGCTGCCGCCTCGTGATACCAGAGGTCGCGCGTCGGGTTCATGTCGATCTTGCCGCCGGTGCGCTTGACCACGACGACCCAGTCGACGCCGTCGGCCTTGGTGAGCGCCGCGTCGACATTGGCCTTCAGAGGCACCTTCTTGCCGCCGCGCAGGCCTTCGTCCGCGGTGATGATGATCTTGGATTGGCAGTCGTTGATGCGCTGGGCGAGGCTGTCGGGCGAGAAGCCCGCGAACACCACGGAGTGGATCGCGCCGATGCGTGCGCAGGCCAGCATCGCGTAGGCGGCCTCCGGGATCATCGGCAGGTAGATGGTGACGCGGTCGCCCTTCTTGACGTTGCGGGTGCGCAGGATGTTGGCCATCCGGCAGACCTCGTCGTGCAACTCCTTGTAGGTGATGTGCTTCGACTGTGAGGGGTCGTCGCCTTCCCAGATGATCGCGGTCTGGTTGCCGCGCTTGTGCAGATGGCGATCGATGCAGTTATGGGCGACGTTGAGGATGCCGTCCTCGAACCATTTGATCGAGACGTTGCCGGGCTCAAACGAGACGTTCTCGATTTTGGTCGGCGCATGCATCCAGTCGATGCGCTTGGCCTGTTCTGACCAGAAACCGTTCGGGTCCGAGATCGAGCGAGCGTACATCTCCTTGTATTTGGCTTGGTCGACCCAGGCGCGCTTTGCCCAATCCGCGGGGACGTCGTAGATCTTCTCGGACATACTTCCCTCCACATACGGCGGGCCGAACGCTAGCGACCGGCGAGCCGACTTGATCATTGAATGATTATGCGTCGGGCTAACCGGACCCGACAAGGACCACAAGCTGGACCTTCGACGGGCGGTCGGCCATGCGGAAGATCAAGGCCGACAGGTGCGACTGTCGCAAATCTGAAACAGGCCGGGGACGGCTTTCGGGCCTTTACCCAAATCCCCGGAACCGGGCCGCGCAGAGGCCCATGCACCCGCAGTAGGTATTTAGAAACCTTTCCTCACCGATTCGGGACTCGCAATACGGTTCGGAACACCCTAAATGGCCAACCCGGGTCCAACGAGACCCCTTGGAACAAAGATCAGAACAGCGGCATTGACCGATAACAGACAGGGCTAAGGCGTAACACTATGATGGATCAGCAGAATCTCGGGACGATGCGGCCCGCTTCAGCCGATCCTGCAGCTGTTGCGCTGGCCAAGGCCCTCGGACAATGGCCGAAGCCGGCCGCTTCTGGCCGTCCCAGCCCGAAAAAGGTCTTCGACACGGCGCCTGCGGCGACGGTCGAGGCGCTCGCCAGGGAACTGGGCCTGCGGCTCGGCGACCAGAACGAATTGAAGATCCGCCGCATCAAGCGCGGCAAGGGCTATTCCTTCGTCCGCCCCAACGGCGCCCACATCCGCGACGCCCGCACCATCCGCCGGCTGCACGCCATGGCGGTGCCGCCTGCCTATCGCGAGGTGCGCTACTCGGCCGATCCGAGCTCGCATCTCCAGGCCGTGGGCCGCGATGCCGCGGGCCGGCTGCAATATCGCTATCACGCCGATTGGGAGAAGGTCCGCGAGCACCGCAAGGCGCATCGCCTCGAGAAGCTCGTCGGCGCGCTGCCGAAGATCCGGCGCAAGGTCTCGGCGTTCCTGTCGGGCGACGAGCCGACGCGTGAATTCGCGCTCTCGGCGGTGATCGAATTGATCGCGCGCACCGCGATCCGCCCCGGCAACGAATCCTACGCCCGCCTCAACGGCACCCGCGGCGCGACCACGCTGCTGAAGTCCAACGTCACGCTGGAAGACGACTGCTTTGTGCTGACTTTCAAGGCGAAGGGCGGCAAGGCGGTGCGGAAGGAATGCGACGCGGCCAAGCTCGTGCGCGCCATCGGCATCCTGCGCGGCGTCCCCGGCAAGCGCATGTTCCAGTATCGCGACGCCTACGGCATCGTGCGCGCGGTCAATACGACCCAGGTGAATGCTTTCTTGCGCGAGATCGCCGGCATCAAGATTTCGCTGAAGGATTTTCGTACGTTGATGGCTTCTGCGGTCGTCGTCGAGTCCTTGTCGCGTATTACGCCGGCGACCAGCCAGCGCGGCCGCAAGAAGCAGGTGCTGGACGCGATCCGTGCCGCGGCCGACAAGCTCTCCAACACGCCGGCGATCTGCCGCAAGAGCTACGTCCACGACACCATCGTCACCGCCTTCGAGGACGGCATCCTCGAGCGCTTCGCCGCGACCATGAAGGGCCAGCGTTCACAGGCGAGGCGCGAGCAGCTGCTGGCGCAGGTGGTGGCGACAGCCGCGGTGTAGCGGCGCGCTGCCGTAGGGTGGGCAAAGGCGCGCTCTTCGCGCGCCGTGCCCACCATTTCTGCTGGGATGCTGGGATAGATGGTGGGCCCGGCGCAAGTGCGCCTTTGCCCACCCTACGAGCTACGTCTTCGTTGAAACACCATTGTCCGGACCGGGATCGCCGCCTGCGGCCGCGATCGTGAGCCGTTCCAGATAATGCGCCCATCCCGTTGCATGTGCGGCAGCCTGTTCCGCAGTCGGCAGGCCGCTATGGGTCATGCGCAGCAGCGTGCCGCCGTCGCGCTCGATCAGGTCGATCTCGATCAGACTCGAGCCGGGCGGCACTTCCTGGCCGCCCTCCCAGCCGAATGTGTAGGCCAGACGATGCACCGGCACGACCTCGCGAAAGGCGCCGCGGGCGCCGCCGCCCCGCGGGCCGACGCCCTTGAGCAGATAAAGCCCGCCGGGATGCGGCTCGGTGGTGGCGTCGGAGCCCATCCAGCTCAGGATCTTTTCGGGATCGGTCAGGTAGGCGAAAACGGTGGCACGCGGGGCCGCGATCTGGGTCTCGCGTCGCACTATGAACGGTTCGGTCATCGGCGATCATCCCTGGGCTGACCTTGGGACATGGCGGCGCCACAGCGGCCCGTCAAGGATTGCCCGTGACAAAGACCGCCCGCCTTCGTCATCATCGGACCATGCAACTCTCTCCGACCCTCGCCTGGCTTGTCGATGCCGCCTCGGATAGTTCCGGGGCCGACCGCCTGCTTGCGGAACTCGGCGCCCGTCTGGTCGCCGACGGCGTGCCGCTTGCGGCCGGCGCCCTGACGCTGGAGGTGCCGCATCCGCTGATCGCGAAACGCACCTGGCTGTGGCGCGCCGACGGCGGCCAGGTGATCGAAGCGCTCGGCTTCGCACCGGGCGGACTGGCACCGGACCCGCCCAACGATGCCGGCCGCCGCTGGCTGCGCGACATCGCAAGCGGGGAGGTGCATGAAGACGTCGTCGGACGGCCCGATGGGCCGCAGCTCGGCTGGATCGGGCCGCGTCCATTCACCGGCGACGAAATCGAGCGATTGCGCCAGGCCGCGCGCTTTGCTGCGACACCGCTCGCCGTGCTCGCTGCGCGCGCCACGCTACGGGCAACGCTGGATGCCTATCTGGGCAAGCGCAGCGCGGAGCGCGTGCTGGCAGCGCCGCTCCGGCGCGATCTCGGCGAGACCATTCAGGCCGCATTGCTCTATGCGGACCTGCGCAATTTCACGACCTTGTCTGAAGGCAATCCGCCTGCCGCTGTCATCGCGGCGCTCGATGCCTGGTTCGATCGCATTGCCGGCGCCGTTCACGCCTTCGGCGGCGAGGTGCTGAAATTCATCGGCGACGGCGTGCTCGCGATCTTTCCGGTGGTCGAGGCGTCACCACGCCGCGCGTGCGAGGCCGCGCTGCGTGCCGCAAGCGCAGCCGAGGCCGGGATGGCCTATCTCAACAAGGAGCGCCGCGCACTGGGATTGCCGCCGCTCGCATTCGGTGCTGCGCTTCATCTCGGCGAGATGCTGTGGGGCAATATCGGCGCCGCCAACCGGCTGGATTTCACGGCGATCGGTCCCGCCGTCAATCTCGCCAGCCGGCTCGAAGGATTGTGCAAGCCCTTGGGGCGAACCGTGCTGGTGTCGGGCGCGCTGGCCGCGGAGACCGACATGCCTCTGATCGCGCTCGGCTCGCATTCGCTGCGCGGCATTGCCGCGCCGTGCGAGGTGTTTGCACTGCCGGAGACGTGAGCTCCCCAGCCGTAGGGTGGGCAAAGGCGCGCTCTTCGCGCGCCGTACCCACCAGTCAACCGCGAGCCTTCATCTTGAATGGTGGGCACGCTTTCGCTTTGCCCACCCTACGAATCTGAACGCTAGATATGATTACATCCCGCCCATCTTGCAGACGAGCTTCCATTCTTCCGCCGTCACCGGCTGCACCGACAGGCGCGAATATTTCACCAGGGCCATCTCGGAGAGCTTCTTCTCGGCCTTGACTGCCGCCATCGTCACCGGCGTCTTCAGCGGCTTGTCGGCCTTGATGTCGACGCAGACGAACTTTTCGGTCTTGTCGGTCGGATCAAGGTAGGCCTCCTTGATGATCTCCGCGATGCCGACGATCTCCTTGCCCTCGTTGGAGTGATAGAAGAACGCCTTGTCGCCCTTCTTCATGGCGACGAGGTTCTGGCGCGCGGTGTAATTGCGCACGCCGGTCCAGGCCTCGCCCTTGGCGCCCTTTGCCACCTGCTGGTCCCAGGACCACACCGACGGTTCGGATTTCACCAGCCAGTAGTTCATCGCAACTTGCCCCGTTACGCCATTTCGCGTGCGAGATGTTTAGGACACGCGGATGCCCGCGACAAGCGCGGGCACCCGATATCCATCGCAGCGCTCATTCCTTCAGATGTCGATCGAAGAATCTTGCGATATCGGTGAAGGCCTCCCGCGTCTCCGGCGCATTGACGTTGAACTGGTACTGCGCGTGCGACTGGCCTTCATAGACGTTGAGATCGGCGGTCACACCGGCGCGGCGCAATTTGCGATGCGTGCGGACCGTGTTGCTGAGGAACAGATCGCGCGTGCCCGATGTCAGGATGGTCGGCGGAAAGCCCTTGAAGTCGCCGTAGATCGGCGAGATGTAGGGGTTCTTCAGGTCCGTTCCGTTGGCGTAGAGTTTTGCGGCGCGGCCGAGCCAGCCGTCCCAGGTCACCAGCACGTTGTCGACCCACTCATTGCTGGCATAGGTGTCGCCGACCTTGTCGATGTCGGACCACGGAGTGCCCGGCGCGATCGCCGCCGGCCTCTGTAGCTTCTCATCCTTGGCCCGCAGCACCATCGCCAGCGTCATCGCGCCGCCCGTCGAGGTCCCGAAGATCGCCATTCGCCGTGCGTCGTGGTCCCTGGTGACCTCCTTCCACACCGCCATCGCATCGTCCATCGCGGCGGGATAGGGGAAGTCGGGCGGCATGCGGTAGTCGACCGAGATCACCTTGAAGCCGCCAAAGCCCGCCATCATGATCGCTTCCGGTAACGCTGCCTCGCCGGGCCCGAACACGTAGCCGCCGCCATGGACGTGGACCAGAAGGCGTCGCCGGTTCTCGGCGGGAATCTTGTTCGGCGTGACGACGAAGCAATGCACGCCCGCGATCTTCGTCTCCTCGACCTTGACGCCGAGCTTCTCCTTCATCGCCGGAACATTGGCGATCGAGAGCTTGGCGCGGCGATCGATCAGCTCTTTCCAGTCGGCTGACGTCTTCGGGTCCGCATTGAAATGCGGCGGAAAGGGCGCGCCGATCATGGCCTGCATGTCGGAGGAGACCTCATTGGCAGGATTGACGATCGATTTGACCGGTGCGACCCGCTTGCCGTTTTCGGCATTGGCCGCCGCCTCGCTTTTGGCGAGGTCGTCGTAGGACGGTGCGGCCTGGGTGTAGGCGGCGGTGGGTAAGGTGATGGCGGCAAGTGTGATGATGGCGATCGATGCGATCGCGTGATGCGGTTTGCGCATGCGTTTCTTCCCCTGGATCCGTTTCGTTGTTGTTGGACCGGGATCCTGCGGTGTGCCGCTAGGCTAGACCAGCGTGCACGGACGGAGAAGTGCTACCTGCTATGCGCAGGCCGTCGTCATTCCTCGGCCTTGAACGGCCGTGTCAGCAGCCCTTCGATCGCGGCGTCGATCGTCAACCTGCCGTCCAGGATGGCGGCGACCGCCTGCGAGACCGGCATGTCGACGCTTCGCGAGGCCGCGAGCTCGACCAGCACCGGCGCGGTGAATGCGCCTTCGGCAAGCTTGCCCGCCGGCGCGGCCTCTCCGCGACCGAGCGCGATCCCGAGCGCAAAATTGCGCGATTGCGCGGTCGAGCAGCTCAGCAAGAGGTCGCCGAGGCCTGAGAGGCCCGAGAGCGTTTCCGCGCGCGCGCCGCAGGCGCGACCGAGCCGCGCTAGCTCGCTGAAGCCGCGCGTGGTCAGCGCGGCGAGCGCGGAAGCGCCGAGGTTGCGGCCGACCACGATGCCCGCGGCGATCGCCAGCACGTTCTTGGCTGCGCCGCCGATCTCGACGCCGCGGATATCCGTCGTGTGATAGGGCCGGAACGTCGCCGACCCCAGCGCCTGCACCAGACTGCTGGCCAGCGCCTCGTCCTTCGCCGCCAGCGTCACCGCAGTCGGCAGGCCGCGCGCGACGTCGTCGGCAAAGCTCGGGCCCGACAGGATCGCCGGCTGCGCGTGCGGCGCGGCCTCCGTGATGATTTCGGTCATGAATTTGTGGGTGCCGTGCTCGATGCCTTTGGCGCACGCCACGAGCGGAATCGGCTTGGAGAGGTGCGAGGCCAGCATGTTGACGGCACCGCGCAGATGCTGTGCCGGCGTTGCAATCAGCAGCATCTCGGCGCGCGCAGCGAGTGCGAGATCGTTCGTCACGACGATCTCTGGAGCAAGCGGCACGCCGGGCAGCCGCGGATTATCGCGGGTCGCGGCGATCCGCGCGGCATGCTCGGCATTGCGCGCCCACAGCGTGACGTTCCGTCCCGCCCGTGCCGCCACGGTTGCGAGCGCCGTGCCCCAGGCGCCTGCTCCGATCACCGCGACGGAATGGAACGTAGTCATGGTTAGAAGCCCGCCCGCGTCTTGCCGTAGCCGGCCGGCGCCGTCGCGTTCGCATCGAGCAGCCAGCGTGCGCGAGGCTGTGCTTCCATCGTGTCGGTCAGGCCAAGCGCAAGGCGTTCGGCGCCGGCCCAGGCGATCATCGCGCCATTGTCGGTGCAGAGCGCTGGCGGCGGCATGATCAGCTGCGTCCCGGCTTGCCGCGCAACGTCATGCAGGGCGCCGCGGATCGCCTGGTTGGCGGCGACGCCGCCGGCGGCGACGAGTGCGCGCGGTGCGCCGAACTGTTCGCGGAAGAGTCTGAGACCGACGCTCAAGCGGTCGGCGGTCGCATCAAGCACGGCGGCCTGAAAACTCGCGCAGAGATCGCTGATATCCTGCGGCGTGATCTCGGCTAACCGGCTCGCCTCGTTGCGCACCGCCGTCTTCAATCCCGACAGCGAGAAATTGGCGTCGGGGCGTCCCAGCATCGGCCGCGGCAACGCAAAGCGCGTGGCATCGCCATTCGCCGCCGCGCGCTCGACCTGCGGGCCGCCGGGATAGGGCAGGCCCAGCATCTTCGCGACCTTGTCGAAGGCCTCGCCGATCGCGTCGTCGACGGTGGTGCCGAGCCGCACATACTGGCCGACGCCGGTGACCGCGACGATCTGGGTATGGCCGCCGGAGGCGAGGAAGAGGCAATACGGGAATTCGATTCCGTCGGTGAGGCGGGGCGTCAGCGCATGCGCCTCCAGATGGTTCACCGCGACCAGCGGCGTGTCGTGGACCATCGCGATCGCCTTCGCGGTGGTGAGCCCGACGATGACACCGCCGATCAGCCCGGGTCCCGCCGCGGCTGCGACGCCGTCGAGCTGGGCATAGTCGATACCGGCCTCGTGCATGGCGCGGTCGATGATCCCGTCGAGGACGTCGACATGGGCACGCGCGGCGATCTCGGGCACGACGCCGCCGAAGCGGGCGTGCTCCTCGATCTGCGACCGCACGATATTGGACAGGATCTTGCCGCTGCCGTCGGGCGCGCGCTCGATCACCGCCGCGGCGGTCTCGTCGCAGGTGGTTTCGATGCCCAATACCAGCATTGGCGAATTGTTATCCAATTTGCGGCCTTGCGCTCATCCGTAAAGCAGAGTTCTGGTACGTCCGGTAGCATTCCGGGGTCGGCTTGCGCAATCGTCACGCGCAGCCGTCCTCGTGGAGGCGTCGCCGCCAATTGGTTCGGGAACACCTGCGATGTCCATTCTTGTCACACGGCCGCATCCCGACAATGAGGCGACGGCGGAAAATCTGCGTGCCCGGGGTCATGTTGTGCTGCTCGCGCCGGTGCTCAAGTTCGAGCCGGTCGCCTTCCATGACGAGAGCGAGGCGGGCTACGGTGCCGTCATCGTCACGTCGGCCAATGCGATCCGTGCCGTCGGGCCACAAATGCGGGATCTTGGCCTCCTGGAGCTGCCGCTCTTTGCGGTTGGCGAACATACTGCGGCGATTGCGCGCGACGCCGGCTTTGCCGAGGTCATCGTCGCAGGCGGCGATGCCGCGGCCTTGCGCGACAAGGTGCTGCAGAGCGCGCGCGACAAGCTGCTGAAGAAAAAGAGTACGTTGCTTTATCTCGCCGGCGCGGATCTGTCGCGGGATCTTGGCGGCGAGCTCGGCGCGGAGGGCTTTAGCGTGGTGACGCAGACGTCCTATCGCATGGCGCCGGTCAAGCATCTGCCGCGCGAGGTCTGCGAGGGCTTTGCCGCCCACGGGGTCGAGGCGGTGCTGCACTACTCCCGGCGTAGCGCGCGGGCTTTCCTGGATGCGGCGCGAGACGAGGGCGTCGAAATCTCGGCGCTGGCAATTCCGCAATGCTGCCTGTCCGAGACGGTCGCCAGCGTGCTGCGCGATGCCGGTGCGTCGCAGGTTCTGGTGGCTGCGACGCCGGACGAAAATGCCTTATTCGACACCTTGGAGCGTGCTTTGCGCACCCGTTTGGCGTAAGAGGTCGGGCCGAATCCGACGCAATCGGGTCCATTTAGGGCATGTAAGTGTGAGGAACCGTCACGATGGCCGACGACAAGCCTGAAGACGCAGGATTGGCTCCCGACACCGGTCGTGCCAAGCGCACTCCGCCCACCATCGACCTCGAGGCGACCGAAGTCTCGACCCAGGCGCAGGACACGGCTGCCGAGCCCGAGGCTCCGCCGGCATCGGACCAGGTTGCGCACGGGCAAGCCAATTTCGAAGAGGCCAAGTCGGATGAGGCCAAGTCGGATGAGGTCAAGGGGGAAGAGGCCAAGGCCGGGCCCCGGCACGAGCCCGCCGAGGAGAAGCCTGTTGCACCCGCGCCCGTATCGCCCTGGGTGATCGCTCCGTTGTCCGGCGCCGTCGCAGCGGCGATCGTGATCGCGGTCGGCTGGATGCTGGGCTGGCCCGCGGTGCAGGCGCCGCCGGCCGCACCGCAGGTGACGAGCGCGACGGTCGATGCGTTGAGCGGACGTGTCGCAGCTGTCGAAGCCAGGGCGGGCAAGCCCGCTGCCGATCCGGCCATGGCGGCACGGATCGACGAGCTGGAGAAATCCGCCAGCGGTCTGCGTAGTGATATCGCCAATCTGCGCGCGCAGTCCGACAAGACCGCGAGCGCGTTGAACGATGCGAAATCGGCGCCGCGCGCTGCCGCACCTGATCTTGCTGCTCTCAGCGAGCGCATCGCCCAGCTCGAGCGCGCCAGCAAGACCGAACGTGCCGAGCTCGCGCAGCGGGGCGAGAAGATCGCCGACAACAAGGCAATGGACGACAAGCCGCTGCGCCATGTGGTGGCGGCTGCTCTGCTCGACGTCGCCGTTCGCCACGGCGACGCCTACGAATCGCAACTGGCCGCAGCGCGGTCGCTGGCAGCAAAGCCCGAGACGCTGAAGCCGCTCGACACCTTTGCATCGTCAGGCATCCCGACGCCGGTCGCGCTGAGCCGCGAGCTCCTCAACATCGTGCCGAAACTGTCGCCGCCGGCGGAAGCCCAGACCAGCGGCACCGGCATCGTCGAGCGTCTCCAGGCCGGTGCGTCGAAACTCGTCCGCATCGAACGCACCGACGGCGTCGGCAATGATCGCGGCGCCATCGTCGCGCGGGTGACGGCGGCGGCGCTGCGCAACGATTTCGCGGAGGCGCGGCGCGAGCTGAAGACGCTGCCCGAGGCCGATCGCGCACCGGCGCAGGCCTGGCTCGACAAGGCCGATGCCCGCGACGCCGCGCTCGCCGCGTCCCGCAAATTCGCAGATGATGCCATGGCGGATCTCGCCAAGTCGGCTCCGGTCAAGCCTGCTCAATAAGATTCGCGCAACAATCCGCGCGTATAGGGATCGCCATGCTTCGGATCGTCCTCTTCCTCGTTCTGATCGCGCTCGTGGGCGCCGGCGCGGCCTGGGTTGCCGACCAGCCCGGCGAGGTCGTGATGACCTGGGGCGGTTTTCGGGCCTCGCCGACCATTCCGGTGTTCGTGCTCGGCCTCGGCATATTCGCGGTAGCGATCGTCGTGCTCTGGAGCATCGTGACGACGATCTGGCGAACGCCGGGACGTCTGCGCCGCCGCCGGCACGAAAAGCGCCACGCGCGGGGCCGCCACGCCATCACCCATGGCCTGCTCGCGATCGGCCATGGCGACACCGCGCTCGCCCGGCGGCACGCGGAAGCGGCGCGGCGGCATGCGCCGAACGATCCGCTGGCGCTTCTCCTGCATGCGCAATCGGCGCAGCTCGACGGCAATCGCGACGAAGCACAGCGCGTCTTCCGCGCCATGGCCGAGCGCGA
This sequence comes from Bradyrhizobium sp. 14AA, assembly GCF_054185205.1. NCBI lineage: Bacteria > Pseudomonadati > Pseudomonadota > Alphaproteobacteria > Hyphomicrobiales > Nitrobacteraceae > Bradyrhizobium > Bradyrhizobium sp. 14AA. Next base: position 4,334 of record NZ_JAVAYM010000004.1, on the reverse strand, counting down.
GGATACGCGCCTGCTTGGCCTGCGCGGCCTGTTCATCGAGGCGCAGCGCGCCGACGATGCGGTCGGCGCCGTGATGATCGCGGAGGAAGCGATCAAGCTGTCGCCGTCCTCGACCTGGGCTTCCCACGCGGTGCTCGGCTTCCGCTGCGCACGCGGCGACTGGAGCGGTGCGCTCGCGATCCTCGATTCGAATCTGTCCACCGGACTGATCGACAAGCGGGCCCATCGCCGGCAGCGCGGCGTGCTGCTCACGGCACGCGCGCTGGAATTGGAAAAGATGGACCGCGACGTCGCGCGCGAGAGCGTGATGGACGCGATCAAGCTCGCGCCGACGCTGGTCCCCGCCGCGGTGCTCGCCGCGAAGTTCGAGAGCGAGGCGCATCAGGTGCGCCGGGCCATGAAGCTGGTGGAAGCCGCCTGGCTCGCCAATCCGCATCCCGATCTAGCCGACGCCTATGCCCACGTGAAGCTCGGCGATTCCGCGCGGCAGCGCCTGCAGCGGGTCGAGACGCTCGCCGCCAAGACGTCTGCAGACAAGCCCGGCCATGTCGAAGGCCAGCTCGCGATCGCGCGCGCCGCGATCGATGCCTCCGAGTTCACCCGCGCGCGCGAGGTGCTCGCGCCTTACGTCAACGACCCGACCCAGCGCGTCGCGCTGCTGATGGCCGAGATCGAGCGCGCCGAGCATGGCGATAGCGGCCGGGCCCGTGCCTGGACCTTGCGCGCAGTGCGCGCCCGCCACGATCCCGCCTGGACCGCGGACGGCTATGTCAGCGACCGCTGGCGGCCGGTGTCCCCGGTCACCGGCCGCCTCGACGCCTTCCAGTGGCAGACGCCGGTTGCGAGCCTGCCGTCCGGCAGGGGTGCCACGATCGAATCCTCGGCGTTCGAGGAAGCCATGCTGGCCGCCCCGCCGCCGAAGCGGGTGACGGTAAGCCCGAGCGAGAGCCCGGTGGAACCGGCCGTGACGGCGCCCGCTCCCGCGCCCGCCGCACAGGACAATTCACCCCCGGCTGCCCTGGAAGAGCCCGCGGCCACGGCCGCCGAACCGGTCAAACCGGCCCCCGAGCCTGCCGAATCAACGCCGCCGGCGGCAACGCCGGTGTTCCGGGCCCGCGCCGACCTCGGCAAACCGGCCCCGATCCCCGCCGTCATCCCGATCGTCCGCGCGCCTGACGATCCCGGGATCGATGACGAGGGCCCCAGCGATGAATTTGCGGAACAAATCGGCACGCCCAAAGCCCAGGCTGGTGGCTGGCGCGGATTCTGGTCCCGCTGGGGCGCGTGAAGCGCATTTCGGACCCGGCTTGTCCTTGCCAATTCGGGCCATGCCCGATATCAGGAGCGCGTATCGGGGCCGGCATTGCTCGGTCCCGGCAGGGTTTGCCGCAATAGCTCAGTTGGTAGAGCACGTCATTCGTAATGACGGGGTCGGGGGTTCGAATCCCTCTTGCGGCACCAGCACCCCGGTTCATCCGATCCTCGCAAGCCCGGCGTTTTTGACCTGTGCATCCGCATGGGCGCACGGTTCACGATCGCACGGCAGGCTGGGTGATCGCGATCACAGAACCCCAGGTCCGCCTTCCGTAGTCTCCCCGTCACGCCAATACGGGGAGATTTCACATGCGCAAGATCATTCTGGTTGCCGCCATGGTGCTGGTTTCTGCATCGGCTCAGGCTGGCGGCTCCCGCAGCCTTTCGCTGTCCGCGGCGAGCGAGCACGCAGCCACTCCGCCAGCCATCACAACCGCCACCGCCGCGACGCAGGTGAGCGAGGCAGCTCCCGTCACCGACGCTCCGAAATATGTTGATCGTCCGCCGGCGGTCGCAGCCCCTGCGCCCGTGGCGACCACCCCTGTCGTTGCCTCCACATCGTCAGCGCCGGTGACGACCAAGTCCACCACCAGGACGACGGCCAAGGCGGACAAGCCGAAGCCGAAGCGCTGGACCGAACGCCGCATCGTCAGCGAGCTGCATCGCCACGGCATCTACTGGTGAGCTGCAAAGCAAATGGCCGGGCAAGAGCCCGGCCATGCGTGTATTGAGGAGCGCTGCTGGTTCGCGCTTACTGCGAAACCGTCTGCACCACGCTCGAGATCGGGCGCGCGTTCGTCGCAGCGGTCGGCACCTTGAGATCCTTCATCAGCGCCTCGTCATATTCCGGCAGCGTCTGAAGCGTCGTCTTGGCCTTCATCTGGACGACCTTGTAGCCGCCGGCCTTCAGGCGCGCGAGCAGCGTCGGCAGTGCTTCGCCGGTGTGCTTCTGGAAGTCATGCATCAGGATGATGCCCTTGCCGAGCTTGTCGAGCCTGGTCATCACGGTCTCGACGATCTTCTCCGGCGTCGCGCCCTTCCTGAAGTCGAAGGAGTCGATGTCGGTCGAGAACATCGCGACGTTGCGGGTGCCGAAATAATTCACGATCGCCGGATTGTGCTGAAGCTGCGGGAAGCGGAAGAACGGCGCCGGATTGGTGCCGAGCGCGTATTTCACCGCGCTAAAGCCCTTCTCGACCTCATCCTTGGCTTGGCTCTCCGTCATCTTCTTGCCGTTCAGATTGACGTGAGACCAGGTGTGCGTGCCGACGGTGTGGCCCTGTGCCAGCACCTGGCGCAGAATCTCCGGATGATAGGTCGCATGCTTGCCGACCGAGAAGAACAGGCCCTTGGTGCATTCGTCCGCGAGCGCCTTGAGCACGGCGGGCGTGTTGTTCGGCCACGGACCGTCGTCGAAGGTCAGCACGACCTCCTTCTCGGTGAGGAAGTCGAACTGCTTGAAGTGATCGAAGCCGAAGCCGGGGCCGCCGGTGGTGTCGATCTCGACCACGCGGGCGACGCCCAAAGCGTTCGGATTGGCGCAGGCCTGCTTCGGCTGAACTGGCGCGACCGGAGCGGGCGCAGGCGCGGGTGCCTGGGCAACTGCCGTTGGCTTCGCCGCGATCGTCGCGGTGGTCGCGACGTCGTCCCTGGCGGCGATTTTCGCCTGTGCCGGCAATTGATCGGCGGCACGGGCGGCAACTGTCTTGGGAGCACCCTGATCGGCGCTCATGGAATAATAAAACCAACCGCCGGCGGCGATCACGACCGCCGCAACTACACTGGCCAGCATCAGGCCCAACGCATTACGCATCGCTACTCTTTCCAATTACGCAACCAAACCGGCGGAATCCCCCGCGCGACGAGCCATTAATGCGAAGGAACAGTTAACGTGACACCAACACGACAGCGGATGCGGTGGAATTTCAGCGAGGTGCGCCAAAGTGACCGAAGTCACAGAGGGTGGGGCTCCCGTGACCGTCATCACAGTGGAAACTGTTTTGCTGGAGCATCGTAGTTCCCATTAACAACGGGCCCGCCACGGCGGTGCCAATGGGAGCTTCAAATGACCAAGTCGTTCACTGCCAAGTCCCTGAGTAGCAAGATCCGCGACACCGGCCTGGCACTGGGCTTTGCCGCCATCGTCTCGATCGTCTCGATCGTCTCGACGACCTCGAGCTTCGCCTTCTCGGCCGAAGCGCAGCAGCAGTGCACCGGCGATGCCTTCCGCCTGTGCTCGTCGGAAATCCCGAACATTCCGAAGATCACCGCGTGCATGATGAAGCATCGCTCGGATCTGAGCGCCGGTTGCCGCGCCGTGATGGACAAGGACCTCGCCAAGGGCGCCTCACGCAAGGTCGCTGACGCCCAGGACAGTCAGTAAGCACGCGCAACCACGAGCGTTGCGTCGGTTAGCTCCCCTCGCGATGTGCCCCGGCGTCAAGCCGGGGCCACGCGGCGCTGATCGCCAGACAATAAAGCCGTTGCGGCTCCGGGATCGTCGCACTAGCTTCGCCCGCACATCTCAAGGGTAGAGGCATTAAGCGATGACCAGATTTCTTTTCATTTTTCCTTTGCTCCTGTGCGCATCGAGCGCGTCGGCGCAACAGCAGCCCGGCCACGATGCCTGCGCGCGCGACGTCACGCGCTTCTGCCGTCCCGTGATGAACAATGGTGATCAGGCCGTGCTCGCCTGCCTGAAGCAGAACCGCACGCGGCTGAGCAAGGGCTGCGACAAGGTGCTGACCGAGCACGGGCAGTGACCTTTGTCGTCCCGGCCTAGTTGTGGTCTCTCAGGAGGTTGTCCATCTGGTCTGAACCGAGGAAGCTGAGGTTGCGAAGCTTCAGTGTTCCAAGGAGAGACCAGATGAACGTCCACAAGAATGCGCCTTTAACGCCTAAAGGTCGAGAGGCGATGGTCCGAAGCGTGGTCGAGGGCGGGCTGAGCCAGGCCGACGCGGCTTTCCAATTCAACACGACGCCGAAGACCGTTGCCAAATGGGTCAAGCGGTTCCGCGCAG
>NZ_JAVAYM010000049.1:0-28853 GCF_054185205.1 Bradyrhizobium sp. 14AA | reverse complement strand
ACGAGATCGCGGACCTCTCCGAAAAAGTCGGCGCCAACGTGCAGGAGGTCGCGCGCGGCATTGGCCTGGACAACCGCATCGGCACCAAGTTCCTGCATGCCGGTCCCGGCTTCGGCGGCTCGTGCTTTCCGAAGGATACCAAGGCGCTGATCAAGATCGCGCAGGACTATGACGTGTCCTTGCGCATCGTCGAATCCGTGCTGGCGGTCAACGAGAACCGCAAGCGCGCGATGGCGCGCAAAGTCAGCCAGGCGCTCGGCGGCTCGCTGCGCGGCAAGACCATCGCGGTGCTTGGTCTCACCTTCAAGCCGGATACCGACGACATGCGCGATGCGCCGTCGATCCCGCTCGTCACGGGCCTGATCGACATGGGCGCCAAGGTGCGGGCGTTCGATCCGGTCGGCATGGAGCAGGCCAAGGGCGAACTGCCCAGCATCACCTATTGCGAGGATGCCTATTCCTGCGCTGAAGGAGCCGATGCGCTGGTCGTCGTCACCGAATGGGTGCAGTTCCGCGGCCTCGATCTCGACCGGCTGAAGGCGACCATGACGCAGCCCGTCGTCGTCGATCTCCGCAACATCTATAGCCCCGACGACATGCGCGCCGCCGGCTTCACCTACGAGAGCGTCGGCCGGCCGCCAGTCCAGGGCTGATTGTTACATACGATTGTCATACCCCGCGAAGGCGGGGTATCCAGTAATCCCGATCTTCGTGATGATCGGGATCTGAGTTTACTGGATCATTCGCCCGGTGCGCGTCTGCGCACAGGGCGGTGATGACGGACCGAGACCTTGCCCCGCAACTTCGACACGCCCCTCCCGATCGACGCCGTGCTCGACGACCTCTCGCGCACGCTGGAGGCGCATAACGCGGCCGTTCTGGTAGCCCCGCCCGGCGCCGGCAAGACCACGCGCGTGCCGCTGGCGCTGCTCGATGCGCCCTGGGCCAACGGCAAGAAGATCATCGTGCTGGAGCCGCGACGTATCGCGGCACGGGCCAGCGCCGACCGCATGGCCAAATCGCTTGGCGAGCGCGCCGGCGAAACCGTCGGCTATCGCGTCCGCTTCGGCTCGAAGATCTCGCGCGCGACGCGCATCGAGGTCGTGACCGAAGGTATCTTCACCCGCCAGATCCTCGACGACCCCGAACTTTCCGGCATTGCCGCGATCCTGTTCGACGAATTCCATGAGCGCTCGCTCGATGCCGACATGGGCCTTGCGCTGGCGCGCGACGCGCAGACCGGCCTGCGCGAGGATCTACGTATCCTCGTGATGTCGGCGACGCTCGACGGTGCCCGTGTCGCAAGACTGCTCGGTGAAGCGCCCGTCGTCGAGAGCGAGGGCCGCGCCTTTCCGGTCGAGACGCGTTATCTCGGCCGCAAGGCGGACGCGCCGATCGAGCGGCAGATGGCGGATGCGATTGCGTCTGCGCTGCGCGCGGACAGTGGCTCGGTGCTGGCGTTCCTGCCGGGCGCCGCCGAAATCCGCCGCACCCAGAATTTTCTGACCGAGCGCGTGCAGGATGCCAGCATCGAAATCGTGCCATTGTTCGGCGCGCTCGACGCCGCCGTGCAGGATCGCGCCATCGCGCCGGCGCCGAAGGGCTCGCGAAAAGTGGTGCTGGCGACCTCGATCGCGGAGACCTCGCTGACCATCGAAGGCGTGCGCATCGTGGTCGATTCCGGTCTCGCCCGCGTGCCGCGCTATGAGCCCGATATCGGCCTGACGCGGCTCGAGACCGTGCGCGCCGCGCGTGCAGCGGTGGACCAGCGCCGCGGCCGCGCCGGCCGCACCGAGCCCGGTGTCTGCTACCGGCTCTGGGACGAGCCGCAGACCGCCTCGCTCGCGCCCTACACCCAGCCGGAAATCCTCAGCGCGGACCTGTCCTCGCTGGTGCTCGATCTCGCGCAATGGGGCGTTGCTGATCCCTCTGCGCTGTCGTTCCTCGATCCGCCGCCGCAGCCGGCCTGGAAGGAAGCCAAGAGCCTTCTCAGCGAGCTCAACGCACTCGACGGCGATGGCCGTATCACCGCGGAAGGAAAAAGCCTGCGCGCGCTGGCGCTGCCGCCGCGGCTGGCGCGCATGATCGTGGATTCGCATCGTGCCGGCGAGGGCGAAGCCGCCGCGGAGATTGCCGCCATCATCACCGAGCGCGGGCTTGGCGGCGACAGTGTCGATCTCGAGCACCGCCGCGACCAGTTCCGCCGCGATCGCTCGCCACGCGCGGCGAGCGCGCGCGATCTGGCGCGGCGCTGGGCCTCGCAGGTGGCGGCATCAGAAAAGGCCGTGACCGCTGAGGACGATCTCTCCACCGGACTGATGCTCGCCTATGCCTTCCCGGACCGCGTCGCGCGCAATCGCGGCAATGGCAGTTTTGTGCTGGCCAACGGCCGCGGCGCCGCCGTCGATCAAACCTCCTCGCTCGCCCGCGCGCCCTACATTGCAATCGGCGAGATGACGGGAACGGCCGCGAGCGGACGTATCCTGCTCGCAGCCCAAATCACGCAGGATGACATCGAGCGACATTTCGCCGAGCACATCGAGACCGTCGACGAGATCTCGTTCGATCGTGGCGCGATGGCGCTGCGCGCGCGGCGCAAGCGCGCGCTGCATGCGATCACGCTCTCCGAGGCCACATTGGCCGTGTCGCCCTCGGAGGACACCGCGCGGATTTTTGCCGATGGCCTGATCGCCGCCGGCTTCGACCGGCTGCCCTGGTCGAAGGCCGCCAAGCAATGGCGCGACCGCGTGATGTTCCTGCGCAAGGCCGAGGGCGATAGCTGGCCGGATCTCACGGACGACGGGCTGATCGCGCGGCGCGACGATTGGCTGGTGCCGGCGCTCTACGACAAGATCGCGCTGAAGGACATCTCCCCCGGCGATCTCTCCGACGCGCTGATGGCGCTGCTGCCTTGGGAGATGCGCGCGCGGCTCGATCGCGAGGCGCCGACCCATTTCGAGGCGCCGACCGGCAGCGTGCTCGCGATCGACTACGAGGCCGAGCAGGGGCCGACCATCGCGGTGCGGCTCCAGGAACTGTTCGGCCTCAACACCCATCCCTCGATTGCGGCCGGCAAGGTGCCGCTGGTGCTGGAATTGCTGTCGCCGGCGCAACGCCCGGTGCAGGTGACGCGCGATCTGCCAGGTTTCTGGCGCGGCAGCTACGCCGCGGTACGCTCCGATCTGCGCGGCCGTTATCCGCGCCATCCCTGGCCGGACGATCCGGCAAGTGCCCTGCCGACACGGCGGGCAAAGCCGCGCGGCACGTGAAGGCCCATTAACCGTTCGCTCATCCTTTTCGTCAAAATAGCAGCGCCCTGACCGCGGCTTCGCTCGCGGCCGGGCGTGTCGCGTGGTGAAATCGGGCTTTCCGGCTCGGAAGCGGTGTGATGCGTAACATAATGATCTTCGCGGCCATCATGATCGGCCTCGGCACCTTCATGGCGCAGATGGCGGACAAGATGAGCTCTGCGTCGGCCACCGCGGTGCCGCGCACGATGGTCGCGGTTGCGGCGGCCACGCCGGCCGGCGGCCGCAGCCTCGCCATTTCCCGCGACGGCCGCGGTCATTTCCAGACCGAGGGCCGGATCGATGGCCAGCGCATCGGCTTCATGGTCGACACCGGCGCGTCCGTGGTTGCGCTGAACGAGACCTCGGCCGCCCGCTTCGGTCTCCGCCCCTCGCGCAGCGACTACAACGCCGCCGTCTCGACCGCCAACGGCACCATCAAGGCCGCGCGCACCCGCATCGCCATGCTCGATGTTGGCGGCCTCATCGTCCGTGACGTCGACGCCATGGTGCTGCCCGACGAGGCGCTGTCCGAGAACCTGCTCGGCCTCTCCTTCTTGTCCCGCCTCAAGCGCTTCGAATACGCCAACGGCCAGATGGTGCTGGAGCAATAAGCGGCTTCAAGAGCTCGCGCTGACGAACGGTCGTTCGCACTATTTTTTGGACGGCGCTCGCGGAAGTTTCGCGCGGGGCAGCGCTTTCCCGTTACCAAACTGCCGCAATTATAAGCCATAAGCTGCCATTCCCGCCTTCCGCTGCGGCCCGGCATTCGCTAAGGCTGCGTCAAATCCTGCCCTTTCCACGAGAACCGCTCAATGTTTCCCAAGCCGAAATCCGTCTTGCTGCCCAACACCTACGCCTTCGAATCCGAGCCGATGGTGAAACCGACGGGCTTTCGCGAGTACGACGCGCGCTGGCTGTTCCAGAAGGAAATCAACCTGATGGGAATCCAGGCGCTCGGCATGGGGCTGGGCGCGCTGATTGCCGAGCTCGGCGTCAAACAGGAGATCGTCACCGGCCACGATTTCCGCGGCTACTCGGCCTCGATCAAATACGCGCTGATTTCCGGCCTGATGGCGGCCGGCTGCAAGGTGCACGACATCGGGCTTGCGGTGACGCCGATGGCCTATTTCGCGCAGTTCGACCTCGACGTGCCCTGCTGCGCCATGGTCACCGCCTCGCACAACGACAATGGCTGGACCGGCGTGAAGATGGGCGCCAACCGTCCGCTGACCTTCGGTCCCGACGAGATGACGCGGCTGAAGGAGATCGTCCTCAACGCCGAGTTCAAGAACAAGGCGGGCGGCTCCTACCAGTTCCACGAGAATTACCCGGCGCGCTACATCGCCGATCTCACCAGCCGTCCGAAGCTGACGCGCAAGCTCAAGGTCGTCGCGGCCTGCGGCAACGGCACCGCCGGCGCGTTCGCGCCGCAGGTGCTGGAGGCGATCGGCTGCGAGGTGATTCCGCTCGACACCGAGCTCGATCACACCTTCCCGAAATACAATCCGAATCCGGAAGACATGGAGATGCTGCACGCGATCCGCGACGCGGTGCTGCATCACAAGGCCGATGTCGGCCTCGGCTTCGACGGCGACGGCGATCGCTGCGGCGTCGTCGACAACACCGGCGAGGAGATCTTTGCCGACAAGGTCGGCGTGATGCTGGCGCGCGACATGTCGGCGATCCACAAGGACGCGCAGTTCATCGTCGACGTCAAATCGACGGGCCTGTTCATCACCGATCCGGTGCTGCAGAAGCAGGGCGCCAGGACCGCCTATTGGAAGACCGGTCATTCCTACATGAAGCGCCGCACCCACGAGACCGGCGCGCTCGCCGGCTTCGAGAAGTCCGGCCACTTCTTCTTCAACAAGCCCTATGGGCGCGGCTATGACGACGGCCTGGTGTCGGCGATCGCGATCTGCGACATGCTCGACCGCGCGCCCGGCAAGTCGATGGCCGATTTGAAGAACGCGCTGCCAAAAACCTGGTCGTCGCCGACCATGTCGCCGCACTGCGCCGACGAGACTAAATACGGCGTCATCGACCAGGTCGTGAAGCACTTCGAGGGCCTGCAGGCCAAGGGCGCGAAGATCGGCGGCCAGGCGATCCGCGATCTCGTCACCGTCAACGGCGTGCGCGTCACGGTGGAAGATGGCAGCTGGGGCCTGGTGCGGGCTTCTTCCAACAAGCCCGAGCTGGTGGTCGTGGTCGAGAGCCCGGTCTCCGAGCAGCGCATGCACGACATGTTCGAGATGGTGAATAGCGTGCTCCGCACCCATCCCGAAGTCGGCGAATACAATCAGACGATTTGAGAAAGTCGGCGTTCACCACGCCGCTGTCATGCCCCGCCTAGTGCGCAATTGCGCACGGGAGCGGGGCATCCAGTACGCAGCGGCCTTTCCGAATACGATTGACGTCTCTGGAATACTGGATCGCCCGGTCAAGGCCGGGCGATGACAGCTTCCGTGTGGTGAAGAAGAGCTAAGCCGCCACCACCGCCGGGATCGGCAGCGCCGTCACCGACTTGATCTTCTCCATCGCGAAGCGCGAGGTGACGTTCTTCAGCGGCACGGCGGCGATCAGCTTCTTGTAGAACACGTCATAGGCCTGCATGTCCGCGACCACGACGCGCAGCATGTAGTCGACGTCGCCGGCCATGCGATAGAACTCCATCACCTCGGGCATGGCGCTGACGGCTTCGGCGAATTTCTTGAGCCAGGCGTCGGAATGGTCGGAGCTTTCCACCGACACGAACACGGAGATGCCGAGCCCGATCTTGTTCTGATCGACCAGGGCCACCCGCTTGATGATCACGCCGTCGGCCTCGAGGCGCTGGATGCGCTTCCAGCAGGGGGTGGAGGACAGGCCGACGCGGTCGCCGATCTCGGCGACGGACAGCGAGGCATCCTCCTGGAGGACCATCAGAATCTTGCGGTCGATGGCATCGAGGCGGCGGCTGGTCTCGGGCAGCTGGACAGCGAGGTCAGTCATTTGAAGAACTTTGTTCCATTTCAGGGGCTTATTTCCCTGATATAGAGAAAATATTTCCACCGCAAGCCTATAATCTCGGCGCAACAGTGGAACTGCTCTAACGGCTGTCCCGTAAAAGTTCTTCAACTTCAACACGTTGTGGGGCAGCCATGCCTCCACCGTGGCGGGTGCATTTCAGTGCTGCGGCGGCCGCGGCGAATCGCAGCGCCTCCGGCACCCCCTTACCCTCGGCAAGGCGGAGCGCGAAGGCGCCGTGGAAGACGTCGCCGGCGCCCAGCGTATCGACCGCCTGAACCGCGAAGGCCGGCGTCTCCTCGAGCTCGCCCGCCGCGTTCAGCCAGATCGTGCCGAGCGGACCGCGGGTCGCGGCGAGGAAGGCCGGCGTCAGCCTCGCCAGGCGCTTCAAGGCCTCGCCGTCATCGGCGATGCCGGCGGTCTCCTGCACCTGGTCGCTGGCGAACAGCAGGTGCGAGGCGGCCGTGAGCAGGCCGTCCTGTAACGACATCGCACGATCGACGCCGACGATGACGGGAATGCCGCGCAGGCGTGCTTCAGTGCAAAGGCCCACGCAGAACGAAGCGCAGCGGCTTTCGACGAGGAGCGCCCGGCAATCGGTGAGCAGCGCGTCATTGTCCGGCAGCTTCACGGTCCACAACGCAGGATCGCGATAGATCGTGAGCGTCCGCTCGCCCGAGGGCTCGATCATGATCGCCGAGACCGGCGTGGTCACATCAGGCATCCGCACGATATGCGCCGTCTCGATGCCTTCAGTTGCCATCCGTTCGAGGATGAAGCCACTCGATGTCTCCCGCGCATCGCCCATCGGCCCCGCAAACGAGACGCGGCCGCCGAGCCGTGCGATGGCGATCGCGGCATTGAGCGCGTTGCCGCCGCAAATCTCGGCGAGATGCGTGGCGTTCGCCTTGCTGCCGCGCGCGGGCATGGCCTCGACCCGAAAGGTCAGGTCGCGCACGGGGATGCCGATGCAGAGGATGCGCGGCGCGGTCCCGGCCATCGCGGGCCTCAGCTCAGGCGCCGCTCTTGTCGTGCACCCAGCGGCCAAGTAAATGATGCGCGATGGCGAAGGGATGCGGGCCCGCGAGCCCGTCGGGATGCGTCCGCGTCAGCATCAGGGCCGCCTCCTCGCGCGTGAACCAGCGCGCATCCTCCAGCTCCGAACGATCGACGACGATGTCCTCGCTCACGGCCCGCGCGCTGCAGCCGATCATCAGTGACGAGGGATAGGGCCACGGCTGGGTCATGTAATATTGCACGTCGGTGCAGCGGATCCCGGACTCTTCCAGGATCTCGCGGCGCACCGCGTCCTCGATGGTCTCGGCGGCCTCGACGAAGCCGGCAAGGCACGAATACATGCCGGGCGGAAACTGCTTCTGGCGGCCGAGCAGGCATTTGTCGCCGGAGGCGACGTGCATGATCACGACAGGGTCAGTCCGCGGAAAATGCTCGGCCTTGCAGGAAGGGCACTCGCGCTTCCAGCCGCCTTCCTTCATCGCGCTGCGCGTGCCGCAATTGGCGCAATAGCCGTGGCGCTGGTGCCAGCCGACCATCGACTTTGCCATCGCGATCGCCGACAGCTCGTCGGGCGGGATCGCGCCCTGCATCGCCATGCCGCGCAATTCGGTGACGGTGTAGTCCTCGCGGCCGACCAGTTTTTCGGCAGCGGCCTGCGACAGGCCCATGCCGAACATCGCGGCGCCGTCACGCAACCCTAGGAAGATCGTGCCGGGATTGGCGCCGCATTTCAGCGCCTCGTCGATCGAGAGCAGCGCGCGCGCCTTGTCGCCCTCGCGCTTCACCAGCAGCGAGTCGCGGTAGACGACATAGGCGCGCGAGGATGGCTTCTGCTCCATCGCGAACAGCTTTTCGTCGTCGCGGCGCAGATGCGCGGCGCGATCGAGGATGTTGGTGACGAAGGCCGGCTGTCCCAGCGGAAAGGCGTTGAATGCTGACATTTCTTGTTCTTTCAACCCAACCAGATCTTGCGGCGGAGCGCGCTGATGAAATTCTGCACTTCGGTGGCATCGTGCGCCAGTGGCGGCATCACGCCCCAGACCGGCCGCGGCCAGGCGGCGTCGCCGGTGCGGCGCGCGATGACGTGGACGTGAAGCTGCGGCACCAAATTGCCGAGCGCTGCGACATTGAGCTTGTCGCATTTGGTGATCTCCTTCAGCGCGCGCGAGACGCGGGAGATCTCGGTCATCAGCTGCGCCTGCTGCACCTCGTCGAGATCGATGATCTCGACCGCATCAGCACGCCGCGGCACCAGCAGCAGCCAGGGATAGTGCGCGTCCTTGATGACCAGCACCTTCGACAGCGGCAGATCGCCGATGTCGATGGTGTCCTCTTTCAGGCGGGAGTGCAGCGACCAGGTGGGTTCGGGCATATGCGTTTCCGGCTTGCCCGATGGGTCGGGCTTGGTTGGGTCCGACCATACGATACGGAGTCGGGGAGGGGAAGGTTGGGGCTCCGCCGCCACTGCATACGCGGTCGTCGTCCTGGACAAGCGGAGCTCTTGGCAACGCGTAGCGTTGTCCAGAGCGGCGCGCTGATCCAGGACCCATAACCACAGGGAGTAGTTATTTCGCGAGCCGGCAACTCCGAGTCTTCGCCAAACCCAATCCTGTGGTTATGGGTCCCGGGTCTGCGCTGACGCTTGCCCGGGACGACGACTGAGTTTGGGGCGGCGCTGGCGGCTAAGCTGCCTCACGCCTCCGCCAGCACCCGCGCATTGGCGCGGATCGAGGCTTCGCTGACGCGAATGCCGAGGCCGGGCCCATCGGGCACGACAACGTGACCCGCGCGGTTGGCGACGCGCTCCTCCAGCACGTCCTCGGTCAGCACGTGGTGCGGCATGTAGAATTCGCAGCCGAGCGAGATGCCCGGTGTCGCCGCGATCAGCTGCGTGCCCGCGGCTAGGCCAATGCCGCCCTCCCACAGCGTGCCGCCATAGCCGGGCAGGCCGGCGATGTCGGCGATCGCCATGATCGCCTGCGCCTCGAACAGACCGCCGGCCTTCATCAGCTTGATCGAGACGGCATCGGCCGCCTCGCGGCGCACCACCTCCATCATGTCGCGGCGATCGAAGCAGCTTTCGTCGGCGAGCACGGGCGTTTCCAGCGCCGCGGTGAGCTGCGCCATCACGTCGAGAAATTTTCGCGGCACCGGCTGCTCGATGAAGGTCGGCGCGAACTCTTCGACATCGCGCAGGATCTTGATGGCGCCGAACGGCGCCAGCGCCTGGTTGTAGTCGACGCGCAAATCGACCTTGTCGCCGAATTCCTTCCGGATCGCTTCGAGGTGGTCGAGGTCCTCGCGATGCGGCTTCACGCCGGTCTTGACCTTGTAGATGACGTTGCCGTCCGGAACCATTTTTCGCATGCGCTCGAGATCGGCGGCGAAATCGGGATCGGCGATTGAGAACGACAGCGGGATGGTGTCGCGCACGCGGCCGCCGAGCAGGTCGGCGACCGAGAGCCCCGACGCTTTGCCGACGATGTCGAGCAGCGCCATCTCGATTGCGACCTTGGCCTCGGCATGGCCGACCAGCGCGCGGTCGAGCTCGGCCATCAGAGCGCGGATGCGGCGCACCGGTTTGCCGAGCACGATGGGGCGCAGATAGATATCAAGCGCGGAGAATGCGGCCTCCGGCGTTCCCGTGAACACCTCCCATGGCGCCGCCTCACCCCAACCGACCACGCCGTCGCTCGACGTCAGCTCGATCAGCACACGCTTCACCGTGCCCTTGACGTTGCCGACGCCCTGCAGGCGCGCCATCTTGATCGGGCTCTCGATCAGGAACAGCCTGAGACGTTCGACGGTTGCTTCGGTCATGTCAGGCCTCCGTTGACGTGCCAGACCTGGCCGGTGACGTAGGACGCCTTCGGCGACGCCAGGAAGGCGATGATTTCTGCGACCTCCTCGGGCCGCCCGCGGCGGCCCATCGGGATCAGCGCTTCGGTCGCGGCGATCTGCTCGGGCGACAGTCGGCTCTCGCTCGGCTTGTCCTTGACGATGAGACCGGGCGAAACCGCGTTGACGGTGATGCCGTCTTTCGCGAGTTCCATCGCGGTGAGCCGCACCAGTGCTTCCAGAGCGGAACGGCTCGCAGCCGTCGCCGCGAACGGCGCAAACTCGGGCCGGATCGCATGCGCGACGAAGGACGACACCGCCACGATCCGCGCATCGCGCCCCGCGCGTAGCAGCGGCAGCGCGACGTCAATGAGACGCGTGAAGGCCAGCGCCGATTCGTCCATCGCCTGCCGGAATTGATCCGCCGGCGTGCCGATCGCGCTGCCGCGGCGGGCATGGCCGCCGACCAAAATCAATCCGTCGAGCCGGCCGAACGCGGTTTGCGTGGCCGCGATGGCGTCGGTGACGGCTGCTTCCTCGGCAAGATCGCCGAGGCATTTTGCGACCCCAGCGCCTTGCGCTTGAGTCTCCGCCGCGGTCGCGTCGAGGCCGGCCGCGTTGGAGCGCGTGTGCAGCAGAAGCGCGGTGCCGGGCGCCGCGAGCAGTTTTGCGGTGGCGCGGCCGATGCCGCTGGCAGCGCCGGTGACGAGATAGACGCGATCGATATCGGGCATCACTGTGCTGTGGTGGCCGGCGGCAGCGCGCCGGTGCGGTGGAAATGGCTGAGGAAGGCGCGCGTGGCGGCTTCCTGCGGATTGTCGATCACCTGTCGCGCTGGACCTTCCTCGACCACGACGCCGTCGCGCATGAAGATGAGACGGTCGGCAACCTCGCGGGCAAAGGCGATCTCATGGGTCACGATCACCATCGTCATGCCTTCGGAGGCCAGTTGCTGGATCACGTTCAGCACCTCGCCGACGAGCTCGGGGTCGAGCGCCGAGGTCGCCTCGTCGAACAGCATGACATCAGGCTCCATCGCGAGCGCGCGCGCGATCGCGACGCGTTGCTTCTGGCCGCCGGACAGCGTCGCCGGATACTGGTCGGCCTTTTCCGCAAGGCCCACCTTGGCGAGCTGCGCACGGGCGAGCTTCTCGGCGTCCGCCTTGGCCATGCGCCGCACCGTGACCGGTCCCTCCATCACGTTCTGCAGCGTCGTCATGTGCGGGAACAGGTTGAAATGCTGGAACACCATGCCGGTGGTGGCGCGGAACCTTGCCAGCGTCTTCACATCAGGAAGTCTTGCGCCATCGCCGAAGGCAAAGCGCGTGTCGCCGACGCGCACGCTGCCGCCATCGGGCACGACCAGCAGGTTGATGCAGCGAAGCAGCGTCGACTTGCCCGAGCCCGACGGGCCGATCAGCGCCACCACGCCGCCCTTGGCGACGTCGAGATTGATGTTCTTCAGGACCTCGTTGCTGCCGAAGCTTTTGCGCAGGCCGCGGATTTCGATTTTTGACGTCTCGCTCATTCGCTGACCGCCAATCGCTTCTCGCCGCGGCGGACGAGGATGGTGAGCGGGATCAGGATCGCCGCATAGGCGACCGCGACCGCAGTGTAGGTCTCGAGCGGCCGGTAGCTGTCATGGGCCGCGACCTGGCTCTGGTAGACGAGGTCCGGCACTGCCAGCACCGAGACCAGCGAGGTGTTCTTGAACTGGATGATCGACTGGTTCATCAGCGCCGGGATCATGCGCTTGATCGCCTGCGGCAGCACGATGCGCCGCATGGTCTGGAGCGGCGTCATGCCGAGCGCGGCGCCGGCTTCCGACTGCCCGCGGTCGATCGAGATGATGCCGCCGCGGATGATCTCCGAATAGAACGAGCCGCCATAGAGCGAGAGCGCCAGCGCCGAGGCCGTGATCGGCGTCATCTCGACGCCGGCGAGAATCGGCAGCGCGTAATAGAACCAGATCAGCTGCACCAGGATCGGCGTGCAGCGGAACGCCTCGATGAAGGTGAGCGCGAGAAGACGCAGCGCCTTGAACCGCGACAGGGTGCCGAACGCCCCGAGCAGGCCGAACAGCAATCCGCACACCACGATGATCACAGTGAAGCCGACGGTGACGCCAAGCCCGTTGAGAAAGAGCCAGCGATAGCTCCAGAGGATGCCGAAGTCCCACTGATACATGCGTGTGTTTTACTCGTCGTATGCCTTGGCCGCTGGCATCGTCGTTCCGGGGCGATGCGAAGCATCGAACTACCTCGAGATTCCGGGTTCTCGCTTTGCGAGCCCCGGAATGACGAAAGTGGAAACTTACAGCGAAACGCCCGGCGGAATGTCCGCCTCGGTCACGCCCACCAGCTCCATGTTGGTGATGATCGCGTTGCGGATGAAGCCGAGGCCCTTGTTGAAGTCGATCCAGGTGTTGACGTAGTCGCGGAAGGTCTTGTCGGTCTCGCGGCGGAAGCCGGCATTCGACGTCGTCGCGAAGATCGGCGTCGGCAGCACGAACTGGCCGAGCGAGGGGTTCTTCTTCAGCACGGTCAGCGACAGCATGGTGATCAGGCACTGCGCGTCGACGCGGCCGGTCTGCAGCGCGGCGGTGGCGTCATCGGCGGTCTTGAGCCGCGAGATCTGCGCCTTCGGCGTCAGGCGGCTGACGACCTGGTCGTGCGAGGAGCCCTGGTCGACGGCGATCTTGACGTCGGGCGAGTTCAGCTCGGCCCAGCTCTTCGGCTTGAAGTCCTTCTTGCAGAGGATGCCGAAGGCGTTGTTGAAGACCGGCACCGAGAAGTCGACCACCAGCGCGCGCTTCGGCGTCGGGTTGAGGCCGAAGAAAATGTCGATCTTG
Organism: Bradyrhizobium sp. 14AA; assembly: GCF_054185205.1. Taxonomy (NCBI): domain Bacteria; kingdom Pseudomonadati; phylum Pseudomonadota; class Alphaproteobacteria; order Hyphomicrobiales; family Nitrobacteraceae; genus Bradyrhizobium; species Bradyrhizobium sp. 14AA. The sequence continues at coordinate 15,851 of NZ_JAVAYM010000049.1, read as the reverse complement.
TTGGACTGCAGGTCGAGCACCGAATTGCCCCAGGTGGTTTCGGTGATCTCGAGCTCGGCCTCCATGTCGTCGGCGAGGCCTTTCGCAATGTCGATGTAAAAGCCCTTCCACTGGCCGCTGGCGAGGTCCTTCATGTAATAGGGCGCGCCGCCGCCGACGGCGCCGATCCGCATCTTCTTGGTGCGGCGGATGCGGGCGAAGGTCGATTCGTTCGGGTCGGCCGCCGTCTGCGCCACCGCCGGCGAGGCCAGCGCGGCTGCGGTCATCGCGCCAAGGCCGACAATCGATGCAACATCACGACGTGTAACCATTGGGATCAATCGCTTTTCTGGTTGGGTGGAGTTCCGGCAGCGTTCTTACCAAGCTGGCCTTGGCAGTGAAAGCACAGCCTATCGGCTGGGCAGACCGGGGAATTGCCCGGATGCTGGGCAAGATCAAGTGGTTCGGGCTGATACCCGCTTGCTTTCCCGTCCTTTTGGCCCCAAATAGGGATCGGGAGATTGGCGGTGGACGAGCCACTCGCCAACCGGGTCAGGTCCGGAAGGAAGCAGCCCTAACGAGGTCCGGATCGGGTCGCTCGTCAGTCTCCTACCTGTTTTTTCGAGCAAATTGCGCCGGCGGGCTTGCCGCCAGCGCGCTCCTTTCCGCAAAAGCCGGCCAACAGACATTTCATTGCGGATCGACTGATGACCGACGCTGGCGCCCCCGAGAGTTCCGATAGCGCCAGCCAGGCCGGCTTTGCCCTCGGTGCCCAGCCGGGCACGCCCTATCGGGTCCTGGCGCGCAAATATCGCCCCTCCAGTTTCGACGATTTGATCGGCCAGGAGGCCGTGGTCCGCACCGTCTCCAACGCGTTTGAGACCGGACGTATTCCGCAGGCCTGGATCCTCACCGGCGTCCGTGGCGTCGGCAAGACCACCACCGCGCGTATCCTGGCCCGTGCGCTCAACTACGAGATGCCGGACGGCTCGGTGAAGGGGCCGACCATCCACATGCCGACCCTCGGCGTGCATTGCCAGGCGATCATGGAAAGCCGGCACATGGACGTGCTGGAGATGGACGCGGCCTCGCATACCGGCGTCGACGACGTTCGCCAGATCAATGACAGCGTGCGCTATGCGCCGGCGAGCGCCCGCTACAAGGTCTACATCATCGACGAAGTCCACATGCTGTCGACGGCGGCGTTCAACGCCTTCCTGAAGACGCTGGAGGAACCGCCGGAGCACGCCAAGTTCGTGTTCGCGACCACCGAGATCCGCAAGGTTCCGGTCACCGTGCTGTCGCGCTGCCAGCGTTTTGACCTGCGCCGCGTCGAGGCCGACGTGCTGATGAAGCACCTCGCCAACATCGCGGCGAAGGAAAGCGTCGAGATCGAGCCCGAGGCGCTCGGCATCATCGCGCGCGCCGCCGAGGGCTCGGTGCGCGACTCTCTGTCGCTGCTCGACCAGGCGATCGCGCATGCGGCCGGCGCCGTGAAGGCCGATGCGGTCAGGCAGATGCTGGGGCTCGCCGACCGCACCCGCGTCATCGATCTCTTCGATTCGCTGGCGCGCGGCGACATCGCGGCCGCCTTCAAGGAATTCCGCGACCAGTACGACGTCGGCGCCGATCCCATCGTCGTGCTCTCGGACCTCGCCGAGTTCGTCAACTTCGTCACCCGCGTGAAGATCGTGCCGGCGACCGCCGACAACGTTGCCTATGGCGAGACCGAGCGGGTGCGTGCGCGCGAGTTCGCCTCGAAGATCTCGATGCGCGTGCTGTCGCGGATGTGGCAGATGCTGCTCAAGGGCATCACCGAGGTGCAGGCCGCAACGCGCCCCGCCGCGGCCGCCGAGATGGTGCTGGTGCGCATCGCCTATGTCGCCGACCTGCCGACGCCGGACGAGGCGATCAGGATGCTGGAGCAGAACGGCGGCGGCTCGCCGGTCGTGAACGGCGGCGGCGGCGCTGCGCGCAGCGTGCCGGCCGCGCCGATGGCCTCCGCAGCGCCGGTTTCTGCGGCGCCAGTTCGCATGCCGACATCCTCGCCCACTGCGTTCGGCGGCGGCGCCCGTCCGCAGATGGTGGCGCCCGCGCCGGATCCGCAAGCGGCGGCCCCCCAGCTGCGCATCACCAGCTTCACCCAGCTCGTCGCGCTCGCCGGGCAGAAGCGCGACCTCATGACCAAGGGTGCTCTCGAAGGCGACATGCGCCTCGTTCGGTTCGAGGAGGGCCGGCTGGAAATCGCGCTGGAGTCCAACGCCTCCAAGACCACCATCACGGAGCTCGCGCGTAAATTCGAGCTGTGGACCGGCCGGCGCTGGACCGTCATCGTCTCCAACGAGCAGGGCCAGCCGACGTTGCGCTCGGTGAGCCAGGCGGCCAAGCAGGAACATGCCCGCACCGCCGAGGCCGATCCGCGCGTGCAGGAGGTGCTGTCGCGCTTCCCCGGATCGAAGGTCGTTGAGGTCCGCAGGCTTGCCCCCGAGGCGCCGGAATCCAATATTAACGCCGACTATGGCAGTGACGATCCGCCCGACGGTTCCGACGGCGACGACGATCTCTGAGCCAGGTTTAAGGACAGACACCGATGGCTGATTTTCTCGGCATGATGAAGCAGGCGGCACAGCTGCAATCCAAGATGCAGGAGATGCAGGAGCAGCTCGCCAACGTGGAGGTCGAGGGCATCTCCGGCGGCGGCCTCGTCGCCGTGCGCATGACCGCCAAGATGGACGTGAAGGGCGTCAAGATCGACCCCTCACTGATGAAGCCCGAAGAGCGCGAAGTGCTCGAGGACTTGTTGGTCACCGCCATGGGCGATGCCCGCCGCAAGGCGGAGACGGCGATGCAGGAGAAGATGCAGTCGCTGACCGGCGGGCTCGGCCTGCCGCCGGGGCTGTTCGGCCAATAAGATGGGCGCGGTTGCGGGTCCCGAGATCGAGCGGCTGGTGCAGCTTCTCGCGCGGCTGCCGGGCCTTGGCCCGCGCTCGGCGCGGCGCGCGGCGCTGCATCTGATCAAGAAGCGCGAAGCGCTGATGATGCCGCTGTCCTCGGCCATGCAGGTCGCGCTCGACAAGGTCCAGGTCTGCAAGACCTGCGGCAACATCGACACGCAAAATCCCTGCACCGTCTGCACCGATCCGAAGCGTGACCCCGCGATCATCGTCGTCGTCGCCGACGTCGCCGATCTCTGGGCGCTGGAGCGCGCCAATGCGACCCAGGGGCGTTACCATGTGCTGGGCGCGACATTGTCGCCGCTCGACGGCGTCGGCCCGCAGGATCTCACCATCGACGCGCTGGTCGCGCGCGCCCATGATTCGCAGGTGCACGAGATCATCCTGGCGCTGAACGCCACCGTCGACGGCCAGACCACGGCGCACTACATCACCGACCTGCTTCAGGACGCCAACGTAAAAGTAACCCGGCTGGCCCATGGTGTGCCTGTCGGTGGCGAGCTTGATTATCTCGACGAAGGTACGCTATCGGCCGCGATGCGGCAGCGGACCCTGTTCTAGCTATCCTACAGACCTCACGGAACGGACGACATGACGAAACTTTTCGCCACACGATTGGCTTTGGTCGCGACGATGGTGATGCTGGCGAGCCCGGCGATCTCCGCGCAGCAGGACGACGGGGCGCCGCCGACCCCCAAGCCCGGCAAGCCGATCAACACCGGCGAGGTGCTGTCCGGCGAGTTGACCGCCTTGAAAGTGCGCGACGTCAAGAACGCCGGGAAGCGGATCGCGACCTACCAGATCACGTCCCAGCCGCGCCGCCTGCCGCCGCCGAATGGGCTGTGCAATCTCGAGACCGGCCCGGAGACCTTCCAGCTCGTCACCTCCAGCGACGCCCAGGCGACGCAGCTGAAATCGTTCGTCGGCAAGGAGATCTCGGTCAAGGTCGATGAGGTCGCCTGCGCCAGCGATGCCGGCCAGATGAGCGAGGCCGTGATCACGAAGTGGAGCCTGGTGAAGAAGCAGTAGGCGGGCGCCTCAAGGCGAGCTGCCGTAGGGTGGGCAAAGCGAAGCGTGCCCACCCTTCCCTCGAATTCCTGGCGCGATGGTGGGCACGGCGCGTTGCGCCTTTGCCCACCCTACGGACCGAGGATCACACCCTCACCGGCCCCAGCGACTCAAAGTGCCCGCGCTTCTGCAGCCAGGTCAGCAGTATCAGGCTCGGGATCGCCACCAGCACGCAGATCGCGAAGAACAGCGGCCAGCCGGTCGCTTTCGCAACATACCCCGCGACCGATGAGAGATAGGTACGCCCCACGGCGGCGAGCGCGGTGAGCAGCGCGTATTGCGTCGCCGTGTGCAGCGGGTTCTGGCACAGCGCCGAGAGATAGGCGACGAAGATCACCGTGCCGATGGCGCTGGTGAAATTCTCACAAGTGATGGCGAAGGCGAGCGCCCATTGGCTCGTGCCGACGAAGGCCAGCCACGAGAAGGAGAGGTTGGCGAGCGCCTGCACCACGCCGCCGATCCACAGACTGGTTGCAAGCGAATAGCGCCGCGCGACGAAGCCGCCGGCAAAGCCGCCGATCAGCGTTGCGGCCAGGCCGACGCCTTTCACGATCGCCGCATAGTCGTTGCGGGAGAAGCCGAGGTCGATGACGAACGGCGCGGTCATGGTGCCGGAGAACGCGTCGGTGAACTTGAACAGCACGACGAAGGCGAGAGCGGCGAGCGCATCCCTGCGCGACAAAAATTCCGAGAAGGCGCCGATCGCGGCGTGCAACACGCGCGCGAATGCGCTCTCGGCTTGCGTCGCGGCTTCCGCCCGCACCGATTGCTCGGGCTCGGTCGCGGCCAGCGCCGTGATGGTTCCGATCAGCACCATCGCCGCCATCACCACATAGCCCCACATCCAGGCCGACGTGCGGGCAAGACCGGTGCCCTCGAAGCCGGATACGATGAACAGTGCGCCCGCGGTCGAGACCAGCATGCCGATGCGATAGGCCGCGACGTAGGACGCCATGCCGGCGGCCTGCTCGCTCTCCGGCAGGCTCTCGACGCGGAAGGCATCGACCACGATGTCCTGTGTCGACGACGTCGTCGCCACCAGCAGCGCGCCGAGCGCGACGTAGAACGGCGAGCGCGCGGGATCGGTGAGCGCCAGCAGCAGGATCGCAATGATCAGCAGCAATTGCGAGAACAGCAGCCAGCCGCGCCGCCGTCCAAACGCGCGCGTGAACAGCGGCACATGCAGCGCATCCACCAGCGGCGCCCACAAAAATTTCAGGGTGTAGGGCGTGCCGACGAGTGCAAACAGCCCAATGGTGCCGAGATCGACCCCGGCCTCGCGCATCCACACCAGCAGCGTCGAGCTCGACAATGCCAGCGGCAGTCCCGAGGAGAAGCCGAGGAACAGCACGATCAGCACCCGCGGCTGCAGGTACACGGCAAGGCTGTCGCGCCAGGAGGCGGGAGCGTCGGAGGTGGTGGCAGTTCCGGAGGTGGCGTCGGGGGCTGTCATGGGGAGGTGTTAGCAGATTCTGGGGGAAAAGACTCTGCGGTAGCTGATGAGACGGGAGAACCCTCGACACTCTCGGTGTCATCGTCCGCGAAGGCGGACGATCCAGTAATCACCAGCGTTCCGGCTGAATCACAACCGCCGCGGAATACTGGATGCCCCGCCTTCGCGGGGCATGACGGTGTGTCTTGATCTCACTCTCCCGCCTGCAGTTTCCTCGGAAACAGCTCGGGCGTGCCTGACGCCACCAGATGCGGGCCTTCGGGCGCATCGGCCTTGCTGAAATCGAGCTCCTCGATTCGCCCCGCGCGCTTCTCGATCTTGTCGGCGGAGATCAGCACCTGGCGGACGTCCTCGTTCACGTCGGCAAAATGCTTCTGGAGTTTCAGCACGCGGTCGCGCAGGCGTCCCAAATCGTCGCCGAGCTTGATCACCTCGGTGCGGATCTGGTCGGCGGCGTCACGCATGCGCGCGTCCTTCATGATCTGCTGCATCACCTGGATCGCGAGCATCAGCAGCGAGGGCGACACCAGCACGACACGGGCGCGATAGGCCTTCTGGATCACGTCGTCGAAGCCATCGTGGATCTCGGCGTAGACCGATTCCGACGGCACGAACATCAGCGCCATCTCCTGGGTTTCGCCGGCGACGAGATATTTTTCGGCGATGTCGCTGACATGCTTCATCACGTCGCCGCGCAGCCGCTGCGTGGCGATGCGCCGCTCCTCGTCGGTGCGGGCGTCGTGCAGTGCGGTCATCGCCTCCAGGGGAAACTTCGCGTCGATGCAGAGCGGGCGCTGGTCGGGCAGGAACACGACGCAGTCCGGCCGCTTTCCCGTCGAGAGCGTGAACTGGAATTCGTAAGCCCCCTTCGGCAAGCCATCCTGGACGATCGCCTCCATCCGCGCCTGGCCGAAGGCGCCACGCGACTGCTTGTTGGCGAGCACGTCGCGCAAGGTCGTCACCTGCGTGGTGAGGTCGGTGAGGTTCTTGTGGGCGCTGTCGATGATGCCGAGCCGCTCATGCAGCGCGCGCAGGCTCTCCATGGTGTTGCGGGTCGTGTGTTCCATGGACTGGCCGACGCGATGGGTCACCGAATCCAGCCGCTCGTTGACCGCGCGCGCCATCTCGGCCTGGCGGCCGGCCAGCGCCTGGGTCATGGCGTCGACCCTCCCTGAGGATTCGCTCTGGGCGCGCAGCACCTCGCTCAGGCGCTCCTCCAGCTCGTCGGCCCGGATCGCGTGCGCCATGGCGAGTTCCGCGCCGTGCCGCCCGGATCGCGCGACCACGACGGCAATCACCGCCAGCAAGATGAGGACCAGGACGCCGAAGCCGATCAGCGCATCGATGGTGCGCACCGGCCAGTCGCCAGCCAGGAAAATAATCTCGTTCATGGCAGTCCTTCTAGCCGATTCGCGAGGATGCGCGAACGAAGAGGGAACGCCGACGGTTAACGGCCCCCTAATTTTTATGGTTAACGAAAGATGAAGTTTTATGGTTAGCGAAGGGTTAACGGGGTTCCTCGCCGGATTGACCGCATCCGGCCTGGGGCTTAAATCGCGGCCATGGCCCTCAGAGAAATCATCATCCTGCCCGACAAGCAGCTGCGTCTGGTCTCCAAGCCGATCGAGAAGGTCACGCCGGAGATCCGCAAGCTTGCCGACGACATGTTCGAGACCATGTACGACGCGCCCGGCATTGGCCTGGCTGCGATCCAGGTCGCGCAACCGCTGCGGCTGATCACCATGGACCTCGCCAAGCGCGACGAGAACGGCGAGACCACGCCGTTGCCGCGCGTCTTCATCAACCCCGAGATCCTCGCCTCATCGGAGGAACTCTCGGTCTACGAGGAAGGCTGCCTGTCGATCCCCGAATATTACGAGGAGGTCGAACGTCCCGCGAAGGTGCGCGTGCGCTACACCGATCTCGACGGCAAGGTGCACGAGGAGGACGCCGAAGGCCTCTACGCCACCTGCATCCAGCACGAGATCGACCATCTCAACGGCGTCCTGTTCGTCGACTATCTGTCGAAGCTCAAGCGCGACCGCGTGATGAAGAAGTTCGAGAAAGCCGCCAAGCGCGCGGAATAAGTTGTAATCGACTGGCGTTGCCGCACGCTCCCTGCGCGCCCTCCCCCCTTGTGGGGGAGGGCGGGGGAGAGGGGTAGCCCAGAAGGTGGTCTAACCGGGGCGAAGAACCCAATCCGCGCTCATATCGAGAGAGCGCGTCGTGTGGCACCCCCCTCCCTAGCCCTCCCCCACAAGGGGGAGGGAACGCAGCGAGTTCTGTTGATGCCCCTCCGCCTCATCTTCATGGGCACGCCCGATTTCTCCGTGCCGACGCTGCTCGAGCTGGTCGCGCACGGCCACGAGATCGTGGCCGTCTATACCCGCGCGCCGAAGCCCGGTGGGCGGCGCGGTTTGCAATTGCAGCCGACGCCGGTTGAAGAGGCCGCGCGAAAACTCGGCATTCCCGTGCTGACGCCGAAGACATTGAAGACGCCGGAGGCGCTGGAAGAGTTCAGCGCCTTCGACGCCGATGCGGCCGTCGTCGTTGCCTATGGCATGATCCTGCCGCAGGCGATCCTCGATGCGCCGAAGCTCGGCTGCTACAATCTGCACGCTTCGCTGCTGCCGCGCTGGCGCGGCGCCGCGCCCATCAACCGCGCCATCATGGAAGGCGATGCCGAGAGCGGCGTGATGGTGATGAAGATGGATGTCGGCCTCGATACCGGCGACGTCGCGATGGCCGAGCGTCTGGCGATCACCGACAACATGACCGCGGTCGACCTGCACGATCGGCTCTCCCGTCTCGGCGCCGACCTGATGGTGCGTGCGATGGCCGCGCTCGCCCGCGATGGCCTCCAGCTGAAAAAGCAGAGCGAGGACGGCGTCACCTATGCCGCCAAGATCGACAAGGCCGAGGCGCGAATCGACTGGACGAGGCCCGCGCGCGCTGTGCTGCGCCACATCCACGGCCTGTCGCCGTTCCCCGGCGCATGGGCGGAGCTTGCGGGCGTCACCGAGAATGCGCGCGTAAAGATCCTGCGCTGCGAGCTGGCGAAGGGGGCGGGCGCACCCGGCGAGGTGATCGACGATCAGCTCACCATCGCCTGCGGCGAGGGCGCGATCCGCATCGTCGAGCTTCAGCGCGAGGGCAAGGGCCGGATGCAGGCCGCGGATTTTCTGCGCGGTGTGCCCCTCAAAGCAGGCGCCCACTTCAACTGACACTGTCATACCCCGCGAAGGCGGGGTATCCAGTACGCCGAGACTTCTCGGCTGAATAGAGATGTCTCGGAGTACTGGATCGCCCGGTCAAGCCGGGCGATGACACCACCCGGATTGCGATGCCCCGCTACAAGCTCACCATCGAATATGACGGCGCGCCGTTCTTCGGCTGGCAGGTGCAGGACACGCTGCCCTCGGTGCAGGGCGCGCTGGAAGCGGCCGTTAAGGCGATGACCGGCGCGGATTTGCGCGTGCACGGCGCCGGCCGCACCGATGCCGGCGTGCACGCGCGCGGCCAGGTCGCGCATGTCGATATCGAGAAGCAGTTTCCGCCGGGCCGCTTTCGCGACGGCCTCAACGCCCATCTGCGCCCGCATCCGATCGCGGTGCTGGAGGCGGAGATCGTCCCGGATACCTTCGAAGCACGCTTCTCGGCCGTCAAACGCCACTATCGCTACCGCGTGATCAACACCCGCGCCAATCTCGCGCTCGACGTCGGCCACGCCTGGCGCGTGCCGCGCAAGCTCGACGCCGATGCGATGCATGCGGCGGCGCAACGCCTGCTCGGCAAGCACGATTTCACGACCTTTCGCGACACCGAGTGCCAGGCCAAGTCGCCGGAGAAGACGCTCGACCAGCTCGACGTAGAGCGCTGTGGCCGCGAGATCACGATCCTCACCTCGGCGCGCTCGTTCCTGCACAGCCAGGTCCGCTCGATGGTGGGCTCGCTGGTCTGGGTCGGCGAAGGCCGCTGGACCGCGGACGATCTGTCCGCGGCGCTCGCGGCGCGCAACCGCGCGGCCTGCGGCATCGTCGCGCCGCCGGAGGGGCTGTATCTGATGAAGGTGGATTATTGAGGGGGCGAGCGCAGAAATCGAGCGCTCTCAGCCCACCGTCGGTGTCATGCCCCGCGAAGGCGGGGCATCCAGTACGCCGCGGCTTCTCGGATCAATCACCGGCGCTGGTGGAATACTGCATCGTCCGCCCCAGTGCGCAAGCGCGAAGGCGGACGATGACAGCGGTGTTTGTGGCCGCCGCGCGCCCTACCCAAAATACCGCGTCAGTATCCCGCGATACACCTGCGTCAGCTTCTGCAGGTCCACCACCGGCACGCGCTCGTCGACCTGGTGCATGGTCTGGCCGACCAGGCCGAACTCGATCACCGGGCAATAGCTCGAGATGAAACGCGCGTCCGAGGTGCCGCCTGAGGTCGACAGCTCCGGCTTGCGCCCCGTCACCTCCTCGATCGCGGAGACCGCGAGATCGGTGAACGGGCCGGGCTTGGTCACGAACACGTTGGAGTTCGAGGGCTCCCAGACGATGCGGGCCTTGATGCGGTTGCCGCAGGCCTTTGCGAGGCGCGTCTCGACCAGCTCGCGCAGGCTCGCCTGGGTGTGGTTGTCGTTGTAGCGGATGTTGAACTTGGCGCGCGCCTCGCCGGGGATGACGTTGTTGGCCTTGTTGCCGACGTCGACCGAGGTGAATTCGAGATTAGAGGCCTGGAATTGCGCGCTGCCATGATCGAGCGGCTCGTCGGAGATCGCGACGATCAGCCGCGAAATATCAGGCACCGGATTCGCCGCACGATGCGGATAGGCGACGTGGCCCTGCACGCCGTCGACATAGAGCGTCCCGGATTGCGAGCCGCGGCGGCCGACCTTGATGGTGTCGCCGAGCGTCTCGACATTGGAGGGCTCGCCGAGCACGCAATGGTCGAATTTTTCGCCGCGCTCGGCGGCCCACTTCAACAGCTTGATCGTGCCGTTGATCGAGACGTCTTCCTCGTCACCGGTGATCAGGAACGAGATCGAGCCCTTTCCATCCGCGCGCGGCCTGCCGCCGTTCGCGGCGAGATGCTCCAGCACCGCGGCGACCGAGCAGGCGATGCCGCCCTTCATGTCGACCGCGCCGCGGCCGTGCAGAAAGCCGTCCTTCACTTCGCCGGAGAATGCGCCAACGCTCCAGGCGCTCTCGTCGCCGGGCGGCACCACGTCGGTATGGCCGGCGAAGGTGATGTGCGGGCCTTCGCTGCCGATCCGCGCATAGAGATTCTCGACGTCGGCCGTGCCGGGCTCGGAAAACGTCACGCGGTGGCAGGTGAAGCCTGCTGCGTTGAGGGCCTGTTCAAGCACCCCGAGTGCACCGGCGTCGGCCGGAGTTACCGAGGGGCAGCGGATGAGATCGCGGGCAATGGAGAGGGCATCGGTCATGAGCCCCGCTTAACATGCATGCCGCCGGGTGGGCTAGCACTGGGCGGGACAATTTCGATCTCGCGGCTCTGGTCCCAGCTCTTCGCTGGGCCCGAGGCCGATGCCGAGCCGTCCTCGACCTCGGCGAGCGGATCGGGGCCGAACCGGTTGTGGCCCGAGGTGCCGGGCCGGCAGAACATTTCGACGAGGCCCCACAGCCACAGCAGCGAGGCGGCCAGGTTGAACGAAAATATCCAGCTTGATTTGGGCAGCAGGTCGGCGAACTGGCTGAACAGGCCGGGCATGAAGAAGAACGGAACGATCCACCAGCCGCTCCTGTCGCGATCGTGCAGCCGCTTGATCGCCGTCGCGAGATAGATCCAGAAGAACAGCGCCATGCCGCATGCCCTGAGGATCGCGGCCGCGAGATCGGCGGATGCCAGCGCGTGGGAGGCGCGGGGATCGACCAGCTTGAAGAGGTCGTCGAGACCGAAGTCGAAATCGATCTCGATGCCGAGCTTCAGGGTGGACCTCGTCCCTGCGACGATCCCGATGACTTGACCTGCGATCTCCAGCAAGCCCGCCAGCAGTGCGACGATCAGCAGCGCCTGCCACAGCAGAGCGCGGTTGATGCGGCCGTCGAAGCGGAAGAGGTACCAGGTCCAGTCCATGCCAAGGGCTCCGGGCGGGAGGAGCCGCCCGAAGATTGGTCGCGATGGAGGGAAGGAGGGTTCGATGGGCCCTCGGTGTCGTCCCATAGTGCGCAATTGCGCACTAGGCCGGGACGACGATGGAGAGGCAGTGTGCGCCGATTAATCCCGCAGCAGCTCGTTGATGCTCGTCTTGGACCGCGTGCGCTCGTCGACGCGCTTGACGATGACCGCGCAGGCGGTGCTCGGGCCGATCTGGCCGTTCTTCATGGGCTTGCCGGGCAACGCGCCGGGCACCACGACGGAATATTCCGGCACTTCGCCGATGAAAACCTCGCCGGTCTCGCGGTCGACGATCTTGGTCGAGGCGCCCAGGAACACGCCCATCGCCAGCACCGCGCCCTTGCGCACGATCACGCCTTCGGCGACCTCGGAGCGCGCGCCGATGAAGCAATCGTCCTCGACGATCACGGGCTCGGCCTGCAGCGGCTCGAGCACGCCGCCGATTCCGGCGCCGCCGGAGATGTGCACGCGCTTGCCGATCTGCGCGCAGGAGCCGACGGTGGCCCAGGTGTCGACCATGGTGCTCTCATCGACGTAAGCACCGAGATTGACGAAGGACGGCATCAGCACGACGTTCTTGGCGATGAAGGCCGAGCGGCGGACGACCGAGCCCGGCACCGCACGAAAACCGGCGTCGCGAAAACGGTTCTCGCCCCAGCCTTCGAACTTCGAGGGCACCTTGTCCCACCAGGTCGCCTTGCCGGAACCGCCGGGGATGACGCCCATGTCGTTGAGGCGGAAGGAGAGCAGCACGGCCTTCTTCAGCCACTGATTGACCTTCCACTTGCCATCAGTGCCGCGCTCGGCAACGCGCGCCTCGCCCTTGTCCAGAATCTCCAGCGCCTGGTCCACGGCCTCGCGCACTTCGCCCTTGGTCGCGGTCGAGATGCCGTCGCGCGCGTCAAAGGCGCTGTTGATGGTGGATTCGAGGGCGGACAGGGACATCGGGATTTCCTCTTCGAAGCAGGGATTTTGATGGCATTGGGGCGCTTTTTCGGGATTTGGAGGGACGGAGTCAAGGCTGGCCTCGCTGTCATCACCCGCGAAAGCGGGTGATCCAGTACGCCGCGGCAGTCGTGATAAATCGAGATGGCGGTGATTACTGGATACACCGCCTTCGCGGGGTATGACCCCTCGTTGGGGCTACGGGCTCACCGCGACAACCCGCCCAAAAACCCCGTCAGATCATCCGTGACGTGGTCGACATGGGCGGCGTCCCGGCCCTCCAGTTCCCAATCCTCGCGCACCACCTCCTTGGTCCCGTCGGGCACCACCAGCACGGTGGTCATGCCGAGCTGGTGCGGGACGGTGAGGTTGCGGGCGAGGTCCTCGAACATCGCGGCGCGGGTCGGATCGACCGCATGGTCGGCGAGGAATTTCCGATACGTCTGCGGCGCGGGCTTCGGCTCGAACCCGGCGGCGATGATGTCGAACACGCCGTCGAAATGGCCGACGAGGCCGAGCCGCGCCAGCACCGCGTCGACATGGTCGACCGAGCCGTTGGTCAGGATCAGTTTTCGTCCCGGCAATTTTGCGATGGCCTCGCCAAGCTGCGGGTTCGGCTCCAGCGGCGAGTGGTCGATCTTGTGGACATAGGCGAGGTAATCGTCGGCGCGGACGCCATGCAGGGTCATCATGCCGCGCATGGTGGTGCCGAAGCGCAAATAATAGTCCTTCTGCAGCTTCCGCGCTTCCACCGGCGTCACGTTCAGCCAGCTGGACACGAACTCGGTGATCCGCACATCGACCTGCTGCCACAGATTGACGTGATGCGGATACAGCGTGTTGTCGAGGTCGAACACCCAGGTGTCGACATGGGTGAAGGCGCGGGGAGTGGTCATTTCAAATCTCTATCTGTTGAGCATGGCTGCGGCCCCGCCCTCAATCGTCGTCCTGGCGAAAGCCAGGACCCATACGTCGTGACCGATCTCTGGGGCACTCCGGTCATCGTTCTTCGCCAAACCCAATCCTGGGGTAATGGGTCCTGGCTTTCGCCAGGACGACGACCGAGTGTGCGGCAACATCATCTCACATCACGGCAGCGCAAAGCGCAGCGTCTTGCCGCCGCTGCTCATATCCACCGCACCAAACCCCGTCGCCACAAAACCGCGCGCGCCGCAATCGGTCTGCTCAACGGTCTCGAACTTGGTCTCGCGCGTGCAGAGCTGCCGGTCGCCGCCCCAGTTCAGCGGCTTGTCCTTCAGCTTGATGATTCGATTGTCGGCGTCGATGGCTTCCGCGAAGCTGAAGATCTGTTTCGGCTGGCCGGTCACGTCGGGATGCAGGCACGTCTTGGGATCGATCCGATACCAGCCGCGGCTCGTCACCGCCTTGCCGTCGTCGGTGGCGACCGCCGCCATCACCTTGTGCGGCGTGTCGTTGCACCAGGTCAGGCCGCTCGTGGACGGCGCCTGCGCGGCATCGACCATGGTCTTGAACAAGTTCGGCGAGGAGACGACGTCGGAGGACAGCCCGCGGCTCTTCAGGAACGCCGCCAGCGCGCCTTGCGTCTTCGGTCCGTCGACGCCGTCGATGGCGCCGATGTCATAGCCGGCGATCACCAGCAGCCGCTGGATGCCGGCAAGGCGGGCCTGCTCGTCGTCATATTCGGAATCCTCGGCGAGATAGGCGACGAAATTGCCGTCGGCGCCTTGCGTCGGCGTGATCTGGGTAAAGGCGGCCTGGGTCTGACCGCTGCGGCATTGCCGCGCCGCCGCGATGACGAAATTGTCCTGCGCCACGCACAGCATGTCGCTGCCGTTCTGCGGGATCGGGGACGCGCCATAGACGCCGAGCGCGCGGGCGTTGAGCAGGATGCGGTCGGCGGTCAGCGTGCCCTGCACCACCACGCGGCAGGTGGCGGGATCGATCCTGAACCAGCCGCGCGTCGCGGTCGCCGCCTTGTCGTCGATGCCGATCGCGGCCTCCACGACATAGGACATGCGGTTGCAGATCTTCAGGTCGGCGAAAGCAGGCGCGGAGGAGACGACGAACGAGACGGCGGCGGCCGGCAGCGTCATCAGGAAACGGGTGAGGACGGAGCGGCGTCGTGGTCTCGACCTCCCCCCGTCATGCCCGGCCTTGTGCCGGGCATCCACGTTCTTGGCGCGGGACGAAAGATCGTGGATGGCCGGGACAAGCCCGGCCATGACGGCTTTCGTGGGTGGCGCCTCTTGCCTCACTTGTGGATCAGCGTGCCCGTGCCCTGGTTGGTGAAGAGCTCGAGCAGCACGGCGTGCTGCATCTTGCCGTCGATGATGACGACGCCTTCGACGCCCTGTTCGAGCGCGTAGATGCAGGTCTCGACCTTCGGGATCATGCCGCCGGAGATGGTGCCGTCGGCGATCAGCTTGCGCGCGTCCTTCACCGAGAGCTGCGGGATCAGCTTCTTCGACTTGTCGAGCACACCGGGCACGTCGGTGAGCAGCAAGAGGCGCTTGGCCTTCAGGGCGCCGGCAACGGCCCCTGCGAAGGTGTCGGCGTTGACGTTCAGCGTCTGGCCGTCCCTGGAGGTCGCGAGCGGCGCCAGCACCGGGATCAGCTCGTAGCCGATCAGCTGGTTGAGCAGCGTGAGGTCGACCTTCTCGGGGTCGCCGACGAAGCCGAGATCGATTGCCTTCTCGATGTTCGAGCCCGGATCGATGATGGTGCGCGTCGTCTTCGACGCCTTCACCATGTTGCCGTCCTTGCCGGAGAGACCCACGGCCTTGCCGCCGGCTTCGTTGATGTAGCCGACGATCTGCTTGTTGACCGAGCCGGCGAGCACCATCTCGACGATCTCGATGGTCGCGGCATCGGTGATGCGCAGGCCGGCTGCGAATTCCGAGACGATGCCGAGGCGCTTGAGCATGGTCGCGATCTGCGGTCCGCCGCCATGCACCACCACCGGATTGATCGCGGTCTGCTCCAGCAGCACGATGTCGCGCGCGAAGTTCTTCGCGGTCTCCTCGTCGCCCATGGCATGGCCGCCATATTTGATGACGATGGTTTCCTCGTCATACTGCTGCATGTGCGGCAGCGCTTCGGACAGGATGCGGGCCTGGTCGAGCGGGGAGATGTCGGTCATGTCACGGTCTCGCTGGCGGGTCGGTCGGTGCGCGTTCTATCCGATTGGCGGGCGGGGCGCAAAGTGATGTTCTTCCCTTCTCCCACAAGGGGCCTGTTGCGTAATCCGCCAGTTGTGATTCCCTAGGGCAAAGCCTTGGGGGAATGACGATGGCGGTGAAGCGGACAGGACAGCCGAGCTTTGTGGAAGCGCTGATGCCGAAGGG
>NZ_JAVAYM010000225.1:0-213 GCF_054185205.1 Bradyrhizobium sp. 14AA | reverse complement strand
CGGCTCGTGACGATGTCGGGGTGTCCATGGCTTTCGGCGGTGACCGTATCGCTCATCACTTCTTTCGTGCTTACCAAACTTGAACCGGCTTACTCCTCTTGAAGGCGACTTGAGACGGTGAGGTGCACTCAAGCCTTGACATAGGTGTCGGTACGGAAGCCCTCACCCGTGGTCATGACCGCCCAGCAGATCCTTGCCAGCTTGTTGGCGAGA
>NZ_JAVAYM010000224.1:0-217 GCF_054185205.1 Bradyrhizobium sp. 14AA | reverse complement strand
CGCGCTGCGAGCCAGGAAGCCCGAGCGGCTGGTCGCCGTGGCTCTCGCCAACAAGCTGGCAAGGATCTGCTGGGCGGTCATGACCACGGGTGAGGGCTTCCGTACCGACACCTATGTCAAGGCTTGAATGCACCTCACCGTCTCAAGTCGCCTTCAAGAGGAGTAAGCCGGTTCAAGTTTGGTAAGCACGAAAGAAGTGATGAGCGATACGGTCACC
>NZ_JAVAYM010000223.1:0-221 GCF_054185205.1 Bradyrhizobium sp. 14AA | reverse complement strand
TGCTGGTCGCGCTGTTGCCGGCGGGATCGCTGACCACGGCGCGGAACTGATAGCTGCCATCGGCCAGATCGCTCTGCGCGGCCGTGGTCGTCGACCAGCTCGCGCCGCCGTCGGTCGAGACCTCATAAGTCACACCGGTGCCGTTGGTATCGGCATTGCCGTTCAGCGACAGATCGAAGGCCTTGTCGGTCGAGTTGAGGTCCACAGACGACGACCCGCTG
>NZ_JAVAYM010000222.1:0-221 GCF_054185205.1 Bradyrhizobium sp. 14AA | reverse complement strand
CAGCGGGTCGTCGTCTGTGGACCTCAACTCGACCGACAAGGCCTTCGATCTGTCGCTGAGCGGCAATGCCGATACCAACGGCACCGGTGTGGCCTATGAGGTCTCGACCGACGGCGGCGCGAGCTGGTCGACGACCACGGCCGCGCAGAGCGATCTGGCCGATGGCAGCTATCAGTTCCGCGCCGTGGTCAGCGATCCCGCCGGCAACAGCGCGACCAGCA
>NZ_JAVAYM010000221.1:0-251 GCF_054185205.1 Bradyrhizobium sp. 14AA | reverse complement strand
GGCAATCGGATTTCATCAGGGCCAGCGGTCATAAACCCCGCACCAACAGGCCGGACATATGACCGAAGCAGACCAACTCGTTCGATACTTCAAAAAGCGCTTGCCAATAGGGGCCGTCCACATATGAGGGCTTCCGTACCGACACCTATGTCAAGGCTTGAATGCACCTCACCGTCTCAAGTCGCCTTCAAGAGGAGTAAGCCGGTTCAAGTTTGGTAAGCACGAAAGAAGTGATGAGCGATACGGTCACC
>NZ_JAVAYM010000220.1:0-254 GCF_054185205.1 Bradyrhizobium sp. 14AA | reverse complement strand
GAGGAGGTGCCGGTTCCGCAGCCCGGTCCCGGCGAGGTCCTGGTCAAGGTGAAGGCCTGCGGCGTCTGCCACACCGATCTGCACGCCGCCTCGGGCGACTGGCCGGTGAAGCCGGTCCCGCCGTTCAGGCTGCACGATGCCTGCATGTCGTGCGAGTATTGCGAGACCGGCTGGGAGACGTTGTGCGAGCACCAGCACAATACCGGCTATAGCGTGAACGGCGGTTTCGCCGAATATGTCATTGCCTCGGCTGC
>NZ_JAVAYM010000219.1:0-288 GCF_054185205.1 Bradyrhizobium sp. 14AA | reverse complement strand
ACTGGTCCGCGCCAACCTCATGCAGCGCCGCCGTATCGACAGCTTGCTCCAACCACCCACGATCAGCCAAGATCAGCCCCAGATGTGCCTAAGTCTGGCTCAAACCTAAACCGGACACCCGTGGGCTCGTCCCGGCCATCCACGCCTTTCCCAGCGGCACAAAGAACGTGGATGCCCGGGACAAGCCCACGGCTGTCCGGTTCAAAATTATTGGACAGAGCGCATGGCGTTGATTCTACTCGATCCTGGACGTCTGCAAGCGTTCCGGGACACGAATGGAGATCAGCG
>NZ_JAVAYM010000218.1:0-289 GCF_054185205.1 Bradyrhizobium sp. 14AA | reverse complement strand
GCCACACTGGTGCCGTTGGCATCGGCGTTGCCGCTCAGTGACAGGTCGAAGGCCCTGTCGGTCGAGTTGAGGTCCACAGACGACGACCCGCTGTCGTCATAGTTCGACAGAGAGAGCGTCCCCGCCGCCGGCGCCGACGTGTCGACCACCACCGTGACGACATTGCTGGTCGAGGAGTTGCCGGCAGGATCGGTGACGGTCGCGCGGAACTGGTAGCTGCCGTCGGCCAGATCGCTCTGCGCGGCTGTGGCCGCGGTCCAGGTGCTGCCGCCATCGGTCGAGACCTCAT
>NZ_JAVAYM010000217.1:0-293 GCF_054185205.1 Bradyrhizobium sp. 14AA | reverse complement strand
TGACCAGCAACATCGTCGCGGTGGTGGTCGACACGTCGGCGCCGACGGCGGGGACGCTCTCTCTGTCGAACTATGACGACAGCGGGTCGTCGTCTGCGGACTTCAACTCGACCGACAAGGCCTTCGATCTGTCGCTGACCGGCAACGCCGATGCCAACGGCACCAATGTGGCTTATGAGGTCTCGACCGACGGCGGCGCGAGCTGGTCGACGACCACAGCCGCGCAGAGCAACCTCGCCGACGGCAGCTACCAGTTCCGCGCGACCGTCACCGATCCCGCCGGCAACAGTTCG
>NZ_JAVAYM010000216.1:0-293 GCF_054185205.1 Bradyrhizobium sp. 14AA | reverse complement strand
CTTTACCGAAATTCGGAATTGGCGGATAGTGCGCGCACTCCGGCCCAAGGAAGAGGGGCGTATCGCGATCGTCACGAACGCGGGCCGGGCGGCGGTGGACGCAGATGGCATCGGCGCGAACGGGTTTGCAGGGCGGGAGACCGTGAGCAAGGCCGCCGCGCATACGACCGGTGCCATCAGCGTACGGCAAAATCGTGTGGTCCTGACGCCCGGGGTCTGTGCGTCAAGTCTTGTGGTGATGTGTGCGGCCCGACCGGGCCGGCAAATCAGCCATCCGCAAGGCGACGGGGGCA
>NZ_JAVAYM010000048.1:0-29139 GCF_054185205.1 Bradyrhizobium sp. 14AA | reverse complement strand
GCGAGCTGCCGCATTGCCGATCGATCGTCACGGCCGGAACGGATTCCGGGAGCTTGGAGGCAAGCACCGCATTCCGCCCGAAGGCGAACGCCTGCTCGCCGGCCTGTGTCACGCAACCCAGGATCACGTCCTCGACGGCGGCCGGGTCGATCCCCGACCGATCGACGACCGCGTTGAGTGTTTCGGCAGCCATGTTGGCCGGATGCCAGCCGGAAAGTTTGCCGTTACGCCTGCCGCCAGCTGTCCGTACCACCTCAACGAGATAAGCTTCTGCCATAGCCTGATCCTTTCATCCGTTTGAATTGCGACGAGCGGCGAATGCCGCAACACGACGGCGCGACTCGTCCGAGCCGCCCAGCTCGGCGATGCTCCACATCTCCAACTCGAGTTGCTCCTCCAACGTGCTTTCATAGCTTTCGACCAAGAGACGGCGTGCTGCGCCGAGCGCCGCCACCGGTTCTGCCACAAGTTTCGCGGCAATTTCGGTGCCGGCAGCAAGCAGCTGCTCGCCATCGACAATACGCGTAACGAGACCTATTCGCTCCGCTTCGTCGCTCGGTACGCGTCGATTAGACAAGATGATCTCCTGTGCTCGCCTAAGGCCGACCACGCGCGGTAGCAGCCAGCTCATTCCTCCGTCAGGACTGAGGCCTAAGGCGGTATAGGCGGCGCAGAAGTGCGCTGACCGCGCCGCTAACGCAAAGTCGCCGATCATTGCGAGGCTCATGCCGGCTCCGGCTGCAGGTCCGTTCACAAGCGTAATCAGCGGTTTCCGCATATACATAAGGCGCACAATCGCCGCGTGAAGCGTTCCCGCCAAATCCTCCAGGAATGCCGACACGTTGTCGCCAGCCGCGGCGAAAGCACTGACATCACCGCCTGCGCAAAACAGCTTTCCGCGCCCCGTCAGGATGACGCATCGGATATCATCATCTTCGTCGCAACGTTCGGCGGCCTGCAGGAGAGCGCGGGCCATCGCCGGATCAATCGTGTTTCCGTGTTCCGGACGTGCCAACGTCAAGGTTGCGACTTTTTCGTCGCAAGAGAATTCGACCGGAGCACTCATGTTAGATTCTCCAACGCGCGAATA
Organism: Bradyrhizobium sp. 14AA; assembly: GCF_054185205.1. Classification (NCBI taxonomy): domain Bacteria; kingdom Pseudomonadati; phylum Pseudomonadota; class Alphaproteobacteria; order Hyphomicrobiales; family Nitrobacteraceae; genus Bradyrhizobium; species Bradyrhizobium sp. 14AA. The sequence goes on along the minus strand of NZ_JAVAYM010000048.1, from coordinate 28,049 downwards.
GCCAGCTTCGCCAGTTCCGGAAAGCTCTTTCCGCGCTCGATGGCCTGCGTCGACGACGCTGTCCCGCGCAGCGCGCGACCGGCTATGCCGTGCATGATCGCCGCAAGCCGAAAGAAGTTGAAAGCAACGTAGAACTGCCAGTCTGCAATCGCCTCTCGGCCGGTCGCGCGGCAGTACCTGTCGATGTATTCGGCTTCTCTCGGAATATTGAGAGCGGCCAGATCTGCTCCCGCTAGGCCAGCAACTATGTGCGGAGGCATTCGATACATGATTGCGTGGTAAGCGAAGTCGGCGAGCGGATGTCCGAGGGTCGAAAGCTCCCAGTCGAGCACGGCGATCACCCGCGGCTCGCTCGGATGAAAGATCAGATTGTCGCAACGGAAGTCGCCATGCACGATGGAGGCCTCGTCACCCGCCGGAATCCTTCCCGGAAGCTCGCTGACAAGGCGATCCATGTTGGCATCGCGCCCGGCCTGTGGATCTTCCTGATACTGGCGCGACCACCGGCTGATCTGCCGCGCAAAGTAGCTGCCCGGCTTGCCGTAGTCGCCCAGGCCGATCGAGGTCGGGTCAACCGAGTGGAGTTGCGCGATGACGTCGCACATGGCGTTGAAGTAGGAAGGTCGTTCTTCTCTGCTAACTCCGGGGAAAGTCGCGTCCCAGAAGATGCGGCCCTCCACCAGCTGCATCACATAGAATTCGCTTCCGATGACGGACGTGTCGGCGCAATAGCCGTAAATGCGTGCCACAGGAAACCCGACCTGCGACAGCGCGCGCTGGACGCGCGCCTCGCGATCGACGGCGTGCGCTCCGGCTACCAATGGGCCCGGTGGTTTGCGCCGGAGCACGTAGACGCCGCCTGCGGATTGAAGACGGTAAGTTGGGTTCGACTGACCTCCCTTGAATTTGGAGACGTTGAGCGGCCCTCGAAACCCCTCGACATTGGCCGCCATCCAGCGCGCCAAGGCACCCTCGTCAAGACGATGGGCGTCAGAGGGTTCCGCCAATCCGGAGTTGGCGGTATCGTCGAGCGCGCTCACGGGTTTGCCTTCTGCCAGTCGCGCTTGATCTTTTTCGCAAGTGACCATTTGTGCACCTCGGTGGGACCGTCGTAGATGCGGAATGCACGAACCTCACGAAACACCTGCTCGACGATGGTTTCGTTGGTCACGCCCGATCCGCCCATGACCTGCACGCAACGATCGGCGACACGCATGAGCGCCTCGCTGACCGCAACCTTCGCCATGGAGCTCTCGTTTGTTCCGAGCGATCCCGTGTCCAGGACACTCGCGCACCAGGAGATCATCAACTCGGCCTGCTTGAGGTCGATCAGGTTGTCGGCCAACATGAAGCCAACTCCCTCATGATCGATGAGCGTCTTGCCGAACGCCTGCCGACGGTTGGCGTACCTCGTCGCGATCTCGTTCGCGCGAATGCAGGCGCCCAGCCAGCGCATGCAATGCGACAACCTGGCCGGCGAAAGGCGGATCTGCGCGTACTTGAAGCCCTCACCCGGGTGTCCGAGCATTTGATCGGCCGGGATGCGCAGATTCCGGATGGTCAGGACGGCGTGCCCGCCTGGCATCGAACTGTCGATCGTGTTGGGCACATGATCGATGGTGATTGCCGGATCAGGCAAATCGACGAGGAACATGCAGGCGCCCTCCTCGGCCTTTGCCATAACGATGCCGACCTTGGCTCCGCGGGCACCTGTGATGAACGCCTTGCGTCCGTTCACGACCCACTGATTGCCGTCCCGGCGACAGGTCGTGGTCATCATCGATGGGTCGGAGCCTGCTCCCCCTTCTTCGGCCGGTTCGGTCATGAAGAAGGCGGACCGAGCGCGTCCCTCGACCAGCGGCTTGAGAAAGCGTTCCTTGATCTCCGGCGAGCCAATTCTACCCAGAAGGTACATGTTGCCTTCGTCGGGAGCCGCCGTGTTGCACGCGAGCGGCCCAAGCGGCGATAGACCCGTCTTGGCCAGAACGATAGCGGTTTCGCCCTGCGAGAGGTGTGAACCATCTGCCAGGATGTGCGGCGTCAAGACGCCTGCAGCCCGCGCCAGCTCGCGCAGGTCGGTGACCAACTCGTCCTTTGGGCAATCGTGATGATCACGGCGAGGATCGCGCTCGAACGGGACAACGACGTCCCGAACGAAGCGCTCGACGCGATCCGCGATCTCTTGAGTACGCTCCGCGCCGACCCCGCTCATTTCGGTGCCATCCGGATTGCGCCGTCGAGGCGGATTGTTTCGCCGTTGAGCATCGGATTGACGACAATGGACTCGACCATTTGAGCAAATTCGGACGGCTGACCGAGCCTGCTTGGAAATGGAACCTGCTTGCCGAGCGACTTCTGCGCCTCTTCCGGAAGCGACATCAGCAGCGGCGTAAGGAAGATGCCCGGCGCGATCGTCATCACCCGAATGCCGTAACGCGCAAATTCACGAGCAAGGGGCAGCGTCATGCCGACGATTCCACCCTTTGATGCTGAATAGGCGGCTTGGCCGATCTGGCCATCGTATGCAGCCACACTGGCCGTGTTGACGATGACGCCTCGCTCCTCACCAACAGTCTCGGCCATATGAAGACGGGCGGCAAACTTCGATAGCACGTTGAAGCTACCGATCAGATTGATGTTGATGGTCCTGGCGAAGTCGCGCAGCGGCAGCGCCTTGCCGTCTTGACCGATGGCTTTGCCGGGCGGCCCGAGGCCGGCGCAGTTGACCAGGATCCGCGCCTTACCGTGCATGAGCTCTGCTGACTCGAGCGCATGCTCGACACCGTCTTCGTCAGTCACGTCGACCTTGATGAAGTGCCCGCCGATGGACTTGGCGTGCGCCTCGCCCAGCTCTGCATTGAGGTCCAGGATGGTGACCTTCGCACCGGCGACCGCCAGGCGCTCCGCTGCGGCGCCTCCGAGGCCAGACGCCCCGCCAGTCACAACCGCCGCCGTTCCCTTGATTTGCATGATTGTCCTTTGTCCTTTCCGATTCAGATTTCGATGGCCATTGCCGTCGCTTCGCCGCCACCAATGCAGAGGCTGGCCACACCGCGCTTGAGGCCCCGCGCCTTAAGCGCGGCCAGTAACGTGACGATGATTCGGGCGCCACTTGCGCCGATGGGATGGCCGAGGGCGGTCGCACCGCCGTTGACGTTGAGTTTCTCGGCCGGAATGTCGAGCTCGCGCGCAGCGATCATCGCCACGACGGCGAATGCTTCGTTGATCTCGTAGAGATCGACGTCCGAAGCGGACCACCCCGCTTTGGCCAGCGCCTTCTGAATTGCCGGCGCGGGAGCAGTCGTAAAGAGAGCCGGCGCCTGAGCGTGCGCCGCGTGTGCGCGGATCGTGGCGGCGATCGGAAGGCCCAGCCTATCGGCAATGCTTAGGCGGGTCATCACGAGAGCTGCGGCTCCATCAGAGATGGACGATGCGTTGGCAGGGGTGATGGTGCCGTCAGCCGCGAACGCCGGCTTCAGCAGAGATATCTTCTCGGGCTTAGCCTTTCCTGGCTGCTCGTCCGTGTCCACGACCGATCCATCTTTGGCGGCCGCTGGCATAGCGACTATCTCGTCGGCAAATGCGCCGCTGGCGATCGCAGTCCGAGCGCGATCCAAGGATCGGAGCGCATATGCGTCTTGCGCATCGCGACCGAACTGAAATTCGCGAGCAGCATCTTCCGCGAAGGCGCCCATGGCCTTACCTGGAGTGTACGCATCCTCCAATCCGTCCATCATCATCGTGTCCACGATGCGGTCGTGCCCAATGCGCGCACCACCGCGATGCTTGGGCAGGGCATACGGAGCATTCGTCATGCTTTCCATGCCACCTGCAACGACGACGTCGGCAGATCCCACCGCGAGTGCGTCATGGGCCAAGATCGCGGCTTGCATGCCCGAACCGCACATTTTGTTGACCGTGGTCGCCTGCGCGCTAAGCGGTAATCCCGCTCCCAACGCGGCTTGTCGGGCGGGAGCCTGACCGAGCGCGGCCGGCAGCACGCATCCCATCACGACCTGATTGACCCGCTCCGCCTCGATGCCAGCACGCTCAACTGCCCCTTTCGTTGCCGCCGCACCGAGCTCGGTGGCCTTGAAGCGCGCGAGCGCGCCCTGAAAGGACCCGATAGGCGTGCGCGCGTAGCTCGCGATAACAACTGGGTCGGACATGGACGTGGAGACCTTCCGTTAGTTTCGAAACTAATCGTGAGCTGTCGCCTCTCGGGCGAGTTCGCGCGCGATGACCATTCGCTGGATGTCCGAGGTGCCTTCGTAGATCTGGCAGACGCGCACATCTCGGTAGATCTTGGCGACGGAGAAATCTTCCAAATAGCCGTAGCCACCGAACGTCTGGAGCGCACCGGAGACCACCGCCTCGGCCGCCTCGGACGCAATAAGCTTGGCCATTGACGCTTCTTTCAGACACGGCAGGGCCGCGTCCTTCATTGCGGCCGCATGCAAAACCAGTTGATGCGCCGCCTCCAGGCGGGCGGCAAGATCCGCAAGCCGAAACCCGACGGCCTGATGCGAAAAGATTGGAGCGCCGAAGCTCTTTCGCTCGCCCGCATATCTGGTAGCCGCATCGAGAGCCGCACGAGCCATCCCGACACATTGGGCAGCGATGCCGATGCGGCCGGCCTCCAGATTGGAAAGCGCGATGGAATAACCAGCCCCCCTCCCGACCAAGCCGCATCTCTTCTTCGACGTAAACGTCGTCGAACCGCAGCGCGCAAGTATCTGACGCAGCCTGTCCAAGCTTACTCTCGATCCTCTCGACGCTGTAACCTGGACTATCGGTGCGAACCAGAAAAGCTGTGATGCCGCGCTTGCCGGCGGAAGGATCGGTGACGGCGAACACGATCGCGAGTCCGGCCGTTCGACCGGACGAGATGAACTGCTTCGCTCCGTTGAGCTTGTAACCAGATCCTGCACGGGTCGCGCGCGTCCTCAACGCGGAAGCATCAGAACCTGCCTCTGCCTCCGTAAGAGCGAATGCGCCGATCATTCGACCGGAAATGAGCGAAGGCAGAAAGCTTGCTCGCTGTGCCGGCGTGCCGTCCTTCATGAGGCCGGATACGATCAGGCTGTTCTGGATGCTAAGGATTGTTGATAGCGCGCCGTCCGCCGCAGCAATTTCGATGAGCGAAGCTGCGTAAGAGACGTAGTCCGCACCTGCTCCGCCCTCTTCTTCGGGTGCGAGCATTCCCATGAGACCAAGACCCGCAAGCTCCTCAAAGAGTTCTGCTGGATATCCCTTGGCCTGTTCGAACTCGCGCGCGCGAGGAGCAATTCGCTCTTGGGCGAATTTACGCACCTCGTCGCGTATTGCCGCCTGCGTTTCATTGAGGATCACGACGCGCACTCCGCCGGATTTTCGCCGCAGATCACGCCGAAGCAACCCAATGGCAGCACCAAAGCAAGCCGCAGATGGAGTGACGAAATCATTGGTTTCATTGCTTTTTGCCGATTGTATCGGCTCCTCCCGTGCGAAACGATCTGCGCTTCTGGCTGGCGCTTAAAAGTGATATTGACGTCATATTACCGATTAGCTCGTCTCGTCAAGCCGAGTTCGCCTATCGTTTGCAAACAAGACCCTAGCTGGCGTTTAGACGGACGACAGGCCGTGGCCGTCTTGGGCCGAAATTCGAGGAATAGGCTCTAATGGCCGTGAGACGCCACATGGACATCGACGGGCGTCGCACCCGATCGATACAGGATTCGATGACTCAGAAAGGCGACGATCTTGCCGATCATCCCCACCGACAGCAGCGAGAGAAGCTGCTCATGATTGTGTTTCGCTCATACCTCGTCGCGACGCAGAGCGGATAATGAGTCCCGCCTAAGGCGATACGTCAATTCGAAGCCTCAGGGCTTTCTTTGACCATCCCAAACACGCCTCGATACCAGACCTTCGCGCAGTGTGTGCCTATGTGCTGGGTCTCGGCATCACTCGGATCTTTCGGCGCGAGATCAAATTTCATGTAGGCAATCTGCTCCATCGTAGAACCGAGCACCTCAGCAGCCATTTCAGGATCAAGTTCACGACTTAGTTCGCCTAATCCTTGAAGCCGCATTAGCCAGGTGGTGGTTCGTCTCACGAAGCGACTTCGTTCCGAGACGTAAAGCGACAGGAAGGTGGCTTTCTCGCCGCGAGCAGCCGCCTCGCGCATAACGCGCAACAATTTACGATGCTGTGCATAGATCTTGAGATAAGCGATGGTGTTTTCAATGAATTCCGCTTCGGTCGCTTTCAATGAGCGGCCGATCCTACGCTTGCTTGCAACGTAGATCTCGTCGATCAGTGGCCGAAGCACGGCCAGCAGAATCTCATCCTTATTCCGAAAGTGCCGATAGAAGTTGCCGTAGGATGTGCGAGCAATCTTGACGATATCCTCGACCCTGGTTGCCTCGTACCCCTTACGCGCGAAGACGCGCGCCGAGGCATCAAGGAGCCGCTGGCGCATCGCAGCGCCCTTCGCCGTGGCGGGGGCCAAGGGCTCCAACGCAGAATCACCGATGTCCAGCATTTGCGACCTTTAGCATCGGGTCCGCTTGACCGCCAGCCTACAATCAGTAATGTGACATCAATATCAGTTCTTGTTCAAGCCTGAACTGTAAGCAATTCAATGGGCGGAGAAGCAGTCGGGGGCGCGGCGGTTGCCTGGCCCTTGGGCCAAAGCCGGCGAAGCCAGCCTAGCTGGCATCTCGACCTTGGCGGGCGCAAGAACCCCGATCCGGGCCAATTCGCTCCAAATCGTAACTCCGCCTCTTGAGGGGTGGTATCCAGGGAGTGCTCATGTATCCGGGGACCCACGCGCTTACAAATCCGGACCGCCCGGCCCTCATCATGACCGCCACTGGCGAGGTCGTGACCTACGGGGACTTGGAGGATCGTTCACGGCGCATCGCGAACTGGCTGTCCGACGCAGGCCTGCGCGTCGGCGACGTGGTTGGCCTACTTTCAGACAACAGCTCTTGGGTATTCGAGATCTATTGGGCCACTCAACGATCTGGCTTGTACCTGATGCCGATAAACTACCGGCTGAGCGCCAGCGAAGTCGACTACATGCTCGAAAACTCTGGTGCTGCCGCGTTGTTCGTTGGTCGAGGCGCTGTTGAGACGGTCTCCAGGCTTGGCGCGCATCCAAAGCTGAAGCGACGGGTTTGTCTCCACGAAGAGTTGGCGGGTTACGATTCGTACAATCAAATACTGAAATCGGCTCGGACTGACGCGCCGTCGTCTCAGCCTCGTGGCGCCGATATGTTGTACTCTTCCGGTACGACCGGTCGGCCAAAGGGCGTGAAACACGCGTTGCCGCAGCGAGACGTTTCAGAAGCGGGCGACACAATGGTGCAGATGTTCTCATCGAGTTTCGGCTTCGATGAAAACACCATCTATCTGTCTCCTGCGCCTCTCTATCACGCGGCACCGCTTCGCACATGCGCCACCGTCCAGGCATTAGGCGGTACCGCACTCGTCATGGACAAGTTCGACGCCGAAGCAGCTTTGGCCGCCGTGCAGGACTACAAGGTGACCCACAGCCAGTGGGTGCCTACCATGTTTGTTCGGATGCTCAAGCTGCCTGAATCCGTCAGACATCAATACGACGTCAGCAGCCTGAAGGTCGCTATCCACTCGGCCGCACCCTGCCCCGCTGAGATCAAGCAAGAAATGATCCAATGGTGGGGTCCGATCCTGTGGGAGTACTATTCCTCTACCGAAATGAACGGCATGACCGTGATTGGATCGGAGGAGTGGTTGAAGAAACCCGGTTCTGTCGGTCGCGCCGTGCTTGGAAAGATTCACATCTGTGATGAGGAAGGAAATGAGCTTCCGGCCGGTGAGACCGGAGTCATCTATTTCGAACGCGAAAAGATGCCTTTCATCTACCATGACGAGCCGGAGAAGACACAAGCCGCCCAACATCCCGCGCATCCATATTGGACCGCTGTTGGCGACATCGGACGCGTCGATGCGGATGGCAACCTCTTTTTGACCGACCGCAAGGCCTTCATGATCATCTCGGGCGGGGTTAACATCTATCCTCAAGAGATCGAGAACGTTCTGGTGGTTCATCCTTCTATCGCAGACGTGGCCGTTATCGGCATTCCCGATCCGGATATGGGTGAACAGGTAAAGGCCGTCGTTCAACTAACTCCCGGCATCGAAGATAGCGACAGCTTGGCGCAAGAAATCATCGCCTTCGTGAAGGCCCGGGTTGCGAGCTACAAGGCGCCGCGCAGCGTCGATTTCGTACCTGAAGTGCCGCGCTCACAGACGGGCAAGCTCATGAAGCAGGAGTTGCGTAAGCGATACTGGCCAGAGAAAACCGCCTGACGGCCAACGCCGCCGCGATGCATCGCTCCGCAGACTGCTCTGTATGAGGTACAGGTTGAGAAAGACCGATGTAACGTGCTCAGAGTGTGGCGCTGGGTTTCAGCGCGTCGAATTGTGGTCGCAGCCAGGGGAGAAAGGGGAATATCGCTGCCCGGGCTGTAACAGTACTTTAGAGGTTTTCGACGGCACGAAGTGTATCGGTTACCGCCTCACTATTGAACCGTGTATTAGACCAGTGCGCGATTGAGACCGCATCATTTTTCGGCCTCTTTGCCACAAAGTGTCATCTATTGAGCCTTTTGCAGACATGAGCATTTGGCCAAATGTCCGGTCCCGTCGATGTCGTGGCGAGACGCCTAGTGGGACGCTCTCGTCCATCTCAGCATTTTCGGCGACCGACTTTGCCCTTTGCAGGATGAGGTCTCGCTTTTGCCAATTCGTCGCGTCGAAGGCACAATTCTTCGATCTTCGCCAGCATTGTCTTTACAGCAGCCTCTGCCGAGTCGACGTGTATCCCAGCGCGCTGAAGACGGGCGATTTCCCTGCGATGTCGCCCAACCTGAAGACGCATGCGGTCTATCTCGTGACGGATCAATTCAAGAGTTGGCACGATGCTTATTCTACTGCTGAGAACCGGAATCGAAACGGAACCCCAATGTGGCGGCTGTTTCACAGGCCGTCTCGGGAGCTAGGCCGCTACGCCGCGGCATCATGCCCAAGCCGGGCGTTCAGCTTGCGGATCAGCTCCTCGGCCGCGTCTGCAATCACGGTGCCCGGCGGGAAGATCGCCTCGGCGCCGGCCGCGTAGAGCGCGTCGTAATCCTGCGGCGGCACCACGCCACCGACGATGATCATGATGTCGTCGCGGGCCTGCTTCTTCAGCGTGGCCTTCAATTCCGGCACGGCGGTGAGATGCGCCGCGGCGAGCGAGGAGACGCCGAGGATGTGGACGTCGTTCTCGACCGCCTGGCGCGCCGCCTCGTCCGCGGTCGCAAACAGCGGCCCGATGTCGACGTCGAAGCCGATATCGGCAAAGGCCGATGCGATCACCTTCTGGCCGCGATCGTGGCCGTCCTGGCCGATCTTTGCGACCAGGATGCGCGGACGGCGGCCTTCGGCCTCCTCGAAGGCGTCGATCAGCGCCTGAACCTTCTCGACCTGGTTGCCCATGCTGGACGCCTCCCGCTTGTAGACGCCGGTGATGGATCTGATCTCGGCGCGGTGGCGGCCGAACACCTTTTCCATCGCGTCCGAGATTTCGCCGACGGTCGCTTTCGCCCGCGCCGCGTCGATGGCGAGCGCGAGCAAATTGCCATTGCCTTCGCCGGCCGAACGCGTCAGCGCCGCGAGCGCAGCATCGACGTCCTTCTGGTTGCGCTCGGATTTCAGCCGCGTCAGCTTGTCGATCTGGAGGCGCCGGACATTGGTGTTGTCGACCTTCAGGATCTCGATGCTGTCCTCGTCGGTCGGCTTATACTTGTTGACGCCGATCACCGCCTGCTTGCCGGCATCGATGCGTGCCTGGGTCTTGGCAGAGGCCTCCTCGATGCGCAGTTTTGGTACGCCGGCTTCGATGGCTTTCGCCATGCCGCCGAGTTCCTCGACCTCCTGGATGTGGCCCCACGCCTTCGCCGCGAGGTCGCGCGTGAGCCGCTCGACATAATACGAGCCGCCCCAGGGATCGATGATGCGGGTGGTGCCGCTTTCCTGCTGCAGGAACAGCTGGGTGTTGCGGGCGATGCGCGCGGAGAAATCGGTCGGGAGCGCCAAGGCTTCGTCGAGCGCGTTGGTGTGCAGCGACTGGGTGTGGCCTTGGGTCGCCGCCATCGCCTCCACCGTCGTGCGCATCACATTGTTGAAGACGTCCTGCGCGGTCAGCGACCAACCCGAAGTCTGCGAATGCGTGCGCAGCGACAGCGAGCGCGGGTCTTTCGGATTGAACGGCTTCAGCAGCTTCGCCCACAGCAGGCGCGCGGCGCGCAGCTTGGCGACCTCCATGAAGAAGTTCATGCCGATCGCCCAGAAGAACGACAGCCGCGGCGCGAAGCGGTCGACGTCCAGGCCCGCGGCAAGACCGGCGCGCAGATATTCGACGCCGTCGGCAAGCGTATAGGCGAGCTCGAGGTCCTGCGTCGCGCCGGCTTCCTGCATGTGATAGCCGGAGATCGAGATCGAATTGTACTTCGGCATCTTTTGCGAGGTGTAGGCGAAGATGTCCGAGATGATCCGCATCGAGGGCGCAGGCGGATAGATATAGGTGTTGCGCACCATGAACTCTTTCAGAATGTCGTTCTGAATGGTGCCCGACAGCTTCTCCGGTGCGACGCCCTGTTCGCCGGCGGCTGCGACATAGAGCGCGAGGATCGGAAGCACCGCGCCGTTCATGGTCATGGACACGCTCATCTGGTCGAGCGGGATGCCCGCAAATAGCGTGCGCATGTCGTAGATGGAATCGATGGCGACACCGGCCATGCCGACGTCGCCACCGACGCGCGGATGATCTGAGTCATAGCCGCGATGGGTGGCAAGATCGAAGGCGACCGAGAGGCCCTTCTGTCCGGCCGCGAGATTGCGGCGGTAGAACGCGTTGGAATCCTCAGCCGTGGAGAAGCCGGCATATTGCCTGACGGTCCAGGGCTGGTTGACATACATCGTCGGGTAGGGGCCGCGCAGGAACGGCGCGATGCCCGGATAGGTCTCGAGGAAATCGAGCCCGGCGAGATCGGCCTCGCCATAGGCGGGTTTCACCAGGATCCCCTCGGGCGTCAGCCACGGCGCGGCGCTTCCGCCTGGCGCGGCGGTGGCGGCGCACTCAAAGGCGACGTCAGCGAAATCGGGAATGCAGCTCATGATTCCAACCAGACAAAGTGAGCACGGGATTGTTAAACATGGTCAATTTGGCGCGAGCCATCGGTAGATGTCCTGCAATGTCGCAAGCGCATCGCAACCGGCGAAGACGAAGCCCGTGACGCCAGCCGCACGAAGCGCCGGCTCGGCATCGGTCGGACGACCTGCCAGATAGACCCGCGCATCGGCCAATTGCAGGACCTTGGCGGATGTTTCCGCGAGGTCCGCATAGGCCTTATCGCTGGAACAAAGGCAGGCAAGCGCGGCGCCGGAGGCCTTGAAGGCGGCAGCGAGCTGGGTGGGATCGGCAAAACCCTCGGTGTCGATGGCCTGGATGCCGCCGGCCTCGAACAAGCTTTTTGCGAATGTCGCACGTGCGGTGAAGTCGGCGGGCGTGCCGAGATTGGCCAGGAACACGCTGGGCCGCGTGCCGCGCGCTTTCAACGCCGCATCGGATTTGTCCCGCAGCGCTTCGAACGGCGCGGCGAGGCGCATCGGCGGCAGCGCATCGAACTTGTATTTTGCCTCGCCATAAGGCGCGACCGCAATCGGGGTCGCGTTGAGCACCGCCGTTTCCCTCTCATGCAGGTTCGGAAACTCGCTCGCGCCGGTCAGCACGTCGCGGCGCTTTGCGATGTTGGCGTCACGTGCCGTTCGCGCCGCAGCGACCTTGCTCTGGAATAGGCCTTGCTGAAGCGCCGCGAAGGCTCCGCCGGCCTTTTCGCTCTCCTGGAACAGCGACCAAGCCGCTCCACAGAGCTGCGCCGACAGCGTCTCGATGCCACCTGCGCCCGCCGCGGGATCGCTGACCTTGGCGAGGTTGCTCTCTTCCAGCAGCAGGAGCTGCGTGTTGCGCGCCACGCGCCGCGCGAACGGATCGGGCAGCCCAAGCGCCAGCGTATGCGGCAGCACGGTGATCGAATTGGCGCCGGCGAGCCCGGCCGCGAATGTCGCGATGGTCGCGCGCAGCATGTTCACGTAAGGGTCGCTCTGCGTCAGCATGCGCCAGGCCGTATCGGCGGCAATGAACAGCGGCTTCGGCGTCAGACCGCACGCCGTCTCGACGCGCGCCCAGAGCAGCCGTAGCGCGCGGAATTTTGCCATGGTCAGGAACTGGTCGGCATCCGCGGCTAGCCGCGCATAGACCATGCCCTGTGCCTGCTCCAGCGGAACGCCGGCAGCTTCGATCGCGCGCAGATAGGCAACGCCGCAGGCGAGGACGAAGGCAAGCTCCTGCACCTCCGAGCCGCCGGCATCGTGGATCACGCGTCCATCGGCGGAAGCAAACGGCCCCTTGAAACCCATCCCGGCGAGGCCTTTGATGCCACCGGTGACGGCGGGAACGATCTCTTCCCAGCTGTAGGGGCTGTTTCCCAACACGGCGCAGGCGGCCAGCGGATCGAGCCCGAAGCGGATGTTGCAGGCCGCCGGATCGATGCCGTTGCTCTTCACATATTCCGCGATGTGGATCGCGGCCATCCGCGATTGCGGGCCGACCTGAAGCTCGATTCCGATGCCGGCATCGAGGTAAATGTCCTTCAACACTTTCGCGACCGCATCGGCCGTCGGTTCCAGGCCGAAGCCATGGCTGCCATTGCCGCCGGCGAACACCAGCGCGAGGCCCGTCGCACCGTTCTCAAGGTCCTGCAACGCCTGCGCGTTCGCGACCGCAGCGTCGGGATGATCGATCCGCTGCATGATCTGCCATGGCGCGGCCGCCGGTCGTCCCAGCACAGGCGCAGCGCCCTTGGCGCGCGGATAGAGCGGCTCGATCCTCAGACCGTCATAGGTCTTGCCGACCAGCTTCTCGAACGGCGCGCCCTTCAGCACACCGTCGACCAGCTTGCGCCAGTCCGCGTCCGTCGCCTTGGGAAAATCGGCCGCCAGCGGCACATCATCCCCCGTCACGGTTTGAACCTCCTTGCACATCGGCGAAAAGTTGCGGATCGCGTCCGCACGGCAACGACTACCGCGACAACGACTTATCGATCGTCCTTCCAGGAGCCCACGATTGCCGCAAGCGACAGTTCTTCTGGCTCACGAGCCAATGAGGGAGTCCTTGAGAACCGCGGGGCAGGAGCAGGCTGGAGGACACCGTGGCGGGTAAGGAACACTTGTCGGGAAACCATGTGCTCGTGTCGCGATGCCTCTGTCATCGTCAAGACCGGGGCGAAACACACGTCAGTGCCTTCCATGATCTTGCACCATTCTTCGCGAGTTTTGGTCTTGAAAACTGCTGCAAGTTTTTGCTTCAGCCCTGGCCAAGCTGCAGGGTCCATTTGAGCATCGAACTCTGGATCATGCAGGCCCGCATGCCGCCGCAGGATCACGTAGAATTGCGGCTCTATGGATCCAATCGAGACGAAGTTGCCGCACGCGCATTCGAAAACGCCGTAGAAGTGCGCGCCTCCGTCCAGCAAGTTTTGCTCGCGGCCTTCAATCCAATTCCCCGTAGCTCTCATATCGAAGAACATGGTCATCAATGAGGCTGCTCCGTCACACATTGCAGCATCAACGACTTGTCCCTTGCCTGACTTCTTCGCTTCAATCACGGCGGCAAGGACGCCAACGACGAGGTAGAGCGCACCTCCGCCGAAGTCACCGACCAGATTGAGTGGGGGGATCGGCCTTTCCCGCGGACCGATCGCGGCGAGCGCCCCTGTGATCGAGATGTAGTTGATATCGTGACCAGCGGCGTTGGCCAGAGGTCCATGCTGGCCCCAACCGGTCATCCGTCCGTACACAAGTCGAGGATTTCGGCTAAGAATTACATCAGGACCGAGCCCTACGCGTTCCATCACGCCCGGACGGAAACCTTCGATGAGAACGTCGGCTGTGCTGAGAAGCTCGATTACCTCGCCCCTGCTCTTGTCGTCCTTCAGATCGACATGGGCCCACTTGCGACCACGTGATGCAACTCCCTTCAGGTTCCGGGCGGCACCGACACGGTCAAGAGTCACAACCTCCGCACCCATGTCCGCCAGCATCATGCAAGCGAAAGGGCCGGGACCGATGCCGGCGAATTCTACGACGCGAACGCCGGCAAGTGGGCCGTTCATCTGCGAGCCCGAAACAGCTACCATGTTGCATCTCCCATCAAGCTCTTCTTGTTCGGCGGCTACTCGCGCAGTGAATAGACTATTCGAACTCCAAAATCAGCGCGTCCACCGCGAGCGTCGCGCCGGCGCTGGCGTGGATCTTCTTCACGGTGCCGGCCTGCTCGGCGCGGAGCACGTTCTGCATCTTCATAGCCTCGACGACCGCGAGCGTCTCGCCGGCCTTGACCTCCTGGCCTTCGGTCACAGCGATCGAGACGATGAGCCCGGGCATCGGGCACAGCAGCTTCTTGCCGGTGTCGGAGGCCGTCGTCACCGGCATCAGCTTCGCCGACGCCGCTTCCGCTTCGGTCCAGACATAGACCGGCACCTCGACGCCCTGATGCGCCAGACGAATGCCGTTGGCGATCGGGCGCGCCTGCACCGCGACGAACTGGCCGTCGATGGTGCCTTGCCAGACCGGATCGCCCGGCTTCCACGGCGATTGCAACAGATGCGCATTGCCGGCCTTGCCCTCGGCATCGACGAAGCGCACCGCGATCGCCTCGCTCTCGCGCCCGACTTCGAGCGCTATCTCCTGGCGATCGAGCCACACCGCACGGCGGCGCTCGCGCTGCACGATACGGCCGCCCAGCTGGCCCGAGATCTGCCGCTTGCGTTCGCCCAGCACGTGGTCGATGGCGGCGCCGACCGAGGCGAGCCGCCGTGCGACCTCACCTTCCGGCACGCGCACGGCGAAGCCCTTGGGGAATTCCTCAGCGATGAAGCCGGTCGAGAGCCGGCCCTCGCGCCAGCGCGGATGATGCATCAAGGCCGACAGGAACGGGATGTTGTGGCGGATGCCGTCGACATAGAACGAATCCAGCGCGGTTGCCTGCGCCTCGATCGCGGCGGCGCGCGACGGCGCATGGGTGACGAGCTTGGCGATCATCGGATCGTAATGGATCGAGATCTCGCCGCCCTCCTGCACGCCGGTGTCGTTGCGGATGGTGATGCCGTCCTGGCTCGCTTCCGCCGGCGGGCGATACTTCACCAGACGCCCGATCGACGGCAGGAAGTTGCGGAACGGGTCTTCGGCGTAGAGCCGCGATTCCACCGCCCAGCCGGTGAGCGTGACGTCCTTCTGCGTGAGCGCAAGCTTCTCGCCGGCGGCGACGCGGATCATCTGCTCGACGAGATCGATGCCGGTGACGAGTTCGGTGACGGGATGCTCGACCTGGAGGCGCGTGTTCATCTCCAGGAAGTAGAAGCTCTTGTCTTGCCCTGCGACGAACTCGACGGTGCCGGCGGAGTCGTAGTTCACGGCCTTGGCCAGAGCGACCGCCTGCTCGCCCATCTTGCGGCGGGTGGCCTCGTCGAGCAGCGGCGACGGCGCCTCCTCGATGACCTTCTGGTTGCGGCGCTGGATCGAGCATTCGCGCTCGCCGAGATAGATCACGTTGGCATGCTTGTCGCCCAGCACCTGGATCTCGATGTGGCGGGGATCGACGATGAACTTTTCGACGAAGACGCGGTCGTCGCCGAACGATGCCTTGGCCTCGGCCTTGGCGAGGTTGAAGCCTTCGGCAACCTCGGCGGTCGAGTGCGCGATACGCATGCCCTTGCCGCCGCCGCCGGCGGAGGCCTTGATCATCACGGGATAGCCGATCTCGTCGGCGATCTTGACCGCGTGCTTGTCGTCCTCGATGACGCCGAGATAGCCCGGCACGGTCGAGACCTTGGCTTTCGCAGCTGCCTTCTTGGATTCGATCTTGTCGCCCATCGCGGCGATCGCGCCCGGGTTCGGGCCGATGAAGACGATGCCGGCAGCTTCCAGCGCGCGCGGAAACGCCTCGCGCTCGGACAGGAAGCCGTAGCCGGGATGCACGGCCTCGGCGCCGGTCTTGCGGCAGGCCTCCACGATCTTCTCGATCACCAGATAACTCTCGGCCGCGGCCGGCGGCCCGATCAGCACGGCCTCGTCGGCCATCTCGACATGGAGGGCGTCGCGGTCGGCCTCGGAATAGACGGCAACCGTCTGAATTCCCATCTTGCGGGCGGTCTTGATGACCCGGCAGGCGATTTCGCCGCGATTGGCGATCAGGATGCGTTTGAACACTGCTATCTCACAACGGCAAATTGTCATGCTTCTTCGCCGGCATCTCGACCTTCTTGTCCTTCAACATCGCCAGCGCCCTTGCGATGCGCTTGCGCGTCGAGTGCGGCATGATGACGTCGTCGATATAGCCGCGCTCGGCGGTGATGAACGGCGACAGGAAGCGGTCTTCGTATTCCTTGGTCCGAGCGGCGATCTTGTCGGGGTCGCCGATGTCGCTGCGGAAGATGATCTCGACGGCGCCCTTGGCGCCCATCACCGCGATCTGGGCGGTCGGCCAGGCGTAGTTCATGTCGGCGCCGATCTCCTTGGACGCCATGACGTCGAAGGCGCCGCCATAGGCCTTGCGGGTGATGATCGTCACCAGCGGCACGGTGCACTGCGAATAGGCGAACAAGAGTTTCGCGCCGTGCTTGATCAGGCCGCCATATTCTTGGCTCGTGCCGGGCAGGAAACCCGGTACGTCGACGAAGGTGACGATCGGGATGTTGAAGGCGTCGCAGAAGCGGACGAAGCGCGCGGCCTTGCGTGACGCATCAGAGTCGAGCACGCCGGCCAGCACCATCGGCTGGTTGGCGACGAAGCCGACGGTGCGGCCGGCGATGCGGCCGAAGCCGGTGACGATGTTCCTGGCAAAACTCTCCGCGATCTCGAAGAAGTCGCCCTCGTCCACGACCTTCAGGATCAATTCCTTCATGTCGTAGGGCTTGTTCGGATTGTCGGGGATCAGCGTGTCGAGCGACATGTCGAGGCGGCCGATGTCATCGAAGCTCGGCCATTCCGGCACGCCGTCGGTGTTGTTGGACGGCAGGAAGTCGATCAGGCGACGCATCTGGAGCAGCGTCTCGACGTCGTTCTCGAAGGCGCCGTCGGCAATCGAGGAGCGCGTGGCGTGCACGGAGGCGCCACCGAGCTCTTCGGCGGTGACGACCTCGTTGGTCACGGTCTTCACCACATCGGGGCCGGTGACGAACATGTAGCTGGTGTTCTTCACCATGAAGATGAAGTCGGTCATCGCCGGCGAATAGACGTCGCCGCCGGCGCAGGGACCCATGATGACGGAGATCTGCGGGATCACGCCGGAGGCGAGGACGTTGCGGCGGAACACGTAGGAATAGCCGGCGAGCGCGGCGACGCCTTCCTGGATGCGAGCGCCGCCCGCGTCATAAAGGCCGATGATGGGCGCCCGCGCCTTCATCGCCATGTCCTGCAGCTTGGTGATCTTCAGCGCGTGGGTCTCGGACAGCGAGCCGCCGAACACCGTAAAGTCCTTGGCGAAGACAAACGTCTTGCGGCCGTTGACGGTGCCCCAGCCGGTGACGACGCCGTCGCCGGGCACCTTGGTCTTCTCCATGCCGAACTCGGTGGAGCGATGCTCGACGAACATGTCGAACTCCTCGAACGATCCCTTGTCGAGCAGGAGCTCGATGCGGTCGCGCGCGGTCAGCTTGCCGCGCGCGTGCTGCGCCTCGATGCGCTTCTCGCCACCGCCGAGCTTTGCGCCGGCACGACGCGCCTCAAGCTTTTCGATTACGGCAGTCATCCGTGCGCCTCCAGCGTAGGAGCGAGCGAGTTCGGTCCGCCCCTCCTGGAGGACTTGACCCAAATCTCAGTTCCAGTAACGTGACGTCAGTGTCATAAATTTATCTCATTGTCAAATCATCACAACTAGCTGATATAACTTGGTAATTATTCCATGAGATCGACTTGTGATCAGTTTATAAAATGGCGGTCTAAGCCATTCCGAAGCTACTGGTCCGTCCAGGCGATCAATCAAACGAAACAGGAGGAAAAATGAATACGCGTAGTTTGCTTGTTTTTGCCGTAGCCGCCGGCGTCACGATTGGCTCGCACCAAGCGTTTGCACAAAAGCAATACGGTCCTGGGGCGAGCGACACTGAAATCAAGATCGGAAACATTCTTCCCTATAGCGGGCCAGCCTCCGCCTACGCCATCGTGGGCAAGATCGCTGCTGGATATGTGAAGATGATCAATGAAAAGGGCGGCATCAACGGACGGAAGATTAATTGGATTTCGTACGACGACGCCTATAGCCCGCCGAAAACGGTCGAGCAGGCCCGCAAGCTGGTCGAGAGCGACGAAGTTCTATTCCTCTACCAGACGCTGGGCGTTCCGCCGAATCTGGCCATCATGAAGTACTTGAACCAGAAGAAGGTCCCACAGCTGATGCTCGCGACCGGAGGAACGAAATTCGGCGAGGATCCCAAGTCGTTTCCATGGACGATGCCTTTCAATGCGTCCTACCAATCCGAAGGTCGCGTCTATGCCAAATGGATCTTGAAGGAGCACCCTAACGCCAAGATCGCCGTCCTGGTTGTAAACGACGAGTACGGCAAGGATATCTACAAGGGCGTTAAAGACGGGCTCGGCGACAAGACCTCGATGATTGTTGCTGAGGCGACATACGACTTCAACGACCCCACGATCGACTCGCAGATCGTCAAGCTGAAGGCATCGGGAGCAGACCTGGTACTCAATCTCAGCCAGCCCAAATTCGCCGCGATGGCGATCCGAAAGATGGGCGAGTTAGATTGGAAGCCTGTCCATATCCTGAACAACGTTTCGAGCTCAGTGGGAGCGGTGATTAAGCCAGCCGGCTTCAACTACGCGCAAGGCATCATCAGCGCTGGCTACTACAAGGACCCGACGGACCCCGCTTGGAAGGACGACTCCGGGGTTAAGGAATGCGAGCAGTTCCTGCAAAAATACGCGCCTGACGCAGATCGCAATAGCAATCTGGTAACCTACTCGTATGCAGCTCTTCAAACGCTGCAGTACATTCTCGAGCAGGCGGGCGACAACCTGACTCGGGAAAACATCATGAAGGTCTCAGAAAACCTGAATGGCTTCGCGCCGTCGACCTTGCTGCCCGGTATCACACTCAAGACGTCGCCTACCGATCATTTCCCGATCGAGCAGATGCAGTTGATGACGTTTGAAGGGGACAACTGGGTCACCTTTGGTCCGATCATCGAGGGCAAGTTATCGAACTGAACGTATCCGAGCCGCACGGACTAGGAACTCCGTGCGGCTCACGACTGCGCCGTTCTTCGATAGGTATTTCGCTCAATTCGGTCGTTAGGAGAGAAGGTGGACTCGTCCAACCAAAATCTGCCGTTTCGGGATCGCCTTGCCTTACCGCTAATTGCAGCACCGATGTTCCTCGTCTCAGGCATCGAGCTTGTGGTGGCGGCAAGCCGAAGCGGCGTGATCGGTTCGTTTCCGACGGCGAATTGTCGCAGCGCCGATGAGCTGGATCAATGGCTAGCCGCGATCAGCGATCGTCTACACCCCACAGCTTCAAGACCGGCAGACAACATGCGCCGATCTGTCCAAATTTGATCGTGCTAATACTCGCCTCGCAGACGATCTGCGCGTCGTCCTCAAGCATAATCCTGAGATTGCCATCACATCGGTCGGGTCCCCTATCCCGGTGCTTCGTCTGCTCCAGGATGCAGGCGCGTTAGTTGTTGCCGACGTAGCGTCTATTCGGCACGCTGAGTGGGCCGCAGAGGCCGGTGTCAACGGCCTAATACTATTGACCGCGGGAGCTGGCGGCCAGACCGGCTGGCTAACTCCATTCGCATTCGTTCGCGCGGTGCGCGCGTTCTTCGACGGGATGATCGTCCTCGCCGGAGACATTAGCGATGGCGTCGCTCTCAGAGCGGCGCAGACATTGGGCTGCGATCTTGCCTACATGGGGACCAAGTTCATCGCGCCGCACGAGAGCATGGCTGACCGACGATTCAAACAAATGCTCGTCGAGAGTACCGCCGACGATATTCTCCTGACGACAGCATTCACCGGATTGCAGACGATCATGTTGCGGCCATCGATCACGTCGGCGGGTCTCGATCCCAACAACCTGCCGCTCCACGGTTCGATCGAAATTGGCAAGGATATCGACATCACCGCTCGCGAAGCTCGACCAAAGCGATGGCGCGATATCTGGAGCGCTGGGCATTCGACTTCAGGAATCACCAATGTCGTGTCCGTCAACGAATTGGTCACGCAGACGAGCTCGGAGTTTCATGGCATCAGCCGTTGAAAATGGCCGACATTATCAATGTCATTGCGGCCAGCCCCATTGATTGGCCGAAAGATCAAATGATCGATAGGAGATGGAAACTTGTCGCTCCACTCATTCCCGAGTGTCTGCGAGCAGACCCTGCGTGCCCTTTCGCGGTTCCCGTCAAATACCGCCTCGTCGGCCCGCACCTTCCCCTTCGCGGGCTTGTTTGTAATCACGAAAGGACGAACAATAGTTCACTCGAGATGAGAACGGGCGATAAGCTCATATTCCCCCTGCTTGCACGCGATCATGTCATAGGCCATTGATCTGGCGATCCAAGTCGCGATATGGCCCAGCGGACCACGCCGGTCTCCAGGGAGTCTCACGCCTGCGCCGGAGATACCACGAGGCGGCGTACGTCCGCATTCTCCATAACCGTAATGATGTTCGATACGGCGACGGTGATAACCGGAATGTCGTCCTTTGATCGCACGCCGACAGTGTTTACGACCGCATCAGAGCCTCGAACTGCGGCCGTCATGGCGACTTTGTCCGAGAGTTCGCCGCGGATGAAATCAGCTCCATTCGCGTTCGGTGACGTGCGGCCATATATGCGCAATTCGTGGCCGGCTGCGATAGCCTCTTCGAGAAACACGCGGCCGATCGACCCGGTACCGCCCAACAACGTGATTTTCATGGATGCGCCAGAGCCTCATTTTGGATATGGACGGACTTGACATATATTAAGGTGAAGGCCGCCGCCGGCGGAGCATCTGTCACCTCTCCATAGCTGGTAGTATCAACTGCTGCTGAATAGTTAAGATATCAGACGACCGTACAAGGATCAGACGATCGTTGATCGATTTAGCGATCGAGACGTCGCGCTTTCCTGCCGTCGGAGCACGCAACCCGTTGGCGAAAGACGTCTCCTGTCTTCGTAATCGACCAGCGCCAAACTGACGGAGCGGCGATGATGCAAGCCACAGGCTTGTCTACTTTCGACGCGTGCGCGACGAAGCGGGGCGATGCCCCGCATGCCTCACTGGGCTCGACGGCGACCTCACCTACCTCGGAGCTTGCGGCGAGCCGCACAGCGAACTAAGCTTGGAACTCGTCAGCCACCGCATCGCAGGCGCTGCTTTCATTCAGGCGCATGGACTCTGTGAACGCGTGATCATATGCTATACAATTGCGCCGGCGCCAAAATTGCCCGGGATCCCTGTGGTGATCCCAGGAGGGTCAATCAGGAGGCCGTTGTCTGGAGCTTGACTGTGGATCGGCCTTTTCAGTTCAACTTATAAGAGGCCTGAAAGAATGTACCCCAGCGCTCCGTGCTGAACTTCGCAAGCTCAGTCCCAGTGGTTCCCGGGCCATCACAGCCTGTGCATGTCATTTCACTGTCTTTTTTGGTCCACATGGCCCAATAGCGCGCGCCGATGCCGACGCTGAAGTTCTTGGTAATGAAGTAGGACAACACGCCTTCGAGTTGGACACCCCCGCCTCCGTTCCCGCGTTGATCAATGAAGGTGGTCGTCGGGCGCACAAGATGATTGTCACGTCCTTTGAAATCGGTCCAAGGCAGGTAAGCGACGTCGCTACTCAAACGCCAACGCTCGGTGAGCATGGTTTCGGCGCTTAGGCCGGCACGAGGTGCATTCCACTGGGAATTCTGGCTTCCAGCGACTGTGTCGTCACCATCTGGATCTGGCCGCAAGCATCCAACCATCGGGTTGGCAATCTGTACACATCCGATGTAGTCGGAGCTCTGTTCGTAGTAGGTCCAGCCGATAAAGCCCCCGACCTTGTAGTTGGCGCCGCGCAGGAAATCGTAACCTACGTCGGCGGTGTAATAGGTGAACCTCCCGTTTGCCTGGCCTGATCTCGTGTTGATATAGGAGAGGCTGCGATCAATTCCCCAATCTTCATCGTTGGTGATTCCTTTGTCGAAGCGACCGATGCCAACGTTGCTCTTCAGAAACGCTCCCCACGGGCTGTCAACCCGGCCAAATAATTCCCCGGAAAGTCCGTTGAGACCGTGGTGGGTGATCCTCGATACAAGAATGTTAGGATCTCCAGCAGGGATTTCATTGGGCACAGCGCTGTCATTCCATTGGAATCGTCCGCGGCTGAGCCAGAGCCGCGAGCCGCCTTCGAACGACCAACCGGCTGTGTCAGCCGTCGGCGGCACGCGGCCCGTTGCTTTCGTGAACAACGGCGCATCGGACCGTTGCGCATCCCAAGGGTCGGCGTCAAAATGGTAATTCAGACCGATCGTTCCGATGTGATAGGTGCTAGACAGGCTCGTTGTATTCGCCGGAAGGATTGCGAACGGCGGAAACTGCACCGTCGGAGGCGTTGCGATACTCGGCCCACCGAAATGCAGATAGTCGTATTCGACCTTGAGAGACCATGCAGACGTAAGTGCTTGCTCGACGCCCAGCCCGATGATGCCGCCGACCCGACCATAGTCGAAACTGGTGTTCTCCTGAGTCCCGCGGCCATTGAACTCGTTGTTGTTGACGACATCGCCGCGATTGTTTTGCCAAGCCAAGCCTCCCTTGAGATAGGCCAGCGTGTGGCCATGTGGGCCAAAGGTGTAACCGATCCGGCCGGTCCCGGTCGCAAAGACGTTGGGACCTGCCGCGCAATTTGCGCTCACAACAAAGCCGGAGGAGGCGAGGCAGGTATTTGTGCCGTCGGAGACAGCACCGCTGACATCGAGTTCGACGCCAAAGACCCAGCTGTTCTTCTGCCAGTTATAGCCTATCTGGCCACCTGCGAGGAACACTGGGGTGTCAACCACGCCGCCATAGATTGGGGGACCGTAGGGATTGCTGAATGAGGTTCGGCCATACCCACCGCCGACGTTCCCGCCGATATAGCCTCCGGACCAACTCCACACCGCCGCTGGCAATTTCACGTCTGGCCAAAGGTCTACCGCATTGGCTGCACCGCTTGCGACGAGCGCAATTGTTGCGACTCCCGAAAGAAGAACTCCAGATCGCATTCCAAACACTTCCTGCATTTTGCGCCGTCCACAACCGAGCGCCTTAACTTGTCGCCACAGCAAACCGTCGGGGCCAGACCACACGCTTGCGACGCGCGCCCTAGTCCGCCTGGAAAATCAACGCTTGCGATTGGCAATGATGGCGTCAGCAAAGCAAACCGCGAGCCAATTGAATTCGGCGGTTCTGCAGGCACTTCGTAGTGGTGTGTAGCGTCAAGTTGCTGACATTTGTCTCAAGACTCACAATCTACGTTGCTATCGCCGACGGCATCATCGTGAGGCGCATCTGAAGCAGGCCAATAGAGCATCCGCCGCAACTCTGCCGATGTCTCGCCTGATAAGGAACGGGGCCGGCTGGCGAGACCACCGTCTTCACTGCAGGGGGTCACGTGTGAATCGGCGCCGAAGCATGCCTCTTCTATATCGCATGGGTCAGTGACTTATGGCGCCGATCGGGATCGGGATCCCGCACCGATACACAGACATGGCTTAAGTCAGGGCTGCTCAAGCCTTCGCGTGAGGCGTCGCGAAGAGTCGTCCGGCCTCGCGAGCAACCGGATGGGATCCGGTGCGCACGTCGCATCACGACGAAAAACCCGCATTGCCGCCAGCATGCCTCCGGAACGACGCTGCCGGGCGCCAGATTTCCGACATCGCCGTTTTCAATTCGACGTGGCTCTGATCTCACAGCGTTTCGCGGCTGATTTCGCTCGAGGCGCGCACAGATGACGTGCTTCAAGGCGACGTAATGACGACACTTCTATTAGGATCTTCGCACAGGAAGGATGCGGAGCGCCGCGAGCAGCAGCGAACCGTCGTCGGCGAACAGGTCCCAGATCATGATCCCGGCGAGTCCATGGGCGCGCGCGTACATCGTCTTGCTTGCGATGGATAGCGGATCGTCGTAGCTGATCCATATCCGCCGTTCGGCGTCATAGAGCCACGGCACTTGGGCCTCATCACACCAATACCGGCGAAAGCCCTGCTCTTCCGGTCGCCGGACAACGAGATCGCGATAATCGATGCCGTCGCTCCCTCCCCACTCCTCGCTCGCCATCGTCCCCTTTTGCAAGAGCCCCCCGTTCTCCTGCGGAACGCCTGCAACAGCTCGGCCATAGAAGGCTACCCCGAGCGTGACCTTGGCCCGCGGCACCCCGGCCCGGATCAAGGCATTCACACTGGCATCGACATTGAGATCGGGACTTGGATCGCCGGCGCAGGCAAACAGCGGAGCATTGAAGCCGGCAAAGGTCGAGCCCGCATGATAGTCGTAGGCCATTAGATGAATCCGGTCGACCAGCGGGGCGAGAGCGGCCGCCTCCAGATTGATAATCTTGTTGGGGACGGCCGATACGGCGATGGTGAGCTCCAGCTCCCTGCGCTCCAATGCGGAAAACTCGGTGAGTCTTCGGCGAAGCTCCGCAATCAGGAGCGTGAGATTCGTGCGGTCCTCGAGGCGCGCGAGATTCCCTGGGCGTCCTCCTGAGACGGGAAACTCCCAATCGACATCCACACCATCGAACAGACCCGGATACGGCCGAAAGAACGCCTCGATAACGGATTGTGCGAACCGCGCGCGCGACCTCGGCGTGGCAGCGGCGGCCGAGAAATATTTCGACCCGCTCCAGCCGCCCAACGCAATCAGGATCCGGAGCTCCGGACTGCTCCGCTTCAATTCGGTGAGTTGGGCGAAATTGCCGCCGAACGCGGTCGACGGCGCGGTTCCGTCGCAGGCTCCTGCGTCGAGGCAACGATCCGAAAGTCCAGCCAGTCCTTCTGCCGAAACGGTGCCGAACGCGTACATCAAGTGCGTCAGTTCGCGAGCCGGGATCGTCTTGATGTTTGGACCGCCCGTCCGGGCTTTCCAAGGGGCGACATAGCCTGCGACCACTGGCCTCCGGGACGGCGTGCCCCGTCCCGGCTGCATCAGTGCGTATCCGCACACGAGCGTAGAAAACCCGGCTGCAGCGAAGTTTCGACGATTAATTGCCACGGATTACGGCCTTATGCTCTCTGTCTGATTTTACGCTGCGCCAACCGATAACGCGATCGCCTCAGCGAGCCTTCGATCTGCGCGGCACTGGCTCCCTTCGTTTCACCTGATCGCTACGACTTCATGGCGGCATCTTCATCGAGAGCTGTATTTGCTGCGCGACGGGTTCAGCTCTCGAATGGCGAAAATACGACGAATTGAATGCGGTGGAGGAAGGCTCGTCTAAGACGAAGTATGGAAGTTCAAAGAGCTGTTCTGTGGCGGGCTTCCGACATTTTGTGGCTAGCATCCGCCGCGTTGTCCCATCCGAATTTGTCGAAAGGCGCACAAGTGGATTGGTGTATTGGAACGTATGGGCAGCAGCTACGGCCGCTCTCGTCCGCTGAATTGCGCTTCGCTTCATCGTCTCTGCGCCAGGATGGGAGGCTGTGAAGGGCAAACTGTGGCACGCATCCTACCCCGCACGGGCTCCGTGTGAACCTGCGTTCAGGCGCGAACAGAACCCCTCCTTTTTGGTAGGATTTATGTTGCAACCGGCGCGTGATACGGATCATTCTTGCACTTGCGACTTGACCCACCTACAGAAAGCCAGGGAGCTCGAAAATGAACGACACCGCGTCTTCAACGCGAAGCGATCTGCAGGGACTTAGGTTGATCCGCGCTTTTGTCCGGATACGCGATCAACGCACCCGGTCCGAGTTCGTCGAACAAGTCGAAAAGCTCGCCGCGGAGCAGCCTGCGGGATCGGGTTCGAGCTTGCCCGGTTCATCTGGTTTCGCCGAGCATCCGGCGGATCCCCTCTGTTGATCTCTCGCCTTCTTCGTGTCGCCCAACGCCACGTTCCAGCATCATTCGCGTCTGCCCTTGTTGCAGGAAGTCCATGACTTGGCCGCAAATCGTGATAGCAGGGAGCCACGATCTGGCGATGCCTCAAATGCAAGTCCGCAGGCTAATTCCGCCCTGATGCCACCGCTGGGGTGTGGCGACGTCGGGACGATCGGCGTGCTCAGATATTCGGGTACGTCGCCGCATTTCCGGATCACCTTAGCGTCGCCGAAGACGCCGCGCGATGGGTCCTTCGGTCCCCGAGAGGGCGACCGCGCCCATGATGCCGGGCTTGCGGGACAACGCCTTGGCGCGCCTCACAGCGGCGTTGGCGGAAATGCATTCCGTCTTGCCGGCTGCAACTCCATCGTCGAGAACAGGCCGGCTCTCGTCGGGAGCGAACCGGACCGACACCTTCTTGCCATCGATGGTGTCGTCCTCGGAGAACGAGGTGAACGGCACCAGGCAGCGGCTCTGCGGATCGAGCCAGCGCTTCCAGTACGCGCTCTCACTACCGGACGTTGGTCGTGCCGCCATCGAGCTCATCCTCAGCAGTTGCTGGAAGTCGACTGGCCTGCCCTTTGCTTCCAGCTTCTTGGTGGCGTCCACAGAACCCGCCACGAGCTCGGCACGAGCTCGGCACGCCCCAGCGTGCCATCACGAGTTCGCGTCCGCGCGGGATAGTGAGGAAAATCCTAGACACCAAGGGCAGATCGCCGGTTCGGTCATTCGCCGGTATGACCACGAACAGCCGGCGAATACCCTGAGCGCCTTTTTTCTGCGAGAGCCCTTGCTTCCCGAAAAGACCAGCCCTACCTGTGCTCCGCCCGCATTGGCACTCGCGGGCATCGACTGCTAACTACCTAAAATCACCAACCCAAGCAATTGCTTAGGAGGACTGCATGAAATTCCGTCCGCTTCACGACCGCGTCGTGGTCAAGCGCATCGACGCAGAAGAGAAGACCGCAGGCGGCATCATTATTCCCGACACGGCCAAGGAAAAGCCGTCCCAGGGCGAAGTGATCGCCGTTGGCCCGGGCGGCCGCGACGAGAGCGGCAAGCTGATCCCGATCGACGTCGAGGTCGGCGATCTCGTGCTGTTCGGCAAGTGGTCGGGCACCGAGGTCAAGATCGACGGCCAGGAGCTGTTGATCATGAAGGAGAGCGACATCATGGGCGTTCTCACCGATGCGTCGGCCAAGAAGAAGGCCGCCTAATCCAACCGCTCGCACCGCTCACCCTGAGGAGCGCCTGCCGGGCGCCTCAAGAGTGAGATGAGACCAATCAACTCAGGGAAACCAATATGTCAGCCAAAGAAGTCAAATTCGGCGTCGACGCCCGCGACCGCATGCTGCGCGGCGTCGACATCCTCAACAACGCGGTGAAGGTGACGCTCGGTCCGAAGGGCCGCAACGTCGTGCTCGACAAGTCGTTCGGCGCGCCCCGCATCACCAAGGACGGCGTCACCGTCGCCAAGGACATCGAGCTCGACGATAAGTTCGAGAACATGGGCGCCCAGATGGTGCGCGAAGTCGCCTCCAAGTCCGCTGACGCGGCCGGCGACGGCACCACCACCGCGACCGTGCTCGCGGCTGCGATCGTGCGCGAAGGCGCCAAGGCGGTCGCCGCCGGCATGAACCCGATGGACCTGAAGCGCGGTATCGATCTCGCCGTAGACGCGGTCGTGGCGGACTTGCAGAAAAACTCCAAGAAAGTCACCTCGAACGACGAGATCGCCCAGGTCGGCACCATCTCGGCCAACGGCGATGCCGAAATCGGCAAGTTCCTCTCCGATGCCATGAAGAAGGTCGGCAACGAGGGTGTCATCACCGTCGAGGAAGCCAAGTCGCTCGAGA
>NZ_JAVAYM010000215.1:0-324 GCF_054185205.1 Bradyrhizobium sp. 14AA | reverse complement strand
GCGACCGTCAGCGATCCTGCCGGCAACTCCTCGACCAGCAATGTCGTCACGGTGGTGGTCGACACGTCGGCGCCGACGGCGGGGACGCTCTCTCTGTCGAACTATGACGACAGCGGGTCGTCGTCTGCGGACTTCAACTCGACCGACAAGACCTTCGATCTGTCACTGAGCGGCAACGCCGATGCCAACGGCACCAGTGTGGCTTATGAGGTCTCGACCGACGGCGGCAGCACCTGGAGTTCGACGACGGCCGCGCAGGGTGACCTCGCTGACGGCAGCTACCAGTTCCGCGCGACCGTCACCGATCCCGCCGGCAACTCCTCG
>NZ_JAVAYM010000214.1:0-331 GCF_054185205.1 Bradyrhizobium sp. 14AA | reverse complement strand
TGTGGCTTATGAGGTCTCGACCGACGGCGGCGCGAGCTGGTCGACGACCACAGCCGCGCAGAGCAACCTCGCCGACGGCAGCTACCAGTTCCGCGCGACCGTCACCGATCCCGCCGGCAACAGTTCGACCAGCAACACCGTCGCGGTGGTGGTCGACACGTCGGCGCCGACGGCGGGAACGCTGTCGCTGTCGAGCTATGACGACAGCGGGTCGTCGTCTGTGGACCTCAACTCGACCGACAAGGCCTTCGATCTGTCGCTGAGCGGCAATGCCGATACCAACGGCACCGGTGTGGCCTATGAGGTCTCGACCGACGGCGGCGCGAGCTGG
>NZ_JAVAYM010000213.1:0-341 GCF_054185205.1 Bradyrhizobium sp. 14AA | reverse complement strand
AGGGCGGATTGCTCTCCGTGAGCCCGAGGCTTCGCGCTGGATGAGCGGCGCTGCTAGGCTTCGTCTCGTCTGTAAGTTTCCGGCTCTGTCGACAGGGTCGGGAAAACTGCGGCGAAATGGCGGGCCGCGCGTACGGCAAAACCGTGTGGTCCTGGCCGTCGTTGCTACGGTCAAGCCCTGGCGAATGCGGCAGTCGCGTCAACCGGCGCGGTGCCGGCGACTTTCGCAGGGGCGAGGGAGGCCAGAAGGAACTCGGCTCCCGGGAGAGCACGGCATAAGCCGTCCGACCATCGCGCAGGGAAGGCCGAGTGATTGGCTACACCTGTATGCTGCTGTGCGGT
>NZ_JAVAYM010000212.1:0-375 GCF_054185205.1 Bradyrhizobium sp. 14AA | reverse complement strand
TAGGCTTCACCTGTATGCCGCTGTGCAAATTCTTGTTGCCACCTTTCGCACAGTGGACCGTGGGTGCCCGGCCGGCACTCGGTCTTCCCTGCGCCCTCTTTCAATGGGCGTGATGCGACGAAGCACAGCTCGGGCGAGATGAGCCGCGAGGATGCGAAGGTGTGTTTGCAATGAAGATGCAAGTTCACGCAGCGACGCCGCCACCCCACACTCCGTCATTGCGAGCGCAGCGAAGCAATCCAGAAATGTTTCCGCGGAAAGACTCTGGATTGCTTCGCTGCGCTCGCAATGATGTTGTGGACGGCCCCACCTGAACGGCATCAAGTGCCAAAACGTGGTCGCCGGAGCGCCACAAAGAGGGGAGCCGTCCATGGC
>NZ_JAVAYM010000211.1:0-428 GCF_054185205.1 Bradyrhizobium sp. 14AA | reverse complement strand
GTATTATTTGTAAAGTTACACCCGTTTGATAAAACTATTATTCCAGATGAATTTACTAAAGTTAAGCCATATCCAAACTCTGTAGAGAGTTATGAATTTTTAACTTGTACTGATGCATTAATTACTGATTACTCATCTATTATGTATGATTACTTAAATTTAAAGAAACCTATAATACTGTATACATATGATTTCGAAGAATACTTAGATAATAGAGGCGTTTATGACAATATAAATGAGTATCCTTTTATTAATGTGGATAATATCGACGATCTGACAAAAAATATGAATTCAGTCGATCATTTAGATAGTAAGGTTGATTATTCTAAGATGATTGAAGAGTTTAATAAGTTCGATTATATAGATGGCACGAAAGATATTTTGGAAAATATGATAAACGGAACGGTTAGTGAAAGTATACAAGAACA
>NZ_JAVAYM010000210.1:0-429 GCF_054185205.1 Bradyrhizobium sp. 14AA | reverse complement strand
TGGTGATATTATACCGTTGAATTTTAAAGTGATTAAGTCAGAAAATGAGTTAAATGCAGATATAGAATTACAATGCAATCCTAATGTTAATTTAATGAGAAAAATTTGGGTTTCATTTAACTCGAATAAAGCTAAATTTGAAAAGGAGAAAATTAATGGCGTATATCACAACTACTAGATGGCTAGATAATGAGGAACAAGATTTAGATATAATTATCCAAAAACTTTTGGATGTAAGTGAATTGAACGAGAATATAAACACAGATTTAAAAACATATCATTATAATTTTAGAACATACAAAGTATTTACAGAAAATAAAGAAATAGAAATAGGTAGTCAGAAAATTGAATTTAATACTATCCGTTTCTCATACGATTCTGTGAGAAGTGGTGATGAACCACTTGAGGATAGAACAACTAATAATGCGG
>NZ_JAVAYM010000209.1:0-430 GCF_054185205.1 Bradyrhizobium sp. 14AA | reverse complement strand
GAGGTGCTGATCGTCGCGCGTGCCCGGGACGCGCTCCAGGCGGCGCGGCTGCTCGCTGAGAAGCGTGGCTATGAGGTCATCGACCTGGGCGATCATCTCGAAGGCGAGGCGCGGCTTCTCGGCGCGGAGCATGCCGGACTGGCGCGCCGGCTCACGGCGGACGGGAACGCGCGGGTGATCCTGTCCGGCGGCGAGACAGTGGTGCGGGTGACCAATCCGGAGGGACGTGGCGGGCGCAACCTGGAATATCTGCTTGGCCTCGCCATCGCGCTCGATGGGGCTGCGGCCATCCACGCGATCGCCTGCGACACTGACGGCATCGACGGTACCGAGGACAATGCCGGGGCGATCGTTACGCCCAGCACGCTCGCGCGGGCCATAGCGCTGGGGCTCGATGCGCGGGCGATGCTCGATGCGAACCTCGCCCATC
>NZ_JAVAYM010000047.1:0-29141 GCF_054185205.1 Bradyrhizobium sp. 14AA | reverse complement strand
TCATGCAGCGCCGCCGTATCGACAGCTTGCTCCAACCACCCACGATCAGCCAAGATCAGCCCCAGATGTGCCTAAGTCTGGCTCAAACCTAAACCGGACACCCGTGGGACAAGCCCGGGCATGACGACGCAATCACATCACCAATAGCGATACGGAGAGTGCCAGCGGCGCCAATGGTGCCAGCGGCAGATGCGGCGCGGGCCGTAATAGGTCCAGATGATCCGGCAGCGGCGCGGATAGTGGTAATAGGGATAATAGCCGCCGTAATAATAGCGCCGGTGGAAGTGGCGATAGCCGTAATGGGGGCGATAACCCCAATGACGGTGATAGCCGCCATATCCGCCGTAGCGAACGCCGCCATAGCGATAGCCGCCGGCGAAGGCCGGGGCCGCACGGACGACGCCGCCGCGGAAACCACCGCCATGAAATCCGCCGACATGTCCTCCGCCACCACGGAAGCCGCCGCCGCCGTGAAAGCCGCCGCCATGTCCGCCACCACCATGCCCGCCGCCGCCGTGACGAACCTGCGTGACGAGGTCGTCGGTCGCAGCCTTCGTCACGGGTGACGTCGCCGGATTGATCAAAGTCAGCGCTTCGGCACGACGCGTGGTCCCCGCCGACAGCATCAGCGTCGTGGCGGCCGCGATCCCGAGCAAGCGCATCGGGCTTGCCCTGAGACCTAAACTCCTCAGCATGGATTCCTCCCTGAATCTGGACAGCGGAGTTGCGATGCTCGTTCCCGGCCCGCGTCATCCCTGTTCATTTGCAGTCGCTCCCGACATTAAATTACGGACAGCGACGTGAATGCGCTATGAATGAACGGGACTGCCGGCGTCGCGCGGCGACATCACCACCACGGCCCGAAGCCGAGCACGAAGGGTGCGGGCACGCCGTAGGGATAAGGACGGTAGTAGACCGGCCGCGCGTAATAGCGTGGATCATGGCGCACGGCAGGCCGCACGATGTCATGGGCTCGCTTGTGTCGTCGCGCGTCGAAAACGGCGATCCCCGCCGAGGCCTCAGGTATCGTCACCCTGTGCGCAGCGGAGGCCGGAGACAGGCCCGCGGCAAGCGTCACGGCAAGGGCGGCTAATGCAATCCATCTCGCCATGACGATCCTCACGAGGGCCACCGTGCTGCCCGCAGGGCGTCAGCCCCGGCGCCAATAGCAGCTCATATGCGGCGTGATCACCGTGCCGCTGGGCCTGTGTTCCTGCACATAGGCGACGTTGCATTCGCGGACCGCGTCAGGACCCGGATTGTAGCGCGGGTAGACGCCGTCCGGGCTGTAATAGGGCGTGACGCGCAAGCGCGCCGGCCGCCTGCGCGGTGGGGGGACATCGTCGGGGGAGACCGCCTGGGCCAGCCGGATCTCGGGCCCGGCTGCCTGGGCTTGAACAGATTGGGCATTGGCCTGGGTGCCGACAAAAAAAGTCGAAAACAACCCCATGCACAGTAGAACCGGTACCGCTGTTCCCGCCCGCATCACATCACCACTGACCTGAGCCATCCCCTTGATGCGCCGTACGCTCCTCGTTTTCGCGCGCGGCGTCAACGACCCATCCTATAAAGCGGGATGCATCGCCGCGGAACCCGCGCTAAGAGGGATGCATGTGGACGGAATTGAAAGCGCCTTCGCTGGCCGAGATGGAAGCGACGGCCCACGACATCTTCGAACGCCTGCCGGCGGAATTTCGCAAACTCTGCGAGGGCGTGATCCTCCGCGTCGACGACTTCCCGACCGAGGAGGTCCTGGACGAGATGGAATGCGAGAGCGAGTTCGACCTGCTCGGCCTGTTCCAGGGCGTCGGCCTGCCCCAGCAGAGTTTTGGCGACGTGGCGCGGCTGCCCAACATGGTCTGGCTCTACCGCCGCCCGATCCTGGACTACTGGGCCGAGCACGACGAAAGCCTCGGCCATATCCTCCGCCACGTCCTGATCCACGAGATCGGCCACCATTTCGGCCTGTCCGACGACGATATGGCGGCGATTGAGGCGCAAGCAGACTAGATCTGCCGAATTCGGCCTAGGATTCGGCCCCCGATCGCGATAAATAACGGCTCCCCCTAGACCATCCGGGAAAGCGCAACCATGGACAAGTTCACCACGCTGGAAGGCGTCGCGGCGCCG
Source organism: Bradyrhizobium sp. 14AA (assembly GCF_054185205.1). NCBI lineage: Bacteria > Pseudomonadati > Pseudomonadota > Alphaproteobacteria > Hyphomicrobiales > Nitrobacteraceae > Bradyrhizobium > Bradyrhizobium sp. 14AA. The sequence goes on along the minus strand of NZ_JAVAYM010000047.1, from coordinate 27,011 downwards.
CTGAAGATCATCAATGTCGACACCGACATGATCATTCCGAAGCAGTACCTCAAGACCATCAAGCGCACCGGCCTTGGCAAGGGGCTCTTCTCCGAGCAGCGCTACAAGGACGACGGCAGCGAGAACCCGGATTTCGTCCTCAACCAGCCCGCCTATCGCAACTCGAAGGTGCTGGTGGCCGGCGACAATTTCGGCTGCGGCTCGAGCCGCGAGCACGCGCCCTGGGCGCTGCTCGATTTCGGCATCCGCTGCGTGATCTCGACCTCGTTCGGCGACATCTTCTACAACAACTGCTTCAAGAACGGCATCCTGCCGATCCGCGTCAGCCAGGAAGACCTCGACAAGCTGTTCGACGACGCCGAGCGCGGCGCCAACGCGACGCTGACGATCGATCTGCCGAACCAGGAGATCCGTGGTCCCGACGGCGGCAAGGTCAAGTTCGAGATCGATCCGTTCCGCAAGCACTGCCTGATCAACGGCCTCGACGACATCGGTCTCACGATGGAGAAGAAGACCTCGATCGACACCTACGAAGAGAAGCTCAAGAGCGAACGCGCCTGGGCCTGATCGTACGTTTTCGTTTGAGCCCCGGTGCCACAAGCGCCGGGGCTTTTTCTTTGGCCTCGTTATCCCCTATAGCTCTGCCTCATGCTGCCCGACATCGTCACCTTCTGGCATGGCCCGATGGATGCGCTGCGCCAGACCTGTCTGCGCTCGCAGCTCGCGGCCGGCCACAAGGTCACGGTCTACAGTTTCGACGCCATTCCCGGGCTGCCCGCGGGCATTGCGAACGCGGACGCCGAGGCGATCCTGCCGCATGCGTTCTCCGAGCGCTTGCGGCCGCCGCAGCCGGACGGAAGCTGGCGCGACTGGACCACGCTTCAGTTCAGCGACTTCTTCCGCATGAAGCTGATGGCGAAGAATCTCGGCCTCTGGCTCGATGCCGACGTGCTGCTCCTCAAGCCCGTCGAGATCGATCCGGCAAAGCCGTACTTCGCCTGGGAGCGGCCGCGCCAGCTCGGCAATTCCGTGATCTATCTGCCGCCCGAGCACGGCATTGTTGCCGCCTTCGAAGAGCTGATGGAGCAGGAGGAGCTGACGCCGAACTGGCTGTCGCTGCGCCATCGCATCACGTTTGCGATGCGCCGCCTGCGCGGCGGCGCGAACCGCCTCTCGGATATTCGCATCGCGATCTTCGGGCCAGCGGCCCTCACCGCGCTCGCGCGCCGCACCGGTGAATTGCACAACGCGCTGCCGAAGCAATCGTTCTACGCCGTGCATGCCGAGCCAAAGCTGTTCTTCGACCCCTCGAGCTATCTCGGCCTCGTTACCAACCCTGACATCATCGGCCTGCACATCTCGCCCAAGGGCCGCGGCGGCGAGAAGCCGATCCCGGGGAGCTTGTATGCCTGGGCGACGGAGCGGTTTGCGTAGCTCTCCTCCCGTGTCCCGGACGCGGTGCAGCGTGCAACGCTGCTCCGCTGAGCCGGGACCCAGAGATGCGGCGAGATGGGTCCCGGCACTGCGGAGCGGCACTTCGCGCCGCACCGCGTCCGGGACACGAAAACTAACCGCTACACTCCAACGCTTCCCAATTTGATCCAGCGCAACGCCAGCCTGCATCATTGTGCCTAATCTGGTTCCAATTCCACGACCCCAATGGAGCCTCGCATGAGCACCGCAAGCAGGCCTTATCCCATCGTCCAGGACCTCATCGAATCCTTTGCGAGCTGGGTGAAGCATCGCCGCGAGATGAACGAGATGCGTCAGCTCGATCGCGCCGATTTCGACCGCATCGCGAGCGATCTCAGGATCGCGCCCGACGATCTGGAGGAACTGGTTCGTCACGGCAAGCATTCGGCCGACGAGCTGCCGAAGATGCTCGAACAGCTCGGCATCAACGCCGAAGATCTCGGCCGTGCGCAGCCGCTCTTGCTCCGCGACCTGGAGCGGGTCTGCTCGCTGTGCAATCACAAGGGACAATGCGACCGCGATCTCGCCGACGGCACCGCCGCGGAGAACTATCACGGCTATTGCGGCAACGCCTCGACGCTGGAGTCACTCGACCGCGCCGACCACGTGCAGCGCTGAAACGGCGCGCGAACGCTAAGGATGCCCCGACGGAGCGGCGGTTTCATCAAACCGCTGCGGGCCGGACTGAGGGGTCGCAAAGGAAAGCTTCCACAGGCTCAGCAAGATTGGAAACTGGAACACGGCGCCGCTCGCAACGGCACCCACCAATCCCCAAAATCCATGTTCGACGACCAGCGTCCGGGCGCCTAGCAGCAAGCCGCTCAACACATAGCCAACATAGATCAGCGAGAAGGATCGCCAGAAGCGCTCCGAAAGAAAAGGCCTCTTGAACGCGACAACAAAGACGCCGATCAGCCCAACGACCGCCAGCCCGGAGCCGATCGCACGAAACGGCGTTTCGTAAAACGCGGGATTAAAGGCAGATACCGAAAAGCAAACCGCATAGAAGACAGCGACGATCTTCAACCACATTTTAAACCCTCAGCGCGAATAACAATTCCAGCGGCGCTCGCACACGCCGTCGCGCTGCGACGGAGGCGTCGAGCCGTTACGTCTTCCCCATCGCCGCGATCGCATCCGCGATCTCGATCGTGCGCTTTGCCATGTCGGCGTGCAGGCGCTCCACCATCGCACCATCCAGGCGGATCGCGCCGCGCGAGGCATTTTCCGGCAGATCGAACGCCGCGATGATTTTTCGTGCGCAGGCGACTTCCTCTTCCGGAGGGGTGAAGATCGCGTTGCAGGCTTCGATCTGCGAGGGATGGATCAGCGTCTTGCCATCGAAGCCGAGGTCGCGGCCCTGCGCGCATTCGGTGGCGAAACCATCGGGGTTGGCGATGTCGCTATAGGGGCCGTCGAGGATTTCGAGGCCGTGGGCGCGCGTCGCCAGGATGCAATGCGTGATCATCGGGATCATCGCGGCGCGGCCCGGCAGCATCTTGATGCGCGTTTCGCGCGAGATGTCGTTCGGGCCGAACACGAAGCCCGACAGGCGCGTCTTGGGATCGCGCCCCGCGGCGGCCAGCTCCTCGGCGTGCAGCACGGCGCGCGCGGTCTCGATCATGGCCCAGACCTTGACGGTGGGCGCTGCGCCGAGCTCGGCGAGGCGACGACCGATCGCGTCGAGATCTTCGACGCTTGAAACTTTTGGAACCAGGATGCCGTCCGGCGAGGCCTTCGCGGCCATCGCGACGTCGTCGGCCCACCAGGGCGTATCGAGGCCGTTGGTGCGGATCAGGATCTCGCGCTTGCCAAAGCCCTTGGCGGCGATCGCGTCGGCGATCCCGTCGCGCGCGGCCGCCTTGGCCTCGGGGGCAACCGAGTCTTCCAGATCGAGGATCAGGCCGTCGGCGGCGAGATTCCGCGCCTTTTCCAGCGCACGGGGATTGGAGCCGGGCATGAACAGATGGCTGCGGCGCGGGCGGGTCATGCGAATGGTCCTTCCGGTTTCCTCGTCTCTCTTCTGGCCTGAGGCGATAGCACTTGGCCTGCCTATTCGAAAGGCTTGTTCGCCCCAGCGGTATATGATTAGGCATAGGCCATGACCGCATTCCCAGAGCATTTGCTGGAAGGCTACAGGGCCTTCGCCACCCAGCGGCTGCCGACCGAGCAGACCCGCTATCGCGAGCTATCGGTGAAGGGGCAGTTCCCGGAAGTGATGGTGATCGGCTGCTGCGACAGCCGCGTCTCGCCCGAGGTGATCTTCGACGTCGGCCCCGGCGAATTGTTCGTGGTCCGCAACATCGCCAACCTGGTGCCGGTGTATCAGCCCGACGGCAATGCGCACGGCGTCTCAGCCGCGCTGGAATATGCGGTGACGGTGCTGAAGGTGAAGCACATCGTGGTGCTCGGCCACGCGCAATGCGGCGGTATCCGCGCCTTCGTCGACAAGATCGAGCCGCTGACGCCCGGCGACTTCATCGGCAAATGGATGCAGATGTTCATCAAGCCCGGCGAAGTGGTGGAGCAGCGCGACCACGAATCCATGGCGCAATTCGTCGAGCGCATCGAGAAGGCCGCGGTGTTCCGCAGCCTCGAAAACCTCATGACCTTCCCGTTCGTGCGCAAGGCCGTGGACGCCGGCCAGATGCAGACCCACGGCGCCTATTTCGGCGTCGCGGAGGGATCGCTGTTCGTGCTGGACAAGATCGCGAAGGAATTCAGGAACGCGCGCGGCGTGGCGTAGGCGACCGCTCTCGTAGGGTGGGCAAAGCGAAGCGTGCCCACCACTTTATCGAATTCGTAGAGAGATGGTGGGCACGGCGCTTCGCGCCTTTACCCACCCTACGGCAGCTCGGCTTACGCCGCCTTCTTCTTCGCGGTGATCAGCTTGCGGTTGATCAGGACTTCCGCGATCTGGATCGCGTTGAGGGCCGCGCCCTTGCGCAGATTGTCGGACACGCACCACAGCACGAGACCGTTCTCCACCGTCGCGTCCTCGCGGATGCGGCTGATATAGGTCGCGTCCTCGCCGGCCGCTTCGTAAGGAGTCGCGTAGCCGCCGGGCTCCTGCTTGTCGATCACGAGGCAACCGGGCGCCTTGCGCAGGATATCGCGCGCTTCATCCGCGGTGATCGGATTCTCGAACTCGATGTTGACGGCTTCGGAGTGGCCGACGAAAACAGGCACGCGCACGCAGGTGGCGGAGAGCTTGATCTTGGGATCAAGAATCTTCTTGGTCTCCGCCATCATCTTCCACTCTTCCTTGGTGTAGCCGTCCTCCATGAAGACGTCGATGTGGGGGATGACGTTGAAGGCGATGCGCTTGGGGAATTTCTTCGCGATCAGCTCGTCATTGGTGTAGACGGCCTTGGTCTGCGAGAACAGCTCATCCATCCCGTCCTTGCCGGCGCCCGACACCGATTGATAGGTCGAGACGACGACGCGCTTGATGGTCGCCTTGTCGTGCAGCGGCTTGAGCGCGACCACGAGCTGCGCGGTCGAGCAGTTCGGGTTGGCGATGATGTTCCTCTTCTTGAAGCCTTCCGTCGCAGCCGCGTTCACCTCAGGCACGATCAGCGGCACGTCCGGGTCCATGCGCCAGGCCGAGGAGTTGTCGATCACGACCGTGCCGGCGGCGCCGATCTTCGGCGACCATTCCTTCGACACCTCGCCGCCGGCCGACATCAGGCAGATGTCGACGTCGGAGAAGTCGTAATGCTCGAGCGCCTTGCACTTCAGGGTGCGGTCGCCATAGGAGACCTCGACGCCGACGCTGCGGCGTGACGCCAGCGCCACGACCTCGTCCGCGGGGAATTTGCGCTCATCCAGGATGTTGAGCATTTCCCGTCCGACATTGCCGGTCGCGCCGACGACTGCGACTTTGTAACCCATCGTTCACTCTCCGATGAAAAAGCCCGTTCCTGAAGCTGACGCTTAAACAGGAAGAGCAGCGCTTCTATGCGAGAACCGGCCTCAAGACAACGTTGGACCATGCCTGAAGGCCGTGGATGCAGTCGCCTGAGGCCAGCACGGCCGCAATCCCCACCCGGACCGCCCTCCATCTGGCGCTAGCTGCCTTTGCCGACGAGATCATCGGCACGCTGGCGCGCCTGTTTGCCTATGTGGGGGCGCTCGTCCTGTTTGCCATCCTGGGGCTCGCGGCGCTCGGCCAACTGCCGAGCCTGCCCGACGGTGAGCTGACTTCGAGGCCGGGCTGGAGCGTGGCCGACCGCTCACATCCGGCCTTCGCCCTCAGCCGGCTCGATTCATCAGAGAAAACAGCCTCTTACACCATCCTTCGGCATCCCGAAGGCGGCCGCAGGGACGTCCTGCGCTGGGCGAGCGAGGCGGACAAGCCGGTGGCCGAGCTCGAAATATACCGCGAAGGCGGCGAATTCGACGTGACGCGTCCGGCGGCTGCGGATTTGGCCATCCAGATGGGCCTGGATGCGGCCACTCCGCTCGAGCAAGCCGGCCTGGTCGATACGAAATTCGGCCCCGTCGCCCTGTTTCGCCCGGTCGGCACGGCAGCCGGGACACGGGCCTGCCTGGGTTACCTCAAGCGCAACGAGGAGCCCGCGCTGCAGATCTCCGGCTTCACCTGCCAGGGCGACACCCTGCCTGCCCGACGCGCGGCCATCGCCTGCACGCTGAACCGGCTGACGCTGCTGACCTCGGGCAACGAGCCGAAGCTGGCGGAATTGTTCGCCCGTGCCGAGCTCAAGCGTCGCTCCTGTGACCCCCAGGGATCAGCGGACTGGCTGCTGGGCGCCGCGAACGCGCAATTGCGCGGGGCGCTTTGACGGGCATCAAGCTCAAGTGGCTGGTATTGATGCAACTTTTGCCGGCGCGCACGATTATTCAGCGCTGGTGTGACCCAATAGACCTAGTTGCAGCCACCCCGGCCGGGCTAGTATGGGGCGAAATGACTGGCGGCTTGCCGCCTGAAGGGGACGTGATGAGCTCGAATTTCTCTGCGGCGAACAAACTGGCGACATTGCTTGCGGCGGGCGCCGCGATTGCCATGGTCTTCGCAACACCGGCCTCGGCCGACACCAAGACCAAGCGCTATGACGAGCGCAGCCGGCATTATTACGGCCCGAGCGGTCCCAACGCGGTGTACCAGCAGGGCCGTACCCGCATCTATGTGAGCAAGCGCTCCTGGCTCGACGGCGGCACCGAGGTCAATCCGGGCGACCGCAAGTTCTCCGACTACGCCTTCCCGCCGGCCGTCGGCTATCCGTCCTTCGCCCGCGAAAACCTCAACCGCCCGATCGACCGCCAGCCGCTCGCCACCCCGGCCGATGTCGGCGGCTATCCGCAGAATTTCCCGCTGTACTGAGCGGACTGATCGACCGAATCAAAATGGCCGGGCTCACGCCCGGCCATTTTTGTTTTGGGAAGCCTTGTAGGGTGGGCAAAGGCGCCCTTGCGCCGTGCCCACCATCTTTCGGCAATCGCGATAGAAGACGTGGGCACACTTGCGCTTTGCCCACCCTACGATTCTGCGGCTGGAGCAAAAGCCGGGTCGTAACGGCTGCAGAACTCTTCAATCGCCTCGGAGCGGAAATCGCCCAGGCGCTCGAAGATGAGCTGATCCGGCCAATCCCACCAGGCGATCCGGCGCAGGCTTCCCGCAACGGAAGCATCGAAGCGCTTGCGGATGGGTCGCGCGGGAACGCCGCCGACGATGGTGTAGGGCTCGACATCGCGGCTGACGACCGCGCCCGCGGCGATCACCGCGCCGTCGCCGACCGTGATGCCCGGCAGCAGGATGGCGGCGTGGCCGATCCAGACATCATTGCCGACGATCACGCGGTCGCCGCGGCGATCCGCGAAGAAGTCGCGGTCACGCGTTGCGGTCGCGTCGTAATATTCAGGACAATAGGTGAAGCGATGCTGGGACGGACGGCCCATCGGATGGTTCGGCGCGCCGATCCGCACCGAGTTGGCGACGGCCGTGAATTTTCCGATGGCCGCGTCGGCGACCTCGCAATTCTCGCCGAGATAGGAGTAGTCGCCGAGCGAGGCATATTCGATGCGGGTATGGCTGAGGATCTCGCAGCGGCGCCCGATCTGCGCCTCGCGCCGGCGCACCGTGTCATGGATGATGGTTTCCGCGACCTTGGGGCGGGATGAGGCATCCATGAGGTGGCTCCGAGAGCAGGTGCCGTAGGGTGGGCAAAGGCGTGAAGCGCCGTGCCCACCATCTCACGGCAATCGCGATTGAAGTGGTGGGCACGTCATTCCGGGGCAGCTCGAAGAGCCGAACCCGGAATCTCGAGATTCCGGGTCTGGTCCTTCGGACCATCCCGGAATGACAACGCCCGCCGTTACGCGTGCAGCTTCTGCAATTCCTTCAAAATCGCTTCGCCCATCTGCGTGGTCGAGGCGGAAGTGGTGCCTTCCGACTTGATGTCGGCGGTACGCAGGCCGCTGGCCAGCACCGCGGCGATCGCGGCATCGACCTTGTCGGCGAGCGCACCCATGTCGAAGGAATAGCGCAGCGCCATGCCGAACGACGAGATCATCGCAATGGGATTGGCGAGGCCCTTGCCGGCAATGTCGGGCGCCGAGCCGTGCACGGGCTCGTACAGCGCCTTGCGCTTCTTGCTCTTCACATCGACCTCGCCGAGCGAGGCCGAGGGCAGCATGCCGAGCGAGCCCGTCAGCATCGCCGCGATGTCGGAGAGCATGTCGCCGAACAGATTGTCTGTGACGATGACGTCGAACTGCTTCGGCCATTTCACCAGCATCATGCCGCCGGAATCGGCGAGCTGATGCTCGAGCGTGACATCCGGGTATTCGCGCTTGTGGACCTGGGTCATGACCTCGTTCCAGAGCACGCCCGACTTCATGACGTTGCGCTTCTCCATCGAGGTCACCTTGTTCTTGCGCTTCTTGGCAAGCTCGAAGGCGACACGGCCGATGCGCTCGATCTCATAGGTGTCGTAGACCTGGGTGTCGATGGCGCGCTTCTGGCCGTTGCCGAGATCGGTGATGGTCTTGGGCTCGCCGAAATAGACGCCGCCGGTGAGCTCGCGCACGATGACGATGTCGAGGCCTTCGATCGCATCGCGCTTCAGGCTGGAGGCGTCCGCCAGCGCCGGGTAGCACACGGCCGGACGCAGGTTGGCGAACAGGCCGAGATCCTTGCGCAGGCGCAGCAGGCCGGCTTCGGGGCGCACCTCGTAGGGCACCGCGTCCCACTTGGGACCGCCGACCGCGCCGAAGATGATCGCGTCGGCGTCTTTGGCCTTGACCATGTCGCCTTCGGAGATCGACACCTTGTGCGCGTCAAAGGCGGAGCCGCCGACGAGCCCGGTGTCGGTCTCGAACTTGGCGATCCCGGCCGAATTGAGCCAGTCGATCAGCCGCTTCACCTCGCCCATCACCTCGGGGCCGATACCGTCGCCGGGGAGCAGCAGCAGTTTGTGGGTCGCCATGGTCGTTTCCTCTCAGATCGAATTCGGCCGGAGTGCTAGAGCGGCGTTGCGCGCTTGGCAAGACACCATTGCCGCGGCGCGGCTGTGCAAGTCCGTCGGGGCCTGCCACACTGCGCAGGCCGGAGTACCCCTTGCACGCACCTGACCGCCCCCTGCCCGACGCGCACCCCGCGCGGCTGATCCTGACCCTGTCGCTGGCGGCAACGGTCGGGCTCGGCATCGGCCGCTTTGCCTATGCGCTGGTACTGCCGGATATGCGGGAGACCCTCGGCTGGTCCTACTCGGCGGCCGGTTTCATGAACACCATCAACGCCGTCGGCTATCTCGTGGGCGCGCTGGTGGCGTCCCGGCTGATCCAGCGCGTCGGCTGGTCGGCGGCGATCCGAGGTGGAACCCTGGCCTGCGTCGCCGCACTCGCCACCTGCGCGCTGACGGGCAATTTCGTCGCGCTGAGCCTGGCGCGCCTCGTGCTGGGACTGGGGGCCGCGGCCGGCTTCGTTGCCGGCGGCGCGCTGGCCGCGACCATCGCGCAGTCGCAGCCCGCGCGGGCCAATTTCCTGCTCAGCCTGTTCTATGCCGGCCCCGGCATCGGCATCCTCGCCTCGGGGCTGATCGCCCCGTTCACGCTGCAATATTTCGGGCCGGGCTCGTGGTGGATCGTCTGGTGGGCGCTGACACTGCTGTCCGTCGCGATGACGATCCCGCTGTTCCTGATCCGCATCGAGAGCGCCGCACGGTTCACGGAAGGCAGCCACGCCGCCTTCGCGATTCTCCCCGTGCTGATCTATCTCGCCGGCTATTTCCTGTTCGGCGCGGGCTACATCGCCTACATGACCTTCATGATCGCCTATGTGCGCGACGGCGGCGGCGGGGCCGCGGCGCAGGCCGCGTTCTGGAGCCTGATCGGCCTCAGCGCTTTCGTCACGCCCTGGGCCTGGCGCGGCGTGCTGGCGCTCGACCGCGGCGGATTGGCCACCGCGATCATCCTCGGTACCAACGCGTTGGGCGCGGCCTTGCCGATGCTGGGGCATTCGCCGGCTTGGCTCGCCGTCTCAGCCGTCGTGTTCGGCGTCGCCTTCTTCGCCGTGGTCGGCTCGACCACCGCTTTCGTCCGCTTCAACTATCCGCCCGAGACGTGGCCGACCGCGATCGCGGCGATGACGATCTCGTTCGGCGTCGGCCAGACGCTCGGCCCGATCGTGGTCGGCGCCATCACGGATGCGCTGGGGAGCCTGAGCTACGCGCTGAACGTGTCGGCGGCGCTGCTGGCGCTGGGGGCGGTGGCGGCGTTGTGCCAAAGGAAGGTGGGGCCCGCCAGGCAATAGGTGCCGTAGGGTGGGTTAGCCGTAGGCGTAACCCACCACTTCTGTCACTGCGGAAACCAAAGAGGTGGGTTAGCTTTGCGGACTGCGCTTTGCGCATCCGCAAAGCTAACCCACCCTACGGCAGCGTGCCTAACTCCCGCTGAACGAATTGTACCCCTGGTCTTCCCAGTAGCCGCCCTTGTAGTCGTTCGTGACTTCCATCGAGACCACGTATTTCGGGTTCTTGAAGCCGAGTTTTGTCGGCACGCGGATCTTCATCGGGAAGCCGTAGGCACGCGGCAGAATCTCGTTCGCGTATTTGAACGTCATCTGGGTCTGCGGATGCAGGGCGCTGCGCATGTCGAGCGGCGAGTTGTAGCCGTCCTTGTCGGCGCATTGGAACCAGACGTATTTCGCGCGCGTGTCGGCGCCGATCAGTTTTAAGAAATCGCGCAAGGGCGTGCCGGTCCAGCTGCCGATCGCGCTCCAGCCCTCGACGCAGATGTGGCGGGTGATCTGCGTGACCTGCGGGAGCTTGTACAATTCAGGGAGCGTCCATGACTTCTTGTTGTCGACGAGACCGCGCACCTCGAGCTTCCAGTCGGCGCCGTCGACGTCGGGCGCATCGTCGAGATCGTAATAGGCGTTGAACGGGAACGGTTTTGTAATCGCGCTCTCGGGAAAGGTCGGCGCCAGCGCGTCGGGATTGAAGATGAAGGCCTGCACGGCATCGTTGAACTTCGAGACGCTCTTCAGCATCTCCTCGGCGGAGGACGAGTCGATCACGTCGCAACCGGTGAGCAGCGTCAACGCGCCGAGGCTGGCGCCACCCGCAATGAAGCGGCGGCGGGTGACATCAGGCATCGTCTTGATGGAGTCCTTGATCAGCAGCCGCTTGTCGACGCCGGGGATCAGGAATGAGCGCTTGGCCATGATGGTTCTCCTAATCAGCGGCCAATGATCATCGCGCGCAGGCTCTTCGGCACCAGCAGCGCGAGCAGAACGTGAATGACGAGGAAGGCGCAGATCGCGGCCATGCAGAAGAAGTGGATGTAGCGCGCGGTCGGGTAGTCGCCGAACAGCATGACCAGCCAATGCAGCTGCACCGGCTTCCACATCCCCAGCCCCGTGAGCACGATCAGCACGCCGACCACGATGATGCCGGCGTAGAGCACGCGCTGCACGTAATTGTAGACGGTGAGGTCGTCATGGCCGAGCTTGAAGGTCAGGGCCGCCCTGACGTCGTGGAGCACGCCTGACGGGGTGATCGGCAGCAGTTTCTTAGCGAACCGGCCGGTGGCAAAACCGGTGACGAGATAGGCAAGGCCGTTGAGCATCAACAGCCACATCGCTGCAAAGTGCCAGAGCAGGCCGCCGCCGAGCCAGCCACCCAGCGTGTAGTCGCGCGGAAAACTGAAGCCGAACAGCGGCGAGGCGTTGTAGATCTGCCAGCCCGACAGGATCATCAGGATCATGGCCAGCGCATTGACCCAGTGCATCACCCGGACCCAGGCCGGCTGGATCACTTTGGCCGGGGTGGCCCTGACCTGCTCGTCGGTGACTGTGAGGCTCGCCATGATGGTTCCGTCCTGAACGTCGTGTGACACCGAATATACGCCGATGCGTCCGCTTTCGTTACGCCCCGTCCGGCATCGAATCGATGTCGTCAGGCTATGGCGGTCACAATAAAGCGAGCCGGGCACCCCCGGCTCGCCGTTTCGTCGCATCCTGTCCGGGGGATGAAACAGGGGTGCGCGGTGTTACGTCGCCGGCATCAGCACGGTGTCGACCACATGGATGACGCCGTTCGACTGGTTGACGTTGGAGATCGTCACCATCGAGGTGCCGCCCTTGGCGTCGACGATCCAGGTCTTGCCGTCCATCTTCTTCACCGTCAGTTCCTCGCCCTCGGCTGTCTTCAGCTTCTTGCCCTCGGTGAGGTCGGAGGCCTCGAGCTTGCCGGGCACGACATGGTAGGTGAGGATCTTGGTCAGCGTCGCCTTGTTCTCGGGCTTGACCAGATTGTCGACGGTGCCGGCCGGCAGCTTGCCGAAGGCGGCGTTGGTCGGCGCGAACACCGTGAACGGGCCCTTGCCTTCCAGCGTCGGCACGAGACCGGCCGCTTTCACCGCAGCAACCAGCGTGGTGTGGTCCTTCGAGTTGACGGCGTTCTGGACGATGTTCTTGGACGGGAACATCGCGGCGCCGCCGACCATGACAGTCTTTTCCTCGGCGCGGACAGGTGCAACGACGGTCGCGGTGATGGCGAGGGCGCTGAAGGCAGCGGCAGCGAGATAGGCAATACGCTTCGACATGGAGAGTCTCCCGATTGAATGGTGACCGGCGGTGGCCGGTGTTTGAGTTGGGCAACAACGGCGGCTGCGACCTGTTGGCGTGAAGCAGCAGCGCCGTCGTTGGCCGAACTACGGGACGGTTTGCGATGCGGTTTCGCGGAAAAATTCTTTGTGATGCGTGAAACTATGCGGGGGGATGGCCGTGTGATGCGCGAGCGCGCTACACATTCCGCCGTCGTCCTGGCGAAAGCCAGGACCCATTACCCCAGGGAGAAGCCGTATCGCGAGGCGGTGACTCCGGGTCTTCGCCAAACTATTCCCTGGGGTAATGGGTCCTGGATCTGCGCTCCGCTTATCCAGGACGACGATGGAAGAAGGAGCGAGGTGCCGCCGCGTAGGGTGGGCAAAGGCGCGAAGCGCCGTGCCCACCATCTCTCTCCGCAATGACGAGTGGTGGGCACGCTTCGCTTTGCCCACCCTACGGCAGTGTGCGTGTTGCGGCGGTGTGCCCGCACTAATCCCTGTTCGTCGGCGTTTGAATGAATCCGCGATTGTGCGTCGGGCTGATCAGCAGTTCGTTGATGCAGACGCGCGCGGGCATGCTGGCGATGAAGGCGATGGTGCGGCCGAGATCCTCGGACTGCAGCATCCGCGCCTGCTCCTCCTCGCTCGGCACCACCGGGCGCAATTTCAGGATCGGCGTCGCCACCTCGCCCGGCATCAGGCAGCAGGCGCGCAGGCCGTTGACGCATTCGTCCATGTTGAAGGAATGGGTCAGCGCCAGCACCGCGTGCTTGGTCGTGGTGTAGGCCGGGCCCGGCATCTTCGAGACGTGGCGGCCGGCCCAGGACGAGACGTTGATGATCGAACCATCCTGCTGCTTGCGCATCGTCGGCAGCACCGCGCGCATGCAATAGAGCACGCCGTTGAGATTGACCTGGACCAGCCTGTCCCAGCCCTCCAGTTCCATGTCCTTCCAGCTGCGCTTGGGGACGTTGATGCCGGCATTGTTCACGAGCAGGTCGATGCGGCCGTGCTTCGCCACGATCCGATCGGCCGCTGTCTGGGCGTCGGCGGCGACCGAGACGTCCAGCGCAAGGGCCTCAGCCGCCCCGCCCGCCCCGGTGATCTTCGCAACCACGGTATCCAGGGCTGACTGCCGCCGGCCCGAGACCACGACTATCCAGCCGTCGGCCGCCAACGCCTCGGCGCCGGCCTCCCCGATCCCGCTGCCGCCGCCCGTCACCCAGGCCACGCGTTTCCCGTTTTTTGTCATGCAAACTGTCTCCGTTGCTTCATCGGGGCGGTTTTTGCTAATCCAGCCCTCGGTTTTGACCGGCCTTCGCCGGCGAGGAATGTTGCATGAACCAAGCTGCCAACGCCAACCTGTTCTCCCGCCTGTTCGACGGCCTCGACGATCCCAAGCGCCTCGCGATCGAGACGCAGGATGGCGCCCATATCAGCTATGGCGATCTGATCGCGCGGGCCGGGCAGATGGCAAACGTGCTGGTGGCGCGCGGCGTGAAGCCCGGTGACCGCGTCGCGGTGCAGGTGGAGAAATCCGTCGCCAACATCGTGCTGTACCTGGCGACCGTGCGGGCCGGCGCGGTCTATCTGCCGCTCAACACCGCCTATACGCTGAACGAGCTCGACTACTTCATCGGCGACGCCGAGCCGTCGCTCGTGGTCTGCGATCCTTCCAAGGCGGAAGGCCTCGCCCCGATCGCCGCCAAGGTGAAAGCTGAGGTCGAGACGCTCGGGCCCGACGGCAAGGGCTCGCTGACGGAAGCCGCCGACAAGGCCAGCAGCGCATTCGCGACGGTCTCGCGCGCCAACGACGATCTCGCCGCGATCCTCTACACCTCGGGCACCACGGGGCGCTCCAAAGGCGCGATGCTGACGCACGACAATCTGGCGTCGAATTCGCTCTCGCTCGTCGGCTACTGGCGCTTCACCGACAAGGACGTGCTGATCCACGCGCTGCCGATCTATCACACCCACGGCCTGTTCGTGGCGACCAACGTGACGCTGTTCTCACGCGCGTCGATGATCTTCCTGCCGAAGCTTGATCCTGATCTCATCATCAAGCTGATGGCGCGCGCCACGGTGCTGATGGGCGTGCCGACGTTCTATACCCGCCTGCTGCAGAACGCCGCGCTGTCGCGCGAGACCACAAAGCGCATGCGGCTGTTCATCTCGGGCTCGGCACCGCTGCTCGCCGAGACCCATCGCGAATGGTCGGCGCGCACGGGCCACGCGGTGCTCGAGCGCTACGGCATGACCGAAACCAACATGAACACGTCGAATCCCTATGACGGCGAGCGTGTCCCCGGCGCGGTCGGCTTCCCGCTCCCCGGCGTCGCCGTGCGCGTCACCGACCCCGAGACGGGCAAGGAGCTGGCGCACGAGCAGATCGGCATGATCGAGGTGAAGGGCCCGAACGTCTTCAAGGGCTATTGGCGCATGCCGGAGAAGACCAAGTCCGAATTCCGGCCCGACGGCTTCTTCATCACCGGCGATCTCGGCAAGATCGACGACAAGGGCTACGTCCACATCCTCGGCCGCGGCAAGGATCTCGTGATCTCCGGCGGCTTCAACGTCTACCCCAAGGAAATCGAGAGCGAGATCGACGCCATGCCGGGCGTGGTCGAATCCGCCGTGATCGGCGTGCCGCATGCCGATTTCGGCGAGGGCGTCACGGCGGTTCTCGTCTGCAACAAGGGCGCCGACGTCAGCGAAGCCTCGGTGCTGAAGGCGCTCGACGGCCGGCTGGCAAAGTTCAAGATGCCCAAACGCGTCTTCGTCGTCGACGAGCTGCCGCGCAATACGATGGGCAAGGTGCAGAAGAACGTGCTGCGAGATACGTACAAGGATATTTACGCGAAGAAGTAGGATTGGAGCACGCGGT
Organism: Bradyrhizobium sp. 14AA; assembly: GCF_054185205.1. NCBI lineage: Bacteria > Pseudomonadati > Pseudomonadota > Alphaproteobacteria > Hyphomicrobiales > Nitrobacteraceae > Bradyrhizobium > Bradyrhizobium sp. 14AA. The sequence goes on along the minus strand of NZ_JAVAYM010000047.1, from coordinate 11,584 downwards.
TCGTAGGGTGGGTTAGCCGAAGGCGTAACCCACCGCTTTGATCTCCGCGGTGACAGAAGTGGTGGGTTACGCCGAGCGATTGCGCTTTGCGCAATCGCAGGGCTAACCCACCCTACGATGCTGAGAGTGTCCGACGCGCGTGCACCAAACCTGTCACTGCCCGCCCACCAAGCTCATCACGAACCGGCTGCCGACGATAAATAGATAGCACCCGAACGCCACTTCCAGCGTCCGCTTCGACATCGCGTGCGCGGCTCTCACGCCGAGCGGCGCGGTGACGAGGCTCATCGGCATCACCAGCACGGCGCCGATCAGCGAGACATAGCCGAGCGCGAACGGGGTTTGCAGCGCCGCGACGGCGGGATAGTTCCCTGCCGCAGGCCAGCCGGCATAGATGTAACCGAGCGCGCCGGGGATCGAGATCAAGACCGCGAGGGCCGACGAGGTCGCGACCGCCTGGTGGATCGGCCGCCCGTAGAACGTCATCAGCAAATTCGAGAACAGGCCGCCGCCGATGCCCATCAGGGTCGACAGGATGCCGACGCAGAAACCGTAGACGCGCATCAGCGGCCCTTTCGGCAGATCGTCGCCGAACTTCCAGCCTTCGCGTGCGAGGATGAGACGCGCTGCGGCCGACCAGGCGACGCAGACGAACACGATCTTGAACAGCCGCTCCGGCGCAAAGCGCGCGATCACGCTGCCGGCGACGACGCCGATCACGATCGGCAGCCACCAGACCCGCAGGATGCTCATATCAACGGCGCCGCGCTTGTAATGCGCCTGGAACGAACGGATCGAGGTCGGGATGATCACCGCGAGCGAGGTGCCGATGCAAAGCGGCATGCGCACCTCGAGCGGCACGCCGGCGATACGAAAGCATTCGTAGAACACCGGCACCAGAATCGCGCCGCCGCCGATGCCGAACACGCCGGCCAGAAATCCCGAGAGCGCGCCGGTTGCGATCAGCAGCAGCGCGAGCTCGACGATCTCCTTGATATCAAGACCTGCAATCACCCCTGACCTGCCCCGGCGACTGGTCGCAGCCTCTCCGAGACGTGCGCTCGGAGTTGGCTGCAGGCCAAGCTCTAAGCGATCTGATTTGGACGGTCGACAGCGTCGTCTCCTGTCTTGGGTGGAATGCAGGCTGCGCATATCCGCCCGCGATGCGAAAAATCGGTGCGCGTGACGGCAGTTGCTGATGCCTCGTCAGCCGCCCAAGCGGCCCCTTGGCATCGTGAACTGACTGGTTCGAACCCCAGGCTGCGCAAGGCGCGTTAGAGCCGTTCCAATAGTGATTTCAATGCGCCTCAGCGGTCACTCCAAGAGGTGAATTTTTGTTCCGTCTTTGGGCGGCGCGCCACCCGCCTGGTATACCAAGCCCCTGATTGGCCTTGTTTCATCAAGGCCCTAGAGCTGAACCCAGGTTCGATTTATGGCGATTTGGTGATTGCGCAGGCGAAATCGACTCCGTAAATAGAGCCGACCTTTCGCGATCCCCGCGCGCGCCCTCAAGGGCCGCCACACAACATCAAAGCCCATGACCGCACGGATCGAACGACCCCTTTCACCACACATGCAAGTCTACCGCTGGACGTTGACGATGGCGCTGTCCATCGTCCATCGCGCCACCGGTATTGCCCTCTACGTCGGAACCCTGCTGCTGGCCTGGTGGCTGATCGCGGCGGCCTCCGGCCCGGCCGCCTATGCCCACGTCCTGGCCTTCACCGGCAGCATCATCGGCCGGCTGATCGTGTTCGGCTACACATGGGCGCTGATGCACCATATGCTGAGCGGCATCCGGCATTTCGTCTGGGACCTCGGCTACGGCTTCAAGGCCAATGAGCGCGAAGCGTTGACCTGGGGGGCGCTGATCGGCGGCATCGCGCTGACGGTGCTGATCTGGATCATCGCCTATGCGATCGGAGGCGGACGATGAGCGCGACCGGTACGCCCAAGCGCAGCATGCGCACCCCGCTCGGCCGCGTCCGCAATCTCGGCGCAGCGCATTCCGGCACCGGCGACTTCTGGCGCCAGCGCGTCAGTGCGGTGGCGATGGTGTTGCTGATGATCCCGGTGATCGTCGTCATCATGATGCTGCTCGGCCGCAACCAGGCCGGCGCCAAGCAGATCCTCGGCTCGCTGCCGATTGCCATCATCATGGTGCTCTTCATCGTTGCCAGCGCGTGGCACATGAAGATCGGCATGCAGGTCGTGATCGAGGACTACGTCCACAACGAGAAGCTGAAGCTCACCGCGATCATGCTCAACAATTTCTTCTCGATCGCCGTGGCGCTCGCCTCGATCTACGCGATCCTCCAACTGTCATCCGGAGTGTAACCCATGGCCAACGAGACGAATGGCAAGGGCAACGGCGCTCCCGCCACCAACGGCAAAGCCTACCCGATCGAAGACCACACCTATGACGTCGTCGTGGTCGGCGCCGGCGGCGCGGGCCTGCGCGCCGTGGTCGGCTGCAGCGAGGCGGGTCTTCGCACCGCCTGCATCACCAAGGTTTTCCCGACCCGCTCGCACACGGTCGCGGCGCAGGGCGGCATCTCCGCCTCGCTCGGCAACATGCACAAGGACGACTGGCGCTGGCACATGTACGACACCGTGAAGGGGTCGGACTGGCTCGGCGACCAGGACGCGATCGAATACATGGTGCGCAACGCACCCGACGCGGTCTACGAGCTCGAGCATTGGGGCGTGCCGTTCTCGCGCACCGAGGACGGCAAGATCTACCAGCGTCCGTTCGGCGGCATGACCATGGACTACGGCAAGGGCCAGGCGCAGCGCACCTGCGCCGCAGCCGACCGCACCGGTCACGCCATGCTGCACACGATGTACGGCCAGTCGCTGCGCCACGCGGCCGAGTTCTTCATCGAGTTCTTCGCCATCGACCTGATCATGGACGACCAGGGCACCTGCCGCGGCGTCATCGCGCTCAAGCTCGACGACGGCACGCTGCATCGCTTCCGCGCCCAGACCGTGATCCTCGCGACCGGCGGCTACGGCCGCGCCTACGCCTCCTGCACCTCGGCGCACACCTGCACCGGTGACGGCGGCGGCATGGTGCTGCGTGCCGGCCTGCCGATGCAGGACATGGAGTTCGTGCAGTTCCACCCGACCGGCATCTACGGCTCGGGCTGCCTCGTCACCGAAGGCGCCCGCGGCGAAGGCGGCTATCTCGTCAATTCCGAGGGCGAGCGCTTCATGGAGCGCTATGCGCCGTCTGCAAAGGATCTGGCCTCGCGCGACGTCGTCTCGCGCGCGATGACCATCGAGATCCGCGAAGGCCGCGGCGTTGGCAAGAAGAAGGACCACATCTTCCTGCATCTCGACCATCTCGATCCCGCCGTGCTCGCCGAGCGCCTGCCGGGCATCTCCGAATCCGCGAAGATCTTCGCCAATGTCGACGTGACGCGCGAGCCGATCCCGATCGTGCCGACCGTGCACTACAACATGGGCGGCATCCCCACGAACTATCACGGCGAGGTGCTGACTAAGAAGGACGGCGACGACAACGCCATCATCCCCGGCCTGATGGCGATCGGCGAAGCCGCCTGCGTCTCCGTGCACGGCGCCAACCGCCTCGGCTCCAACTCGCTGATCGACCTCGTGGTGTTCGGCCGCGCCGCCGCGCTGCGGCTGGCCGAGAAGCTGACGCCGAACGCCGAACAGCCCGAGCTGCCGGCGAACTCGGCCGAGCTCGCGCTCGGCCGCCTCGACCATTACCGCTACGCCTCCGGCGGCACGCCGACCGCGAAGCTGCGCGAAGGCATGCAGCACGTGATGCAGACCAATTGCGCGGTGTTCCGTACCGGCGAAGTGCTGAGCGAAGGCCAGAACCTGATCCAGAAGGTCCACAGCGGCATCACCGACATCGCCGTGTCCGACCGCTCGCTGGTGTGGAATTCGGATCTCGTCGAGACGCTCGAATTCGACAATCTGATCTCGCAGGCGGTCGTGACGATGAACTCGGCCGCCAACCGCACCGAGAGCCGCGGCGCGCATGCGCGCGAGGACTTCTCCGCGCGCGACGACAAGAACTGGATGAAGCACACGCTGGCCTGGCTGGACGATAGCGGCAAGGTCAAGATCGAGTACCGCCCGGTTCACGACTACACCATGACCAACGACGTGCAGTACATCCCGCCCAAGGCTCGCGTTTACTAAACGACGCGCGTGTACTGAGCGAACAGCGAAAGCTTTATCGAAATGGTTGAATTCGCACTTCCGAAGAACTCGAAGATCACCGGCGGCAAGACCTGGCCGAAGCCCGCGGGCGCGACAGATGTTCGCGAGTTCCGCGTCTATCGATGGAACCCGGACGACGGCAAGAATCCGAGCGTCGACACCTATTACGTCGACACCAATGATTGCGGTCCGATGGTGCTGGACGGCCTGATCTGGATCAAGAACAACATCGACCCGTCGCTGACCTTCCGCCGCTCCTGCCGCGAAGGCGTCTGCGGCTCCTGCGCAATGAACATCGACGGCCAGAACACGCTCGCCTGCACCCGCTCGATGCACGACGTGAAGGACGGCGCGGTGAAGATCAATCCGCTGCCGCACCAGCCTGTCGTGAAGGACCTCGTCCCCGACCTCACCAATTTCTACGCGCAGTACGCCTCGGTCGAGCCATGGCTGAAGACGACCTCGCCGACGCCGCAGAAGGAATGGCGCCAGAGCCATGAGGACCGCGAGAAGCTCGACGGCCTCTACGAGTGCATCCTCTGCGCCTGCTGCTCGACCTCGTGCCCGAGCTATTGGTGGAACAGCGAGCGCTATCTCGGCCCCGCCGCGCTGCTCCAGGCCAACCGCTGGGTCTCGGATTCCCGCGACGAGGCGACCGGCGAGCGCCTCGACAATCTCGAGGACCCGTTCCGTCTCTACCGCTGCCACACCATCATGAACTGCGCCAAGGCGTGCCCGAAGGGCCTCAACCCGGCCGAAGCCATCGCCGAGCTCAAGCTCAAGATGATCGAGCGCCAGATCTAGGCGCTGTCATGCGATCCCCGGCCGGGACGGCCGGGGCATTCTGCGGCAGGCTCGAATTCGAGTGAAATTCGCCCCCGATCGCCGGTGCGGGCGAATCGGCGGATTACAACCCCCAGTTTAGGCCATAAGCCGCTTCCTTCCCGGCGGGAAATTCAGCTAAGCTCTCCGGTCTGGGACCGGAGCGACCGTGCAGGGCTCGCAACGCAATTCGCTGAAACTGCTGCAGTGGATGATGGCAGCATCCCTGGCGCTGCCGATTGCGCTGTTCGTCTTCGCCTCCACGATCTCCTACACATCGACAAACGACATCGCCGACCGGGAGATCGAGCGCACCCTCGATGTCGCGCATGAGCACGCGCTCAAGGTGTTCGAGACCATCGACCGCAGCATCGCCGAGCTCAACGAGGTGGTGCGCGGCCTTGCCGACGACATCATCCGCGCGCGCGAGGCGGCGCTGCACCGCCGCCTGAAGCGGCTGGCCGATTCGCTGCCGCAGCTCAAATCGGCCTGGATCTTCGATACGGACGGCAAAGCGCTGGTCAACAGCCTCGCCTCGCCGCCGCCGGAGCTGAGCTTCGCGGACCGCGATTACTTCTATGCCCATGTCGACCAGGCCATCGGCACCTACATCGGCATGGCCCTGACGCCGCGCCCTCCCTATCAGGGCGCGCGCTTCTTCGGGGTGAGCCGCCGCCGCGATTCCGATGACGGCCGCTTCATCGGCGTGATCCAGGCCTCGGTCCTCCCCGAATATTTCGAGAGCTTCTACGCCAGGATCGGCACCGATCCCGGCAGCTTCTTCGCGATGGGGCGCACCGACGGTGCGGTGCTGGCGCATTTTCCCCGGCTCGACCGCGACCTTCGGCTCGATCCGAACGGGCCCGTTGGCCAGAACATCGCCGCCCACCCCGAGCACGGCCTCATGACCATCGCCTGGCCGTCGGACGGGATCGAGCGCCGCATCGGCTATCGGCGCGTCGCCGAATATCCGATCTATATCAGCGCGGGGCTCGAGACCTCGGCGATCCGCGCGCGCTGGCTTGCCACCATGGGCCAGCATCTGGTGTTCGGCCTTCCCGCGACCGCGCTCCTCTTCCTGCTGCTGGCGATGGCGATCCGGCGCACCCAGCATCTGCAGGCCGAGGCCGCGGCGCGACGCGAAGCCGAGGACGCGCTCAAGCACAGCCAGCGCCTGGAGGCGCTCGGGCAGCTCACCGGCGGCGTCGCACACGACTTCAACAATCTGCTGACGGTGATCCGGGCTTCGGTCGATCTGTTGAACCGGCCGCAGCTGACGGAGGAGCGGCGCCAGCGCTACATCACCGCCATCGCGGACGCGGTCGCGCGCGCGGCCAAGCTGACCTCGCAGCTGCTCGCCTTCGCACGGCGCCAGACCCTGAAGCCGGAAGTGTTCGACATCGGGGAGCGGGTGCAGTCGCTGCGCGACATGCTCGCCACGTTGCTCGGCCCCGCGATCGAGATCACCATGCGGCTGCCGGCCGAGCCGTGCCTCGTCAACGCCGATGCCAGCCAGTTCGAGACGGCGCTGATCAACATGGCGACCAACGCGCGCGATGCGATGCAGGGCAAGGGCAGGATCGCATTCAACGTCGAGGCCGCGACGACCGTTCCGGACACGCTGGCCGTCGTCCCGGGCGGACAGCCCTCGGGTCACCATGGCTTCATCCGCATTGCCGTCAGCGATACCGGTATCGGCATTCCCGCCGCGCGGCTCGGGCGCATCTTCGAGCCGTTCTTCACCACCAAGCAGATCGGTCACGGCACCGGTCTCGGCCTGTCCCAGGTGTTCGGCTTCGCCCGGCAATCCGGCGGCGAGGTGACCGTTACCAGCGAGGTGGGCCACGGCAGCACCTTCTCGCTCTATCTGCCGCGCGTACCGCCGGACCTGCTGCCGCAGCGGCAGGCGCCGAACACGGCCCCGGCAGTGGCCGGCAGCGGCATGTCGGTGCTGTTGGTCGAGGACAATATCGAGCTTGCCAATTTTGCCGCCGACGGCCTCACCGAGCTCGGCTACAGCATCACGCTCGTCGACAATGCAAGCGATGCGCTTGCCGAACTCGTCGTGGACGCGGATCGCTTCGACGTCGTGTTCTCGGACGTGGTGATGCCCGGCATGACCGGGCTCGATCTCGCGCGGGCGATCCGCGACCGCGGCATCGGCGTGCCGGTCGTGCTGACCACCGGCTATAGCGAGGCGCTGTCCCAGGAAGGGATCGCCGGCTTCGAGCTCGTGCAAAAGCCCTATTCGATCGAGGAGCTTTCGCGTGTCCTCCACGAGGCCGGACGGCTGCGCCGGGTGCGCGACGGTGCCACCGAGTGACCGGCATCCGGGAACCGAAGGGAACCGGTTGATTTCCTTCGCGTTGTCCGCCCATGAGCAAGCCGGGCGCAAAGCGCGAACAGGGCAAGACCCCGCCCATCGTCGAGACCAAGGGCGAGAACGGCGACGAGGTCGCGCCGCCGCCGCAGGTGCTCGAGCCTGACCCCGAGCTGACGCCCGAAGAGGCCGAGCAGGCCCGCAAGGATTATCTGCTGACGCGCTTCTGGATCAGCGCGCGCGGCTTCTGGGGAGGCAAGGGCGACCGCCTCGCCTGGCTGATCTCGATCGGCCTCGGCGTGCTGATCGTCCTGACCGTCGGTTTCCAGTACGGCATCAATGTCTGGAATCGCGCGATCTTCGACGCCATCGAGAAGCGCGAGGCCGCCACCGTCTTCCACCTCACCGCGGTATTCTTCCCGCTGGCGATCGGCAGCATCGTACTCGGCGTCGCGCAGGTGTTTTGCCGCATGGGCATCCAGCGGCGCTGGCGGGCCTGGCTGACGGCGAGCGTGCTGACGCGCTGGCTGAAGAATGGCCGCTACTACCAGCTCAATCTCGTCGACGGCGACCACGGGAATCCCGAATACCGGATCGCGGAGGATTTGCGCGTTGCGACCGATTCGCCGGTCGATTTCCTCGCCGGGGTGACCTCGGCATTGCTGTCGGCCGTGACCTTCATCGTCGTGCTCTGGACCATCGGCGGCGCGCTCACCGTCACGCTTGGCGGCTCCACCATCACCATTCCCGGCTTCCTCGTGATCGCCGCGATGCTCTATGCCGCGATCGCCTCCGGCTCGATCCTGGTGATCGGCCGCCAGTTCGTGCAGGTCTCCGAGGACAAGAACCAGGCCGAGGCCGATTTCCGCTACACGCTGACGCGCGTGCGCGAGAACGGCGAGAGCATCGCACTGCTCGGCGGCGAGGAAGAAGAGCGCGACGGCCTCGACCGCAACTTCACCAACGTGCTGCGGCAATGGGCGCGGCTCGCCGGACAGCACATGCGCACCACATTGGTGTCGCAGGGCTCCAGCCTCGTTGCACCGGTCGTGCCGCTTCTGCTCTGCGCACCGAAATTCCTCGACGGCAGCATGACGCTGGGGCAGGTGATGCAGGCCGCCTCCGCCTTCACCATCGTGCAGAGCGCCTTCGGCTGGCTGGTCGACAATTATCCGCGGCTTGCCGACTGGAACGCCTGCGCGCGCCGCATCGCCTCGCTGATGATGTCGCTCGACGGTCTCGAACGCGCCGAGCAGGGCGACGGGTTTGGCCGCATCAAGCGCGGCGAGACCAGCAACGAGGCCATGCTGGAGCTGAACGACCTCTCCGTCACGCTCGACGACGGCACCGCCGTCGTCGGTGAAACGGAAGTGGTGATCGAGCCCGGCGAGCGCCTCCTGGTCGCCGGCGAATCCGGCACCGGCAAGAGCACGCTGGTGCGCGCCATCGCAGGGCTCTGGCCATGGGGCGGCGGCAGCGTCAATTTCCATGCAGACCGACGACTGTTCATGCTGCCGCAGCGGCCCTACGTGCCATCCGGCTCGTTGCGCCGCGCCGTCGCCTATCCCGGCGCGGAAGAGGATTGGACCGTCGAGGAGATCGGCGAAGCCCTGCGCAAGGTCGGCCTCGACCATCTCAAGGAGAAGATCGCGGAAGAGGGACCTTGGGACCAGACGCTGTCAGGCGGCGAGAAGCAGCGCCTCGCCTTCGCGCGGCTCCTGCTGCACAACCCCGACATCGTCGTGCTCGATGAAGCGACCTCGGCGCTCGACGAGAAGAGCCAGGACAAGATGATGAAGATGGTCACCGACGAGCTGCCGAAGGCGACCATCGTCAGCGTCGCCCACCGCGCCGAGCTCGAAGCCTTCCACAGCCGCAAGATCGTGCTGGAGCGGCGCAAGGGCGGCGCCAAGCTCGTCAGCGACATCGACCTGATTCCGCGCAAGGGCAAGCGAAGACTGCTCGGCCGTTTCCTGCGCCAGCGCAAGGCTCCGAACAAGGCGGCGTAGGACTCGCTCTCTCTCTCCGTCGTCCCGGACAAGCGAAGCGCAGATCCGGGACCCATACCCACAGGGAGCAGTTTGACGAAGACTCGGAGTGGGGATCTCGCGTCGCACTTCTCCCTGGGGTTATGGGTCCCGGGTTCGCTTCGCGCCCCGGGACGACACCGATGATCGAGCGTTGGAGTCCCCGGCAAAACCGGCTATGCATGCGCCGCCTGCAACGAGGATCGCCTGCTTGACGCCCGACAACGCCCCTTCATCCGCGCCGTTCGGCGCGTTTGCGCCGAACGCGGCGCAGGCTGCGATCATTCGCCTCGCACAACAGTCGGGGCTGAAGCGCGGCGCCTTCCGGCCCTGGATGTCGCGGCTGGTGAACCTGCTGCGCGGCGGCCCGGTGGACGTGCAATATCAGGGCGCCTCGTTCCGCTTCTATCACCAGGGCAGCGCGACCGAGCGCGGCGCGCTGTTCAACCCCGACTACAATCTCGACGAGCTGGATTTCCTGCGCCAGCACACGCAAGCGGGCGGCACGTTCGTCGACGTCGGCGCCAATGTCGGCACCTTTGCGCTGGTGATGGCGCAGCAGGTCGGCACCCAAGGCAAGGTGATCGCGATCGAGCCGCATCCGATGACGTTCGGCCGGCTCTCGTTCAACCACGCCGCATCGAAGACGGCCCAAGTGCGCCTGGTGCAGGCCGCAGCCGGTGACAGCGACGGCGAGCTGATGATCGAGAGCGGCGGCGGCAATCTCGGCGCCACGCATGTCGTCACCGGCACCGCGAGCGCGGAGGCCATCAAGGTCCCGTCGCTTCGGCTGACGCGCATCCTCGACGAGGCCGGCGTCCGCCAAGTCGAATCGCTCAAGATCGACGTCGAGGGTTTTGAGGACCGCGTGCTGATCGGCTTCTTCCGCGACGCGCCGCAATCGCTGTGGCCGCGCGCGGTCGTGATCGAGCATCTGTCACAAAATGAATGGCAGCAGGATTGTATTGCTGACATGGTCGCGCGCGGCTTTACGATCGTGCGCAAGACACGGAGCAATACGTTCCTGTCGCGCTGACAAGACGAACGACGGAGGTTTGCGATGATCGACCATCTGGGCTTCTCGGTCTCCGACTATGAGCGCGCCAAGGCATTCTACGCCAAGGCGCTGGCGCCGCTCGGCTACAGCCTGATCATGGAAGTCACGGCGGAGCAGACCGGCCACGATCCGGCCGCCGGCTTCGGTGCCGACGGCAAGCCGGATTTCTGGATCGGCGGCGAAGGCGCCATGAACAAGCCGGTGCATGTCGCGATTCTCGCGAAAAATCGCGCCACGGTCGACGCGTTCTACAAGGCGGCGATCGCGGCCGGCGGCCGCGACAACGGACCTCCCGGCATCCGCCCGCATTATCATCCAAACTATTACGGCGCGTTCGTGCGCGATCCCGACGGCCACAACATCGAGGCCGTCTGCCACGCACCCGAATAAGGCGCATTCTCCGACGACACGACGAGGAACCTCGGCGCGGCATCCTCGTTGTCGTTCTCTGGACAACTGACCTCGATGATGCCGATGCCGATTGAGCCGCCCGAGATTCCGCCGTCGACGCCCGGCACGCCCACCGAGCCGCCACCTGGAATTCCGCCGGGCAATCCGCAGCCTGAAATCACACCGCCGGTGCGAGAGCCCGGCTCGCCACCGCGGCCCGACGAATTGCCGGGCCGCATGCCTGAAGAGATTCCACCGCGCGGTCCGGACGGACCGCGCACGCCCAACCCTGCGACGGACGCAACGCCGTCGCGGGATCGCACGTGAGGCGAACGATCACATGTGAGGCGATTGCAACCTGCGTCTGAATGCGCAATGAACGTCACCATAGTCAGGTGATTTGCATGCAGAAATAAATCGGACTGCGACCGCTTCGCCCGCCACAATGCGGCCTAACGCGTAGCCGTTCATCCCAACACTTCGTCAAAGAACCTTCCGGGGAAGTTCACCACCATGATCAATCTACGTTTCGTGCTGCTTGCCACGACGGCTCTCACCGCGATGCAGTTCGCAAGCTCCGCATCGCATGCGCAAAGCGCGCCGCTCGTGATCGCACAGGCCCAGCCCCAAGAGACTGGCCCTGACGGAAAACCGAAGCAGCCTCCGAAGGAAGCGCCAAAGGGACCGCCGCCTGCCGCGCGTCCGGCCGCTCCGCCGCCCGCGGCAGCACCGACCCACCCGCCCGCTGCGCCGCCGCCGGCTGCCGCACCG
>NZ_JAVAYM010000208.1:0-430 GCF_054185205.1 Bradyrhizobium sp. 14AA | reverse complement strand
GTGTATATGAGGAGTCTTTTCTTTCCGAAAAGTTTTCTCGGCATAAAAGTTCATCAAACTTTTTACACGTCTTTTCCGTTTTATTTTTAGTTTTTGAAAAATAAATTATAATTTTTAGCTTGCAGCGACTCAAATTTACGCACAGAGACGTCTTATTTATTTTTTGCTTCAAAGCTACCTGCATCAAAAAACGGCTCTTAAAATAGAAAATAAGCGTATTTTTAATGATTTTAGAACATGAGCATAAGGGGTAATGCCACCACTTTGATGTTTTGGCAGAGCCAAAACGTGGTGAACTCGGCAGTGCCGAGTTATTTACCCTTAAAAATAGTGCCACCATGTTCTTTATCTCATACGTACACTATACGTATAGTTATGCATATAATACGTATACATACAGTATATGCATACGAATAGTGTACGTATAGAA
>NZ_JAVAYM010000207.1:0-431 GCF_054185205.1 Bradyrhizobium sp. 14AA | reverse complement strand
CGAGAAGCGTCTGCGTCGCCGCCGGCATCGCGTAGAGCTCCATGGCCGGGAAGCTCTGCTCGGCGAGCACCGGCGCATCGGTCTGCGGGCGCGGCGCGGTCTCCGCGACCCAGCCCGCCACCGCCGCGGTCCCAGCGAAGGCCCGCTTGTAGACGCCCCCGGAGATGGCCCGCACCGTGGCGATGGCGCGGATCGGCGAGAGGTTGGAGAGGCGCGAGAGCACCTCCCGCTCGACGTTCGGCGGCACGAGGTAGCCGCCGTCCGGGCCGGAGCCGGCGCTGAGCGCCTTCTCCTCGAGGCGCTTCAGGCCGGCGCTCTCGCCGGCCCGGACGTAGAGGTCGAAGGCCGCCTTGTGCTCGGTCATCGCCTCCGGCACGCGCTCGCCACTGGAGAGCGGCGGGCGGGCGCGGTCGAGGCTCATCCGGTCGAGG
>NZ_JAVAYM010000206.1:0-431 GCF_054185205.1 Bradyrhizobium sp. 14AA | reverse complement strand
CAAACTCCAGGAAGTTCACCGGCGTGAAAACAAGGTTGTGAGGATGGAGCTCTAAGGCGAGTTTGACCCCAGCATCTTGGGCGCGCAGGTCCATCTCGCGCCAGAACGGGTCGACAACACTTTTCTGATACTCGAGCACTTCAAGTTCGACACCATTCCACGGATTAACTACCCACGATGGATACTTAGCATGGCGATCTGATCCTGGCGTGCCTGACATACAGACGAGATCCGTGATACCCAGCTTTCCAGCCAACTCGATCGCCCGTCGCAAGTCGTATGCGTGCCGCGGACCGACATCAGGCAACGGACTGAGCGGATTGCCAGACGTGTTCAGGCCCGCCAGCCGCATTTCTTTATCCTCGAATATACCCATGTAGTCCTCGCGGGCGGTCTGGGAGGTCATGAGCGTATCGACTGGACAATGAGGC
>NZ_JAVAYM010000046.1:0-32281 GCF_054185205.1 Bradyrhizobium sp. 14AA | reverse complement strand
TCTGCCAGCTCAAACACTTCCGACGCTTGGCAACCCGCTATGACAGGCGAACCGCCAACTTTACCGGCTTCATCCATCTCGCAGCCGCAATGATCTGGATGCAATGAATGTCGATCGGTCCTAGGCCGGGACGACGCCGGCGTGTGCGGCGCTCAAAACACCTCGAAATACTCGCGGTGTTCCCAATCCGTCACCTCGCTCAAGAACCGGTCGATCTCGGCGTTCTTGATGTGGGTGTAGTAGTCGACGAACTCGGGCCCGAGCTTCTCGCGGAAGAACGGATCATCCTTCAGCGCGGCGACCGCATCGCGTAGCGATTTGGGCAGCAGCGGCGCCTTGGTCTCGTAGGGTGTGTCGGCGGACGGGCCGGGATCGAGCTTGCGGTCGACGCCGTCGAGGCCCGAGAGAATCTGCGAAGCCATGTAGAGATAGGGATTGGCGGCGGGCTCGCCGATGCGGTTTTCCAGGCGCGTGGCGGCATCGCCTGCGCCGCCGAGCACGCGGATCATCACCCCGCGATTGTCGCGGCCCCAGATCGCACGATCCGGCGCCAGCGAATAGGAACGGTAGCGCTTGTAGCCGTTGATGGTCGGCGTGGTGAACACGGTCGAGGCGCGGGCATGGTCGAGCAGGCCGGCGAGATAGCCGCGGCCGAACGCGCTGAGCGGCTCGCCGCCTTCCTTCGTCATGAACAGGTTCTCGCCGCTCGCGCGCGAGACGACCGACTGATGCAGATGCCAGCCGCTCGCGAACACATTCGGCAGCTTCGGCCGGCACATGAAGGTGGCGTGATAGCCGTGCCGGCGCGCGATCTGCTTCACGGCGGAGCGGAACAGCACCATGTTGTCGGCGGGCTCGAGGCCCTTCTTCGGCGCGAAGGTGAATTCGCACTGGCTCGGCCCGAACTCGACCTCGACCGAGCGCAAGGGCAGTCCGAGCGCGACGATGTCGCGACGGAGAATCTCCAGCACCGGCTCCATCTGATCGAAGCGCTGCTCGGTGAGATATTGATAGCCGTGGCTGAGCAGGCTCACTGACGGCGGCGTGCCGGGCTGGCCGGCATCCTCGGGGCGCATATGCGCGTCGTCGAGCTTGAAGATATGGAATTCGACCTCGAGCCCTGCGACGAAATCGTGCCCGCGGCTGCCGAGCTCGTCGAGCACCTTGCGATAGAGCCCGCGCGTCGCGAAGGGCACGGGGCGACCGTCATTGAAATAGAGATCGCACAGCACCCAGCCCGTGGCCGGCGCCCACGGCAATATGCGGAATGAGGTGGGGTCGGCGACCATCAACACGTCGGCCGCGCCCTCCATCTCCTTCATGCCGAAGCCGCCGCCTGACGTGAACACCGGAAACACCGTGCGGTGCGAGGTGTCCTTGGCGAGCATGGTGGTGGTGATGGAGCAGCCGCTCTCCAGCGAGGCGATCGCCTCGCTAGCGATGATGGTCTTGCCGCGCAAGATGCCGTGCTGGTCGGGAAAGGCGAGGCGGATGACTTCGAGGTTCTTGTCCTCGACGATGCGGCGCATGCGCGCCGCGGCGTCCTTCTGCTCATCCGACCACAGCGCATGACGCGCGACGAAAGTCACTTCATCACTCCCTCAACTGCCGTAGGGTGGGCAAAGCGTAGCGTGCCCACCGTGTCTATCGTCCTCACGGAAACATGGTGGGCACGGCGCTTTGCGCCTTTGCCCACCCTACGGGGTCCGTGCACGCACGTCACTCCGCCGCCGTCAGCCGGTGTACGTTGTCCGCGATCTCCTTCGGCACCGGTGCGGCCCAAGGTGCGCCGCGGCGGCGCTTGACGTCGACCTCCATCCAGTAGAGCTCCCACCCCTGGGTCGGCCCGATGCCGTCCATGGTGGCCGGTCCCTGGATGCTGCGTGCTCTGCTCTCGTCCAGAAACAGCATCGGCTTCTCGCCGCCCTGGACCTTCTCGATTTCCTGCCGCAGCAGGCGGCGGTATTGCACGATGGCCTTGTCGCTCGATCCGAGATGCTCCTTGGTGCGATCCTGGATCGCGCCCATCGATTCCACCGCCCACTGGTCGTGGACGTTGATGTCGCTGCCCATGCCGGTATAGGTCGCGGTCTGCTGCTCGTGCGGATCGAAGCCGTAGTCGTTGCTGCGGTTCTTGCGCGATTTGTAATCCGGCAGCTCATAGAGCTCGAGCCGCTGGTCGCGCATCTTCTGCTTGTCGACCGGGTTGGTATAGCTGGTGAAGATCGCGTACCAGTAGCAGTTCTCGTCGTCGACCGGCACGTGCCACTGGGTGATCGTCATCTCCGTGCTCATGGGGATGACGAAGCCGTGCGGGAAGAGCTGGTTGGTGACGCGCACATGGGTGCGCTCCTCGTCGATCTCGCGCAGCGCGATCAGCCGCAGGCCGTATTCGGTGTGCTCGACATTGATGATCGGGCGGTCGTATTCGCGCAGGATTTTCGTCATCGGCAGGTCCGAGCCGGCCGAAGCGCCACGGAACTGCTTGCCGTAGGCGGTGGACGTGTCCTCGTCCTCGAAGAAGCGGTGCAGGTAGGAGGCGTGCGCGGGATCGATGCCGACTTCCAGCGCCTGAAGCCAGTTGCAGGCCATGTGGCCCTTGAAGGCGAAGGTGTGCGTGCCGGGGGCGACGAAGCAGTCGAGCTCCGGAAATGCCGGCGGTTCGCCTTCGCCGAGATAGGCCCAGAGGATGCCGCTCTTCTCCACCACGGGATAAGAGCGCTGGCGGATGTTCTGGCAAAGTTTCGAATCCTTCGGCTCGGCCGGCGTCTCGATGCACTGGCCGGTGGCGTCGAACAGCCAGCCGTGGAAGGCGCAGCGCAGCCCGCCATGTTCGAGCCGTCCGAAAGCGAGGTCGGCGCCGCGATGGGCGCAATGGCGGTCGATCAGGCCGCAGCGCCCGGTCTCGTCGCGAAACAGCACCAGGTTTTCGCCCAGCAGTTTGACAGGGCGGATCGGCCGCGCGCCTTCGAGTTCGTCCACCAGCGCCGCCGGCTGCCAATAGCTCCGCATCAGCTTTCCGCAGGGATCCCTAGGTCCGGTGCGGGTGATCAGGTCGTTCTGCTCCTGGCTCATCATGGCAGTCGCATCCCTTTGTGGAGTAGCGCTTGTTCGCCTATTGAACGAATGTGCGAATTATGACATGCCTTGGATCGGCAGCAAGCACTATTTTGCAGGATTGTCCCGTCACCATGCCCAAGCTGAAGCGAAGCGAGACCGACGAGCGCGCGACGGATTTCGTCGAGGCCCTCGATCGTGGCCTGCGCCTGCTGCAATGCTTTGGCACGACGGCCGGTCCGATGACCCTAAGCGATCTCGCCCGCGCCGCGGAGCTGCCGCGCGCCACCGCGCGCCGCATGTTGTTCACGCTCCAGCGCGGCGGTTTTGTCTCCGGCGACGGAAAACTGTTCTCGCTGACGCCGCATGTGCTGACGCTGGCTGCGTCCTACCTGCGGTCCAACCAGCTCGTCACGGTGCTGCAACCGGTACTCGACCGGGTCGCGACGGCGGCAAACGAAATATCGTCGCTCGCGGTGCTTGATGGCGACGACGTCGTGTTCGTCGCGCGCAGCAGTCCGGCGCGGATGTTCTCGGGCGGCCTCGAAATCGGCTACCGCCTGCCGGCCTTCTGCACCTCCGTCGGCCGCGCCATGCTCGGCCAGCTCGATGATGCCGATCTCGCCGCGCGCCTGAAGGCGATGGCGCGCGAGGCGCTCACGCCGCAGACGGTCACCGACCCCAAGGCGCTGCTCGCGCGCATCATCGCCGACCGCGCGCAGGGCTATGCTCTGGTCGACCGCGAGGCCGAGCCGCATTTCCGCTCGATCTCGGTTCCCGTCCACCGCTACGACGGCGTCATCGTCGCTGCCATCAACATGGGCGCCCATGTCGATCGCGTGCCGGCGCAGGAACTGATCGGCCGCTTCCTGCCGCTGTTGCGGGAAGGCGCGGGGTCCGTGCGTTCGCAGCTGCTCTAGCGGTCGCCCGGGTGAGCGCAGCGATAGCCGGGGGGGAGCATCGCAAGACCCCGGATGTCGCTTCGCTCATCCGGGCTACAGGACTATAATGTCCGCAACGCAAGAACCCAGGGAGCACGCCATGCAACACACCATGGTTCCCAGTGATCGCGTCGAGCGCGTCGCCGTCTATGGTGGCGACGGCACGAAGCTCGGCACGATCGAACGATTGATGCTCGACAAGGTCAGTGGAACGGTCGCTTACGCCGTGATCAAGACCGGCAGGCTGCTCGGGACACATCACCATTATCCCGTGCAGTGGACCGCGTTGAAATATGATCCGGGACGTCAGGCCTTCCAGGTCGAATTGACGCCGGAACAATTGAGCAGCGGTCCCTGCGAATTCGATGGCGATGAGTTCGACTGGGGCGACCGCTCGCGGCCCTACCAGCATCCGAATTACTGGTCGATCTAGCCGAGTCGGACGTATTGTAGCCCGGGTGAGCGCAGCGATACCCGGGGAAGTCGTCGTGAAGATTCCCGGATGTCGCTTCACTCATCCGGGCTACGCGTCGAAGGCGCCGCTACCGGTTGCGCATCCAATCGGCGAGACCCGACAGCGCCTTGTCGAGATCCTGCCGCGCGGCGCCATCCGTCACCGTCTCCTCCAGCGCGCCGCGTATGCAGGACATCCACGCATCGCGCTCGGCATCGCCGATGGCAAAGCCGATGTGGCGCTGGCGCAGTCGCGGATGACCTTTCTCGACCGAATAGAGTTTTGGGCCGCCGGTCCATTCGGTGAGATAGCGCTTCAAGACATCCCGGATCAGGCCGAGATCGTCCGCATGCATTGCGCGGATGATCTGCGCCTCCGGCAGCGTGTCCATGCGGTCGTAGAAGCGATCGACCAGAAGGTCGATCGTGGCACTGCCGCCGATCCGCTCGAACATGGAGGTGGTGACGTCGCTATCGGTCATCTCTACAGCGCCACGCTGCGCAGACCGAAGCTGCGGGCTTCGTTCTGCAGCACCGGCCGCACCGCATCGATCAGCCGCGCGGCCGCGGCGTCGACGCTGAGTCCCGCGGTATCCACCACCGCTGTCGCGCGCGAATACAGCGGCTCACGGCTGAGCAAAATGTTACGCAGCTCCGCCATGGCCGAGCGGTCGTCGGCCATCGGTCGCAGATCGCCCTGGCGGCGGACGCGGGCCATGTGCTCTTCCGGCTCGGCCTTCAGCCAGATCGTGTAGAACGAGGTCAGGATCTGGTCGAACGTCAAAGGCTCCGAGACGATGCCGCCGCCGGTTGCCAGCACCATGAGTTCGTTGCGCGCGAGAAGCTGTTGCAGCGCCGCCTGCTCCATGCGGCGAAAGCCTTCCTGGCCGTAAAGCGCGATGATCTCGGCGACGGAGAGGCCGTTCTGCTGCTCGACCTCCTTGTTGAGCTCGACAAAACTCCAGCCGACCTTCTTCGCCAGCATCCGCCCAAGCGTGGATTTGCCGGCGCCACGCAGGCCGATCAGTGCGATGCCGCAGAACGGCGCGCGTCTGGCTGCGGATGCGCTGCCGCCGGCGAGCAGCTCCTTGGCCTGCGCAATCTGGCTTGGCGTCGCCTTGCGCAGGAGGTCGCGAAACATCTGCCAGTCCGGCGTCGGATCAGCGGAGGGAAGCAGGTCTTCGAGATGCGCGCCCATCGCGTCGGAGACGCGGCGCAAGAGCACGATGGACACGTTGCCCTTGCCGCTCTCGAGCTGCGCGATGTAGCGCTCCGAGATTCCTGATACCTTGGCGAGCACCTTGCGCGACATGCCGCGCAGCGCGCGCATCGTGCGCACGCGCTGGCCGAGCTGTTCGAGGAAATGGGATTCGGCGTCGGGACTGTCGGTCATATGCCTTCTTTAGCGGAGGTCCTGCGGCGCATTTTAATGAAACATAATGCCTGCTAGCATTGACAGCAAGCCGCCGCAGTGTCTTTCTATGAATTATAATTCTAAATTCAGGGGAGAAGTCCGTGAGCGAGGGATCCTATAACGCGGTGACCTGGCTGCTCGACCGGAACGTCGAGGAGGGCAGGGGAGGCAAGCTCGTCTTCGACGACACCGTCTCGCGGCTCACCTATGGCGAGCTCCAGCAACAGACCCGCCGCGCCGCCAACATGCTGCGCCGGCTCGGCGTCCGCCGCGAAGAGCGCGTGGCAATGATCATGCTCGATACGGTCGATTTCCCAATCGTGTTCCTGGGCGCGATCCGCGCCGGCATCGTGCCGGTGCCGCTCAACACGCTGCTGACCGCGGACCAATACGCCTACATCCTCGCCGACTGCCGCGCGCGGGTGCTGTTCGTCTCCGAAGCGCTCTATCCCGTCATCAAGGACGTGGTCGGCCGCATGCCCGATCTCGAGCATGTCGTGGTGTCCGGCGCCAAGCAGAACGGCCACAAGCAGCTCGTTGAGGAGCTCTCGGGCGAGAGCGATCAGTTCACGACCGCCGCGACGCATCCGGATGAGCCGGCGTTCTGGCTGTATTCGTCGGGCTCGACCGGCATGCCCAAGGGCGTGCGCCATATCCATTCCAATTTGCAGGCAACCGCCGACACCTACGCAAAGCAGGTGCTCGGCATCCGCGAGAACGACGTCTGCCTCTCCGCCGCCAAGCTGTTCTTCGCCTATGGGCTCGGCAATGCGCTGACCTTCCCGATGTCGGTCGGCGCCACCGTGCTCCTCAACAGCGAGCGCCCGACGCCGGCGCGCATGTTCGACCTGATGAACCGCTACAATCCCTCGATCTTCTACGGCGTGCCGACGCTGTTCGCGGCGATGCTCAACGACGAGACGATGAAGGCCGAGCGCGGCGGCAAGGCTCTGCGCATCTGCACCTCGGCCGGCGAGGCGCTGCCGGAATCCGTCGGCAACAGCTGGAAAGCGCGGTTCGGCGTCGACATCCTCGACGGCGTCGGCTCGACCGAACTCTTGCACATCTTCCTGTCGAACGCGCCCGGCGACATCAAATACGGTTCCTCCGGCAAGCCGGTGCCGGGCTATGCGGTGCGGCTCGTCAACGAGGCCGGCCAGGACGTCGCCGACGGCGAGGTTGGCGAGCTCCTGGTCGATGCGCCCTCGGCCGGCGAGGGCTACTGGAACCAGCGGCACAAGAGCCGTCGCACTTTTGAAGGCCCGTGGACCCGTACCGGCGACAAATATGTCCGCGACGCCGAAGGTCGTTACACCTTCTGCGGCCGCGCCGACGACATGTTCAAGGTCTCCGGCATCTGGGTTTCGCCGTTCGAGGTCGAGAGTGCGCTGATCACGCATCCGGCCGTGCTGGAAGCCGCCGTCGTGCCCAAGGCCGATCCGGAAGGGTTGCTGAAACCAAAGGCCTTCGTCGTGCTGCGGCCGGGCGCAACGACGAGCGACCTTCAGGAAATGTTGAAGGAGCACGTCAAGCAGAAGATCGGCCCGTGGAAATATCCGCGCTGGATCGACGTGGTGGAGTCCTTGCCCAAGACGGCGACGGGGAAGATCCAGCGCTTCAAGCTGCGGGAAGGGGCGAACTGAGCATATGAATGTGCGTGTGATTGACGCTGTTGCGGCAACTTCCACTGCGCTCCCTCCCCCCTTGTGGGGGAGGGCGGGGGAGAGGGGTAGCCGAGCAAACGGTCTTGATTGTCGCGCGCTAGTGTTCTCCGTCGCACTGGGAGTCCCCGTGTGGCACCCCCCTCCCTAGCCCTCCCCCACAAGGGGGGAGGGAACGACTGAGACCGCCGAAGCATCTTGTCCGATCGCTAAAAGAAGAATGCTCATGACCAACCTCACCCCCGCCGGCTTCCACAGCATCGATGGCGCCAGCCTCGAATACAAATGGCTCGCGCCGCAATCTGCTGAAGCGCCGACCATCGTCATGCTGCACGAAGGCCTCGGCTCCGTCGGTCTGTGGAACGATTTTCCGGAAAAGCTCCAACAGGCCACCGGCGCCGGCATCTTCGTCTATTCGCGCGCGGGCTATGGCCAGTCGAGCCCGGCGACGCTGCCGCGGCCGCTAGATTACATGCAGCGTGAGGCGCTGGATGTGCTACCGAAGATCCTCGATGCGATTCCCTTCAAGCGCGGCCTGCTGCTGGGCCATTCCGACGGCGCCTCGATCGCGACGATCTATGCCGGGTCACACCAGGATCATCGTTTGCAGGGTGTTGCGTTGATCGCGCCGCACTTCATCGTCGAGGACATCTCGGTGAAGTCGATTGCGGAGATCAAGACCGCCTATGAGACCACCGACCTCAAGACAAAACTCGTGCGCTGGCACAAGGACGTCGACAATGCCTTCTACGGCTGGAACGCCGCCTGGCTCGATCCGAAATTCCGCGACTGGGACATCTCGGAATATCTCGCCTATATCCGCGTTCCCGTCATGGTCCTGCAAGGTGCGGACGACCAGTATGGGACATTGCGTCAGGTCGAAATTGCGCAGGAAGAGTGTTACTGTCCGGTAGATTTGAAAGTCATTTCAGACGCGGGCCATTCCCCGCATCGTGAAGCGCCGGGGGCGACGCTTGACGCGATTGAGCAATTTGCAAAAGCGGCCCTGCGCGACGATCAGGGACTTCAGGGACGCGCCGCATGAACATGCGGAGGCACATCTGTGAATGTGCCTTCACATGTCACCGGCCCGTTGCCGTGGCCGCGATGGGCCTATGTGCCGGGCGAGACCGGCCGGGCCGATGCGGATTACGAAACGCTCGACCTAGCCAAGGCGTTGGTGCCCTCGGCCTTTCGCGGCTACGTGCCCGCGCGCCATCCGGCGCTGCGCTACGGACTCGCGCTCAACGACCGCGGTTATTTCTGGGAGGCGCAGGAGGTGCTGGAAGCGGTCTGGGCCGCAGCACCGCAGGGCGGCCGCGAGCGCATTCTGCTGCGCGCCTGCATCCACATTGCCAGTGCCAATCTGCGCCTGCGCATGCAGAGGCTGCATTCGGCCGCGCGCCTGTTCGGCGATGCCCAGGTCGAGCTGCGGGCGCTGAGCTCGCGCAAGGCGGCAGCGACCGGCGACGGCTTCGTCGAGAGCTTTCCGGTCGCCGCCCTGGCGGCGCTGGTCCAGGCCAAGCTTGGCCGCTTGCAGCTCTCCAAGGCGGACTGGATCGTGCTCAGGGCGACCGTGCGGTCCTAGGCGCTCATGAAACAAAGTGCACATTATAACCTTGACAAAGCAGACTGCCATAGGTAGTTTCCGGTCATTGGAGCAACCCGATGACCGATCTTCTCAAAAACCCGATCTTCCTTGACGAGACCGCAGCCCGCGAATGGCTGGAAGCCCGCGTTTGGGCGAACGGTCGGGTTTGCCCGCATTGCGGCAACGCCGATCAAGAGAAGATCACCAAGCTTGAAGGCAAGGCGCACCGTCCGGGCGTGTACCAGTGCAACGAACCTGAGTGCCGCCAGCAGTTCACCGTGACCGTGAACACCGTTTTCGAGCGCTCCAAAATTCCGCTGACCAAATGGCTCGCAGCGCTGTTCCTGATGACCGCTTCCAAGAAAGGCATCAGCGCCCATCAGATCCACCGTATGCTGGGCATTTCGTACAAATCGACTTGGTTCCTTATGCATCGCCTGCGTGAAGCAATGCGCGAAGGCGGCATGCTTCCCCCGATGGGCGAGGTTGGCGGCGCGGTCGAAGTTGACGAAACGTATATTGGCCGCCTCAAGGGCGTTAAGAAGAAGCGCGGCGGTGCGGCTCACAAGAACACCGTGCTTTCATTGCTTGATCGCGAGACCGGCAAGGTCCGCAGCTTCCACGTTGCCAATGCGACCGTTGGCGAAGTTGCGCCCATTGTCCGCGCCAACATCTCGAAAGAGGCACATCTGATGACCGACCAAGCTAAGATTTACGACAAGCTTGGCGCTGAGTTCTCACGCCACGATACGGTCAACCACCAAGAGGATGAATACGTCCGCGTTGACGGTGACATCAAGATCACCACCAACACCATTGAAAGCTACTTCAGCGTATTCAAGCGCGGCATGCTCGGCACCTACCAGCATTGCAGCGAGAAGCATCTGCACCGCTATCTGGCGGAGTTCGACTTTCGCCACAACAACCGTACCGCGCTAGGCGTGACCGATACTGAGCGTGCTACCGAACTCGCCAAGGGCATCGTTGGCAAGCGCCTGACCTATCGACGGCCTAACCGCAAAGACGTTCAAACATAAAGCGCTGCGTTTCTTACGATGGAAGAGTAAGGGGCCGAAACCAAAGCCAAAGCTCAATACCAAGTAGAGGAATGCGGTGTGACCATCATCAATCTTGCAGACTATGCAAAAGATGTCGCCAACATTGGCGAACCCATGTGCATCACTTTCTATAGTGCAACATTTCGCGACCGGGATGACACGCCAGCAAGCGCTAACGTAACTGTCACCGTAGAGAACGGGGACGTGTCAGGCGTTCTCGAATCCGTAAAAGAAAGAGGAGGAATTCTGCAAGAGGTTGGCGATCGTCACGTTTACATTCCGTGGCCGTGCGCTTGCGTAGTGATTCATAGACCCGATCAGAGTCCAATCGATAGTGATTGGCGTCACGAACAATAATCTGAATATTCATGGCTTGCGCGAAGGCTTCTTTTTCTTTGCGGTCGCTTTCTTCTTCGTCACCCGATGCTGTGGCGGACTTTTGGCCACCACTTTTGCAGCGCGCTCAAATCGTTCCATCGCGTCGGGATGAAATTCAATTTCCTTCGTGGGTTGCTTCACCATGACCGAACTTCCAAAAGCTCAAGCTGACGCTTCCCGTATCATACGGCCCGGAGATCGACTATATGATCCAATTTTTGACTTCCTGATCATGTTATCCGCTGTTTGTTATGCCAGTGCATTGAAAGTACGCGAGCCAGCGGCTGCTTTCCTGACCCCCAATCCGGTCATGCACTCGCTAACCCGATGGGGCGACCTTGGATTTCTCTTCCCATTGGGAGGGGTCTTGGAGCACGCACTAGCAAACAAAAAACCGACCTCAATTGATATCGGAATTATTACCACACGCGCATTGCTCGATAATCCAATGCCAGGAATCCGCGATTCATACGAGACGGACGGGCTTGCCAACACGCTTGGCCATGTGATTGCGCCGATCTTTTTGATGTTCTTTGAGCGCTACAATGTGTGGCTAACGGCGAATGTCGGCGAAGCAATCAATTGGCCAGCACCTTTGAACTTCTCCCGCGTCGTCCGCAATTCTATAGCGCATGGCGGGATCGACATTCGTAACCCGGCATCACCACCGGTTACGTGGCGTGACCTCTCCTATAGCCACGCCGATAAAGGAAAAAGCATCGTCGGCTCCGACCTAAAGTTTCCCGAGGTGGTGCAACTAATGTTTGAGTCTAGCGATGCGCTAGATGCCGCTGTCGTCCCCGTTCTGTGAAGCGGCGCGCATGGCTGCGTAAATTGCGCAGACAAGGCTAGAAATATCGTCAGGGGATGAGCTTTCCCAGAGGGCATAGTTTTTTGCCCTCACGGCTCTCATCCCCGCATCGACCATTACAGTTGTGGGCGCGCCAGCCCCAGACGAAGGGTCCGGAACGGGCTGATGTATATCTGAAGCGTCTTGCTTTGTCATCGTTATAATGTGCAACAAAGTGCATGCATTGACCGTTAAGGACTAGACTCGCTCCAAAAGATGCACTATTGTGCATCTAACGGTTAAAACCGAAGCTCATAATCAAGCAAGGGTGGCCCATGGCCGGGGAAGATCGGCGCCTCGCAGGCGGCGCGACATTCATCGATTTCCAGACCGAACCGTCCCGCTACAAGCACTGGAAGCTCGCGGTCGATGGCGACGTCGCGACGCTGACCATGGACGTCGACGAGAACGGCGGCCTGTTCGAGGGCTATCTGCTCAAGCTCAATTCCTACGATCTCGGCGTCGACATCGAGCTGGCCGACGTGGTCCAGCGCCTGCGCTTCGAGCACCCAGAAGTGAAGGTCGTGCTGATGCGCTCGGCCAAGAACCGCGTGTTCTGTGCCGGCGCCAACATCCGCATGCTCGCGGGCTCCACGCATGCCCACAAGGTGAACTTCTGCAAGTTCACCAACGAGACCCGCAACGGCATGGAAGATTCCTCGGAGAATTCCGGCCAGCGTTTCATCACCGTCGTGAACGGCTCCGCCGCCGGCGGTGGCTACGAGCTGGCGCTCGCAACCGATCACATCATCCTCGCCGATGATGGCGCGTCTGCCGTCGCGCTGCCCGAAGTGCCGCTGCTCGCGGTGCTGCCGGGCACCGGCGGTCTCACGCGCGTTGTCGACAAGCGCAAGGTGCGCCGCGACCATGCCGATTTCTTCTGCACCATCGAGGAAGGCGTGAAGGGCAAGCGCGCGGTGCAGTGGCGCCTCGTCGACGAGATCGCGCCGAACTCGAAGCTTGAGGCCAGGATTGCCGAGCGCGCCAAGGAATTTGCGGCGGCTTCGAAGCGCAAGGGCAGCGGCAAGGGCATCGCGCTGACACAGCTCAAGCGCGTGATCGACGAGACCAGCATCCGCTACGGCTTCGTCACGGTCGATATCGATCGCACGGCCCGCATCGCCACCATCTCGATCAAGGCACCTGAGGCAGCGCCGCCCGCCGACATCGACGGCATGATGGCGCAGGGCGCCGCGTTCTGGCCGCTCCAGGTCGCGCGCGAAATCGATGACGCCATCCTGCACTTGCGCATCAACGAGCTCGAGATCGCCATGCTGGTGTTCAAGAGCCATGGCGACCGCGCCCATGTGCTCGCTTCCGACGCCTTCCTCGAAGCCAACAAGGCGCATTGGCTGGTCAATGAAATCCGCCACTATTGGAAGCGCGTGCTGAAGCGCATCGACGTCACCTCGCGTACGCTGGTGACGCTGGTCGAGCCCGGCTCCTGCTTCGCCGGCACGCTTGCCGAGCTCGTCTTCGCCGCCGACCGCTCCTACATGCTGATCGGCACCCGACAGGGCGACAACCGCCCGCCGCCGTCGATCGAACTGTCGGCGATGAATTTCGGCCCGTATCCGATGAGCCATGGCCTGACGCGGCTGGAATCGCGCTTCCAGGCCGACCCGTCCGATGTCGAGCGCGCGGAGGCCACCCTCGGCACCGCGCTCGACGCCGAGCAGGCGGAAGAGCTCGGCCTCGTCACCTTCGCGCTCGACGACATCGATTGGGACGACGAGGTTCGCGTATTCCTGGAAGAACGCGCCAGCTTCTCGCCCGACAGCCTCACCGGCATGGAGGCGAGCCTGCGCTTCGTCGGTCCCGAGACCATGGAATCAAAAATCTTCGCGCGCCTGACCGCCTGGCAGAACTGGATCTTCCAGCGCCCCAACGCCGTTGGCGAGGAAGGCGCACTGCGCCGCTACGGCAGCGGCCAGAAGCCGAAGTTCGATATGACGCGGGTGTAACGATTTTCGTGTCCCGGGCGCGGCGCAGCACGAAGTGATGCGACGCTGAACCGGGACCCAGACGGACCAGACAATAGGTCCCGGCTCAGCAGTGCAGCACTTCGCGCCGCACTGCGTCCGGGACACGGGACAGACCAAGGAGCACGGCCATGAACATGAACATCATGAACGTCGACTACTCGACCAAGATTCCCAACAACGTGAATCTCGCCGAAGACCGCCAGGTGCTCAAGGCGCTGGAAGGATGGCATCCCGGCTACATGGACTGGTGGAGCGACATGGGCCCCGAGGGTTTCCAGGAGTCGCTGGTCTATTTGCGCACCGCCTATTCGGTCGACCCGCGCGGCTGGGCCAAGTTCGACTACGTCCGCATGCCCGACTATCGCTGGGGCATTCTGCTGGCGCCGCAGGAAGAGAACCGCGTGGTGCCGTTCGGCGAGCATTTTGGCGAGCCGGCCTGGCAGGAAGTCCCCGGCGAATATCGCGCCATGCTGCGCCGCCTGATCGTGATCCAGGGCGACACCGAGCCCGCCTCCGTCGAGCAGCAGCGCCATCTCGGCAAGACCGCGCCCTCGCTCTACGACATGCGCAACCTGTTCCAGGTCAATGTCGAGGAAGGCCGCCACCTCTGGGCGATGGTCTACCTGCTGCAGAAATACTTTGGTCGCGATGGACGTGAAGAAGCCGACGATTTGCTGCGCCGCCGCTCCGGCGATGCCGATGCGCCGCGCATGCTCGGGGCCTTCAACGAGGCGACGCCGGACTGGCTGTCCTTCTTCATGTTCACCTATTTCACCGACCGCGACGGCAAGATGCAGCTGCACTCGCTGGCGCAGTCGGGCTTCGATCCGCTGTCGCGCACCTGCCGCTTCATGCTGACCGAGGAAGCGCACCACATGTTCGTCGGCGAGACCGGCATCACCCGCGTCGTGCAGCGCACCTGCGATGCGATGCGCGAAGCCGGCATCACCGATCCCACCGATATCGCGAAGGTCCGTGCGCTCGGGGTGATCGACTTGCCGACCATCCAGAAGAAGCTGAACCTGCACTACACGCTGTCGCTTGATCTCTTTGGCTCCGAAGTCTCGACCAACGCGGCCAATGCCTTCAACACCGGCATCAAGGGCCGCTATCACGAGACCCAGATCGACGACGATCACCAGCTCAAGAACGCGACTTATCCGGTGCTCAAGTTCATCGACGGCGAGATCAAGCTGGTCGACGAGCCGGCATTGACCGCGCTCAACATGCGCCTGCGCGACGATTACAGCCAGGATTGCGTCAAGGGCATGCTGCGCTGGAACAAGGTGATCTCGACCGCGGGCTATCCATTTCAGCTCAAGCTGCCGAACGTCGCCTTCCATCGCCACATCGGCGAGTTCAAGGACGTCCATGCCACGCCCGACGGCATTTTGATCGACGACGCCACCTGGGCGAAGCGCAAGGACGAGTGGCTGCCCTCGACGGCCGACGGCGACTTCATCTCCTCCCTGATGCAGCCCGTCACCGAGACCGGCAAGTTCGCGTCGTGGATCTCGCCGCCGAAAGTCGGCATCGACAACAAGCCCGGCGATTTCGAGTACGTGAAGATCGAGTCGTAGGCGTTAGGGTCTGATGCTCTTGCCGTACTGAAAACTGTCATCACCCGCGAAGGCGGGTGATCCAGTATTCCAGAGGCGGTCGTTGTCAAACCGAGAGGCCGCGGCGTACTGGATGCCTCGCCTTCGCGGGGCATGACGGCGGTGTGTGAGGCGCGGTCTCTGTACCGCGGCCACCGGCCTACCCCGCAATCTCCAGTCCGGCATTCGCGTACACCACGCCGCCGTCGACGGCGATGGTGTTGCCGACGACGTAATCACCTGCCCGCGAGGCGAGATAGATCGCCACGCCTGCCATGTCCTCATCGGTCCCGATCCGCCGCGCCGGAATGCGCTTTGCGACCTCGTCCGAATGATCGCGCGCGGCGCGGTTCATGTCGGATTTGAATGCGCCCGGCGCGATCGCGGTGACGTTGACGTTGTCCTTGACCAGCCGCGTCGCCATCCGCCGCGTCAGATGAATCACGGCGGCCTTGCTGGCAGCATAGGAATAGGTCTCGCTCGGATTGACGAAGATGCCGTCGACCGAGGCGATGTTGATGACCTTGGCGGGCCGCTCCGCGCTTGCTGCCGCGCGCAGCGGCGCGGCGAGCGCCTTGGTCAGGAAGAACAGCGACTTGACGTTGAGGTCCATCACCTTGTCCCAGCCGCTTTCGGGGAATTCGTCGAAGTCCGCGCCCCAGGCCGCTCCCGCATTGTTGACGAGGATGTCGAGCTTCGGCTCCAGCTTGATGAGTTCGCCCGCGAGCTTGTCGCAGCCTTCGACGGTGGAGATGTCGATCGGCAGCGCGATGCACTGGCCGCCATATTGCGCGGTGAGCTCGTTCGCGGTCGCCTCGCACGGCCCTGCCTTGCGCGCGGTGATGTAGACCTTCGCCGCGCCGGCGCTGAGGAATCCCGCCGCAATCATCTTGCCGATGCCGCGCGAGCCACCGGTCACGAGCGCGACGCGGCCTTTAAGCGAAAACAGATCGTTGAACATGGTGCCTCCCTGAGTTTGGGCGATGTTTTGGGCGGGGAGGGAAGGGGAGTCAAGGAATGCGCTGAGGATATGCGAGTGTGGTGTGACAGCAGTCCCAATAACTCGGTGTCGTCCCGGCCTAGTGCGCAATTGCGCACGGGGGGCCGGGACCCATAACCACAGGGCACAGTTTGACGAAGACTCGTCGTTCGATATGTCTACTGGTCGCAACGACTGATCACGCGGTATGGGTCCCGGCCTTCGTCGGGACGACAGTTAAGCCGCAGCGATCCGGCGAAAGCCGTTCCACATCGCGGTCGCGGCGCCCGAGGTCAGCACCGGCAGGATGCGCGTGTCCTGGTAGTTGCCGTTGAGCGAGACGCGCGGCAAGGCTGTCATGTGGCCGGCGTTCTCGGCGAAGAGCATGCCGGGCCGCGTCGTCACCGCGGTCTTGAAGCCGGCGGATGCGGCAAGGGCGAATTCGCGATCGCCCGCCGCTTCGCGGTCGCCATAGGGATAGGCGAAGTGCTGCACGGTGCGGCCGAGCGCCTGCTCGATCCGCGCGCGGCTCACCGCCATCTCCTGCGCGGCGATCTCTTCGCTCTGCTTGGCGAGGTTGCAATGGCTGATGCTGTGCGCGCCGATCGTGACCAGCGGATCGGCGGCAAATGTCTTCACCTCGTTCCAGGACAAGCAGAGGCTTCGGCACAGCGCTTCCATGTCGACGCCGTACCTCGTGCACAGCGCCTCGATCTCGCGCTTGAGATCGTGATCGCCGGGGAGTGCGCGCAGCCAGTCGTGCAGGCGGTCGAACGCCGCCTGCTTGGCGGCCGGCGTCGTCGCATCGAGCCGTAGCGCGGCATTGCCGACCTGCACCTCGATCTGCTCGGCCTTGGCGATCACCGCCTCCAGCGCGGTCCACCACAGCCGTCCGGTGCCCTCGGCGAAATCGCTGGCGACATAGACCGCCAGCGGCGCGTCAAATTCGCGCAGCACCGGCAGTGCAAAATCCAGATTGTCGCGATAGCCGTCGTCGAGGGTGAAGGCGGCGAAGCGGCGGTCGAACCGGCCCTGCACCAGCCGCTCATGCAGCTCGTCCATGCCGACGATGTCGATCTCGCGCGAGCGCAGATGGCTCAGGGTCGCGCGCAGGAATTCCGGGGTGACCTCGAGGTGCCGGTTCGGCTGGAATGCGCCCTCGCGGGCCGGCCGCACGTGGTGCAGCATGAAAATGGCCCCGACGCCCGACAGCAGCGGACGCAGCAAATGGTGCGCTCCACTGAAATAGAGCGCGCCCAGCCCGGCGCGGATGACGTTGTTGCGCAGTTGTTTCATTGCAGGCTGGCGGACCCCCGGGCATTCCGTTCCCAGCTTACGGAAGGACCCTTGAAGAAAAAGTTATTCCAATTGTCCACGCAAAGGCCTTGGGAGGGCCGCCATTTCCGGTTTGACAGCCCGCCAAGGGTTTGTTTTGTCTCCGGTTCCAGAGTTCGGGTCGTCGAATGCAGAAGCTTTTCAGGTGGGCCAGCAAATGGTGGCCGGGGCTGATCCCCCTGGCCGTCATGTGGGGATTTGCGGCCTGGAATAATACCTTGCCGGTCGAGGCGGACCTGTCCGCCCGGAGCTCGGCGGCGCTGAAGGATACCGTTCTGGACAAGACCCGGATCGCGGTGGACGGCCGCGACGTCAGCCTGGCGGCGGAGGCCTTTTCCGAGGAGGGGCGCCGCGACGCCGTAGCGGCGGTCGAGACTGTCCCCGGCGTGCGCCTGGTCGACGACCGGACCCGCCTTGTTCCCGAGGCAAAACCCTTCGTCTGGAATGCCGAGCGCGACGTGGTGCGGGTGACGCTGTCAGGCAGCGCGCCCTTGCCGTCGATGAAGGGCCGCCTGACCGAAGCGGCCCGCAAGGAGGTCGGCGGGGTCGAGGTCGCCGATCAGATGGGGCTGGCGCGCGGCGCGCCGCCGCGGTTCGAGGCGGCTGCGATGCTGCTGCTCGACCAGATCGGCAAGCTCAAGGACGGCAAGATCACGATAACGGACACCAAGGTCAATCTGTCGGGCATGGCGCGCGAGCTCGGCGGCCGCGAGGCGATCGCTGCCGCGCTCAAGAACCTGCCCGAGGGCTTTACGATCGCCGCCAACGACGTCAAGGCGCCGCCCTACGTCTTCCAGGCCTACAAGGATCCGGTGGCGGCGACGGTGACGCTGACCGGCTATGTTCCCGACAACAACGTCCACGCGGCGATCGCCACCAGCGCGTCGCGGAAATTCTTCAACGAAAAGGTCGTCGACAATCTCAAGGCCAGTATCGGCGCACCCGGCTCCTTCAACCCTGCCGTGGTCGCGGCGCTCGGCGCGCTGTCGCGACTGTCGACAGGCACGCTGGTCGTGTCCGACCGCGAGGTGAAGCTGTCTGGCGATGCACTCTATGAAGGTGCCGCCAACGACATCCGCGCAGGCCTGGGCAAGGACTTTCCGAAAAACTGGCAGTACAACCCGGAAATCACGGTGAAGCCCGCGGCAGGCCCCGTCGACGGCAGCGTGTGCCAGCAACTGTTCTCGGAACTCCTGACCAAGGGCAAGATCCGCTTCGCAACCAAGCGCGCCGACATCGATCCGGATTCCGCCGGCATTCTCGATCATCTCATCGAGACGGCGCTGCGCTGCCCCACCACCAATATCGAGGTCGCCGGGCATACCGATGCCGACGGTGAGGATGCCTTCAACCAGGCCCTCTCGGAGAAGCGCGCACAGGCGGTGATCGATTATCTGGTCAAGGCCGGCTTGCCCGCCAGCCGCTTCACCGCGGTCGGCCATGGCAGCACGCAGCCCGTCGCCGGCAACGACACCGATGACGGCAAGGCGCAGAACCGCCGCATCGAATTTCTGGTGAGGTGACGATGCCCTATCTCGTCTCGTTCCATCTGGGCTGGCTGATCGGCTCCCTGCTGCTCGGCTTTTGCATGGGCTGGATCTCGGTGGTCCAGCGCGGCAACGGCACCTCCAGGGTGGCCGCGCGCTGGCTCGCGCTGCTGGCCGCCGCCCTGGTCGGGGCCTCGTTCGCCCATGTCGTCCCCGGCCGCTTCGGCTACTGGCTCGATCTCGGCCTGATCATGTTCGCCTGCTATCTGGTCGGCTGCACCATCGGCGCCTGGCTGCGCGACCGGGTGGTCGCGCGCAGCATGCCGGCGGCCTGATCTTCGGCCCCAAGGGGGAGGCAGGCGCCTGTCGGGCGCGCAACAAGACCCCCGGTGTCGCCCCCTCTTTCAACAGGCGGCCGCGGCCCATAGATTGACGTCGGCTTAAGCCGTGAAGGAACATTGTGCGGCCGAAATCATCAAAACTTCATGGCGCCTGCGCAGGATTGCCATGGAGATTCGCCCCGGGGCCGTGCCGCCGGAAGCGCCAAACCGTGCATCAGGAGCCCGCAACCCTGCCTAAAATATTGAAGGCACGAGTTTTTGTTCGAATTGCCGAATTCCACTCGGCCCGAAAACGCGCTAGTGGAAGGGCAGGGGGCATGCGCGATGCCGGAGCCGGCGGCGAGGGTTCGTTGAGTGCCTGTGCGTCGTCTGCCTGTTCGCCGGCCACCCTGGCCGCTGAAGCGTTGTTCGAGGTCTAGATGCTGGAAGCCATACGCAGGGCGATGTCGTTTCTGCGCCAGAAGCAAATCCTGCATAAGCTGGGAGTTGTGATCAGCGTCGCGGTCATCGGCATCGCTTGCTATGTGCTCTACCACATGCTGCGCGGCATCGACGTCAACGAGGTGATCGAAGCGATCAAGAGCACCGAGCCGAGCCAGATTGCGATGGCCGCGCTGTTCGTGGCCGCGGGCTATTTCACCCTGACCTTCTACGATCTTTTTGCGGTGCGCGCGATTGGCCATGCCCATGTGCCCTATCGCATCAATGCGCTCGCGGCCTTCACCAGCTATTCGATCGGCCACAATGTCGGCGCCAGCGTCTTCACCGGCGGCGCGGTGCGCTACCGCATCTATTCGGCCTATGGGCTGAACGCGATCGACGTCGCCAAGATCTGCTTCCTCGCCGGCCTGACCTTCTGGCTCGGCAATGCCGCCGTGCTCGGCCTCGGCATCTCCTATCATCCGGAGGCGGCGGCCTCGATCGACCAGCTGCCGCCCTGGCTGAACCGGGCGCTGGCGATGATGATCATCGCGGGGCTGGTCGCTTATGTGGTCTGGGTCTGGACCCAGCCGCGCGTGGTCGGCCGCGGACCCTGGACGGTGGTGCTGCCGGGCGGCCCGCTGACCTTGCTCCAGATCGGCATCGGCATCCTCGATCTCGGCTTCTGCGCGCTCGCGATGTACGTGCTGGTCCCGGACGAGCCCAATCTCGGCTTCGTGGTGGTCGCGGTGATCTTCGTCTCGGCCACCCTGCTCGGCTTTGCCAGCCATTCGCCCGGGGGCCTGGGGGTGTTCGACGCCGCCATGCTGGTCGGCCTCTGGCAGATGGACCGGGAGGAGCTTCTCGGCGGCATGCTGCTGTTCCGCGTCCTCTATTATCTGTCCCCCTTCGTCATATCTGTAATCTTGCTGACGTTTCGCGAAGTTATAATCGGCGCACGATCGAAGCGCCTGCAGCAGGCAGCGCTCAAGCTCGACCCCGGTCCGGCGCCTGAAGCCGCCTATGTGAGAGAGCGCAGCGACAGCGGCGCCTGACCGGCGCAAAAGCCCCTTAGGAGAAGCCCGCCCCGATGGCGATCGACGCTCCATCGTCTTCCTCCGCCCAGCCCTGGTCCGACCGGCTGCGGCACTCGACGATCATCCTGATCGCCGCGGCGCTGGCGCTGTCGATCGTGGTCTCGCTCGGCGAATTGTCGGCGCTGCACGCCGCGATCGTGTTCCTCTGTATCTCAGCCGCGGCGCTGATTCCGTGGCGTCTGCACGATCCCGCGGCCTCGCGCGACGACGCCAGGCGCATCAACCCGGTTGAGAGCGCGGCGGTGGCGGCGGTCGTCGCCGGCATGCCGGATCCGGCCGTCCTGCTCGACCGTGCCGGCCGGGTCATCCATCTCAATGCCGCCGCCGCCCAGCTCGCGCCTGCGTTGCGCCGCAACGAGCTCGCCCAGTTCGCGCTGCGTTCGCCGGAGATCATCACGGCGCTGCGCGAGTCGATCGCGACCACGGAGCCGCGCCGCGCGAGTTATCTCGATCATGTCCCGGTCGATCGCTGGATGGAGCTCACGATCACGCCGGTACCGGTGCCGACCAGCTTCGGCGGCGCCGACAAATGCATGCTGATGACCTTCCACGACCAGACGCCGCTGCGCCGGGTCGAGGAGATGCGCGCCGACTTCGTCGCCAATGCCAGCCACGAACTGCGCACGCCGCTCGCCGCGCTATCCGGCTTCATCGACACGCTGCAGGGCCAGGCCAAGGACGATCCGAAGGCGCGCGAGCGCTTCCTCGGCATCATGCACAACCAGGCCACCCGCATGGCGCGCCTGATCGACGATCTGCTCTCGCTGTCACGGGTCGAGCTGTCGGCCCATGTGCGGCCGGACACCCTGGTCGACCTCTTGCCGATCATCTTCCAGGTCGCCGATGGGCTCGAGCCGCTGGCGCGGGAACGCCAGGTCGAGGTCGAGACCCATCTGCCTGATACGCCGGTGATGATCGCGGGCGACCGCGAGGAGCTGCTCCGCCTGTTCGAAAACCTGATCGAGAACGCGCTCAAATACGGTGCTTCGGGTGGTCGCGTCATCGTGTCGCTGACATCGAGCCCGGCCACTGATGGAACTCAGGAAATCCGGGTCATGGTCCGGGATTTCGGCCCCGGCATCGCGCCCGAGCACCTGCCGCGGCTGACCGAGCGCTTCTACCGGGTCGATGTCGGCGACAGCCGCTCGCAGGGCGGCACGGGGCTCGGATTATCGCTGGTGAAACATATTCTTAACCGCCATCGCGGCCGGCTTTTGATCGAAAGCGTGCCCAAGCAGGGCGCCACTTTTACCGCCTGTTTTCCCCAGGCGAAGACCCCGACATCGACCTGATCTTCGAGCGATTTCAATCGCTTGTGGGTGTCATCCAGCTGTCACGAAACCTTCGTAAAAGCACAGCCGACCGCTCCTAAAGGGGCGGCACGGGGAGCGCGATCGGGCGCGGATGGCGCTTCGCTCCCCTGTATGGAGACCAGCATGAATTTCCTCAAAACTATCGTCGCTGCTGGCTTGGTCGCCGCATCGGCGACGGCGGCCTTTGCTGCCGACATCACCGGTGCCGGTGCGACATTCCCGTTCCCGATCTATTCGAAGTGGGCTGATGCCTACAAAAAGGAGACCGGTAACGGTCTGAACTACCAGTCGATCGGCTCCGGCGGCGGCATCAAGCAGATCCAGGCCAAGACCGTGACCTTCGGCGCCAGCGACGCGCCGCTCAAGGCCGAGCAGCTCGAGAAGGACGGCCTCGTCCAGTGGCCGATGGTGATGGGCGCCATCGTCCCGGTCGTCAACATCGAGGGCGTGAAGCCCGGCGAGATGGTGTTCGACGGCGAGACCCTGGCCAGCATCTATCTCGGCAAGATCACCAAGTGGGACGACGCCGCGATCAAGAAGCTCAATCCGAACCTGAAGCTGCCGTCGGAGGCGATCACCGTGGTCCGCCGCTCGGACGGCTCGGGCACCACCTTCAACTTCACCAACTACCTCGCCAAGGCCAGCGCGGACTGGAAGAGCAAGGTCGGTGAGGGCACTGCGGTCGAGTGGCCGGTCGGCGTCGGCGCCAAGGGCAACGAAGGCGTGTCGGGCAACATCAGCCAGACCAAGAACTCGATCGGTTACGTCGAGTACGCCTATGCCAAGCAGAACAAGCTGACCTATACCGGCCTCGTCAACAAGGCCGGCAAGCCGGTGCAGCCGACGGTCGAAGCCTTCCAGGCGGCCGCCTCCAACGCCGACTGGGCCAAGGCTCCGGGCTACTACGTCATCCTGACCGACCAGCCCGGCGAGAAGTCCTGGCCGATCACCGCGGCGACCTTCATCCTCATGCACAAGGACGCCACCGACAAGGCGGCCTCGCAGGAAGCCATCAAGTTCTTCCGCTGGGCCTTCAAGAGCGGCGGCAAGGCGGCCGAAGAACTCGACTACATCCCGATGCCCGAAGGCGTCGTGACCCTGATCGAGAAGACCTGGGCTGCCGAGATCAAGAGCTAAGACGCTCTTCTCTCGTGTCCCGGACGCGGTGCGGCATGAAATGCCGCTCCGCAGAGCCGGGACCCACAAACGCTAGGCCCCGGATCAGCGTCGCACCGCTTCGCGCTGCACCGCATCCGGGGCACGAGACCAAAAACAAGCGTATATAAACGGGTACAGGGGATCGGCGTGGCTGAGATGGCTGTTCAGAGCGACGTAATCGACGACGCCGGACCGTATGATCGCGCAAAAGCCTTGAGCGCGTTCAAGCTCGGCGATCTCACCTTCTACTGGATCACGCGGCTCTCCGCGATCTCGGTGCTTCTCATCCTCGGCGGCATCATCCTGTCGCTGATCGTCGGGGCCTTCCCGGCGATGAAGGAATACGGCTTCGCCTTCCTGTGGACGCAGCGCTGGGCGCCGTCGGCGGATCCGCCCGTGCTCGGCGCGCTCGGGCCGATGTACGGCACGCTCGTCACCTCCTTCATCGCGATGCTGATCGCCATTCCGGTCGGTCTCGGCATTGCGATCTTCCTCACCGAGCTCTGCCCGCAATGGCTGCGCCGCCCGATCGGCATGGCGGTCGAGCTGCTCGCCGGCATTCCCTCGATCATTTACGGCATGTGGGGCTTCTTCGTGTTGGGTCCGTTCCTGGCCAACACCTTCCAGCCCTTCATGATCAAGATCTTCGACGGCGTCCCCGTGCTGGGCGCGATCTTCGCGGGGCCCCCGTCCTATCTCAGCCTGTTCAACGCCGCGCTGATCCTCGCCATCATGGTGCTGCCCTTCATCACCTCGATCTCGGTCGACGTGTTCAAGACGGTGCCGCCGGTGCTGAAGGAAGCCGCCTACGGCGTCGGCTGCACCACCTGGGAAGTCGTCCGCAGCGTGGTGATCCCCTACACCCGCGTCGGCATCATCGGCGGCGTCATGCTGGCGCTGGGCCGCGCGCTCGGCGAGACCATGGCGGTGACCTTCATCATCGGCAACTCGTTCCGCATCTCCTCGTCGATCTTCGCCCCGGGCACCACGATCTCGGCGGCGATCGCATCCGAGTTCGCCGAGAGTGACGGCCTGCACCAGTCCGGCCTGATCCTGCTCGGTCTCCTGCTCTTCGTGCTGACGTTCTTCGTGCTCGCAGGCGCGCGGCTGATGCTGCTGCGTCTCGAAAAGAAGGCGGGGAAGT
Source organism: Bradyrhizobium sp. 14AA (assembly GCF_054185205.1). Classification (NCBI taxonomy): domain Bacteria; kingdom Pseudomonadati; phylum Pseudomonadota; class Alphaproteobacteria; order Hyphomicrobiales; family Nitrobacteraceae; genus Bradyrhizobium; species Bradyrhizobium sp. 14AA. The sequence continues at coordinate 8,021 of NZ_JAVAYM010000046.1, read as the reverse complement.
AACATGAACCCGATTTACGCACGCCGCCGCCGCAAGGACATCGTGGTCCGCGGGCTCTGCATCGCCGCCGCCGCCTTCGGCGTCACCTGGCTGGCACTGATCCTGATCACGCTGCTCTACAACGGCCTGGCCGGCCTGAACCTGGAGCTCTTCGCCGCGGACACGCCGCCGCCGGGCTCGACCGAGGGTGGCCTGCGCAACGCCATCGTCGGCTCGCTGATCATGACGGTGATCGGCGTCGGCATCGGCGCGCCGCTCGGCCTGTTCGCCGGCACCTACCTCGCCGAGTACGGCCGCAACGACAAGCTGACCTCGGTGATCCGCTTCATCAACGACATCCTGCTCTCGGCGCCCTCGATCATCATCGGCCTGTTCATCTACGGCGCGGTGGTGGTGCCGATGCGCGGCTTCTCGGCGATCGCAGGCTCCCTCGCGCTCGCGGTCATCGTCATCCCGGTCGTACTGCGCACCACCGAGGACATGCTGCTGCTGGTGCCGAACGCGCTGCGCGAGGCGGCCTCGGCGCTCGGCCTGCCGCGTTCGCTGGTGATCAAGCGCATCGCCTACCGTGCCGCCCGGTCGGGTCTCATTACCGGCGTGCTGCTCGCCACCGCCCGCGTCGCCGGCGAGACCGCGCCGCTGCTCTTCACCGCGCTGTCGAACCAGTTCTTCAGCCTCGGCCTGAACAAGACGATGGCGAACCTGCCTGTGACCATCAACAATTTCGTCCAGAGCCCCTACGCCTACTGGAAGCAGCTCGCCTGGAGCGGCGCGCTGCTGATCACGATCACCGTGCTTGCCCTGAACATTGGCGCGCGCATCCTTGGCGCCGAGAGGACTGCAAAATGACCGACCTGTCCGTATCCGTGAGTTCGAACGCGCATCTGGCGTTGCAGCAGCCGCTGCCGGAAGCGCCCGCCAAGGTGACGGTGCGCAACCTCAACTTCTATTACGGCGAGCACCACGCGCTGAAGAACATCAACCTGACGCTCGGCGCCAACCGCGTCACCGCGTTCATCGGCCCGTCCGGCTGCGGCAAGTCCACCCTGCTGCGCATCTTCAACCGGATGTACGATCTCTATCCGGGCCAGCGCGTCACCGGCCAGCTGATGCTCGACCAGACCAACATCCTCGATCCCAGGCTGGACCTCAATTTGCTGCGCGCGCGCGTCGGCATGGTCTTCCAGAAGCCGACGCCGTTCCCGATGACGATCTACGAGAACATCGCCTTCGGCATCCGTCTCTACGAGAAGATCTCGAAGTCCGAGATGGACGACCGCGTCGAGAAGGCGCTGCGCGGCGGCGCGCTGTGGAACGAGGTCAAGGACAAGCTCAACGCCTCCGGCCTGTCGCTCTCCGGTGGCCAGCAGCAGCGCCTCTGCATTGCCCGCACCGTTGCGGTGCGGCCCGAGGTGATCCTGTTCGACGAGCCCTGCTCGGCGCTCGACCCGATCTCGACCGCCAAGGTCGAGGAGCTGATCCAGGAGCTGTCGGAGAACTACACGATCGCGATCGTCACCCACAACATGCAGCAGGCGGCGCGCGTCTCCGACAAGACCGCCTTCATGTATCTCGGCGAGCTGATCGAGTTCGACGACACCAGCAAGATCTTCACGTCGCCGACCGACCGGCGCACGCAGGATTACATCACCGGCCGGTTCGGCTGAGGAGACGGGACATGGGTTCTGAACATACCGCAAAGGCTTTCGACACCGACCTCCAGGAGCTCACCCGCCTGGTCGCCGAGATGGGCGGCATTGCCGAGCGCATGATCGTCGATTCCGTCGACGCGCTGATCCGCCGCGACGTCGCGCTCGGCCAGCGCGTCGTCACCACCGACGCCGAGCTCGATGCGCTGCAGAAGCGCATCGAGGAGCGCGCCGTGCTCACCATCGCCCGCCGCCAGCCGATGGCGGTCGATTTGCGCGAGATCGTCGGCGCCATGCGCGTTGCGACCGACCTCGAGCGGATCGGCGACCTCGCCAAGAACATGGGCAAGCGCGTCGCGGCGCTGGAGACGGACTTCCATCCGCTCAAGCTGTTCCGCGGCCTCGAGCACATGACCGATCTCGTGCAGCAGCAGGTCAAGTCGGTGCTGGACGCCTATGCCGCGCACGATCTGCCGGCGGCGATGGCGGTGTGGAAGGGCGACGAGGAAGTCGACGCCATCTGCACCTCGCTGTTCCGTGAGCTCCTCACCTACATGATGGAGGATCCGCGCAACATCTCGTTCTGCATTCATCTGATGTTCTGCGCCAAGAACATCGAGCGGATCGGCGACCACGCCACCAACATCGCCGAGACCGTGTTCTACATGATCGAGGGTCAGGCGATCACCGACAAGCGGCCGAAGGGCGACATGACGACCTTCGCCACGACGATTCCGAACACCTAAGGAGCGACGACACCATGGGCGCACGCATTATGGTGGTTGAGGACGAGGAAGCTCTCACCGAGCTTCTCCGCTACAACCTCGAAGGCGACGGCTATGACGTCGAGACGGTGATGCGCGGCGATGACGCCGACACTCGTCTCAAGGAGCACATCCCCGATCTGATCGTGCTGGACTGGATGCTGCCGGGGCTCTCCGGCATCGAGCTGTGCCGGCGGTTGCGGACCCGTCCCGAGACCAAGCAGCTCCCGATCATCATGCTCACCGCGCGCGGCGAGGAGAGCGAGCGGGTGCGCGGTCTTGCGACCGGCGCCGATGACTACATCGTCAAGCCATTCTCGGTGCCGGAGCTGCTGGCGCGCGTGAAGGGGCTCTTGCGGCGGGCCAGCCCCGAGCGGCTCGCCACCGTGCTCGCCTATGGCGACATCGAGCTCGACCGCGACAAGCGCCGCGTGGCGCGCTCGGGCCGGCCGATCGATCTCGGTCCGACCGAATATCGCCTCCTGGAGTTCTTCCTGGAACATCCCGGCCGCGTGTTCTCGCGCGAGCAGCTGCTCGACAGCGTCTGGGGCCGCGACATCTACATCGACGAGCGCACCGTCGACGTCCATATCGGCCGCCTGCGCAAGCTGCTCAATCTCGGCCGCGAGCAGGACCCGATCCGCACCGTCCGCGGCGCCGGCTACGCGCTGGATGATCGCTTTGCGAAGGCGGAGCAGGTGTGAGGGTTGGGACGCAGGCTTGAGTTTGGCCGCGGCCATAATCTCAGCCGTCGTCCCGGACAAGCGAAGCTGCAGGCAACGCGCAGCGTTGTCTGCAGCGAAGAGCAGATCCGGGACCCCTAACGACAGGGCGTGGTTGTTGTGCGAAAAAGGTAACTCCGAGTCCCCGTAACCACATCTGTCGTTGGCTATGGGTCCTGGATCTGCGCGCGCTTCAGGCGCGCTTGTCCGGGGCGACATCGGACGTCTTGAGCCGTCATCGTGTGACGGCTGCCGTCGTTGCAGTCAGCTAAATCCGTCTAACTCACCGCGGTCCCGGCTTCGCCGGTGCGCGGCGGCGATCTGCTGCCGGCTGGTAGGCGACGCGCGAGTGCTGGGCGCAATAGGGCAGGCCGGAGAGCGCCTTGCCGCCGCAGAAGAAGAAGTCTGGGCTCGAGGGATCGCCGACCGGCCAGTGGCAGGTCGCCTCGTTCAGCTCCAGCAGCGACAGCCGCTGGCTCATCGGCACCACGTTGTCGTAGGTGACCGGTTCGGCCTCCACCTCGACCTCGAAGGCCTGCGCCAGCGCGGTGTTGCCGCGCGAGATCGGACGGCTCACCCGCATCATGTGCTGCGCGGGACGCGCCTTGCGCGGCCGGGGCGCTGCCGATGAAGGGCTCTTGGCGCGGCCGGACAGGCCGAGCCTGTGCACCTTGCCGATCACGGCATTGCGGGTCACATTGCCGAGCTCAGCTGCGATCTGGCTGGCCGAAAGTCCGGCCTCCCAGAGCTTTTTAAGCTGTTCGACGCGATCGTCGGACCAGGTCAAAACCGTCATTGCACCCTTTCCCTCGCTGCGCGCCGCCATATCGGGGCCTTGCAGCGAATGCCTAAGCCTTGAAAAACCCGTGCCGCCAGAATCCCTTAAGGCTCGCCGGGTGCACGAAGTGCGCCCGAACGTTTACGCCGGTACATGAGGACTTAGAGATCAGAACCGCTGCACGAGATGTCGTATCTGACAGGGCAAACGCTACAATATGGCGTGACTCCCGCGCAAGAGTCCGCCGACTCGCTTCCACATGTTCCGTGGTGGAAACGCGCAAAATCGGCACCGCAAGACTACGGATTCAGCGTTTCCCGAGGCTTTCCAGTGGCATTGACACCCGCCTTGCCAGGCATAAGATAGTGTCACGTGCCGCCCTTAAAAGGCGGCACGTTTCGTTTTCCGGACCGGTCGATGGTGCGCTGCGCAAGGCAAACCAGGCTGGTCCCAACATCCAAATGCAACATCCAAGTGATCGTCATGACCAACAGCGCCGCGCCGCATCTGCTTCCCGTTTTCGCCAGGGCCGACCTCGGCTTCGAGCGCGGCGAAGGCTGCTGGCTCATCGCGACCAATGGTGATCGCTATCTCGATTTCACCTCCGGTGTCGCGGTGAACGCGCTCGGCCACGCCCATCCCGCGCTGGTCAAGGCGTTGCAGGAGCAGGCGACCAAGCTCTGGCACATGTCGAACCTGTTCCAGAGCCCGGATGGCGAGAAGCTCGCGAACCGGCTCTGCAATGAGAGCTTCGCGGACTTCGTGTTCTTCTGCAATTCCGGCGCCGAAGCGCTGGAGGGCGTGATCAAGCTGGTCCGCCATCACCACTTCTCCAAGGGGCATCCGGAGCGCTACCGCATGATCACCTTCGAGGGCGCCTTCCACGGCCGCACGCTGGCGACGTTGGCTGCAACGGGATCTGCAAAATATCTCGAAGGTTTCGGTCCGCCGATGGACGGCTTCGACCAGGTGCCGCATGGCGACATCGAGGCGGTGAAGAAGGCGATCGGTCCGCAGACCGCCGGCATTCTGATCGAGCCGATCCAGGGCGAGGGCGGCGTGCGGTCGGCGACGCCTTCTTTCCTGAGGGCGTTGCGCCAGCTCTGCGATGAGAAGGGCTTGCTGCTCGCGTTCGACGAGGTGCAGACCGGCATGGGCCGCACCGGCGATCTCTTCGCCCACAGGCGCACCGGCGTCATGCCTGACGTGATGTCGCTGGCCAAGGCACTGGGCGGCGGCTTCCCGATCGGCGCGGTGCTGGCGACTGCCGACGCGGCCGCTGGCATGGGGCCTGGCTCGCATGGCTCGACCTTCGGCGGCAATCCGCTGGCGATCGCGGCTGCGAACGCGGTGCTCGACGTCATGCTCAAGCCCGGCTTCTTCGACCACGTGCAGAAGATGTCGCTGCTGCTCAAGCAGAAGCTCGCCTCCGTGATCGACCGTCACCCCGATGTCGTCAGCGAAGTGCGCGGCGAGGGCCTCCTGATCGGCATCAAGGCCGTGGTGCCGTCGGGTGATCTGGTCGCGGCGCTGCGCAATGAAAAATTGCTCACGGTTGGCGCCGGCGACAATGTCGTGCGTTTCCTGCCGCCCTTGATCGTCACCGAAGCCGAGATCGAGGACAGCGTCGGGCGGCTCGAGCGCGCCTGCGCGGCAATCTCGTCCAGCCAGACCAAGCGGGCGGCAAGCTGATGAGCAAGTCCCCGAAGCACTTCCTCGACATCAACGAGCTGCCGCTGTCGGAGCTCAAGAGCATGCTCGCAGCCTCCTCCGCCATGAAGGCGAAGCAGAAGGCGCATCAGCCGGTCAGGCCACTCGAAGGCAAGACGCTGGCGATGATCTTCGAGCGCCCCTCGACGCGGACGCGCGTGTCGTTCGACGTCGCCATGCGCCAGCTCGGCGGCGAGCCCATCATGCTCACCGGCGCCGAGATGCAGCTCGGTCGCGGCGAGACCATCGCCGACACCGCGCGGGTGCTGTCGCGTTATGTCGACGCCATCATGATCCGCATCCTCAATCACGATGCCCTGCTGGAGCTTGCAGCGTATGCGACCGTGCCCGTCATCAACGGCCTGACGCGGCGCTCGCATCCCTGCCAGGTGATGGCCGACCTCATGACCTATGAGGAGCATCGCGGCCCGATCGAGGGCAAGACGGTGGCCTGGACCGGCGACGACAACAACGTGCTGGCGTCCTGGGCCCACGCCGCCGAGCGCTTCAAGTTCCAGCTCAATGTCGCCACCCCGCCGGAGCTCGCGCCGAAAAAGGCGATGCGCGACTTCATCAAGACGTCAGGCGCGTCGATCGTGCTCGGCACCGATCCGGAAGCCGCCGTGAAGGGCGCCGATTGCGTCGTCACCGACACCTGGGTGTCGATGGGCGACAAGGAGGGCGAGCATCGTCACAACGTGCTCAAGCCCTACCAGGTCAATGCGCAGCTGATGTCGCTGGCCAAGCCCGACGCGCTGTTCATGCACTGCCTGCCCGCCCATCGCGGCGAGGAGGTCACGGATGAAGTGATCGACGGCCCGCAATCGGTCGTGTTCGACGAGGCGGAAAACCGTCTGCATGCGCAGAAGGGCATTCTGGCCTGGTGCTTTGACGCGGTGAAGTAGCGCGGACGATGGAGCGGGTGGCTGCGCCACCCTCCGCTGTCGTCCCGGACAAGCGCGCCAAAAAGCGCGCGCTGATCCGGGATCCATAGCCACAGGACGTCGTGTGACGAGGGCTCGGAGTTGTCATCTCGCGCTATGATGTAATCCTGTGGTTATGGGTCCCGGATCTGCGCTTACGCTTGTCCGGGACGACATCGAGTTTGTGGTAACGCTGTGCAACCACAATCACGTCCGGAACACGCCCCCTTCCATTTCCGACCCTCCGACCCCAGATAGAGCGCCATGGTTTTCCAATCCCCAGACATGAAAACCGGGCCTGAAGGCCCGGTTCGCGCACCATCAGCGGTTCCCATCGATGACGCCGTGCTGCCCTACGAGGTCGACGCGCTCGACGTGCGCGGGCGCCTGGTGCGGCTCGGGCCCGCGCTCGACGAGATCCTGACCAAGCACGATTATCCGGCACCGGTCGGCAAGCTGCTCGGCGAGGCCATCGTGCTGACGACGCTGCTCGGCACGGCGCTGAAATTCGAGGGCCGTTTCATTCTCCAGGCCCAGACCGACGGTCCGGTGTCGTTCCTGGTCGTCGACTACATGGCGCCGGATCGCCTGCGCGCCTATGCGCGCTTCGACGCCGCGCGCCTCGGCGATGCCAAAGAATCTGGCATGAATTCCGGCACGCTGCTCGGTCGCGGCCATCTCGCCATGACCATCGACCAGGGCCCCGACATGAGCCGCTACCAGGGCCTTGTCGCGCTCGAGGGCGGCAGCCTGGAAGACGCCGCCCATGAATATTTCCTGCGCTCCGAGCAGATCCCGACGCGCGTGCGCCTCGCGGTCGGCGAGGAGTGGCGCTCGAACGACGGCGGCAAGCATCGCTGGCGCGCCGGTGGCATGCTGATGCAGTTCCTGCCGAAGGCGCCCGAGCGCGCGCGGCAGGCCGATCTGCATCCCGGCGATGCGCCTGATGGAGTCGAGGCGCACAGCGTCGCTGAAGATGACGCCTGGGTCGAGGCGCGTTCGCTGATCGAGACCGTCGAAGACGTCGAGCTGATCGATCCCGAACTCTCCGGCGAGCGGCTGCTCTACCGTCTCTTCCACGAGCGCGGCGTGCGCGTGTTCAATCCGATGGTCCTGAAGGCGCAATGCTCGTGCTCGCGCGATGCGGTCGCATCGATGCTGAAGAGCTTCTCATCCGACGACCGCGCCGCGATGGTCAAGGACGACAAGGTCGTCGTGACCTGCGAGTTCTGCTCGTCGGTGTATGACTTCACGCCGGACGAGGCGGGCGTGGAAGAGGCGTAGGGCCCGTATTCTCCGTCATTGCGAGCGCAGCGAAGCAATCCAGAATGCGACCCGCGGAAAGATACTGGATTGCTTCGCTGCGCTCGCAATGATGTTGTGGACGGCCCCACCTGAACGGCATCAAGTGCCAAAACGTGGTCGCCGGAGCGCCACAAAGAGGGGAGCCGTCCATGGCGAAGTTTATCAGAGCG
>NZ_JAVAYM010000205.1:0-432 GCF_054185205.1 Bradyrhizobium sp. 14AA | reverse complement strand
CCGCGAGGATTATCGCATCGTCGTCTATAACAGCCGGGGCCAGTTCCTCCGGACGATGCAGACGCGCAACCTGGTCTGCGCGATCCAGTTCGACCGCGACGGCAATCCCTGGATGGCGAGCGGCCAGGACGGCCAGTTCCTGAAGCTGACGCGCGATGGCAAGGTGGTCGGCGCTGTGGGCAACGGCATGGGCATCGGCCCGGGCCAGTTCATCGAGGCGAGCTATTGGGTGTTCGACAAGCAGAACAACATGTGGGCCGGCGATACCAGCGTCGGCCGCGTCACCCGCATCGCGAGATAATCCCCTGTACCGGCCGGCGCACCCGCGCGCGCCGGCCGGCACGCCTGGCGGACTGTTCTGGAACACCTCCCGGGAGGTGTTCCAAATTGGCCCCGGAGGTGTTCCACATTGCTTTTCGGGTGTTCCATGGC
>NZ_JAVAYM010000204.1:0-433 GCF_054185205.1 Bradyrhizobium sp. 14AA | reverse complement strand
GCACAAGCCGGCATTTGGCGACGCCAGCGGGAACGACGGCTTCGTCGTACCCATACGGCGGTGGCCGCCTTGCTCGTGAGGGAACGGAGCGCTCCTATCGGATCAGACCGTGAGAGCGCCCCCTTGTAGCCCTTGATCGCGCTAGCGAGAACGCCGCTTTAGGTGGAAAGCTGGTCGTATTGGAATGCACATCCGGCAAGGACTTCGGTCGGTTGATAGTCTCCACTCCAGCCTCGGCTTCGACCACGCTCGGAGATCAGATGCAGGTTCTTTCTAGCCCGCGACGATACCACGTACACGAGCTTCTTCGCTGTCTCGACCTGATCTGGGTCGCTGAAATGTGGGACCATGCCTTCCAGCAGCCCATAGGCGATCACCGCGTCATATTCGGCGCCCTTGACCCCGTGGATCGTTGACACAGTAATACCAGTCC
>NZ_JAVAYM010000203.1:0-433 GCF_054185205.1 Bradyrhizobium sp. 14AA | reverse complement strand
ACGATCTGTCTTTCATGCAAATCGTTATCCTGCATCAGCCAGGCGCCGAAAATCACTGCCACCAGACCCGTCTCTTCCTCGGAAAAGTGGACACCATATTCGGCTTCAAATCCGGCGAGCGCCTCACGTGTGGTACGAACCAGACGCGGATAAAGACGGTTGAACTCTTCCGGAAGCGTATTATCGATGCCAATCGTGAATAAACTTCGGTTCAGCGCCTGGGCGAGATGGACATACAGCTGATCGTTAAGCCCTTGTTCGTCGCTAAAGCGTACGTTCCCTTTTTCTCGAAAGCGCAGCACCAGCCGCGCCACCTCCAGTCGCAGTTGCTGCGCCCGTTGATGCGTGTCGCGAATCGGGTCGGGGAGGCGAATCATTGAAAACAGTAACGCCATAAACAGCGCTTCATTGAGCGGTGCGACCTGCATCACGT
>NZ_JAVAYM010000202.1:0-433 GCF_054185205.1 Bradyrhizobium sp. 14AA | reverse complement strand
AATCACGCTCGACCATCCCGCGGCGGCATCCCGACGCTGAAGGACGACGGCCGTTCGGCCCAGCCTGAGGCGGTTAAAGGCCCGACAGACCCATGCGGCGCGCCGCCACGCGTTCCAACGCGACCAGGCCGTCATAGATGAAGACGGCGAGCCCGGCGACGATCAGGCCGCCTTGCACGACGAAGGCGAGATTGTTGGAGATGAGGCCAGCGATGATGACCTCACCCAAAGTCTTGGCCGCCACCGTGGAACCGATCGTCGCGGTAGCCAGGCTGATGACCACCGAAAGCCGGATGTCGGCCAGGATGACCGGCAGGCTGAGCGGCAGCTCCACCTTGAGCAGTCGCTGACGACTGGTCATGCCGGCCCCCCTCGCCGCCTCAACCACATTGCCCGGCAGCGTGGTGAGACCGGTCAGCGCGTTCTCGAAGAT
>NZ_JAVAYM010000201.1:0-434 GCF_054185205.1 Bradyrhizobium sp. 14AA | reverse complement strand
GTGGCGATCGTGGCGGGACGCACTCATTTCTCCCCGGTTTGTCTCATCGCGATGTCGTTCGTTCGGCAACGCGAACCAATGCCAACACGGCGCCGCGTTGCCCCAACGACCGGCGTCCACAGGGAGAGAAACAGTGAAGAAATTCCTTCTGGCGACTGTTCTGATGGGCGCGATGGCAATTCCCGCCTTCGCCGCCGATTACAAGATCATGGCGCCCGCCGCCCCCGGCCGTGGTTAGGACCAGACCGCCCGCTCAATGCAGACCGCGCTGCAGGACGAGAAAATCTCCTCCAGCGTCCAGGTCAACAATGTTCCCGGTGCCGGCGGCACCATTGGCCTCGCCCAGTTCGTCAACCAGGCCAATGGCGACCCGGCGCAGCTCATCGTCGGCGGCTATGTCATGGTCGGCGCCATCCTCACCAACAAGTCGCCGG
>NZ_JAVAYM010000045.1:0-32429 GCF_054185205.1 Bradyrhizobium sp. 14AA | reverse complement strand
CGCCCGACAGCTACACCATCACGCTCGCGATCTCGCTGTTCCTGGGCATGGTGGTCGGCGGCGTCGGCTGGCTGCCCGGCTCGATCGTCGGCGCGGCCTTCATCATCTTCGTGCCGAACATCGCGGAAGGCATCTCCAAGGGCCTCTCCGGCGCCGTGTTCGGCGTGCTGCTGTTCCTCGTCATCTACCTCGTGCCGCATGGCGCAAGGCAAGTCGCGCTTCTTGCGCAAAGAGGGCCTTCAGAAGGGGGGAGATGACGAGAATGCCAAGATCAGCAGAAGCCATTCCAAGGAATTGACCGCTTTAGGCGAGCATAGAAGACTCTCGATTCATTACATTCATTCTTTCGCCAATTTCCGGCGTCCGCTTTGTGAGACACCGTGCGCAATTGGACGCTCAAGAATTTCATAATGACAATTTCAGCGAGGCAGTTGGCGGGATGCGGTGCTTGGGTGTGGCGCATGCTCGATTGGTATGGGGCGATTGTGCCCGGCTACTTTCGATCTGAGACATCGCCATGGGACGGCTGACGTGATCGCGCTTCAATACACAGGACTATCGGGTCGACCTTACTATCAGCGATGACCGGCCGTCAGCGCAGGCTTTTGTGATTATTGGTCGCTGAGGGTAAGTGGGAGGTTAGTACTCCCTGACGAACCCAGCAAAGCGCGTGAGCGCTAATTCCGAAGCCAATCTCCAATCGCAGATCTACGCTTTTCGCTAACGTCCAAGAGGGCTGTTCATGTGTCTTAGGGGCGTTCGCTCCAAAAGCACATGACCAGAACGAGGCGTGTATTCAGACGAAAGCGTCCTGGTAGCAACGGCGAAGCTCGCGGCGGTGTCAACCAGAGTTCCCAGGATGCCTCCATGGGTGAAGCGGACATCGGGATTGGAAATGAACTCCTCGCGCCACGGCGCATGGACTTCAACTTCGCCGTCGGCTGCGTGGGTGATGTGAAGATTCATCCAATTGCAGAAATGATTGCGCCTCAGCCGGACGCTCAGCCATTGCAGGTCTTCGGGCAAGCTCAAATGCGAATCTCCGAGGTGAACAACGCTCGCTGAAGCGAGAGGAGTTTCTCGGCTGGAGAGCGTCAAGCCGCGGCGCGAAATCCGCACATATGTGGGATCGCCTTCGAAATCCTTTGAGACCGCCCGATGTTGCGGTCTTGCTGGATCAATAGGTAACGGATCGGCGCCAATCACGAGATGCGCGCGGATGCTGGAAAACTTCAAGGAGCCTGCCGCGGTCGACGAATGCAATGTAGGGCGTTTTCGCCAAGCGGGTGTTGCAGCGCATTTGATCGAAAGAGGGGCAGGCGTCCTAAGTGCCAGCCTCGAGTCGGAGGTTTTGGTTCAAAGTTGCCATTGCGCTGCAGGCTGCGTTGTCAGAAATCTCGCGGACGCCACTCGGATTTCGATCCTTATGTCGGAATGCGGCCGAGTTCATGCTCCACAAACAGGGACACCATCCGACGCCAGCGATACAACAGCTCCTCGAATTTCTTTGGGTCGTTGTCGATAAGGGTGCGTACCGCCAGGCCACGCACGATGCTCAGCGTCAACTGAAGGATATCGAAGGCCAGGCGACGAGGAATGCCCCGTTTGACAAGGGTCTCGAGCCAGGCCTTTTCAGCGCTGAAGCGGGCATCGCGTGACATCGGCACGGTGTGCCGCATCAGGTCCTCGTCCCGGGCATCGCCCATGGTGATGGCGAGCGAAACAAAGAAGTAGTCGCTGAAGAAGAACGCCTTGGCATCCTCGATGGCGTCGGCGACTGGATCTGCCGAGTGCCGTGCGGCGAGGGCGCGACGGCGGCTGTCGACGAGCATTTGCTCATTGAGATACTTCAATGTTGCGAGAATGAGCTCATATTTGCTCGGGAAATGATGCAGCTGCGCGCCTCGCGAGACGCCGGCGCGATCTGAGACTTCGTTGATGCGCAGTCCGCCATAGCCACGTTCGCGCAATAGAACGAGAGCCGCCTCGATCAGCTTCTTGCGTGTTGTTTCACTACGTTCCGCCTGGGTTCGACGGGCCGTCTTCAGGGGAGCGCGAGCGCTCGTCCTCGATGCACGCCTCATCGACGCAGAGGTCTCGCCATCAAGCGGTTTGGACGTTCTCCTCGCCATCTGTCGATCTCCAATTTGCTGTTTCGGTTCAAGGATACCGAGCCGATCGTCGATCACAAGAAGAAACAGGATAATTATCCTGTAAATGACGCAACGCAGCAACGAAAGGTTTTTGCAGCGCCTTGACAAACAGGATAACTGTCCGGAAAGTTTGAATTGAAGGACGCGACGGAGATTGCGCCCAGCGGGAAGCGTCAGCCGGAGAGGTAAGCAAGTCGATGATGGCGGATGTCGCCTCAGCCGATCCTCACGCAAGCGACGACGACGCGATCGCGATCGTCGGCGCCGGCCAGGCTGGTGCGCGGGCGGCTGAAGCGCTGCGGGCGGCAGGTCATAAGGGAACGATCGCTGTCATCGGTGAAGAGAGACATCTTCCATACGAGCGTCCGCAGCTCTCGAAGCAAATCCTGATCGACCGCACGTCGGTCCCGGCTTCGATCAAGGAGGGCGCCGGCTGGCACGCCCTTGGCGTCGATCTCCATCTGGGTACGCAGGTTGCGTCCTGTAGCCTGGATCGTCGCAAGGTGGAATTGGTGGACGGCCGCCGCATCGCCTTCGATCGCCTGGTTTTGGCGACCGGTGTTACGGCGCGCGCGTTGCCGCAGCTCGATGGAGAGGGAGTCCCGGTGCACACGCTCCGGACCGTCGAGGACGCATTGCTCCTGCGAAAATCCTTGCTGCCGGGGAAGCGGATCGTACTGATCGGCGGAGGTGTGATTGGCCTCGAAGTCGCCTCGGCGGCGATCAAGTCCGGCTGTGCAGTGACCGTTGTGGAGGCCGCCGATAGCCTGCTTTCGCGGGCGCTGCCTGGTATAGTCGCCGACTTCCTGCAGAAAAGACATGAATCCGCCGGTGTTCAGTTCCGCTTTGGCTCGTCCTGCAGGGCGGTTGTCGATGGCAATCTGGTTCTCTCGGACGGATCGCGAATTCCGGCCGACTGCGTTGTGGTCGGTATCGGTGCCGCGCCGCGCGTCGATCTCGGTCGGCAGGTGGGCCTCGAGTGTAGCGACGGCATACGCGTCGACGCGCGCGGCCGCTCGGCTGCGCCGGGCGTCTACGCCATTGGCGACGTCGCCGCGCAATGGAGTGAAAACCAGCAGCGCTGGCTGCGCGTCGAGACATGGGCCAACGCGCAAAATCAATCGATGGCCGTCGCGCGCTCCATGGTCGGGCCGGCGCCCGCGTATAACGAGGCGCCCTGGTTCTGGACCGATCAATACGAGATCAACATCCAGGTCGCCGGCGATCTCTCTGGTGCGGAACTGGTGCTGCGCGGCGACCCCAGAAGCGGGCGCTTCGCCGTCCTCGGTCTGAAGGATGGCACGCTGTGCGGTGCCATCACTGTCAACAATCGAAAAGACATGGCCGTCCTGCGGAAGCTCGCGACGCGCCCCGTAAACCGTGCAGATCTCGAGAACCCCTCGTTCGATTTGCGCAAGGCTCTGGTCTGAATGGACGCGAAGGGAGGAAGCGATGGCGGCACCGCTGAAGAAAGTCGTCGACAATGACAGGCTGGTGGATGACGACCGCGAGGGGCAGCGTTTCCGCGTATCGCGAACCGCCTTCGTATCGAAGGAGATTCTGGCACTGGAGCGGGCCAACATCTTCGACAAGGTCTGGCTCTATCTCGGCCATGAGAGTGAACTCGCCAAGCCCGGCGATTTCCTGATCCGCTCGGTCGGGGGCCGCGCGCTCCTGTTCACGCGCGACAACAAGAACAAGTTCCACGCCTTGATGAATACCTGCCCGCATCGCGGTGCCCGGGTGTGTCGCGAACGGAACGGCAATGCCAAGTCGTTCCAATGCTTCTACCACGGCTGGGTGTTCGGTCTGGACGGAGCGCTGCGAGACATGCCGGGCAAGGAATCCTATCCGCCGGGATTCGCAGAGCGGTCGACGTCGAGCCTGCAGCCTGCGCCGAAGTTCGACTCCTACCGCGGCTTCTGCTTCGTCTCGTTCAATCCGAACGTGGAGTCGCTGCCCGACTATCTCGGCAATGCCAAGGAATATCTGGACATCGTCGCCGACCAATCGGAGGCGGGGATGACCGTCGTCGGCGGAACGCAGGAATACTCGATCCGAGCAAACTGGAAGCTGCTCGCCGAAAACAGTTTCGACGGCTATCACGCGGCCACAAATCACGCGACGTATCTCGAATATCTCAAGGGCACCACGGGCGGTCTCGTGCCGATCCAACTCACGGGATCCGGCCGAGATTTGGGCAAGGGGCATGGTGTCGTCGAATACAGGGCTCCTTGGGGCCGGCCGGTCGCGCAATGGATCCCGGCCTGGGGTGACGACGGCAAGAAGCGGGTCGAGGCGATCTACGACAATTTGGTGTCGCGGCACGGCAAGGAGCGAGCCGACCGCATTGCGCTCTATAACCGCAACCTGCACGTCTTTCCGAACCTGGTCATCAACGACATCATGGCCCTGACGGTCCGGACCTTCTATCCGGCGGAGCCGGATTTCATGACGATCAACGCATGGGCGCTCGCGCCGGTGCAGGAGGACGCCGGTGATCGAAGCGCGCGATTGTTCAACTTCCTGGAATTCCTGGGACCCGGGGGTTTTGCCACGCCCGATGACATCGAAGCACTCGAGCAATGCCAGGCGGGATATTCAAATCTCGCCGAAGCCGGCTGGAACGATATCTCAAAGGGTTTGACCAAGGAAACGCCGTCCTTCGACGACGAAGCGCAGATGCGCGGCTACTGGACGGAATGGAACCGCCGGATCTAGGGGGCATGAGCATGACCGCAACAGCAACTCTCCAAACCATCTCACGCGCCGATGTCGAGGATTTTCTCTTCGCGGAAGTCGATCTGATCGATGCGTGGAAATTGCCGGAATGGCTCGAGCTGTTTACGGACGATGCGCATTACTTCGTGCCGTCGACGGATGTCGATGGAGAGGCCAAGCCGGACAATAACCTGTTCTACATCGCGGACGATCGTTTCCGGCTCGGCGAGCGGGTGAAACGGCTGATGAAACGCACGGCCCATGTCGAGTTTCCGCACTCAAAGGTGCGCCACATCGTCGGGAATGTGCGCATTCTCGAGCGCAATGGTGATGACCTAAAGGTTAGCACCTCGTTCATTGCGCACCGGACCAAGAACGCGGTCACGGACGTCTATTTCGGGACCGGCCTCTACCGTCTCGTGGTGCGTGACGGCCTGCTCGCGATCCGGGAAAAGCGGTCCATTCTCGCATCGGACGGCCTGCGGCAGCAGGGCCGTGTCAGTTTCATTCTCTGACGAGGCGGCCGGAGGGGTGATGTCGAAGCATTTGAGCGGGAAAGCGGCTGTCGTTACCGGCGCGGCGCGTGGCATTGGACTGGCCATCGCGCAGCGCTTGGCTGCGGATGGGGCCGATCTCGTACTATCGGACTTGGATGGCGATGTGCTGGCGCAGGCGTGCGTCAAGATCGGCGCCACCAGCGGCAGGAAGCCCGTGAGTGTGGTGGGCGACCTCTCGGATCAGGAGGCTTCGAAGCGGCTGATCGACACCGCAATCAAGGCATTCGGCGCGGTGCATGTACTGGTGAACAATGCCGGTGGAGGCGTCATCAAACCCTTTTCGGAGCAGACGCCGCAGACCCTGAAGACGACCATCGATCGCAACTTATGGACGGTTCTTTGGGCCTGCTGGCATGCGCTGCCTTACATGCGCGCCCAAAAATATGGCCGTGTCATCAACATCGGCGCGGATTCGGTCCGGAACGGATTGTGGGATCATGCTGCCTACAACGCCGCGAAGGGCGGTGTTCACGGCCTGACCACCGGACTTGCGCGCGAATATGCGCGCGACGGCATCACGGTCAACACAGTGGCGCCCTGCGCGGTCAACACGCCGCAGATGGTGGAAATTACGCAGAAGGCGCCCGAGCTCGCTGCCAAATTCGTCAGCGTCATCCCGATGGGGCGACCGGGTGAAATGGCCGAGGTGGCCTCGATGGTCAGCTACCTGTCATCAGACGAAGCCTCCTTCGTGACGGGGCAGGTCATTAGCGTCAATGGCGGCAGTACGATGTTGTGATGGCAGGCATGACCGAAACCAGGACTATGGTCGCGCTCTTCTCCGCCGAGGAGCTTCAGGATGGCGAGATGCGGCAGGCGCATCTTCCGGACGGACGTCCGATCGCGATCTACCGGGTGGGCGAGCAGTTCTACGCGACCGACGACAAGTGCACGCATGGTGAGGTCTCGCTGACCGAGGAAGGCACGCTGAGCGGCTGCATCATCGAATGCAGCTTTCACTTCGGGTCCTTTGACGTCACGACGGGCGCGCCCGTTGCAATGCCGTGCGAGGTTGCCCTCAGGACCTACCCCGTCCGCATCCAGGACGGTGTCATTCACGTCGAGGCTTAGCGCATGATGCCCTTCTCGATCCCGCCTCTGGCCTATGCTTGCATCCCGGTGCGGTCACCCGGAGCGCACGCTCGGTTTGCCGTCGACATTCTCGGACTTGAACGCTCCGATGAACAGGAATTTGCGTTTCGCTCGGATGAGCGGCGGCGGTCCATCATGCTTGCGGACGAGACTGCGCCGCTCGCCGTCGGTATCGCGCTGGCCGACGAGGAGGCGCTGGAGCGGCGGGCAGAGCTGCTGTCGTCACGGCAGATATCGGTTACCGAGCTCGACAAGGACGCATGCCGGCGCAGGGGGGTCCGGCGGGCCTTTGCGACGACCGATCCAACAGGTCATATGATCGAACTGGTTGCGCGTGTCGAGCTGTCGGCACGGCGATTTCATCCGCCGCGGAATTCCGGCCTTGCGGGTTTCTCGACGGTCGGCCTGCGGAGCCGTGACATCAATGCCGATGTTCGGTTCTGGTGCGACACGATTGGCGCCGAGGTGGCCGATCGCGTCGGCGACATTACCTACCTTCGGATGGATGCTGCGCATCACCGTGTCGCGCTGTATCCGTCCAACCGGGCCGGCCTGTTGTACGTGGGCTTTGCGGTCAGGTCGCACGACGACCTGATGTCGAATGCCTACTTCCTTCAGGAACGGCAGGTTCGCATCGTCCACGGTCCGGGTCTGGAGACGGCATCGAACCGGATGTTCGTGCGCTTCCAGGGACCGCATGGGGCAGTCTTTGCATTCGAATTCAACGGAAACGAGCGCCAGAGCGACCGGCGGCCGCGGCAGTTCGCGCTCGATCGATACGCGCTCTGCGCCTGGGGGAGCCCTTGCCGTGACGTGCGGGAACTGGCCGCGGCCTAGTCTCATGAAAAGATCGGGAGGCATGACATGATTGAACTGATCGACATCTCCTATGTCCGGCTCGGAACGCCGGACCTCGGGCTCGCGGAGGATTTCGCAACCCGCGTGCTGGGCCTGCAGGTCGGAGAGCGGGGTGGAAAGTCGGTTTATCTGCGCTCCGATCAGCGCGCCCATACGCTTTGCTACTACGAGGGCGATCCGCGCGAACAGACGGTGGCCTTTGAGGTTCGCGATGCCGCCGTGCTTGATGCCGCCGCGGGAGCGCTGGAGTCGATCGGCCATCCGGTTCACCAGGGTACGGCGAGCGAATGCGCGGCGCGAAAGGTTCGTGGCTTCATCGGATTCAAGGACCCGACCGGTAACAGCGTCGAACTGGTGATCCGGCCCGAAATGAGCGGCAAGCGCTACTATGGTATGCGCGATGCCGGCATCACCGGATTCAACCATATCGGACTGAACTCCACCGATCCGGTGCGCGACGAGAAGTTCTGGACCACCGTCTGCAATGCCCGGGTCAGCGACCGAATCGGCGACATTGCCCTGATGCGTGTCAATGCGATCCACCACACGCTGGCGCTGGCGCCAGCCTCAGGACCCGGTATCCAGCACGTCAACCATCAGGTCGAGAGCAACGATGACGTGATGCGGTCCTTCTATCACCTGACTGAGCACCAGGTACCGATCGTGTTCGGGCCGGGTCGTCATCCGACCTCGGGCGCACGCTTCCTGTATTTCCGTGGACCGAACGGCATGGTGTTCGAGTATTCGGTCGGGGTCGACGAGATCGAGGATGAAGCGGCGCATCGTCCGCGGCAGTTCGGCTTCGAGCCGACCAGCCTCTGCATGTGGGGCTCCAAGAGCAATTTCGTTCCCATGTAGGCCGGAAAGAGTCTCTCATGTCACTGGTCGTCGACGTGCATACGCATGTCGTTCCCTCGCATATCCCCGCCGATCGACGAGGCGGATCGTTGTGGCCGAGCATCGTGCGTGAAGGCGAGGACGCCAACGTGATGATCGGTGGCAAGGTGTTTCGCCGGATCGATTCGCGCTGCTGGGATGTGTCTCGCCGTCTTGCCGACATGCGCGCGGACGGCGTCGACGTGCACGTCCTCTCTCCCATGCCGGAACTGCTGTCACATTGGCTGGAGCCCGAGGCCGCGGAGCTTCTGGGCGAGATCATGAACGCCGACATCGCGCGCATGATGGAGGAGGCACCCGGGCGGTTCGCGGGCATCGGCATGATCTGCATGCAGGACACATCGCGTGCGGTCAGGCAGATGGAGCATTTGAAGGCACTCGGCTTCCGCGGATTCGAGATCGGCTCCCATATCAATGGAACGCCACTTGGCGCGGCGTCGCTCTGGCCGATCTACGAGGCGGCGGAAGCGCTGGATCTCGTCGTGTTCGTGCATCCGCTGCATCCGGCGGGCGTCGAGCGGATCGGTGCTGCGGGCGAATACGGCGCAGTTGCCGTGTTTCCGCTCGAGACGGCCCTGGCGGCCGTCTCATTGCTCGCACATGGCGTGCCGGGTCGGTATCCACGTCTCAAGGTGCTGCTCAGCCACGGGGGTGGGGCGCTGCCCTGGATCCTGCCGCGCCTGGATCAGGGCCTTCAGATTTCGGCGGCGATGCAGAAAGTCATGCAGGACGATCCATCAAGCATCGCGCGGCGGTTCTGGTACGACACGATCGTCTATTCGGAGGACACGCTGCGTTTCATGACGCAGACTGTCGGAGACCGCCATATCGTCGTCGGATCGGACTATCCATTCACGATCAGGCAGCAGCAGCCGGCCGCTTTTGCCAGGCGGGCGCTCGGCGCCGAATCTCCGTGCCTGCATGACAACGCGGAGGTCTTGCTTGGCATGACATTCAAGGCGGCTGGAACGGGGGAGGCACTTCAATGACCGGAACTCCAGTGCTCGTGCGGTGCCGTTCGCTGCTTCAGTTTGCCTCGCTCGGGCCGCTGCCACCGCGTACGCCGGGGCGTCCCGATGCCCAGGTTCCGGAGGACCCGACTGCAGGTCCCACCGTCTATGCGAAACTGCCGCAGGTCTATTACTACGATGCGAACCTTCCTGATGACCCCGCGTTCGGCTTCATCGATGTCGAGATGTCGGTTCAGCGGCGAACCGGCGGTCGCTTCCTGCTCGATCTCTATTGTTTGGGCGACGGATTTCAGAGCGGCGCAGGACTACCTAGCGGCGAGGGGCTCCGGATCGAGTTCATGGCGGGCGGAGACGTCGTTGCATCAGCCTCCTGGGAGTTCCGTGAAGTGAGCTCCGGCCGCTGCGATCCGATGTCATTTGCTGCGTGGCTGCCGATGAAGGACGACGACTTCAAGCGGATCGACGCAGTTCGGCTGCCGCCATCGCCTGCGGTGTGCCGGTACGACGGCTGATCTGGTACCGAGAGGGTTGAAATGGATTTCGGAGTTCGAGGCAAAAAGGCCATCGTCTGCGGCGCGAGCAAGGGCTTGGGCAAAGGCTGTGCGGCCGCGCTCGCGGGCGAGGGAGCCATTGTCTTCATCGTTGCTCGGCAACTGTCCCAGCTTGAGAGCGCCGCAGCGGATATTGAAAAGCTCACGGGCAATCGTCCCGTCACCGTGATCGGCGACGTGACCACGGCAGAGGGACGTGCAGCGGTTCTTGCCGCCTGTCCGGATCCCGATATCCTAATCAACAATGCGGGCGGCCCGCCGCCCGGCGATTTCCGCAATTGGATGCGGGACGACTGGATCAAGGCGCTCGATGCCAACATGCTGTCGCCGATCGAACTGATCAAGGCGACCGTCGACAAGATGATTGCCCGAAAGTTCGGCCGCATCATCAATATCACGTCGCACGCCGTGAAGCAGCCCGTCGACATGCTGGGGCTGTCCAACGGCGCGAGGACGGGCTTGACCGGTTTCGTCGCCGGTCTCTCGCGCGCGACGGTTCGGCACAATGTGACGATCAACAATCTTCTGCCGGGCACTTTCGACACGGAGCGGCTGAAGTCAAATCTTGCAGCACTGGCCCGGCGCTCGGGGAAGTCTGCCGATGAAACGACGGACGCTGTCCGTGAGGCAAATCCCGCAAGACGATGTGGCACGATAGCGGAGTTTGGGGCGGCTTGCGCGTTCCTGTGCAGCGACAAGGCGGGCTACATCACCGGGCAGAATATCCTGATCGACGGCGGAGCCTATCCCGGCACATTCTGAGGGTTGAGCGCGCTCCATTGTTGCGCTGCATCCCAGACGCGGCTTTTTCTATTTCTCCAGATCGTATGCTAGAGTACGATATAGAACAAATCGGGATTCGTGCACGTCGGACCGCGCCGTGGACACCCGCGAGAAATGAGGGGAGGTCGATGCGTCTTGGTGTTGCGCTCTCTTTTCTGGTTGCCATCGCACTCCTCGGCATCGGCATCGGCATCGGCTTCGGCGATCCGGCTTCGGCGGAGCCGTATCCGGCGCGGCGGATCAATCTCATTGTCCCATTCCCTGCGGGCAGTGCCACCGACGGTGTGACCAGGCGGCTTGCCGAAGGCATTCGTGCCGAGACAGGGGTGACGGTGCTGGTCGAAAACAAGCCCGGCGCCGACGGCAATCTTGCCGCACTCTCCGTTCTGAAGGCGGAGGCCGACGGCTACACTGTGTTCGTCACGACGAACTCGACCCAGGCGGCCAATGTCAGCCTGTTCAATGAAATGCCGTACGATCCGAAGGCGGATTTCGCGCCAGTGGCGGGGATCATGACGATTCCGATGATGCTTGCGGTGAAGCCTGACTTTGCGGCGAAGACGGTTTCCGAGTTTGTCGCGGTCGCGAAGTCACGTCCGAAGCCGCTATCGTTCGGCAGCGGCAATACGTCGAGCCGCGGCGCGGCGGAGCTGTTCCGCTACAGGGCCGGAATCGAGATGCAGCACGTTCCATATCGTGGAATGCCGCAGGCCTTGACCGACGTTCTGAGCGGAGAGATCGACTGTGTGTTCGCCGATCCCGCCAGCGCCCAGGGCCTGATCCAGGATGGCCGATTGCGCGTGCTGGCGGTGACGAGCGCCGAGCGATTGGAGAGCATGCCCGAGGTTCCGACGCTGGCGCAGGCCGGATTGTCCGGGGCCGAGCTCACGGCTTGGGTCGGGGTTTTCGTGCGGACCGGCACGCCTGCGGACATCATCGCGAAGCTCAGCCAGGTCGTGCTCGGTTTCGTCAGGAACAAGGACGCGCAGGCCTATCTTCAATCCGTCGGGGCCAAGCCCTTCCCGGCCGGGCCGGATGAATTGAAAGCCTTCGAGGAGGCTGATACGCGCCGCTGGGCCGAAATCGTCGACGTCGCGAAGATCGAAAAGAAATAGCTCAATCTCGCAGAGTCACGATTCCGCGCTCGAGCACGACGACGTTGCGTTCGATCGCTCGCGAGCGGAAGCGGATTTGAACGCCGGTGTTGAAGAATTCGGTGCGGATCGTCTCGCCAGGAAATACCGGCCGGCTGAACCGCGCAGACAGCGACTTGAGACGATCGGGCGCTCCGTGTGCAAAGTTCGCAAGGGCCGCGCGGGTTGCTATTCCGAGCGTGCACAGCCCGTGCAGGATCGGACGCTCGAACCCCGCCTTTGCGGCGGCCTCCGGATCTGCATGGATGGGATTATAGTCGCCGCTCAGCCGATAGATCAGGGCGCTTTGCGGCAAGGTGGCAACGTCCATGACCTCGGACGGGGTCTGCTCGGAAAGCAGATCGGCTTCGCCCGGGACGGTGCCGAAACTTCCGCAACCGCCGTCGCCACGCAGGAACAGCACGCTCCGGACCGTCGCCAGCTTCCGTCCATCCGCGTCGTTCAGTGTCTTGACCAGATGCAGGATGGCACCTTTGCCGGCGCCCTTGTCGGCAACCGCCGCGATCTCGTAGCCGGCCTTGACGGTGCCTTCCGGCGGAATGGGATTGTGGATCTCGAAGCTTTGCTCGCCGTGGAGCAGCCTGATCCAATCGATCTCGAGCTCCGGCCGCTTTGCCCAGAAGCCCGGATGGGCGAGCACGCAACAGATCGAGGGGACGGCGCGGAGGTCGGTCTCGTACACGAAACTGAGCTGCGAGGGGTCGAGAGGATCGGAGCCGTAACCAAGACCAAGTGCGTAGAGCATCGTATCCCGGCGCGTGTAGGTGTGCGAGACCGGCTCAAATCGGAAGTTTCGGACGGCTTCGAGGTTCAAGGTTCCTCCATACCCAATGTTGCTAAGGCCGCGGATGGGACGATTCACAATCCGACCAAGACGGTTGCAATAGTGTCATATCATATAGTACACAAGTGTACGAAATAGAAAAGCCGGCGATGTGCCGGCCAGGAGTGTCGCCGTGATCTGGAGCGCTGGCGGGTCGAGCCGATGGGTCCAACTCGAGGGACTCTCGGGATGGATCGCACGCCGAAACGGCAGTTTCGGGCCATTGCGAGCCATGGTGCTGATCATGGCCGGACTCCTTGCCGCTCAGGCAGCGGCGGGCGAGAAGAAATACGGACCAGGCGTCAGCGACACCGAAATCAGGATTGGCAACACGTCTCCCTATAGCGGTCCGGCATCGGCCTTCAGCATGGTCGCAAAGACTGAGGAGGCGTATTTCCGCAAGGTCAACGCGGAGGGAGGCATCAACGGGCGGCGCATTGTCTTCCTGTCCTATGATGATGCCTATTCACCACCGAAGACCGTCGAACAAACGAGGCGCCTGGTCGAGAGCGATGAGGTGCTACTGGTTTTCAATGCGCTCGGCACCGCGGCGAACTCGGCCGTGCGGAAGTATCTGAATTCCAAGAATGTGCCGCAACTCTTTGTGTCGAGCGGGGCAGCCAAATGGAATGATCCCAAGAACTTCCCGTGGACGATGGGATTCACCCCGAGTTACGAGACGGAAGGCTTCATCTACGCAAAATACGTACTGCGCGAGCAACCGGCCGCCAAGGTCGCGATCCTCTTCCAGAACGATGACTTCGGGAAGGACTATCTCAAGGGGATAAAGCTGGGCCTCGGCGACAGGGCTGCCTCGATGATCGTCGCGGAAGAAGCCTTCGATGTGTCGGAGCCGACCATTGACGCCCATCTCGTCAAGCTGAAATCGACAGGCGCCGACGTGCTGTTCGACATCGCAACGCCCAAGTTTGCGGCTCAGTCGATCAAGAAGGTGTCGGAGCTCGGCTGGAAGCCGCTGCACCTTCTCAGCTACGTTTCGGCGTCGATCGGCAGCGTGATCAAGCCGGCAGGTTTCGAGAATGCGCAAGGGCTGATCTCGGCGGCATATTTCAAGGATCCGAATGATCCCGTCTGGAAGGACGACGCCGGCCTCAAGGAGCTCAACGAATTTCTCGATGGCTATTTTCCGGGCGCCGACCGGAGCGATACGCTAATCGTGAACGGCTACAACACGGCGCAGGCGCTCGTTTACCTGCTGAAGCAATGTGGAGACGATCTCACGCGCGAGAACGTCATGCGGCTCGCCGCCAATCTGAAGCAGGTCGAACTGGGAATGTTGCTGCCCGGGATTCGCTTGAACACCTCGCCCGTCGACTTCGCGCCGGTCAAGCAATGGCAGTTGATGCGCTTCCAGGGCGCGAACTGGCATCTGTTCGGCGACGTCATGAGTAGCGCGGCGAGCAACTAGACAAGGAGAATACGAATGGGACGGCTATGCGCCGGGCGGGTCGCGATCGTGACGGGAGGTGGCCGTGGGCTCGGACGCGAATACGCGCTGATGCTGGCGGAGCAGGGCGCCAAGGTGGTCGTCAACGATCTCGGCGCAACGGCTGCGGGCGAGGGGGCCGATCTTTCCCCGGCGCAGCAGGTGGTCGACGAAATCAAGCGCGGTGGCGGCGAAGCGATCGTCAACGGCAATGACGTCAGCGACTGGGCCGGTGCCAAATCGCTCGTCGACGATGCCGTCAGCACCTTCGGCCGCCTTGATGTCCTCATCAACAATGCCGGCATTCTGCGGGATCGCATGATGGTCAACATGACCGAGGCGGAATGGGATGCCGTCATCAAGGTGCACCTCAAAGGCACTTTCGCGCCGTCTCACCATGCCGCGCAGTATTGGCGCCAGGAGACCAAAAAGCGCGGCGCACCGGTCGCCGCGCGCCTGATCAACACGTCCTCGGCATCCGGACTGTTCGGCAATGTCGGACAGTGCAACTACGGAGCCGCCAAGGCAGGCATCGCCGCCTTCACCATCATCAGCGCCATGGAGCTTCGGCAGTACGGCATCACGGTCAACGCAATCGCGCCGAGGGCGCAAACCCGGATGACCGAGGGTTTGAGGGAGCGCACCGAGGAGGACATCAAGCGCCGGAATCCGCGCTGGGTGGCGCCGATCGTGGTGTGGCTCGCCAGCGAAGAGTCGGGCGATGTGACCGGCCGCGTGTTCGAGGCTGGCGACGGAATTCTCAAGGTCGCCGAAGGATGGCATGCCGGTCCGGGTATCGATCCGGTCGACGAACCGAACGATCTCGGTCCGCAGGTGACGGAGCTGATGCGGAAAGCGCGCCCCAACGCTGACATCTGGGGACGCGACATCGTCTCATAATTTTCTCGGACTCCTCCCGGAGCACCTCAGGCGGGTGGCAGGCCTCAGGCAGCCGCCCGCCGCTTTTTCCGGGGTTTCGCGCGCTGCACATCCTCCTCCTCGTCCTCGGCGGTCTCGGCCTGCCTGCCGCCCGACATGGCGAGGAGATTGTGTTTCATTGCGAGCAGCGCCTCCGAGGCGGCTTCCAGCTGCTTGCGGTCGATCCCGTTGACGATCTGCGCGTTGAACTTGTCGGTTTCCTTTCTGAGCTTCTCCAGGAAACCGCGCGCCTGCTTGGTCACGTAGACCCGCTTGACCCGACGGTCGACCGGATCGGCCTGGCGGATGACGAAGCCCGAGGACTCCAGGCGATCGATCAGGGCCCCCACGGCGACTTTGCCGACGTCAAGCTCGTTGGCGAGCTGGGTCTGGGGCAGGCCGTCCTTGCGCGAGATGAATGCGAGCACCCACCATTGGGAGCGTGTGATCCCGAGCGGTGCGAGTGCGCGATCGAACATCATCCTCCGCAGCCGCGACACGTCATGGATGAGATATCCAAGCCTAAGATCCCAATCGGTCTGATCAACCATCGATGTTTCCTTTGAAGGCCGAGTCGGGGCCGAGATCCAAGTAATACCATACACCAGCGTATTTTAAAGGAAAGGTCGGGAAACGAGTGCTCAAATCATCCCGAATTTCTCCGAGGCCGATTTACAAAAGAAGTACGCTAGTGTATTAAATCTTGTGCGAAATGCCGGCCTGGGTTCGTTGCGCGGAAGCGGGCCCGTGCGCGGCATTGGAAATCGACCTCAGGGAGAGGGAAATCGCTCATGTTCGACGCCGCGGTACTCGAGGGAAAGCGCATCCTGGTAACGGGTGGGGGGACTGGGCTCGGCAAGGAAATAGCGGTCGGCTTCGCCGCCCATGGCGCCCATGTCTATATCTGCGGGCGGCGCAAGGAGGTCCTGGATCAGGCGGTTCAGGACATCACGGAACGATCCGGCGGAAGCGCATCCGCGCTGCTCGCGAACGTGCGGGATCCCGACAGCATCGAGGCCATGATGACCAGCATCTGGTCGGAGGGGCCGCTTACCGGACTCGTCAACAATGCCGCCGCCAATTTCCTGGCGCCGACCGAAAGCCTGTCTCCGCGTGGCTATGAAGCCGTCCGATCGACGGTGATGGACGGCTCCTTCTACACGTCGCTCGCCTGCGGCAAGCGGTGGATCGCCGCCGGTCTGCCGGGCGTGATCATCAGTAATCTCGTCACCTGGGTGTGGACCGGATCGGCCTATGTGGTGCCGGCGGCGATGGCCAAGGCGGCAGTGCATGCCATGACCATGTCGCTCGCGGTCGAATGGGGGCCGAAAGGCATTCGCGTCAATGCGATCGCGCCCGGGCCTTTTCCGACGGAAGGGGCGTGGGACAAGCTCAATCCGCTCGCGGAGACTGGCGTCGGGGCGACGCAGGCCGACGAGGTGCCGCTGCGACGCTTCGGCAAGATGGACGAGCTGCGCAATCTCCTGATCTTCCTGATGTCGGACGGCTGCAGCTACATCACTGGTGACACGATCGCCATCGACGGCGGCCATCATCTGGCCGCACCCAGTACCTTTGCGGGCTTGTCGAAATTGTCGCCTGCCGATTGGCAGCGAGCCCGGACAGCCATTCAGGCATCGGTGCAGAAGGAAAAGCAGGCGCGATCGATCTGAACCATGTAGGCGCAGCTTGCAGCGACGAAGGGAGTGACGCCGATGGGATTGGCCGTAGCGACGAAGAGCTTCGAATGCAGCATCGACGACAGCATCGCTCATATCGTGCTGAACCAGCCCGAGCGCGGCAACCCGATCGACGGGGAATTCTGTCGCGAGTTCGGCCTGTGCATCGCCGAGTTGAGCGAGCGCGACGACGTGCGGGCGGTGTTGATCTCGGCACGCGGACGATTGTTCAGCGTCGGCGGCGATCTGATGTCGCTGGTCAAGCAGGGAGACGCCCTGCCAAGGACGATCAAGGCGTGGACGGCCGACCTGCACGCGGCGATCGCGAGGATGGTTCGCATGCGGGCGCCGGTCGTTGCGGCCGTTCACGACAATGTCGCCGGCGGCAGCGTGTCCCTGATGGCTGCCGCGGACCTCGTCGTGATGGCGGAATCTGCGCGGATTTCGGCGGCGTTCTCCAAAATCGGATTCAGCCCCGACAGCGGCTCGACCACGACCGTCACGCGCCGCATCGGCGTCGCGCGCGCAAGACGCTTTTTCCTGCTTGGCGAGACTCTCGACGCCAAAACGGCGTTGTCGCTGGGCCTTGTCGATTTCGTGGTGCCGGACAGCGCCGTCCAACCCGAGGCTGCAAGGATCGCGAAGGAGTTCGCCGGCGGTCCCACCGAGGCGTTCGGTGCGATCAAGCGGCTGTTCAGCCAGACGCCCGATCGACCGTTCGAAAGCCAGCTCGAGGAGGAGGCGCAGACCCTCGCTGCAATTTCGCAAACGGTCGACGCCCGTGAAGGCGCCAAGGCGTTCGTCGAGAAGCGGAAGCCGGTGTTCCTCGGAAAATGATCGGCGCCCGCGCGAGGCGACAATCTGGACCATTGGCGACAAATCATACTCTGCAGTAAGGTACACACATAAACGAAAATGATCCGGCGGCGAGGTCGGACTGTGATAGTTCAGGAGGGATCCATGAGCGTGGCAACCGCTGGAAGGGCCAGCTTTCGTGAGGCTGGCTATTGGCTGGACAAGACCGTCGATCAGCTTCTGACCGAGGCCGCGGCGAAGACGCCCGAGAAGGTCGCCATCGTCGCCGACCGCGCGGATCGCGAGCAGGCGCCCCGCTTCACTTACAGGCAGCTCCAGGATCTCGCCGATCGCGCCGCGAGTTCGCTGCTGCGGCTCGGCGTCGGGTGCGGCGACGTCGTCACGGTGCAACTGCCCAATTGGTGGGAGTTCGTCGTTACCGCCTTTGCATGCAGCAAGATCGGCGCCGTGATGAACCCGGTGATGCCGATCCTGAGGGAACGCGAGCTGCTCTACATCTTGAACTTCTGTGAGGCGAAGGTCTTCATCGTTCCCAAGGGCTATCGGGGCTTCGACTACGCCGCGATGGCGGGTGGAATGCGCGCGGAGCTTCCGCACCTCAAGCACGTGATCGTGGTTGACGGCGAGGGTGATGCCAGCTTCGACCGGATGCTGTTGTCCTCCCCACCAGGCGAGCTCCCGCCCGGCCCGCACCCCGACGACATGTCGGTGCTGATGTTCACTTCGGGCACGACCGGTGAACCCAAAGGCGTCATGCACACCTCGAACTCGCTGATTGCCTGTTGCAAGGCGCTGTCGGGAAGGTTCGGGCTCGATTCAAGCGATGTCCTGCTGGTGGCGTCTCCCGTCGGCCACATGACCGGTTACGCCGCGATCGTTCTGCTTTCAGTCTATCTCGGGGGAACAATGATCCTTCAGGACATTTGGGAGGCCAAACGCGGCGTCGGTTTGATGGCCCGCGAAGGCGTCACATATACTGCCGCATCGACGCCATTCCTCAGTGATATCTGCGACGCCGTGAAGGCAGGAGCTCCTCAGCCCAGCAGTCTTCGTTCTTTCCTGTGCGGCGGCGCACCAATTCCGTCAGTTCTGATCGAGCGGGCGGCGAATGAGCTCGCTCTCAACGTTTGCTCGCTCTGGGGCATGACGGAAGTCCTGTCGGGCACGCTGACCGAGCCAGCACGTGCCGGGGAAAAGTCGGCCAGCACGGATGGCCGCTCCCTCGAAGGAATGGAAGTCAGGATCGTGGACGACGAGGGCCGTCCGGCGCCAGTGGGACAATCGGGCCGACTGCTCGTTCGCGGTGCGCAGATGTTCAAGGGCTACTACAAGCGTCCGGAACTGCAGACCTTCGATGGCGAAGGATGGTTCGATTCCGGCGATCTCGCCTACATGGACGCGGATGGCTATATCCGGATCTCGGGACGGGTGAAGGACATCCTGATCAGGGGTGGAGAGAACGTTCCGGTCGTCGAGATCGAGAATTTGCTCTACAAGCATCCGGCGGTTGCCGCGGTCGCCATCGTCGGCTTTCCGGATGCGCGGCTCGGCGAACGAGGTTGTGCGTTTATCGTTCCCCGCGGCGGAAGCACGATCGATCTGGCGGCGGTGCAGGCCTATCTCAGCGACGCCAAGATGGCGAAGCAATTCTGGCCCGAGCACGTCGAGATCGTGGCCGAGCTTCCCCGCACCGCCAGCGGCAAGATACAGAAGTTCAAGCTGCGTGAAGCCGCCGCAGCCTTCGCCAACAAAGCGTAGGTCATTGGTCGGAATAGCCCGGATCCCGTCGCTCGCGAAACGCGGCGACGGCTTCCCTGTGGTCATGCGTCTCCAGGAGGATGACCTGCTGGCGGTCCTCCATCATCAGCGCCGCATCGAGGCTTGGGGCGTCGATGAGCATGTTGAGCGCCTGCTTGGTCATTCGTAGCCCCATCGGAGATGTCCGCAACATCTCCGATGCAAATTCCATCCCTCTTGTGAGCAGGTCGTCGGCAGGGACGATGTCGCTGACGAGACCGACGGCCTTGGCCCGCTCGGCCTTGAGGAAGCGGCCGGTCAGCAAGAATTCGGAGGCGACAGACAGGCCGACCAGCCTCGGCAATAGATAGCCCGAGCCCATGTCGCATCCGCCGACGCCGACACGGATATAGGCCGCATTCATTCGCGCGTCGGGTGTTGCGAAGCGGACGTCACAGGCGAGTACGAAGGAGAAGCCGGCGCCGCACGCTGCGCCATGGACCAGACCGACGATCGGCTGCGGGCAGGTGCGCATCAGACGGATCACGCCGGAGTAGCTCTGCTGCATCTTGAGCTGGCGTTGCGGCCGGCCCTTGCCGGGGGCGGCAAAGGCATCCGATCCGAGTTCGGCGCCGGCGGAGAACGCAGGTCCGTTGCCACGCAGGATCACGACCCGCGTCGTCGGCCGGTCGTGGAGCTCGGAGAAGTACTCCGTCAACTCCGAGACCATATCGGGGGACACGGCGTTGAGCTGGGCGGGGCGGTCCAAGGTCAGGATGTCGATCGCACCTTGAGTCTCGACGGTGATGGTGCTCGGTTGCCGCATGGTTGCTCCTCCCATCGCTCAATGTCTGTGGTGACATTAGTAATATAGCGTACTATTATTCGGCGCAATGCGCGTCGCGGCTTCCGTAGAGACAGGCTGCATCGCCCGCGACAAGATTGCAGGGAGCCATGCAATGCCATACCAATCCGTGTTCAGGCCGGATCTGTTCAGGGGGCAGACGATCATCGTGACCGGCGGTGGCAGCGGCATCGGGCGCTGCACCGCACACGAATTGGCCGCGCTTGGTGCGAACGTCGCGATCCTCGGCAGAACGGTGGATAAGCTCGTCGAAGTCCAGCACGAGATCGAGGAGGACGGCGGCCAAGCGATGAGCCACGCCTGCGACATCCGCGACGAAACCATGGTCGTTGCCGCAGTCGACGCGGTGCTCGCGCGCTATGGCCGGATCGACGGCCTGGTCAACAATGCCGGCGGTCAGTTCCGGGCGCCGCTCAAGTCGATCTCGACCAAGGGCTTCGAGGCTGTCGTGCGCAACAATCTGACGGGCGGCTTCATTTTCATGCGCGAGGTCTACAACCGCTGGATGGAGGCCAATGGTGGTGCGATCGTGAACATCATCGCGGACATCTGGCATGGCTGGCCCGAATTCGGCCATTCGGCCGCAGCGCGCGGCGGCATGCTGACCTTGACGGAAACGGCTGCCTGCGAATGGTCCTCCGCTGGCGTTCGCGTGAATGCGGTTGCGCCAGGCGGCATCGTATCGAGCGGCTTTGACACCTATACGCCGGAAATGCAGAAGAAGCTTCACGACTTCACCGAACGTGTCCCGCTGCAGCGTTTCGGAACCGAGGCAGAGATATCGGCTGCCATCACCTATCTGCTGTCGCCGGCGGCTGCCTACATCACCGGCTCCTGCATTCGCGTCGATGGCGGAACGCCAAATGCGCGAACCACCTGGAAGCTCGAGCCGCACAGCCGCAGTGCTCCCTTCGAAGGCTTCCATCGCGCGAGACTGCCCGAGGTGATGAACCGAAAGGCCAGCGCGTGACGGCGTCGCTCAGTCGACCGCGATGATCAGCTTTCCGTTGTTCTCCCCGCGATAGAGACGCGCTATCGCGCCGGGCGCGTGCTCCAGGCCCGGCAGGATTTCCTCATCGTGGATGATTTTGCCGGCAAACGCGAACTCGGCAAGGCGTGCCGCGGCCGTCTCGAACTCGGCGGCATGATCGAAGATGATGAAGCCGGACCAGCGTAGCCGTCGCGTCAGGATTTCGCGCTCGGGCCGCGGACCGGTCGGGACGGCGGTCCAGGATGCGTTCGCAGCCGTACCGCACTGAATGACGCGGCCATGCAGCCGCATCGTACGCATGGCGGCGTCGGCGATCGGACCGCCGGCGTTGTCGAAGAAGATATCATTGCCGTCCGGGCAGGCTGCGCGGATTGCAGCGCCAAGGCCCGCCGCCTCGCGATAGTTGATCATCCCCTGATAGCCGTAGCGGGCCTTGGCTTGCGCGATCTTGTCGGCGGAACTGGTGAGCCCGACGGCGCGACAACCGGCGATCCGCGCCAGCTGGCCGACAAAACTCCCAACGCTGCCGGCGGCCGTCGAGACGAGGACATGCTCGCCGGGTTTGGGATTGCCCAGGCCGTGGAACGCAAGATAGGCGGTGAGACCGTTAATGCCGAGGAGGCTCAGATTGGCGCTGAGGGGGAGTGCGGATGGAACGACGCGACGCATCACGGCATCGGACTTCGCGACGCAGTAGCGCTGCCAACCGAACCATCCATAGACGAACTCGCCGGCCCGGAAGCCCGGCACATTGCTCTCCAGAATTTCGCCGACGGCGAGCGCGCGCATCGGCGTGTTCAGCGGCACCGGCGCACTGTAGTTGCCCTCGTCATTGGCCCATCCGCGCTGCGCGGGATCGACGGAGAGAAAGCGATTTTCGATCAGCATCTCGCCTTCGCCCGGAGTGGCGACCGCCTCCGTCACCAGGGAGAAGTGTTCGGGTTGCGGTATGCCACGCGGCCGGGTCACGAGCCTGACCTGTCGGTTTTCACGAATGGCCATGCGCGATCCTCGCATTTAGTACGCTTGTGTACGATATGGCTATACGGTAGAAAGGGGCGGGAGACAAGAACGCATCAAGGAAGTTTCGGCGCCTCAGGCGGCCGAACCCCTGCAACATACAACAAGAGGCTAGCATGGCGGGGCTCTACTTCGAGCAATTTTCGGTCGGGCAGACGTTCGTCCACGAGATCCATCGCACCGTGACGGACATGGATAATATCTTGTTCTCGTCGCTGACTTACAATCCGGCCGCGATTCACATCGATCACGATTATGCCAGGGGCACCGAGTTCGGGAAACCCTTGATGAATTCGATCTTCACTCTCGGCCTCATCATCGGCTTGTCGGTCCAGGATACGACGCTGGGAACCACTGTCGGCAATCTTGGCATGGAGGACACGAAATTTCCCCGTCCGGTGTTTGGCGGCGATACGCTGCGCGCCGAGACCAAGGTCGTCGCCGTCCGCGAGAGCAAGTCGCGCCCGACGCAGGGTATCGTGACGTTCGAGCATCGCGGATTCAATCAGCGCGGTGAAGAGGTGGTCTACTGCCGCAGGAACGCATTGATGATGAGGAGGCCGGCATGAAATTGCGATCGCTGCTCTTCGTGCCGGCCGACAGCGAACGCAAGTTCGCCAAGGCAAGCGGCGTCGGCGCGGACGCGCTGATCCTTGATCTCGAGGACTCGGTCGCGCCCGGCCGCAAGGCGTTGGCCCGGGATGCGGTCAAAGATATGTTGGGCGGCCGAACCGGAGACTGGTCGTTCCTGGTCCGGATCAATCCATTCGGCACCAATCTCACCCTGGAGGATCTGGCGGCGGTGATCCGCCCGGGGCTCGACGGAATTCTGATCCCCAAGGTCAACGGCATCGAAGACGTTGAGTTGGTCTCGCACTATGTCGACGTGCTCGAGGTGGCTGCTGGCGTTGCGCCCGGCCACGTCAAGCTTCTGGTGGTGGCGACCGAAACGCCGGCCGCCATGATCGGATTCAACGGCTATGCCCGGAACAACAAGCGCCTGGTCGCAATGACCTGGGGCGGAGAGGATCTGAGCGCCGCGCTCGGTGCGCTGACGCCTCGGGAGCCCGACGGCAGCTGGACATTTCCCTACCAGGTGGCGCGCGCGCAGTGCCTGTTCGCCGCCGGCGCCGCCGGTGCTGCCGCGCTCGAAACCCTGTATGTGGATTTCCGCGACCAGCAGGGATTGGCCGAAAGCTGCAGGATCGCGCGTCGGGACGGGTTCGTCGGCCGGATCGCAATTCATCCGGATCAGGTCGCGACCATCAATGCCTGTTTCACCCCGTCGGAGGACGATCTTGCGCATGCGCGCCGGGTCGTCGCCGCGTTCGCCGCCGCACCGGACGTCGGGACCGTCGGGATCGACGGGAAGATGTACGACATTCCGCATCTGGTCGCGGCACGACGAACCTTGGCATCGGTCGGGGAGGGCAACTCGAATGGATAGATCGTTCGCGAACCAACTCGACGTGCCCGAGGATCACGCTGCAATTCGCGAAGGCGTGCGCGCGGTCGTCACCCGCTTCGACGACGAATACTGGCTGGCGCGCGACGATGACGGCGAGTTTCCGCGTGAATTCCATCGCGCCATGGCGGAGGCCGGCTGGCTCGGCATCACCATGCCCGAGGAGTATGGGGGCGCCGGCCTCGGCGTCACCGAGGCCGCGATCATGATGCATGAGGTGGCAAGCCATGGGGGCGGCATGACCTCGGCATCGGCGGTCCACATCAACCTGTTCGGGCCGCACCCGATCGTCGTCAAGGGAACGGATGATCAGAAGCGCCGCTGGGTGCCGCGGCTGGTCTCGGGCGAGGACCAGTGCTGCTTCGGCTTCACCGAGCCGGATGCCGGGCTGAACACGACCCGCATCAAGACCTTCGCGGAGAAGGTCCCGGGCGGATATCGCGTGAATGGGCAGAAGGTCTGGACCTCGACCGCGCAGGTCGCAAACAAGATCATGCTGCTGACGCGGACCACGAAGTTCGAGGACTGCAAGCGACCGACCGACGGCATCACCATCTTCTACACCAATCTCGACCGTTCCAAGATCGAGGTGCGCCGAATCCCGAAAATGGGGCGCAAGGCGGTGGATTCCAACGCCATCTTCATCGACGGTCTCTTCATCCCGGAAGAGG
Source organism: Bradyrhizobium sp. 14AA (assembly GCF_054185205.1). NCBI lineage: Bacteria > Pseudomonadati > Pseudomonadota > Alphaproteobacteria > Hyphomicrobiales > Nitrobacteraceae > Bradyrhizobium > Bradyrhizobium sp. 14AA. The sequence continues at coordinate 8,260 of NZ_JAVAYM010000045.1, read as the reverse complement.
ACAGGATCGGCGAGGAGGGCAAGGGCTTTTCCTATATCCTGCACAGTCTCAATCCCGAGCGTATCCTAATCGCGGTCGAAGCCATTGGGATTGGCCAGGATGCCCTACGCCGCGCGACGCAGTACGCCAGGGAGCGCGTCGTGTTCGATCGTCCGATCGGCCAGAACCAGGGGATCCAGCATCCGTTGGCCGAGAAATGGATGTACCTGGAGTCGGCTTGGCTGATGGCCATGCGCGCGGCCTGGCTCTATGATGCCGGCAAGCCCTGCGGCGCCGAGGCCAATAGCGCGAAGTTCCTCGGCGCGCGGGCCGGTCATGATGCCGCTTGGCAGGCGATCATGACCCATGGCGGTTTCGGCTATGCCAAGGAATATCACGTCGAACGGCTGTTCCGCGAAGTCTCGATCACGCGGCTTGCACCGATCACTGAGCAGCTCATGCTGAGCTTCATCGCCGAGAAGGTGCTCGACCTGCCGAAGAGCTATTGACCCGCGCCGAACGCGCGGGCCAGAGCGAGCATCAGAGGTTTCGCGAGATCAATTCCCGCATGATCTCGGACGTTCCGCCATAAATGCGGAGCACCCGGGCGTCCGCGAAGAGGCGGCAAATCTCGTACTCCCGCATGAAGCCATAACCGCCAAAAAACTGCAGGCACTGATCGACGAGACGCCCATGCATCTCCGTGACCCAGAGCTTTGCCGTTGATGCGGCGTAGGTGGTCAGCTCACCGCGGATATGCTGGCTGAGGCACTGATCGACATAGGCCCAGCCGACAGCAAGATCAGACTTGAGGTCAGCCAGCTTGAACCGCGTGTTCTGAAAGGTGCCGATCGTCTGCCCGAAGGCCTTGCGCTCCTGCACATAGGTCTTGGTGATATCGAAAGCCTTTTGAGCGGATGCGATCGAGTGGAGTGCGATGGTCAGGCGCTCCTGCGGCAGTTCGCTCATCAGCGCAGTCATTGCGCCGCCTTCCGATCCCAGCAAGTCCGTGACGGGGACGCGGACTTGATCGAAGAACAGCTCCGACGTATCGGACGAGAGGTGGCCGAGCTTGTCGAGATTGCGGCCATGGCGGAAGCCGGCGCGGTCGGTCTCGACGAGTATCAGGCTCATGCCGCGCGATCCGCCGTCCGGATTGGTGCGGGTCACAGCGATGACGAGATCGCACATCTGGCCGTTCGAGATGAAGGTTTTCTGACCCGAGATCACGTACTCGTTCCCTTCACGGATCGCGCGTGTGCGAATGCCCTGAAGGTCGCTGCCGGTTCCCGGCTCGGTCATGGCGATCGCGCACACGGTCTCGCCCGCGACCATGCGCGGCAGCCACTTCTTCTTCTGCTCCTCCGTGCCGTAGCTCAGGAGGTAGCCGCAGCAGACATCGTTGTGCACTGAGAAGTCGGTCGCCGGCCCCGCGAAGCCCGAGTAGGCGAGCTCTTCGATGACGATTGCGTTGTGACGGAAGTCGCCGCCGATGCCGCCGTACTGCTCGGGCACCTGAGGGCAGAGCAGGCCGGCATCGCCGGCGGCCGGCCAGAGGGCACGGTCGATGATCCCGGCCTTCTCCCATTCCTGGAAGCGCGGCTCGATCCTTGCCGCGCAGAAGCGGCGGACACTTTCGCGCAGGAGGGCATGTTCTTCGTCGAACACCGGGCGATTTTGCAGCATATTGGTCAAGCCGTAGGTTGAGCCTCAAAAAGCGACCTTGTCGCCGCCCTTGAGCTGGAGGATTTCACGTGCTTCATCGGGACTTGCGATCTCGAGCCCGAGGCCCTCGACGATCTTGCGGACCTGCGTCACTTGCGACGCGTTTGTCTCAGCGAGGCGGCCGGCGCCAATCCAGAGACTGTCTTCGAGCCCCACGCGGACATTGCCGCCCATCGATGCCGCCATCGCGGCAACCGGCATCTGCGCGCGACCGGCGCCCAGCACAGACCAGCGATAGTTGTCGCCGAACAGCCGATCGGCCGTCCGCTTCATGTGCATGACATCGTCTGGATGCGGGCCGATGCCACCTAGCAATCCGAAGCAAGTCTGGATGAAGAGCGGGGCCTTCACCAATCCCTCGATCCAGAAATAATGCAGATTGTAGAGATGGCTGGTGTCGTAGCATTCGAATTCGTAGCGCGCACCGGAGCTGTTCAACGTCTCCAACGCGTAACGGATGTCCTTGAAGGAGTTCCGGAAGACGAGGTCGTGCGAGCCCTCCAGCATCTGCGGCTCCCAGTCGTGCTTGAACGACTTGTAGCGCTTCAGCATCGGGAACAGGCCGAAATTCATCGACCCCATGTTCAGGCTCGCAACCTCGGGCTTCCATGTCGCTGCCGGACGTACGCGCTCCTCCACGGTCATATAGGGCGACCCGCCGGTCGTTAGGTTCACAACGACGTTTGAGCTTTGCTTGATCACGCGCAGGAAGGGTTCGAAGGCTTCCGGCGATTGATCCGGCCGTCCGTCAACCGGGTTGCGCGCGTGCAGATGCACGATCGCAGCCCCGGCTGCCGCGGCGCCCAGCGCGGACTCGGCGATCTCCGCCGGCGTCACCGGCAGGTGCGGTGACATCGAGGGCGTGTGGATCGATCCCGTGACCGCGCAGGAGATGATGACCTTGTGGGGGGCCATGGCGACCGCTCAGCGCGCGAACTTGTGGAAATCCGGATCGCGCTTTTCGTTGAATGCGGCGACGCCTTCCTTCGATTCCGCGGTGTCGTAGAACAATTTGACGGCGTGGAGCGCGAAATTGCTGATCCCGCGGATATTGTCGGAGTCGGCATTGAACGAACGCTTGGCGAGAGCAAGCGCCGTCGGCGAACGCTGCGCAAGCTTGTCGGTCCAATCCTTCACGGCGGCATCGAGCTGGGCCATGGGGACGACCTTGTTGACGAGCCCCATTTCGCGGGCCTGATCGGCCGTATACCGATCATTGAGAAACCAGATCTCCCGAGCCTTCTTGTCACCGACATGACGCGCGAGAAAGGCAGTACCCCAACCGGCATCGACCGATCCGACCTTGGGGCCGACCTGGCCGAACTGGGCGTGATCTGCGGCAATGGTCAGGTCGCACAGCGTCGCGAGCACATTGCCGCCGCCGATGGCAAAGCCGTTCACTCGGGCGATCACCGGCTTTGGCACGTCGCGGATCAGGCCTTGGATCTCGTCAATGGGCAATCCGACGACGCCGCGGCCATCATACTGGCCCTCATGCGCGGATTGATCGCCTCCCGTGCAAAACGCCTTCTCCCCGGCGCCGGTGAGCACGATGCTTGCAACGTTGCGGTCGTTGCCGGCAAGCTGGAAGGCCTGGATGAGCTCGTCCAGCGTGCGCGCGCGGAATGCGTTGTAGACCTTGGGCCGATTGATAATGACCCACGCGGCGCGGTCGCGGACCTCGTAGATGACGTCGGTGAATTGCTTGGGATCGGTCATGGCTTGTCCTCGCGCAGGTTAGATCATGTTCATTCCGCCGGAGACGGAAATGGTCTGTCCGGTGATGAATTTGCCGTCGTCAGAAGCCAGCATGGCGACGATCCCGCCGTAGTCGTCGGGCTCACCCATTCGCTTGAGCGGGATGCCCCTGACCATGGCGTCCTTCCACTTGACCGCGTGCTCGCCCTCGCCGAGCACCGCAGCCATCATCGGCGTGTTGGTCGGGCCCGGACAGACGGCGTTGAGCAGAACGTTCTTGCGCGCCAGTTCGCGCGCCAGAGATTTGGTGAAGGAGATCAGTCCGCCCTTGCAGGCGGAGTAAACGGCCTCGTCGCTGGTGCCGACCCGAGCAGCATCGGACGCGATATTGACGATGCGTCCGCCGCCGCGCTCGGCCATCAAAGGTGCGATCGCCTTGTGAGTATTCAGCGGTCCATAGAGGTTGATGCGGATGATCTTGTCCCAGAGCTCCTTGTCGGTCTTCAGGAAAGGCATCGGGCGGTCCCAGCCGGCATTGTTGACCAGAAGCCAGATCGGTCCGAGCTCGGCCTCGACCTTGGAGACCGCATCATTGACGGACGCGGCGTCTCCCACATCGACGCTGTAGGTCCTGATGACGGCCTGCGGCGCGAGCTTTGCAGTTTCTTCGCCCGCTTGCGGATTGATGTCGAAGATCGCGATCTTGCAGCCTTCTTCCGCCAGCCGCAGGGTCAGTCCTCGTCCGATGCCCTGTCCGCCCCCGGTCACAACGGCAACTTTTCCCGATAGACCTTTCAACGCTGATCTCCCTTGTCGTTTGTCGTTCTGGTATTGGGCGACGGTCTTGCAGTGCCGCCGAAAGAGCAGGGGGCTATGAGCCCGACCCGTTCTTCTGAATGTCGTGTCCGCGCTGCGAGTACATCTGGCGGGCGATGATCGTCTTCATGATCTCGATCGAGCCGCCAGCGATCTTCACTACACGCGCGTCGGCATAGGCCCGGGCGATGGGATATTCCCACATATAGCCCCAGCCGCCGAAGAGCTGCAGACATTCGTCGACAGTCTCGCAGTGCAGCTCTGACGTGAACATCTTGGCCATCGCGGCATCGACGGGATCGAGCTTGCCCTCCATGAACAGGGCAATGCACTTGTCGGTAAATACGCGGGCGACGGTGGCTTTGGTCTTGAGCTCGGCCAGCTTGAATTGCGTGTTCTGGAAATCGGCCAGCTTCTGACCGAATGCGCTCCGTTCGGAGGTATACTGCAAGGTCCAATCGATGACCGTCTCGGTGACGGTCGCCGAGCGGATGGCCTGTGCCAGCCTCTCCTGCGAGAGCTTGGTCATCATCTGCGCAAAACCCCTGCCTTCCGCGCCGAGCATGTTGCTGGCGGGAATGCGGATATTGTCGAAGAACAGCTCGGACGTATCTTGTGCCCTCATGCCGAGCTTTTCCAGATTTCGTCCGCGCTTGAAGCCTGGCCGGTTGCTCTCGACGATGAACAGGGTCACGCCCTTGGCGCCGGCCTGGCTGTCCGTCTTGGTCGCCAGCACAATGAAGTCGCAGAGCTGGCCGTTCGAGATGAAGACTTTCTGGCCGTTGATGATGAAGTCGTCGCCCTCGCGAACGGCCCGCGTCCGGATGGCTTTGAGATCGCTGCCGGCGTGAGGTTCCGTCATGCCCAGCGAGCCGATCGCTTCTCCTGACACCATCTTCGGCAGCCACTTGCGCTTTTGCGCCTCGCTGCCGAACGAGAGGAGGTAGGTGGCGACCAGGTCGGTGTGGATGAGAAAGCCGGGTCCGCTTGCGCCGGCCCGCCAGAGTTCCTCGAACACCACGACGTCGAAGAGGTAGTCAAGCCCCATGCCGCCATACTCTTCCGGGACAGTGCAGCAGAGCAGGCCGGCGGCTCCCGCCTTCAGCCAGAGCTCGCGCGGGACGATGCCGTCCTCTTCCCACTTGGCATGAAAGGGCACGATTTCGCGCTCGACGAAGCGACGGACCGTCTGGCGGAAAATCTCATGTTCTTCGCGAAATATCGTGCGCTCGATCATTGTCAAAACGCGTCCTGTCTGATTTAGTTTGCTAGTGTACAGTATTTTGTTTCGGCATACAACCTGAAACGGCGACAGGGCAAGTGCGATCGTACACCAATGAACGGTACCGGAAAGGGAGAGGGAGCGATGACGATCGTCCCGGAGCTGAAGCAGTTTCGCATCGAGTTATCGGGAAACGGCGTCCTGCACCTCGTTTTCGACATGCCCGGCCGTTCCATGAATGTGTTCTCGAACGCAGCGATCGAGGAGCTTGGCCTGTTCGCGGATTACCTCAGGCAAAGCGAGACGGCCGGCGTCGTCATTCGTTCTGGCAAATCGTCAGCGTTCTGTGCGGGCGCGGATCTGGCCGAGCTCGAGACGGCCTACGACATGATCATGGCGGCGCCCCCCGGCGAACGCGATCGCCTGGCTTTCGATCGCTTCTTTCGGCTGAGCCATGCCCTGCGCAGGCTCGAGACGGCTGGCAAGCCGGTTGCGGTGGCGATCGCCGGCCTCGCACTGGGTGGCGGGTGCGAGTTCGCGCTCGCGGCGCATCACAGGGTGGTTGCCGACCACGCGCAAGCGACCTTTGGCTTGCCGGAGTCGCGCGTCGGACTGCTGCCGGGCGGCGGTGGAACCCAGCGCCTGCCGCGCCTGATCGGGATCGAGGCCGCGCTTCCGGTGCTGCTCGAAGGCGCGAGGATTGGCGGCGGAGCCTCCGTTGCCGGCGGTCTCGCGGATGAGGTGGTGCCGCTCGGCGAGGAAGCGGCGGCCGCGGAACGCTGGGTGCTGTCGTGTCCTGCGGCCGTTCAACCCTGGGACCGGCCGGGCTGGTGCGCCGAGGATGCACCGCTTCTGTCTGCCATTGTCGATGAGATGCGCAGGAAAGTCCTCGTCGAGACGCTCGGGCACTATCCGGCGCCACTCGCTATCCTCGACTGTGTGGAGCAGGGATTCCCGTTGCCCTTTGATGCCGCCATCCGAACCGAGATGCAGATCTTTGCGAAGCTGATCCAGCGGCGCGAGCCTCGCAACATGATCAGAACGCTGTTTCTCGGCAGGCTCGATCATGAGCGACTGAAGAAGAAGGGCTTGAATCCCAAGATAATGGACGCTGTCGCCGCGATTTCGAACGCGCTAGGTGTTCGTTCGGAGCGCAGCGAAGAAATCGCCGGGGCATTCGCCCGGGCGGGTTTCCGAATTGATCGGCCTCATAATGCCGAATTCGACGGCCACGTCGCGGGCGCTCTCTACTGGCATGACGATGAGCCGACGACGTGGGGCAAGAAGCTCCTGCGCGCGCGTCTGGTGGACGCCGAGGCCGCGGCTGCGGGCTGGCGTTCCCAGCTTGACGAGTCGGAGCGCCGGGCTGCGGACTACATCCTGGTCACGCAGGCGGGCTTTCCCGCTTATCTGGGCGGCTTGCTGGCGGCCGGTCTGACCTAGTCGGTGAGGAGAGAAGCCATGTCAAAACCTCTGGAGGGTATCAAGGTTCTCGACCTGTCGAAGGTCTTGGCGGGGCCGCTCTGTGCCCAGTATCTCGGCGACCTCGGTGCCGAGGTCATCAAGGTCGAAGCGGTGGGGCAGGGTGATGAGACGCGGGGATGGCCACCGTTTCCCGCCCCGGGGCTTGGCACGGTCTTTCTGAGCGCCAATCGGAACAAGCGAAGCATTGCCATCAACATGAAGTCCGATCGCGGACGCAAGCTCGTGCACGAGCTTGCGAAATCCGCCGATGTCGCCATCGAAAGCTTTGGAACCGGTGTCGCTGAACGGCTGGGCATCGATGCGACGAGCCTTGGCGCGCTCAATGACCGGCTGGTCCATTGCAGCATCTCGGGCTTTGGCCGGACGGGACCGCTCAAGAACTCGCCGGGCTACGACGTGATCTTGCAGGCGTTCAGCGGCATCATGTCCATGACGGGGGACGAGGGCGGCGGCCATATCCGCAGCCCCATTTCTCCGATCGACCAGATGACGGGCGTGCACGCCTTCAGCGGCATATTGGCCAGCCTGTTTGCACGCGAGAAGACGGGCAGGGGCGCCTCGATCCAGGTGTCACTGTTCGACACGGCGCTCGGGCTTCTCGGCTACAACCTTCAGACGTTCTGGGAGCGGGGGGCGCAGCCTGCCAAATGCGGCTCCAGCCACGAATCGCTATGCCCATACCAGGCCTTCGAGGCGGCGGACGGACCGATCATGATCGGGGTGGCCAACGACAATCTCTGGCGCAAGTTCTGCGGCGTCGCCGGCCTTGACGCGATCGTGGACGATCCGAAATTCAGGACCAATGCGGATCGGGTCAAGCATCGCGCCGAAACGCTGCAGCACGTTCAGTCGGTGATCGCCACCAGGGCCGTTGCCCATTGGAACGCTGTCCTCAACGAGGTCGGCATTCCCTGCTCACCGATCAATACGCTCGCTCAGCTCCTGGAACATCCGCACACCAAGGCGGATACGCTCGTCATGCAATATGATCATCCGGCGGCGGGCCGTCTGAACTGCGTCGGCCATCCCGTCACTTTCGTCGGAGAAGAACGCAGTCCCGGTCTGCCGCCGCCCTTGCTCGGCCAGCATACCGATGAGGTCCTGAAGGAACTGGGTCTTTCCGCTGCGAGCATCGCAGACTTGCGCCGTGACGATGTTATCAGTTGAGGGTGTTCCCGCCAGGCTGCAATGGTGATCCCGCGCGTCAGGCCGGCGTGAAGAACGGCAGCGGGGCGCCGTCGGTCGGCTTGAACACCACCTTCACCTTCTGGCCGATCTTCAGCTTCTCGAGATCGCAGTCGACGAAATTGGTTTGCACCGATGGCCCCTCCTTCA
>NZ_JAVAYM010000200.1:0-434 GCF_054185205.1 Bradyrhizobium sp. 14AA | reverse complement strand
AGTCCGAGTCCTCCCCGCAGCCGGTGGAGTACCAGATGGTATCCATCTACCTCGCCGAGGCTGGCATCTTCGACGTCGTTCCCGTTGAAGACGTCCGCCGCTTCGAGGACGAGGTACACGAATACCTCAACGCCAACACCCCAGAGGTCTTTGAGCAGATTTCCGGCGGCAAGCCGCTAACCGATGAGTCCAAGGACGCATTGGTTGCGGCAGCTAAGGATTTCCAGCCGACCTTCCGCACCTCCGAAGGCCATAACTTTGTCTCTGAGGCACCGGTAGAGCCTTTGGATGAAAGCGACGTAAAGAACACCGAGCTCAACGTCTCCCGCAAGACGGCTAAGTAGAGTTCAGAACTCATAACTAACCGTCTAGATTAAAGAAGGGAGGAGAAACGATGGCTAATCTTCGCGAACTACGTGACCGCATCCGGTCCG
>NZ_JAVAYM010000199.1:0-434 GCF_054185205.1 Bradyrhizobium sp. 14AA | reverse complement strand
TACCGGCCCCTGTCCTACAATCCGCTCTCGCTCTGGTCGTGGAAGGACGCCTTCACGGCGTTGTTCCTGGACCGGGTGACGCTGGTCGCGAGCTACGACGTCGACGCCCGCTCCCCGAGCCGGGCGCTGAAGGTCCCGAGCGTTGTCGCGCTCAAGAACTACGTCACGCTGGCGCGCAGCCCCGCCTTCACCCGCTACAACATCTACCTGCGCGACGGCTTCGCCTGCCAGTATTGCGGCCTGCGGCTGCCCTCCGGCGGCCTGACCTTCGACCACGTCGTCCCCCGCTCCCGCGGCGGCCTGTCGAGCTGGGAGAACGTCGTGGCGGCCTGCTCGCCCTGCAACCTGCGCAAGGCGAACCGCACACCCGACGAGGCCGAGATGCCGCTCGCCGCCGTGCCCCGCCGGCCGACCCGCCACGAGCTGCACCACCG
>NZ_JAVAYM010000198.1:0-435 GCF_054185205.1 Bradyrhizobium sp. 14AA | reverse complement strand
CGCTCCGCGGGCATCCGCGCTTTCCCGAGGCAGCGACATGTCTCGTCGATGGGCTCGTGTCGCTCTACAGCTATGATCGCCGGCTGCGGTCACTGATCGAATATGATCGCGCGGTCACCTTCATGCTCATCGTGTGCCTCGCCGCGGGCGAGCAAAGCGACCGGCCGGAAACCTGGCTGACCATGAAACGGCTCAACGCCTTCCTGCCGCGTCTGTGCGTCGAGCCGGGCCGCCGGATCAACGACCTCGTCACCAGCCTGCAGGATCAGGATTTCCTGACCACGCGCCGGTCGCCGTTCGACACGCGCGAACGCATCCTGCAGCCGACCGGGAAGATGCTTATCGCGGATCGCGAATGGCTGCAGATATTCCACGCACCGCTCGCTCTGTTGTATCCCGACGACGATTATCATGGCGCGATGCGGCAGGACCCGA
>NZ_JAVAYM010000197.1:0-435 GCF_054185205.1 Bradyrhizobium sp. 14AA | reverse complement strand
CGCCAAAATGGGAAGAGCCGAAAGGTCTTGAGCGACCCTTCGGCTTCGATCTCAACGGCGCTGCTGACATCAGGCTGTCAGGAGCCGGTCAGCGCGGGCAGGGGAAACCGGGGGCGATCTTGCAATGAGCGCCGGGATGCGGCCTGGGCGGACGCGGTTTCCAGCCCGGACGGTGCGGTGGCTTGTGCCAATGGGGCGGCCGCTGCCAGTGCGGCGGGCGATGTGGCGGCCGCACGACGATCGTCGGTGCGATGACCACCGCAGGCGGGCGGCCGGCATAATTGGTCAGATAGTTGGCCGAGACCCAGCCATGGAGGCCGGCGCCCCGCACATTGCACCAATTGTCTTCGCAGCCACGCAGGTTCACGCGAGTGCCCGCCGTCAGCGTGCCGAGCTTGGCATAACCCGCCCCCGGGCCGGAGCGCACGTTGACGT
>NZ_JAVAYM010000196.1:0-435 GCF_054185205.1 Bradyrhizobium sp. 14AA | reverse complement strand
CGACATCTCGCGGCTCAAGCGCCTGTTCGAACCGCGCTACGCAATCATTGGAGCGGAGGCTGTTACCGCCAGCCGATACGTGCCCCGCGCCCGCAAGCTGGTGCGCCATAGCCATGGCTATTCGTGGCGCTGAACCATGACCGCAGAGACTGGAACCGAATTGACCGCCTCCCAAGCAAAGACCGTACTCGCTGAAGCGAGCCCCGACGACCGCCTTGCCATGCTGGGTGTCGAGCTGCCGCCGCCACCGCCGCCGGTTGCCAACTTCGTTACCCATGTGCGCGAGGGCGACATGCTCTACCTCTCAGGGCAGGGGCCGCGCGAGGCGGATGGCAAGCTGTGGACCGGCAAGGTCGGCGACAACGTCGACGTCGGCCTGGCCTATCAGCACGCACGCTTGGTGGGCATCAACCTGCTGGCTGTCATGAAGGAGGC
>NZ_JAVAYM010000195.1:0-435 GCF_054185205.1 Bradyrhizobium sp. 14AA | reverse complement strand
TAGGGATAAATCAAGATATGATGGATGAAGAAATCACCAAAAATATGAGTAATATGTATACATTATAAAATAACAATTTATAGCAAGTTAAGTATATTTTTTAATTTTTGCTTATCTAATTTTTGTTTGTGGATTTTGATGTTTTCCCAAAATTCATCATTTGTATATCTAGGTATTATATGCACATGAAAATGTACGCCATCATCCATAGTACGCCCATTATTTATGGCCATGGTAATTCCTAAAACTTGAAAATTATTTTCGATAACGTTAATTATTTTTTTTTCTAATATACTCAGCTCTAACAATAAATCATTCGATAATTGACTTATATTCATAATATGCTTTTTGGAAATAATAAGTAAATGTCCTTCTTGTATTGGATCAATATCGAAAACCACAAAAAAATTATCAGTTTGAATCAGGACATCTTCA
>NZ_JAVAYM010000044.1:0-40470 GCF_054185205.1 Bradyrhizobium sp. 14AA | reverse complement strand
CTGGCTACACCAATACAACTGGCACAGACCCCACGGTGGTATAGACTCCCAAACGCCGATCAGCAGGCTCGGTTTGTCCAAGGACAACCTCTTGAGGCTCCACACCTAGTGCGCAATTGCGCACGGGGGCCGGGACCCATAATCACAGGCCGAAGTTTGACGAAGACTAGACGTTGGTACTGCGCGCGGTACGGCGAGCTGCACATCAATCGATGCATCACGCGGTATGGGTCCCGGCCTGCGCCGGGACGACGGCGGAGTGTTTGACAAAAACCTACGTGCTGCTCCCCGCCGCGGTCGCGACCACCGGCAGCACCTCGCCGCCCGCGCGGTCCGGGGTCTCGTCCTTCCAGCGCACCGAGCCGAACGGGCGCTCCAGCATGCGGCGGACGCGCACCGGCTCGGGTCCGACGTGGAAATCGATCGCCTGCTGATGCAGCGCGCGTTCGGATAGGGTCGAGCGGTTGCGCTGGCGCAGGTAATCGAACCAGGTCGGGCAGTGATAGCGCTCGGTCCACAATTCGGGGTCGGCGATATCGCGCGCGATCGACCAGCCATAGGCGCCGTTGCGCTGCCGGGAGAGCTGCACGTCCTGCATCACATTGTGGAAGGCGCGCGCATTTTCCTGGGACACCCTGTACTCGATCTCGACAACCAATGGTCCGCTGCGTCCGGTGAGCGACAATTTCACCTCGGGATCGGCCAGCACGTCGGCATCTTCGTTGCGGGCGCCAACGCGCGGCATGGTGAGCCAGATTCCGAGCAACGGCGAGAGCAGCATCAGGCCTGCGGCCGTCAGCAGCGCGACCTCGACACCGGCATAGTCGGTGAGATGGCCCCAGCCCCAGGCGCCGATCGCGATGCCGCCGGAGATCGAGGCCTGGAACGCCGCGAGCGAGCGCCCCGCAACCCAGCGCGGCGCCGACAGCTGCACGCCGATATTGAACAGTGCCACCGCGGCCATCCAGACGGCGCCGGCCAGTACCAGCGCGGTCGCCGTCAGCACCGGCTCCGTGCTCAGGGCAAGCGCGGCCATCGCGAACGCCATCGAGATGGTGCAGGCGCGGATCGCGGCCTCGCCGCTCATGCGCTTGCGCAATTCATGGATGTTGAGCGCGCCGACCACGGCGCCCATGCCGAACGCGCCGAGCATGATGCCGTAGGTCTGCGCGCCGCCATGCAGCAGGTCGCGCGCGACCAGCGGCATCAGCGCCATGATGGCGCCGCCGATCAGGCCCATCACCAGCGTGCGCAACAACACGATCTTGATCGGCGGCGAATTGGTGATGTAGCGGAAGCCAGAGACCATCGCGCGGTTGAGCTTCTCGCGCGGCAGGCGCGAGGGCTCGGTGTTGCGGCGCCAGAGCAGCAGCACGACCAGCAGCGGCAGATAGAGGATCGCGTTGCAGGCAAACGCGGCGACCGCGCCGAGCGAAGCGACGATGACGCCGCCGACCGCGGGACCGAAGCTGCGCGCGATGTTGTAGCTGATGCCGTTCAGCGCTACCGCGGAGGGAAGCGCGTCGGGGGGCACCTGCTCGCTGACCGAGGATTGCCAGGCGGGGCCGAACAGCGCGTTGCCGCTGCCGACGACGAAGCAGAAGGTGAGCAGCGCCTCCGGGGTGATGAGGTTGAACCCGGCCAGCACGGTGAGCGCGGTCGCGCCGATCAGCGCGATCGACAGTGAGACCAGAGTGACAATGCGGCGGTCGTACATGTCGGCGATTGCGCCGGCCGGCATCGAGATCAGCATGATCGGCAGCATCAGGGCGGTCTGCACCAGCGCCACCTTGTCGGCGGAAGCGGCCATCTGGGTCATCGCCCAGGCCGCGCCGACGCCCTGGATCAGCAGGCCGAGATTGGAGAGCAGGCTGGCGAGCCAGATGCGCCGGAACACGGTGTACCGCAGCGGCGCGGTGATGCCGTCGGCCGCAATTTTCTGACGGTTCGTCTGCTCGGTCATATCCCCTTCCATATGGGCTGGCAGAAGTGGGCTTGGAGTGGTCTTTGGGTGATTCCGGCAAATTCAGTGATGCCCGCGAAAGTCCTTCGCTGTCCAGTGGTTAGGCCGGTATAAGCGGTGCAAAGAGTTGGTTTGCGGGGAAGAACATATGACGTTGTCGCGACGGACGATCCTGTTGGGGGCTAGCAGCTTGCCCTTCGCAATTGCGAGTTTGCGGACGGGCGCGATGGCCCAGACCGCACCCGTCGCAGGGCCGGGCGCTGAGGTGCCGCCGATCCTGTTCGTCCACGGCAACGGCGACTACGACGCGCTCTGGATGACGACCATGTGGCGGATGGAATCGAGTGGCATCGCGCGTGAACGCATGGCGGCGATCAATTTCACCGACCCCCTGGCGCGGAGCGACGACAAGGTCGAGCAGGCCGGCCGCTCCTCGGCCGAGGACCAGCGCCGCGAGCTCACTGCTGCCATCACTGAGCTGAGCGCCGCACCGGTGCGGCGCGCGTCGCGCTGGTCGGCAGCTCGCGCGGTGGCAATGCGATCCGCAACGTCATCAAGAATGGTGGTGCGACCGACGTCAGCCACGCCGTGCTGTGCGGCACGCCCAATCACGGCGTGTTCGCGACCGACGACCAGCTCGGAAACGAGTTCAACGGCCGCGGTCCATTCCTGCGCGGCTTGAACGAGGGTGAGAGCGAGGTGACGCCCGGCACGGCCTTCCTCACCTTGCGCAGCGACGGGATGGACAAATACGCCCAAGCCGACGGTCGTTTCATCGGCAAGCCCGGCGTGCCGATCGGCGTCACCAATGAGGGCCCGGAACTGAAGGGCGCGACCAACCTCGTGCTCGGCGCGCTCGACCATCGCGAGGTGGCGTTTCACCCGCGGGCCTTCCGCGAGATCTACAAATTCATCGCCGGCCGCGAGCCCGCGCGCATTGCGATCGTGCCGGAGCCAGGCGTCAGGCTGAGCGGCCTCGTCACGGGCACGCCGGGTGGTGCGCCGACCAATCGCCCGGTTGTGGGCGCAGCCGTCGATGTCTTCCGCGTCGATCCTGACACTGGGGAGCGCAAGGGTAATGCGGTGCACAGCGCGAAGACCGGCGCCGACGGCCGTTGGGGACCGGCGCAGGTTGATCCCACCTGGTCGCTCGAATTCGTCCTGGCTGCGCCGGATGCGCCGACCACGCACATCTATCGTTCCCCCTTCCCGCGCTCGTCCGACGTCGTGCACCTCAGGCCGGCGCGCCCGCTCGGGCCGCCGGACAAGGACGCCGGCGCGGTCGTGATCATGTCGCGCCCGCGCGGCTATTTCGGTCTGCCACGGGACGTGGTGCTGTTCGACGGCAAGGAGCCGGCCGACGTCAAGCCAGGTGTGCCCACCGATGCGGCAGCAACATTGCGGCTTCCGGCCGCAGAGATCGGGCGTAACATTGTGGCCCAGTTCGGCGAAGAACGAATTGTGGCACGCGCCTGGCCGGCGTCAGAGAACAGGATTGCGATTGCCGAGCTGACTTACTAGCTATTTGCTTGCGTCACATCTGCGGGAGAGAGCCATGAATATCGCCAGCGTGCGTAGGCCCATCGTCCCTCCGACCCCACCGCGTGCGCCGGACGACATGTCGTTCCTTAGCAAGCTCGCGGTGATCCGGCGAAACATGATCGCGACCTGGGGGCAGCGTGCCTACGAGGAAGAAATCATCCCGGGTCGCTTCTTCTTCCGCAACAGCTTCATCCTCAACCGACCCGATGCGATCCGGCACGTCCTGGTCAGCAATTACGAGAATTATTCGCGTACGCCGGCGGGCATCCGGATGCTGCGCCCCGTGCTTGGTGACGGCCTTCTGATCGCGGAAGGTCATTCCTGGACGTTTCAGCGCCGTACCCTTGCGCCGGCGTTCACGCCGCGCGCCACCGCAAATCTCGTTCCGCACATGACGGCGGTGCTCGACGAGACCATCGCGAAGCTCGATGCGCACACAGGCGAAGCGATCGACCTGCGCGAGATCATGCAGCGCATGACGCTCGAGATCGCCGGGCGCACGATGTTCTCGTTCGGCATGGACCGGCACGGCCCGACCTTGCGCAACTTCATCATGGAGTACGCTGCGCGGCTGGGACGGCCCTATTTCCTCGACATGGTGCTGCCGGTGTCCTGGCCGAGCCCGATGGATTTTGCCCGCGCCCGCTTCCGCAAGCGCTGGACTGAATTCGTCGCGATGCTGATCGCCGAGCGGCGTGTCGCCGGCAAGAAGGACGGCGCACCGCCGCGCGATCTGTTCGATCTCATGGACGCCGCGCGCGATCCCGAAACCGGCGAGGGCTTTTCCGACGAGCAGCTCGTCGACGAGGTCGCGACCATGATCCTTGCGGGTCACGAGACCACGGCGACGGCACTGTTCTGGGCGCTCTATCTGCTCGCGCTCGATCCGGAGACGCAGGAGGAGGTGGCGTCCGAGACGCGCGGCGAACATCTCGACAGCATCGCCGACATCGATCGGCAGAAATTCACCCGCGCCGTGATCGAGGAGACGATGCGACTTTATCCGCCGGCGTTCCTGGTCGCCCGCGCCGCGCGAGAAAAGGACAATGCGGCCGGAATCGAGATCAGCAAGGGCGACATCATCATGATCGCGCCTTGGCTGCTGCACCGGCACGAGAAGCTGTGGGATCAGCCGAACGCGTTCATTCCGAAGCGGTTCATGTCAGCGGAGCCACCCGACCGCTTCGCCTATTTGCCGTTCGGCGCGGGTCCGCGCGTCTGCATCGGTGCGCCGTTCGCGCAAGCCGAATCCGTGCTGGCGCTGGCCCGCCTGATCGGCGCGTTCCGTGTCGAGCTCGCCGATACGTCCAATCCCGTGATCCCGCTCGGCGTCGTCACGACGCAGCCGGATCACTCACCCATGTTCCGCATCACGCGTCGGTAACAGGCGCTCGTCTGGCCGATGGCGTGATTTAACCCAGGTAGAGCCCGCCATGAGCGACATCCAGGCCCAGTTTTCCGTTCTGAAGCAGACCGCCGACGCGAAGGTGGTCGATGCCATTGCGCGCCTCATCGAGGACGGCGAGGATCACGAGCTCAACCGCGTCAATGTCCTCGACTTCGCCACGCAGCATGGCGTCGACGAAGAGCACGCGATCTCCGCCTTCCTGCATTCGGCGCGGCTCGGGCTGTTCGATCTCGGCTGGAACGTGCTGTGCCCGGGTTGCGGCGGCGTGCTGGGGGCGCACACGACGCTGAAGGCACTCAAGCCCGACGACTATCACTGCGCGCTCTGCGCCTGCGGCTACAAGGCCTCAGTCGACGATCAGGTCGAGGTCTCCTTCACCGTGAACCCGCGCGTCCGGCGCATCGCCGCGCACGACCCCGATACGCTCCCGGTGTGGGAGTATTTCAAGCAGGTGTTCTGGAGCTCCGGCGTCGACTTCAACAAGGAATCGTTTGCGACGCTGGCCAACGAGGTGACGCTGGACACGATGGAGTTGCCGGCCGGCGAGAAGGCGACGATGTCGCTCCAGCTGCCGAACGACTTCATCATCATCTTCGAGCCGGTGACCCACGCCGCCCATTTCATCGACGTGCAGGGCGAGCCGACCAAGGACCGTCAGCAGCTCGCCATCATGTACAACAAGGTGCAGGCCCCGACGGGAACCACGACCATGCGGCCGGGGCCGCTGCGGCTGTCGCTGGAGAACCAGGCCGGCGTACGCGTGCTGCCGTCGGTGTTCATCGCGGCCGAGGCGCTCCATCATCTGATCGGCAAGCGAAAGCCGTTCCTCACCGCCAAGCGCATGCTGTCGAACCAGACGTTTCGCGACGTCTTCAAGGCCGACAATCTCAGTCTCGACCAGCGGCTGCAGATCACCTCGCTGACCTTCCTGTTCACCGATCTGAAGGGCTCGACCGCGCTCTATGAGCGCGTCGGCGATCTCGCCGCTTTCGATCTGGTGCGCGCGCATTTCCACGCGCTGCTCGAGATCATCTCCTCCGAGAAGGGCGCGGTGGTGAAGACCATCGGCGATGCCGTGATGGCAACCTTCGTTCGTCCCGAGCACGCCATCGTCGCGGGCCTGCGGATGCGCGCGGCCATGGACGAGCTCAACAAGCGGCGCGGCACCGACGATCTCATTGTCAAGATCGGTATCCATGAAGGTCCGTGCCTCGCGGTCATGCTCAACGAGCGGCAGGATTATTTCGGCCAGACCGTCAATATCGCCGCGCGCGTGCAGAGCCTGTCCACCGCGCAGGAGATCCACATCACCGGCCCGGTGGCGGACGCTCCGGCGGTTGCCGCGCTACTTCAGCAGCGCGCGATCACGCCGATCCAGAAACAAGCGGCACTGCGCGGCATCGCCGACAAGATGGTGGTGTACGAGATACCGTGATCTTACCTTGTGTCGTCCCGGCCTTCGCCGGGACGACAACCATGGGGCCGCCGGACCGAATAACAGCAATCAGATTGCCGAAACGTAATGCAGCGCGCGGAACTGACGCACGTTGCGCAGGTTGAGTTTCCCGCTCATATAATGCTGGTAACGCCGCGCCCCGCGGCGTCATCGATTTCGGTAGGACCCTATGCTCGACGGACTGCGCCAATTCATCGCCGACATTGTTGCCCCCCAGGCGCAGGACCGCGCGTTCGGCGACAGCGACTATCGGCTGGCGGCCACCGCGCTGCTGGTCCACGTGGTGTCGCTGGACGGCCAGCCGACGGCGACCGAGCAGCGCAAGCTGCACAGCCTGATCGAAAGCCATTTCGGGCTCGATCGCGGCACCGCCGATCGCCTGATCGCCGATGCGACCGACGTCGAGGGCGAGGCGGTCGATCTCTATCATTTCACCAGCGTCATCATGCGCTCGCTCGACGAGGAGGGGCGCAAGCGCATCGTGCAGATGATGTGGGAGCTGGTCTATGCCGACGGCCAGGTCAGCGAGTTCGAGGACAACGTCGTCTGGCGCGCCTCCGACCTGCTCGGGATCTCCCAGCGCGACCGGATCGACCTGAAGCATGCGATCGCGGACCGCGCCAGCAGTCAGGTCAAGGACGGCGCCGTCGGCGGCTGATCTGTCCTGACACGGCGAATTGCCGGTTGTGCGAACCACATGACGAAACTTTAATGTAGCGCCCGGCCGTCACGGCTACGGATTCACCCGTAAAACCCCGGGTTTCCTGCCCTCCTTGTCGTCCGCTCAAGCGGCTATGCCGCCAGCGCCGCTTGCCTGTCGCACGCGGCCTATGCTCCAGTTCCGTCATTGCGGGACCAAAAACTTCAATTCAAGAGACTTCGATCGTGACTGAGCGGGTAACGTTGATCACCGGTGCCTCGGCGGGCATAGGTGCAGAGCTGGCGCGCGTGTTCGCCGCCAACGGGCATCGCCTGGCATTGACGGCGCGCCGGGCGGACCGGCTGGAGGTGCTCGCGACCGAGCTCGCTGCCAAGAGCGGCAAGAAGCCGATCGTGATTACCTGCGATCTCCAGGACGCCGATGCCGGCGAGAAGATCACGGCGGCGCTCGCGGCCGAGGATGTCGAGCTCGATCATCTCGTCAACAATGCCGGCTACGGTGTGTTCGGCGATGCCGTCAGGCGCGACCGCGCCGAGCAGCTCGGCATCATCGACGTCAATATCCGCGCCCTGACGGATCTGTCCCTGCGCTTCGCCGACCAGCTCATCCGCAACAAGGGCGGCATTCTCAACGTCGGCTCGATCGCGGGCTTCCTGCCCGGCCCCGGCATGGCCGTGTACTACGCGTCCAAGGCCTATGTGATCTCCTTCACCGAGGCCCTGCGTTGCGAGCTCGGCAAGCGTGGCGTTCGCGTCACCGTGCTTTGCCCGGGTCCGGTGCCTTCCGAGTTTCAGGCCCGCGCCGGTTTTGCCCCCGGCTTCGATTCGGCCATTCTCAACGTTTCCGCCGCGGACGTCGCGCGCGATGCCTATCGCGGCCTGATGGCGAACAAACGGGCAGTCCTGCCCGGGCTCGGCATCAAGATCGTGCCGTTCCTGCTTCGGTTTTTTCCGCGCGGCTTCATTCTGGCGGCGGTCGGCAAGTTCCAGATGCGCAAGCGCTAGAGCATGATCCGGAAAAGTGTGAAGCGGTTTTCCGAAAAGATCATGCTCAAACAAAGAGCTAAAGCGCGATGACGATTCAACCCCATCTCATCGCGCTTTAAGCTGCACTGAACCTGTCCGTATTGGCCCGGAGCTTGCTTTCATTTCGCTGTGTGCGCGAACTCACACGAAATTAACGATCGCTTAGTTATGCTGGCGATCTGAACCAATAGATTTCGCAAGGACAATGTCGTTCCGGACGGACAGGTTTGGTGGTGCAGAGGTGGTGCCCTTCCCGCGAAGGGCGCCCGGCGCGACTGCCTCCGCTCCCACGAGCAGCTTGCCGGTCCTGATCGTCCTGCACCAGGAATCCTCGACGCCCGGCCGCGTCGGCAATGCGCTCCGCGCGCTCGGCCATCGCCTCGACATCCGCCGTCCCCGCTTCGGCGATCCCTTGCCCGAGACGCTCGAGCGGCATGCCGGCGCCGTGGTGTTCGGCGGCCCGATGAGCGCGAACGATTCCGACGACTACATCCGCCGCGAGATCGACTGGATCGAAATTCCGCTCCGCGAACAGCGGCCGTTCCTCGGCATCTGCCTCGGCGCGCAGATGCTCGCGATGCAGCTGGGGGCCCGCGTCGCCCCGCATGCGCAGGCGTTGACCCAGATCGGCTACTATCCGATCCGGCCGACCGCCGCGGGCCACGCGCTCTGCCCAGCCTGGCCGGCACAGGTCTATCACTGGCATCGCGAGGGATTTGAGCTGCCTGCAGGGGCCGAATTGCTTGCGGAAGGCGATGATTTTCCGGTGCAGGCGTTTCGCGCCGGCAATGCCTTCGGCGTGCAGTTTCACCCTGATGTGACCTACGCGATGATGCATCGCTGGACCACGCGCGGCTATGACGGCTTCAGCGCGCCCGGTGCGCGGCAGCGGCATCATCACTTCGCGGATCGTGCCGTCTACGATGTCGCAGAACGCGCCTGGCTCGATCATTTCATCAATGGCTGGCTGGTGCGCCGGCCGGTGCTGGCGCAAGCCGCCGAGTGATCGCGCCTTCGCGCAAGTCCCTGCCTCATTCCCGGATATGCTAGGCTCTCTGCAAACGAGCGCGCGCGAACGCGTGCCGGCAGACAACGGGAGAGCGTCATGGCCTACGAGCATATTCTCTACGAGGTGAGCGACACGATCGCGACCATCACGCTCAATCGCCCGGACCGCATGAATGCGTGGACGCCGACCATGGAGCGCGACGTGCGCCATGCCATGGAAGCATCGAGTGCTGATGACAATGTCCGCGTCATCGTGCTCACCGGCGCGGGCCGCGCCTTCTGTGCCGGCGCCGACATGGATGCGCTGAAGGGGCTCGATCCCGATGACGTCAGGCGTGCCTCGAACCTGCCGTCCTTCGACATGAACCGCCGGCCGGACTGGCAGACACGCTACGGTTTCTATCCGTCGATCAAGAAGCCGGTCATCGCCATGCTCAACGGCGCCACCGCCGGCATTGGTCTCGTCCACGCGCTCTATTGCGATCTGCGCTTTGCCGCAGACAACACCGTGTTCACGACGGCCTTCGCGCGGCGCGGCCTGATTGCCGAGCACGGCATCAGCTGGATGCTGCCGCGTATCGTCGGCCACGCCAACGCGATGGATCTGCTGCTTTCGGCGCGCCGTGTTTCGAGCGACGAGGCGCTGCGGATCGGACTGGTGAACCGGCTCTGCTCGCCCGAGAAGCTGCGCGAGGAGACCTACGCCTATGCGCGCGACCTCGCCGATTTCGTCTCGCCGAGCGCCATGGCCGTGATCAAGCGCCAGCTCTACGAGGTGCCGTTCCAGACCCTGGCGGAGGCGACCATCGAGGCCAACCGCGAGATGATGGTGGCGTTGGGCGGCAGCGACTTTCGGGAGGGGGTCGCAAGCTTCATGGAGAAGCGGCCGCCGCGGTTTACGGGGAGGTAGGGGGGCTTGCATCGGGAGAGTCCGCCGCCGCCCTTCGGGCTATGGCGGGACAGCCTTCGCTATGCGAGGGCTTGCCTAGCCGAAGCAGGCGTAGCCTGCGAAGGCTGGTGGAGCCAGGCGGGATCGAACCGCCGACCTCGTCATTGCGAACGACGCGCTCTCCCAGCTGAGCTATGGCCCCGTTTGCTGGCCGCTCTGGTGAATGCGGCCGACAACCGGGCGCCATTTAAGTCCCCGCCAAGGTCAAGTCAAGGACGGCCGTAACCCGGTTTTAGCCATCCGGGCACCGACTTCCCTTGTTTGGGCCGGGGGGAACCGATATCTAGCAAACGGGGGTCAATCCCGACCGCAGCCAGAGTTTTCAAACGCCATGCGTGCCGTTCTCGACATCGTCATCATCGTGCTCGACCTCTACGTCTGGCTGCTGATCGCCTCCGCGATCCTGTCCTGGCTGATCGCCTTTAACGTCGTGAACACCCGCAACCAGTTCGTGTCGGCGGTGGCGGAGTTCCTGTACCGGATCACCGAGCCGCTCCTGGCGCCGATTCGCAACTTCCTGCCCAGTCTCGGCGGCCTCGACATCTCGCCGATCATCCTGATCCTGCTCATCATGTTCATCGAGCGGGTGATCCTTTATTACATCTACCCGAACGTGATCTAAGCGGGCTGGAGCGCCTTGGTTGCCAAAGACGCTTCCAGGGAACCCTGGCGTTACTCGGCCGCAGGCATCAGCATCGCGCTGCGGGTGACGCCGCGCGGCGGCCGCGACGACATCGACGGGATCGAGCAATTGGCCGACGGCCGCAGCGTGCTCAAGGTGCGGGTGCGCGCCATCGCCGATGGCGGCGAGGCCAACAAGGCCGTTCTGGTGCTGCTGGCGAAATCGCTTGGCGTTCCCAAGGCCAGCGTAAAACTGCTATCCGGTGCCACCTCGCGGCTGAAGCAGATCGCGGTCGACGGCGATCCGGCGCGGCTCGGCGAAACCCTGCGCCAGCTTGCCCAAGTCAAATCGGCAGCCGCCAAATCGAAAGATTGAGGGAACTGACATGACCGCCAAGATCATCGATGGAAAAGTCATTGCCGCGGAACTCCGCGCCCGCGTCGCGGACGAGGTCGCCCGCGTCAAGCGCGAGCATGATCTGGTGCCGGGGCTGGCGGTGGTCCTGGTCGGCAACGACCCGGCCAGCGAGGTTTATGTCCGTTCGAAACATACCCAGACCCAGGCCGCCGGCATGGCGTCGTTCGAGCACAAGCTGCCGGCCGACGTCTCGCAAGCCGACTTGCTGGCCGTTGTCGCAAAGCTCAACCGCGATCCCGCCGTGCACGGCATTCTGGTGCAACTGCCGCTGCCGAAGGGGTTGAACACCGAGGCCGTCATCAACGCCATCGATCCCGCCAAGGACGTCGACGGCCTGCATCCGAACAATGCCGGCCGGCTCGCCGGCGGTTTCGAGGCGCTGTCGCCCTGCACGCCGCTCGGCTCCATCATTCTGACCAAGAGCGTGCATGCCTCGCTCGAAGGCATGAACGCCATCGTCATCGGCCGCTCCAACCTGGTCGGCCGTCCGCTGGTGCAATTGCTGTTGAACGAGAACGCCACGGTGACGATCGCGCATTCCCGCTCGCGCGATCTGCCCGGGCTCGTGAGGCGCGCCGACCTTGTCTATGCCGCGGTCGGCAAGCCGGAGATGGTGCGCGGCGACTGGCTGAAGCCGGGCGCGACCGTGATCGACATCGGGATCAATCGCATCCCCAAGGAAGACGGCAAGACCCGCCTCGTCGGCGACGTCGCCTATCAGGAAGCGCTCACTGTGGCCGGCGCGATCACGCCGGTGCCGGGCGGCGTCGGTCAGATGACGGTCGCGTGCCTGCTGGTGAACACGCTGCGTGCCGCCTGCGCGATTGCGGGGCTGCCGAAGCCGGCGGTGTAGCAGTTGAAGCTCTCGTGCCCCGGACGCAGCGCAGCGCGAAGCGATGCGCTGCTGAGCCGGGGCCCAGTGGCGGCATGGGTCCCGGCTCTGCGACGCGTCACTTCGTGCCGCATCGCGTCCGGGACACTAAAACTCAGCCCTTCTTTTTCTTCTCGCGATCCATGCCTTCGAGGATCAGCTTGTGCGCGTCCTCGGGGCCGCCCCAGCGCAGGATCTTCACCCATTTGCCCTTCTCGAGATCCTTGTAGTGCTCGAAGAAGTGCTGGATCTGCTGGAGCGTGATGTCAGGCAGGTCGGAGTACGACTTCACCTTGTCGTAGCGCTGCGTCAGCTTCGACGAGGGCACCGCCAGGATCTTCTCGTCGCCGCCGGCTTCGTCTTCCATGAACAGCACGCCGACCGGGCGCACGCTCATGACGGCGCCGGGGATGATGGCGCGGGTGTTGATGATCAGCACGTCGCAGGGATCGCCGTCATCCGACAGCGTGTGCGGGATGAAGCCGTAGTTACCGGGGTAACGCATCGGCGTGTAGAGGAAGCGGTCGACCACCAGCGTGCCGGCCTCCTTGTCCATCTCGTATTTGATCGGTTCGCCGCCCACGGGGACTTCGATGATGACGTTGATGTCGTGTGGGACGTTCTTTCCGATCGAGATCGCATCGATACGCATTCAAGGCTCCGTTGTTGCCGAGGTAAAATCGCGCCCGGCAGCGATTTTGGCACTGTCATACGCGGGCTTGGCCCGCCTATCCATCGTGTTTTTGTGAAAAAATGAATCCAGCGATCACCGGCTCAAATGGCAACGGTATCGACGGAAGGGAAACGCTGCCGGCCGGACTTCAGCAGCTCAATTGGTCCAAGCGAAGGCAACCTTGTCGAGCGACTTCGGCCCGAACCGTTCCGAGGAGCGCGCCACCATGCGGCCGCCCAGCGCCCGGTAGAATTCCGTCGCGGGGTCATTGTCCGAAAGCGCCCACACCACCATGCTCTTCAGGCCGCTCTGCATCAGGTCGCGGCGGGCGGAGGCGAACAGGCGGCGGCCGAAGCCGAGGCCCTGGAATTCCGGGCGCAGATAGAGCTCGTAGATTTCGCCGTCGAAGTGCAGGCTGCGGGCGCGGTTGCGGCCGTAATTGGCGTAGCCCGCGATCTTGTCGCCGAACACAAGCACGCTGACGCGGCTGCCCTTGCGGATCGCGCTGTCCCACCACTGCGGACCGCGGCGGTTGATCAGCTTTTCCAGCTCGGCGCCGGGGATGATGCCCTGATAGGCGGAGCGCCAGGCTTCGTCATGAGTCGTAGCCACTGCAGTTGCATCTGCAGCTTTGGCCGGCCGGACCTCGATCAGGGTTGTGCTCATAGACGCAATCAAACCAAGTCGCCGCGTCGGCGGCAAGACCTATCGTTAATTATCGGTTAACGTGTGGACTTTCTGCATCAGTATTTAGCCATGTTGTACCGAAAGAGGACAAGCCGCCACCTTGAATGGCGATGGTCTGCCGGGCGTCGGTGCAAAACTGCTTTGCGGCAACGAATGAACGGCGATGGCAACGCAGAAAGTCCGCCCAGACTGATTCGTTCCTACCAGAGCGTGATCCGGAAAAGTGTGAGGCGGCTCTCCGAAAAGATCACGCTCAAACAAAGAGCTAAAGTACGATGACGACTCAACCCGATCTCGTCGCGCCCTAGTGTCGCTGTTCGTGTTCGCCCTCGGCAATTCATGCGGCTTCTCAACACCCTTGCGCTTCTGCCTGTGCTGGCCCTGCTGACTGCACCGCCTCTGTGCGCCGAGGTCACGCTTGGCGCGTCGGGAGGGGAGGGCGAACCGTTTCGCCGGCAAGTGTGGCGTGTACCGTCGCCGGATACCGACATTGCCGCGCATGCCCTGCTGTTTCGCCCGCCGGGTGTGGGCCCGTTCCGGCTCGCAATCATCGCGCACGCCTCGACGCAGAACGGCTTGCGTCGTGCGCAAATGCCGCAACCGGAATACCGCGCGCTTGCGGCGCATCTCGTCGCGCGCGGCTTTGCCGTGCTGGTGCCGGAGCGGCTCGGCCATGGTGCGACCGGCGGCCGCTATGTCGAGGATCAGGGCGGCTGCGACGAGGCGGATTATGCGCGCGCGGGCCGTGCAACGGCCGACCAGATTTCGCGCGCGCTGGAGTTCTTGCGAAAGCAGGATTTCATCCGCAAGGACGCCGCCATCCTGATCGGCCATTCCGCCGGCGGCTGGGGCGCGCTGGCGCTCGCCAATGCCGATCCGAAGACCATCAACACGATCATCGTGTTTGCGCCGGGGCGCGGCGGCCGTGCCAATGATGAGCCGGGCCGGATCTGCGCACCACATGCGCTGCTTGCGGCGGCGGCGGAGTTCGGCAAGAGCGCGCGGATTCCCGTCACGTGGCTCGTTGCGGCCAATGACAGCTATTTTGCGCCGGCGTTTTCAAAGGGCTTGGCCGATGCGTTTCGCGGTGCTGGCGGCAAGGTCGATTTCCGCACCTTGCCGGCCGTCGGCAGCGAGGGGCACTGGATGATCGAACTCGATGCCGGCGTCGAAGCCGCGGGCAGCGAGCTCGCGCGTGCGCTGAACCAGGGCCAGCCAACAGCGACCAAGAAGCCATGACGCTGTATTTCCTGGTCAAATATCTCCATGTGCTCGGCGCCATCGTCATCCTCGGCACCGGAAGTGGCATCGCCTTCTTCATGCTGATGGCGCACCGCACCGACGATGCGGAGTTCATCGCGCGCACCGCTTCGGTCGTCGTGATCGCCGACGCAATCTTCACGCTGTCGGCCGTGCTCTTCCAGCCGGTCACGGGCGGCTTGCTGATGATGCTCTCGGCGACGGCGATCACCGAGCGCTGGCTGCTCGCTTCGCTCGTGTTGTATGCCGTCGCCGGCCTGTTCTGGATTCCTGTCGTCTTCATGCAGATCGAGATGCGCGATCTCGCGCGCAAGGCCGCCGAGCAACACACTGCGTTGCCGCAACGATACTTCGTCCTGTTCCGCCGCTGGTTCGCGTTCGGCTTCCCCGGCTTCGGCGCGACGATGCTGATCCTGTGGCTGATGATCGCAAAGCCGTTTTGAGAGCAGCGATGAACCAGCGAACCATCTTGGTGCTCGGCGCCTCCGGCTTGATCGGCCGCTTCGTCACCGATGATCTGCGCGCGCGGGGTTTTCGCGTGGTCGGCGTGGCCCGCAGCCTGTCGCCGGCGCAGAAGACGAGCGCGCTGGATATCGAGCTGCCGATCCTCTCGCTCGACGCGCCTGCGTTGACGCGCCTGTTGCGCGAGCATGCGGTGGATGTCGTCGTGAACTGTCTCGGCGTGCTCCAGGATGGCCCCGGCAGCGACACAGGCGCCATGCATCGCTATTTCGTCGCGCGCCTGCTTGCGGCGATCACCGACAGCGGCCGCGCGATCCGGCTGGTGCACATCTCGATCCCCGGAGCGGCCGAAGCCGATCGCACCGCCTTCGCAACGACCAAGCGCGAAGCCGAGCGCCTGATCGCGGCCTCAGGCATTGCCCACGCCATCCTGCGGCCCGGCTTCGTGGTCGCACCATCCGCCTATGGCGGCAGCGCCATGCTCCGCGCGCTCGCTGCCTTTCCGGTCGATCTGCCAGCGAAAGAGATGGCGACGCCGTTCCAGCCCATCTCCGTCGAGGATATCTCGGCCACCATCGCCTGGCTCGCCGCGCGCGACATCGACGACGCCTCCGTCAAGGCGGTGAGCTGGGATCTGATGCAGGCTGAGCCGGTCACCATGGCCGGCGTCATCAGGCAGTTTCGCCAAGCGTTTGGCACGGCCGGCTGGCCGCATGTCGCGATGCCGCACCTGTTGCTCGATCTCGGCGCCAAAATCGGCGATCTCGCCAATTATCTCGGCTGGATGCCGCCGATGCGCTCCACGGCCATCGCCGAGCTGCGCCGCGGCGTGCGAGGTGATCCCTCGGCCTGGATCGCTGCGACAGGTATCACGCCGAAGACGCTGATCGAAACGATCGGCCGTCATCCCGCGACCATTCAGGACAAATGGTTCGCGCGATTGTTCCTGGTCAAGGCCCTGATCTTCGCCAGCCTCGTCGTGTTCTGGCTCGTCTCCGGCTTCATCGCGCTGTTCGTGTCCTACCGTGCCGCTGCCGGCATCCTGACGGCGCACAACTTCCCGCCCGCGCTGGTCGATCCCATCACCATCGGCACCAGCCTGATGGACATGAGCATCGGCGTGCTGGTTGCCTTCCGTCGCACCGCGGCGATCGGTCTCGTTGCTGGCATCGTCGCCTCGCTCGGCTATATGTTCGGCGCGGCGATCCTCACGCCCGACCTCTGGATCGAGCCGCTCGGCGCACTGGTGAAGACCGGGCCCGCGATCGTGCTCATGCTGGTGGCGCTTCTGATGCTGGACAATCGCTGATGCCAAAATGGCCTGACGACGACGTGATCCTGTTCGACGGCATCTGCATCTTCTGCTCGCGCTGGGTGCGTTTTGTGGCGAAACGCGACACAGCGAAGCGGTTTCGCTTCACGCCGATCCAGTCGGACTATGGCGCGAAGCTCGCGCGCACGTTCGGCATCGATCCGGATGATCCCGATACCAACGCGGTTGTCCACGGCGGCAAGGTGTTCATGAAGTCGGATGCCGCGCTGACGGTGCTGTCGCAGCTTCCGGGCTGGGGTTGGGTGAGCGCGCTGTTCGCCGTGCCGAAGCCGCTTCGAGACCCCGTCTACAGCCTCATCGCGCAGAACCGCTATCGCATCTTCGGGAAGTATGACGCGTGCTTTGTGCCGGATGCTGATTTGCGAGCGAGGGTGATTGAATAGCCCGATAGCGGCGCCACAAATTCAGGGTCGTCCCGGCGAAGGCCGGGACCCATAACCACAGGGCGAGGTTTGGCGACGGCTGGAAGTGGAGGGTCAATCCGCGGTAAGCGTGGTCCATTGAGAAATCACGCGGTATGGGTCCCGGCTTTCGCCGGGACGACTCATGGATAGCGCTTCCCAATCGCCCCCAACGCTTCCCCCGCCGCGCGCTCCCCACTATCCCGCGCGCCATGCGCCGTCGTGAAGAAGCTCGGCGACGTCGCCTCTCCCGCAAAAAACAGCCGGCCATCCACCGGCGCCGCCAGCACGGCACGGTCCCCGGCGTGGCCGGGCAGCGCGTGCGAATAGGCACCTCGCGCAAACGGATCATGCGCCCAGCGCGATTCGTACAGCGGCTTCAGTTTGCGGCGGATGTCGTTGCCGAGGAAGCCTGCGATCTCGTCGATGCTCTGTGCGGCGATGGCGCCGTCGCCGGAATCTTCCAGCTCGCGGGCAAAACTGCCGCCGAAAAAGCCTTCGATGCAGGGCTGGCCGAACGGGCGGATGTGGTAGGTGCCCATCGCGGTGCGCATGGTGGCGCCGCGCAAGTTTGCTTCCTTGGGAAAGGCTTCGGCATCGCCAAGCGCCAGCGTCACCTTGTCGTCGACGCCGAGCGGCAGGCCGGCTGCGGCATCGACCTTGGCGGGAAGCGGCGGCGAGAAGCGGATCGCTTCATCGGCGATGAGATTGGTCGGCACGGTGACAATCACCTTGTCGGCGGTCAGCGTGCCCTGCGACGTCTCGATGCGGATGCGTTGGCCCGAATGATCGACCAGCGTGACGTTGCAGTTCAACGCCACCGGACACGGCGCGCCGTAGGCTGCGATGAGCGCGCCATAGCCGCGGCGGACGCGCCAGTTGAGGTTGGTATCCTCATAGGCGTCCCAGTCCAGCGTCGACATGTCCTTCAGTTCGCAGCCGTTGATATAGGTCGAGATCGCGTCGATCATCGGATTCCAGCGATTGCCGGGCTCCAAGCTCCGGTTCGCGGGTTCGTCCGTGCCCTTTTGCGCGGCTTCCCAGAGGCGCTCGTAGAATTGGTCCATCGCGCGCGTGAAATCGTCGCGCTCGCTTTGCGGAAATGCGTTGCCATAGGCGCGCTCGCGCCAGGGCGGCAGGTCCTTGTTGAGATCAAAGTCGAGCTTTTGCGCGATCGAAACGAAGGAGTTCTTGTCGGCCGAGTGCAGCCAGCCGCAGCCGACGTCGAAGGTGACCTCAGGCGAGGCCTGCACCGTCCAGGCGCGGCCACCGAGCCTGTTGCGCGCCTCCAGCACGATCACGGAGAGTCCCGAGCCCGCCAGCGCGTGTGCCGCGCCGAGGCCGGCGGCACCAGCGCCGATGATCGCGACGTCGACGGAGGAGGGCAGGGAGGTCATGGGCGGGCTCTAGCACGTTCGTGAAGAGTGCTGAAGCGGGGCTAGGTATGGAGCTCTCGTGTCCCGGACGCGCTGCAGCGCTCTTGCGCTGCTGCGCAGAGCCGGGACCCAAGGTGATGTGCGGAGGATGAGAGTATCTGGGCCCCGGCTCAGCAGCGCATCACTGCGTGCTGCGCTGCGTCCGGGGCACGAGGCAGTTTCGTAGGGTGGGCAAAGGCGCGCTTGCGCCGTGCCCACCATCGTCGTCCAGAACTTCAAGCGGTGGGCACGCTGCGCTTTGCCCACCCTACGGCACCACGGAGACCGGCAGCTTACGCCACCGCTTCCTTGGCCTTTTCCGCGCGCTTGCGCTCGTTCGGGTCGAGGTGCTTCTTGCGCAGGCGGATCGACTTCGGGGTGACCTCGACGAGCTCGTCGTCCTCGATATAGGCGAGCGCCTTTTCCAGGGTCATACGGATCGGCGGGGTCAGGCGCACGGCTTCGTCCTTGGAGGTCGTGCGGATGTTGGTGAGCTGCTTGCCCTTGAGCACGTTGATCTCGAGATCGTTGTCGCGGGTGTGCTCGCCGACGATCATGCCCTTGTAGACCTTCCAGCCCGGCTCGATCATCATCGGGCCGCGATCTTCCAGCTTGAACATGGCGTAGGCCACCGCTTCGCCCTGGTCGTTGGAGATCAGGACGCCGTTGCGGCGGCCCTGGATCTCGCCCTTGTACGGGGCATAGCCGTGGAACAGGCGGTTCATGATCGCGGTGCCGCGGGTGTCGGTGAGCAGTTCGCCCTGGTAGCCGATCAGGCCGCGGGTCGGCGCGTAGAACACCAGGCGCTGGCGGTTGCCGCCCGAGGGCTTCATCTCGATCAGCTCGGACTTGCGCTCGCTCATCTTCTGCACGACGACGCCGGAGTGCTCCTCGTCGACGTCGATCACGACTTCCTCGATCGGCTCCATGGCGCCGCCGGTGGCCTCGTCCTTCTGGAACACGACGCGCGGACGCGACACCGAGAGCTCGAAGCCCTCGCGGCGCATGGTCTCGATCAGGATCGCGAGCTGCAATTCGCCGCGGCCGGACACTTCCATCGCGTCCTTGTCGGCGGCCTCGACGACGCGCAGCGCGACGTTGCCCTCGGCTTCGCGCAGCAGACGGTCGCGGATCATGCGGCTCGTCACCTTGTCGCCTTCGGTGCCGGCGAGCGGGGAGTTGTTGACGATGAACGACATCGACACGGTCGGCGGATCGATCGGCTGTGCCGGCAGCGGCACCTCGACGGTCGGATCGCAGAAGGTGTCGGCGACGGTGCCCTTGGTCAGGCCCGCGATGGCGACGATGTCGCCGGCTTCGGCTTCCTCAAGTGGGGTACGCTCGAGACCGCGGAACGCCAGGATCTTGGTGACGCGCCCGGACTCGACCAGCTTGCCGTCGGCATGCAGCACCTTGACCTGCTGGTTCGGCTTGAGCACGCCCGAGGAGATGCGGCCGGTGATGATACGGCCGAGATAGGGGTTAGCTTCGAGAATGGTGCCGATCATCCGGAACGGACCTTCCTCGACCTTCGGCGGCGCGACGTGGCGCAGGATCAGGTCGAACAGCGGCTCCATGCCCTTGTCCTGCGGACCCTCGGGGCTTTCGGCCATCCAGCCCTGCTTGGCCGACCCGTACAGGATCGGGAAGTCGAGCTGCTCCTCGCTGGCGTCGAGCGCCGCGAACAGGTCGAACACCTCGTTGATGACTTCGGTCGGGCGCGCGTCGGGGCGGTCGACCTTGTTGATGACGACGATCGGCTTGAGCCCGACCTTGAGCGCCTTGGAGACCACGAACTTGGTCTGCGGCAGCGGGCCTTCGGCAGCGTCGACCAGCACCAGGGCGCCGTCCACCATGTTCAGGATGCGCTCGACCTCACCGCCGAAATCGGCGTGGCCGGGGGTGTCGACGATGTTGACGCGGGTGTCCTTCCACTGCACCGAGGCCGCCTTGGCCAGAATGGTGATGCCGCGCTCGCGCTCCAGGTCGTTGGAGTCCATGGCGCGATCCGTCACCTTCTGGTTCTCGCGGAACGTGCCGGACTGCTGGAGGAGTTTGTCGACCAGGGTCGTCTTGCCGTGGTCGACGTGGGCGATGATGGCGACGTTACGGAGGTTCATGAGTAAGCTTCTTTGCGTTCGAACAATGGGTTAAGCGCGATCTCGCCGGCCAGACCGGGACCTCTTCTCGAAACAACGCTGGAAGACTGGAAACGCGGCGCTTTCCGCCCAAAAAGGAAGCCCGGCCATATCGACCGGGCACCCTATGCGTTGCGGCGCAATATATGCAAAAACCGCCAAAAAACAATGTGTTCTTTGCTGGTTGGTTGACTGAATTTTGTCCGGGAATTCCCGGGGCTTAGGGCCGGGTTCCGGGATGGATGGGGGCCTTTCGCCCCTTGATGGCCGCCCAGATCAGGGCGACGCCTCCGATGCCGACGACCACGCCCAGAAAGACCAGCGGCGCGATGTCGGAATCGATCCGGCCGCTTTCGGATATCGAGATTCCGCCGAACAGCAGGGCGCAGAGGCCCGGCAGCAGCAGGATGATCCCGAAGATCGCCATGAGCGCGGTCAGGCAGCCGCTGCGTGCCTGATGGGCCGTTGGAATGGGAGGTAGGTTAGGCCGTGGCGTATCGCTCAAGGTGGAGCTCCCGTGTTAACGGCGGCGCGCAAAGCTTTTTATTCCAATCACAATGCCCAGAACGGTAAGTGCGGCTCCCACGAGGGCGATGCCCAAAACAACGATCACAAAAGGATGGGAGGTGGCATTCGGCTTTTTGAGCTCAGAGTAAAACAAGACTCCCGTGCAAAGCCCAGGCAGGAGCAAGACAATTCCTGCAATGACGAGAAACAATGTCAGACATCCTCTGGGCGAATCTATCCAGGGCCCCTGCCGCTGAAATCGATCAGGCGGAGGTGGAGAGCTGGTATCGCTCACCGCGGCACTTCCTCGCTTTGCCTTGTCTCACGATAGGTCCGTCCAGCCAGCGCAGCGCGGATGCCGTCGATCTTGCCGTTCCGGTAAAACAGATTGTAGGTGTCGAACGGAATGATCGCGCCCTGCTCGGTCACGAAATGGATGCAGCTGCGCTTGACGTTGCCGACGCAGAAATTGAAGCGGTCGAGAAATTGCACGATGGTGACGCGGAAGACGTTCTCGTAAGACAGCCCCTGCGGTACCTCGAAGCTCGGCAGGCAGCACAGCAATTCGCAGACGCGCTCGCTCGTGTTCAGCGGCCCTGACGACAGCGAGAACAGATCGACAAATTTTTCCCGCAGCATCGGATATTTTTCCGGGCTGATGGTGTTGGGCATCACCGCAACCAGCTGCTCCTGCGGAATCAGCGAGGTCAGCGGCAGCACCTTCTCGCTGTTGCGCAAGCCATAGCCGATCGAGATGCTTTCGGGGTTGCAGGGCAGCGGGATCATGTCCTTGTCGCCGAACACGCCGGTCTCGACCACGCGCTTGCGGATCTCCGACAGCATGATGCGGTCGGTATTCTTGTCGAAGCCCTCGTTGCGCCCGGCATCCTGCACCGGCTGCAGCGTAACGCCGCGCACGCATTTCCAGGTCAGCGCGTGACGCACGATATCGCCGATCTCGGCATCGTTGACGCCGCGCTTGATGGTCGCGACCAGCGTGGTCGAGACGCCGTAGTGCTCCAGATTCTCCAGCGCCTGCTGGCGGATCTTGCGCAGATCCGCGCCGCGCAGATTGATCAGCGCGTCGCGTTCGAGCGAATCGAACTGGAGATAGACCTCCAGCCCGCGCCTGTTCGCGGCGAGCCGCGCCACGAAATCCTTCTCGCGGGCGATGCGCAGGCCGTTGGTGTTGATCATGACGTGGCGGATCGGACGGGCGCGCACGGCGTCGAGGATCGCGAAGAAATCCGGGTGCAGCGTCGGCTCGCCGCCGGAGATCTGCACGAGATCGGGCTCGCCTTCGCTTGCGACCAGCGCGTCGAGCATCTTCTCCACCGTCGCGAGCGGGGTGAATTTCGTTCGTGCGGGCGAGGATTCGGCGAAGCAGACCGGGCAGGTGAGATTGCAGTGCTCGGTGATCTCGATCAGCGCCAGGCAGGAATGCTGCTCGTGGTCGGCACAGAGGCCGCAATCATACGGACATCCGAATTCGGTGCGGTGCTGGAATTGCAGCGGCCGGTCGCCGGGCTTGATGAAATCCTTGCACAGGCGCCAATAGGCGGCATCGGTCGAGACCAGCGTCGACTGGACGCCATGCTCCCGGCAGCGCTTTTCATACCAGACCTCGTTATCGAGGATCTGGATCTTGGTCGGCACCAGCTCAAGGCAGGTCTCGCAGAGAGACTGAGTCTGGCCCCAGAAAATATAGGGTCGCGACTTACGCAACGGCGCGTTCATGCATGGGTCTCGCTTTGGGCGCCGTCGCCAGCATGATGCCGGCGTAGAGCAAAATGGACAACGACAGCAGGTGAAACAGCGTGAGGGGACCGATCAGCGGGCCGTAGGGCTTGAGGAATTCCCACAGGAAGCGTTGCGCTCCATAGTAGACGAGAACCAGGTAGAAACCATTGGTGATCACAAACGCGCTCCGGTTCAAGACGGCCAGCACATAGAGCAGCGCGAACACGGCCATGGCCGCGCTCTCGTAGAGCTGCACGGGATGACGCAGAATGCCGTCGCCGAAATCATGGCCGAAAGGCAGCGCCGTCGGCGTGCCGTAAGTGAAATCGTCCAGGCCCGCAAAATAGCAGCCGAGCCGGCCGATCGCGATGCCGAGCGCCAGCGGCAGCGCGAAACGCGCGCCGGTTCGTACCGTGATCCCCGCGGACCATTTGTAGAGCTCGATCGCCACGATGCCGCCGGCGAGCGCGCCTTCGACCGAGCGCGCAATGCCGCGCTCGCCCGACAGCCACAGATTGGCGGAGCCGAACAAATAGGCCCCGAGGCCCGCGCCGAACACCAGCGCGGCGACATAGGGCAGCTCGAAGGATTGCGCCGGAAACTGCAAGCGTTGTCGCGACAGCCAGTAGACGGCAGCTGCCGCCGCCAGCCACGCTGCGATGTCGAAGACGGTGTGAAGGAATGCCCCGCTCATGCGGGGAGACTATAGCACGGTCCTCTTCAAAACAGTGGGCTGCGCATTTTTGTGCCCTCTTCCCTTGTGGGAGAGGGCAGCTCCGCCATAAGCCGCGGACTCGCTCGGGTGAGGGGTCTCTCGCAGCAGGCAAGTTCGAGGATAGAACCCCTCATCCGACGCTTCGCGCCACCTTCTCCCGCACGGGGAGAAGGAAGAAGCAGGAACCGCTATCCGGCTTCCCGCTCTTCGGTCGGGTACACCCCCCGCAGCACCTCTTCGAAATGCATTTTCACGGCGTCGTTACACCGGCAGGCGCGCAGCCGCAGGCCGTCGCGGTTGCGGACCAGGATCGAGCCGCGCCGGGTCTCGAGCACGCCTTCCGCCCTGAACGACTGGAGCACCCGGCTGGCATAGCTGCGCCCCACCCCGAGCAGCGTCGCGAGCTGTTCATGGGTCAGCGGCACGCTGCTCTCGTCGCCGGTGCGCTCCATCGCCGCCAAAATCCATTTCGCCGTGCGCTGCTCGATCGAGTGGATCGCGTTGCAGGCGGTGGACTGGAAGATCTGGGCCAGCATGCAATCGGCATAGCGCGCAAAGATATGGCGCAGCGACGCCGAGCGCAGCTTGGCCGCTTCCAGCTTGGCGACGTGAATGCGTGCAAACGGACCTTCGAATTTTACGCAGATCCGGGTATAGGCCGGCAGGAATCCCTCGCTGACGATGCCGCCG
This sequence comes from Bradyrhizobium sp. 14AA, assembly GCF_054185205.1. Taxonomy (NCBI): domain Bacteria; kingdom Pseudomonadati; phylum Pseudomonadota; class Alphaproteobacteria; order Hyphomicrobiales; family Nitrobacteraceae; genus Bradyrhizobium; species Bradyrhizobium sp. 14AA. Next base: position 16,527 of record NZ_JAVAYM010000044.1, on the reverse strand, counting down.
ACCGCGCCTTCACGGCCGACCAGGATGGTCTCGACGTCGCGGCCATCCTCGTTGGGGACAAGAAAAGTCGCGAGCGCCGGTCCGCAGGGGAAGTGGACGACCTGGACGTCATCGCCTGGATTATAGAGCAGCTCGCCCGCCGCGGAGTCCTCGACGGTCACGTGCGGCGCGAGCAGGGCGTAGTCCGCCGGACTCAAGCGCTTCAGCAGATTGTTGGCCGGCCGGCTCTCGACCTCGGTTGTCTTGCCGATACGCGCATCCATCGTGAACTCCCATCCTCCTCCCACATTAGCGAGTTCCGTCCATTCTCTGTGTGCACAAGTGGACAGACTGGAAAACGCCGATGTGGTGGGTTTCGTTCCGGGAACCCTCCGGTGCGCTGCGCGCAGGCATCGTGTCGCGGCTGTCCTGATCCCAGAAACCCCACACACAAGATGCGATCATGACACTTTCCAATGGCTCCGGCCGGCCTGCCGATGTTCTGATCGTCGAGGACGATCCGATCATCGCGATCGACTTCGAGGATCGTCTGCTCGGATTTGGCGTGACGAGCGTGCGGACCGTCGGGTCGGTGACGCAGGCGCTGGACGCCATCGCGCGGCAGGTGCCCGATTTCGCGCTGCTCGACGTCGAGCTGATCCGCGAGACGAGCTTTGCGATCGCCGAGCGGCTGGCCGCGCTGAAGATTCCGTTCGTCTTCGTGACCGGCTACGGCGCGGAGGCGCGTATTCCGCCCGAATTCGCCGGCCAGCCGCGTTTGCAGAAGCCGTGCTCGAGCGACACGTTGGAGGCGGCGCTGAAGGTGCGCGCCGCCAAATAGCGGTCAGGCCTGCTTCGGATCGAGCGTGGTCGACCATAGCGCGACGTCGGCGCGGTCGCGCAAGGTCACGATCATCTGGCCGGAGGCGCCGTCGATCTTGACGTGACCGAAGAACTGCATGCCGGCGGACGGCGGCAGGTTCTGGTTGTCCTTGCCCGGCGCCTTGACGAAGCGCACCTCGGGCCCAAACGTGTTGTCGAGTTTGTTCGGACCAAAGGTGCCGGCGTGCAGCGGCCCCGACACGAATTCCCAGAACGGCTCGAAATCCTGGAATTGCGCCTTGTTCGGATCGTAGTAGTGCGCGGCGGCGTAGTGCACATCCGCGGTCAGCCACACCGTGTTGTTGATCGGCGCCATCTTGATGAAGCGCAGGATGTCGGCGATCTCGAACTCGCGGCCGCGCACCGGGCCGTCGCCCTGCGCGAAGGCCTCCGAGCCGCCCTTCGGCGTGTCCGACACGACGAGGCTGAGCGGCATGTCGGAGGCGATCACCTTCCAGGTCGCACGCGAATTGAGCAGGCCGCGCTTGAGCCAGGCGATCTGGTCCGGGCCGAGGAAGTAGCTCGCCGGGCCGTAAGCGGTCTCGAGATTGGCGCCGTTTGGACCGCGATAGCTGCGCTCGTCGAGCATGAACACGTCGAGATGGGGGCCGTAGGAGATCTGGCGATAGACGCGGCCCGGCTCGACGATGCTCTCGCGCATCGGATACATCTCATGAAAGGCGCGGCCCGCGCGGGCGGCGAGCAGGGAAATGTCGCGCACCTTGTAGGCGGCCGGCAGCTCCTTCGACAGCGACCAGTTGTTGGTGACCTCATGGTCGTCCCACTGCACGAAGATCGGCACCTCGGCATTGAAGGCGCGGAGGTTTTCGTCGGTGAGATTGTATTTGTGCGCGGCGCGGTACTCGTCCAGCGTCTCGGCGACCTTGGCCTTCTCGGGGATCGTGACGTTCTTCCAGATCTTGCCGTCGGCGAGCTTCACCTCGGATTGAATCGGGCCGTCGGCGTAGATGGTGTCGCCCGAGTGCAGGAAGAAATCCGGACGGTGCTTGCGCATCGCGGAGAAGGTGAACATGCCGCCGTCATCGGGATTGATACCCCAGCCCTGGCCGGCGACGTCGCCGCCCCAGACGAAGCTGACGTCGCGGCGATCGGCCGGCGCGGTGCGGAAGCGACCGGTCACCGCCTCGCCCTCGATCGCGCCGTGCGAGAGATCGCGGAAGCGGACGCGATAAAAGATGTCCTGGCTAGCAGGCAGGTTCTCGATCAGCATCTTCGCGGTGAAGTCGCTCTCGGGGAGTGCCGCGATCGGCGGCAGCGCGCGGGCATCCTTGAATGACTCGGTCGTCGCGACGTCGACCAGCATCTGCGCGGGCCGGTCGGTGCGTGCCCAGACCACGCCGCCGTCGGCCGTGACATCGCCCGATTGCACGCCGTGGGTCACCACCGGCCGGTCGGCCGCGCGGGAGAGATAGGGCATCGCGACCGTGCCCAGCGCGCCGGCACCGGTGGCGAGGAAGCGGCGGCGGGAGAATTTGATGTTCATGGGACGGTCTCGATATTGCGTGAGACGACCGCCCAGGCGGTCGCCACGGTGAAGTCCAACGCTATATTGAGACAATGTGACGCAGCAATAACGCGCGCAAGCGTTACGCGTTGCCGGCGGCCCGGAATTGGGCGCCCGCGCGTTGCAGGTTCTGCGGCAGGCTCAGCAGCACCGTCTTTCGGTCGGCGACGGCGGCGTGGAACTGGTCGAGCGCGATGTTGAAGGCGGTGAGCGATCCTTCGTCGATCGCGCCGTGGTCGTAGCAGTGCAGCGTATCGCGCAGGATGTCGTCAGCCTCGGTCTGCATCTGGTCGAGCTCTTCCGTCGTCTCGCTCTTGCGGGCCGCCACGATCATGTCGAGCAGGCGGTCGCGCAGATGGCTGTTGCTGTCGCGCTCGTCCTTCTTCAGGTAGCCGGCGAACCAGGCGCCGATCGATCCCATGGCCGAAAGTGCCATCAGGCCCCACCAGATGTAATCGCTATACCTGTCAAGGAAGGTCTTTTCCTCGCCGTCGACGAAGGCGGCCGCGCCCGGATGCACGGGGATCACCGCATCCTTGTCGGTGTCGGGCGTCTCGATCTTCGCCGCGAGCGGGAATTCCGTCACCAGCTGCTGGCGCACGGCGAAAAGCTGGCGCGTGAACACCGCGATGGTGGTTTCCGACACGCCTTTGCGCGCCACGATGTGGTGCGAGAAGCTGATGGTCTTGACCTCATCGTCCGGACGATCGGGTGAACCGCCATAGGTGCCGGCGGGGATCTCCGCGGATTCGTAGACCGGATGGTTCTGCGCAATCGCGTCGGCGGAATCGATGGCGAGGAAGGTCGGCGTGCCGCCCTCCCTGACCGATGCCGCGATCGCGTCCGCCGTGATCTTGCTGTTGACCGGGCCGGCCGCGAGATAGATGTCGACCTTCTGCGTCTTGATCGCTTCGGCAACCTCATTGGCCGGGAATTGCACGATCTCGACCTTGGCGGGATCGACGCCGTATTGCTGGAGGATCACCTTGAGCAGGTTGACGTTGGCCTGGGTGCGGCCGACGACGCCGATGCGATGGCCGGCGAGCTGCGCGATCTTGGTGATCTTGGCGCCCTTCTTCTTGCCCTTGCCGGGCACGGACCACAGCACGACGACGTTCTTGCGCAGGGTCGCAACGGCTTGCGCGTTCTTCGGCACGTCGAGATCACCGCGCACGATGGCGAGATCGACCTTGCCCGCTGCGAGCGCCTCGGCGCTGGCGGTGGCGCCGTCGGTCTGGACCGGCCGCAGCCGCACATAGCTCTTGTTCTGCGAGAATGCCTGCGTGAGCGCCTGCACGACCTTGACGTCATCGCTGTTGGTGGGGCCGACCGCGATCTTCAGCGTCACCGGCCGCATCGCGAAATAATAACCGCCGACGAGCGCGCCGACGATTGCAAGCACCAGCGCGAGAGACACGAGCGCCGTCTTCCGCGCCGCGGATCGCGGCGAAGGCGGAGAGGGCGTTCCGGCCAGGTCCAATTCCCCGGTCATCGATCTCCCAAACAAACGCTTCAGGCTCAGTTTCATCTTGGCCGGCGATTTACGCCCGCAATTGTAGCAAATTTCTTGTCCCGCGGGGTTACATCTCCGTCATGGTTAGCGGATGGACCAAATTCCGCATGAACCCGGGCGTAAGCACGGTGTTAGGGTAAAGTTCCCCTGAAAACGGAGGCCATCATGGCAGAGCGGCTGACGGCGGAAGCACGCAAGCAGGCGCTGGGCGCGATACCGGGCTGGACCGAGGTTCAGGGCCGGGACGCCATCGGGAAAACCTTTGTCTTCAAGGATTTCAACGAGGCGTTCGGCTTCATGACCCGCTCGGCGCTGGTCGCCGAGAAGATGGATCACCACCCCGAATGGCGCAATGTCTACAAGACGGTGGAGATTGTGCTGTCGACCCATGACGCCGGCGGCGTGACCGCGCTGGACATCGAGCTGGCCAAGGCGATGAACGCCATGGCCAAGCTTACGCCGGGCTGATCTTGCGGGGATCGGCCGCATCCCCATGTTGTGATCAGCACCGGATGCGGCGATCTGCCGCCCCGGCGGGACGGGGAGTTTTCCAACATGGCTGCCGAACACAGCGTCGGCTTCGAGCCGGCCGATCGGCTCGCGGAGGATCGCGAGAGCGTGCGCCGCCGCTTCTGGCGCAAGCTGAAGAGTGTCGCCGCGCAGCTGCCGTTCGCGGAAGATCTGCTCGCGGCCTATTACTGCGCGTTCGACCGGCAGACGCCGCGCCACGTCCAGGCCTCGCTGCTCGGGGCGATCGCTTATTTCATCCTGCCGTTCGACTTCGTCCCCGACGTCATGCCGATCCTCGGCTTCACCGACGATGCCGCCGTGCTCGCCACCGCCATCCGCATGGTCGCCAGCCACATCACGAATGAGCACCGCGAAGCCGCCCGTGCCGCGCTGAAGCGTGGGGTGGGGGAAGCGGATTGAGCCACATCCACCGCTGTCATGCCCCGGCTTGACCGGGGCATCCAGTACGCCGCGGCTTCTCGATTTAATCACCGGCGTCACGGAGTACTGGATCGCCCGGTCAAGCCGGGCGATGACGGCTGAGTGTGCGGACGGCGCTTGCCTCAAGCTCGTCATTGCGAGCGAAGCGAAGCAATCCAGAGACGTTTCCGCAGAGGCAGTCTGGATTGCTTCGTCGCTTCGCTCCTCGCAATGACGCCTTTCACTTCTTCCCCGCCTCCGCCCGCGCCTTCTCCGCGTCCCACGCCTGGAATTGCTTGAACAGCGTCTCCCTGTCCGCGTCGGACACGTTGCCAGCCGTGGGGCTCTGCTTCAGGAACGCCTCGAATCGCTGCCGTGTCACCGGCTCGACACCGTGCTTGTCGAGCCATTGCTGCGCCACCGGCAATCTGTTCCAGCCCGATAGGGGGGCCGCGAGCGAGACCTCCTTCCACTTGGGATGGAAAGGCGTGTTCTGGAGCGCGGGGAATTTGGTGAAGAACGCGTCCACGAACAGCGCGAGCTTGCGATAGCGCTCGGTGTTGGGCGCCCAGTTGTAGGCCGCGAGCACCGCAGGCACCGCGATGGTGTCCACGCTCTCGCCCTCCTTGATCAGGTTCGGATAGTCCTTGGTCGTCAGGGTCGCCGGCAGATAGTCGCTCTGGAGCGGCTTTGCATAGTCGACCTTCGCAAGATGGAAGCGGCCGTCATTGCCGAAGGTCGAGACCGATTTGTACGGCTTGCCGCCGACCACGATGACGGCGTCGATCTCGCCGGCCTTCAGCTTTTCCATCGCGATGCGCTGCTCGACATAGACGAACTTCGCCTTGATGCCGAGCCGCTCGAACACGGTGAGGGCAGTGACGAAGGTGCCGCCATTAGGCAGGTCGACGCTGACCGTCTTGCCTTCGAGATCCTTCAGCGTCGCGATCGATTTCGGCGCGATCACCTGCATCTCTTCGTTGTAGAGCTTCGTCACATAGGTGAATTGCTTCTTGATGTCCTTGGCAAAGCCCTTGCGCTCCAGATAGTCGAGCGTGTCGGCCCGCACGACGCCGAGATCGACGCCTTGCAGGAACAGGATGTCGGCGACGCTCTGCACCGAGCCGCGGCCAACGATCGGCAGCACGCGGATCTTGTTGCCGTCGTCGAGCACCGAGGCGAGGTCGGCGCCGAATTGCACATAGGTGCCGCCGATCGTGCCCGTGATCAGCGTGACGGTGTTGGCGTTCAGCGACTGCTTGGTCGAGCTCGAGCCGAACTGGAAGATGGCCTTCAGGCTGTCCGAGACCTTGGCCGGATCGTATTCGGCCTGCTCGGCGCCGGCGGTGGAGGCATAGATCGTCATGATGGCGGCAAGCGCCATTCCAAAAGCGTTACGCATGATGTCCCCTGAAGAGTTCTAGTTCTGAAACCGGACGAGGCGCTGGCGCGCTTCCGCCGATCCGAGTGATGCAGCCCGCTGGTACCAGTCACGTGCGGCGGATGCGTCGGCAATGACACTTCGCGCATCGCTGGTGCCGAGCACGGTGGGATCATAGGTCTGCGCCAGCAGAAGTGCTGCCGTCGCATCTTGCGCATTGGCCGCGCGTTCGAGCAGCAGCCGCGCCGCGGCGATGTCGCCGACCCTCAACAGGCTCTTCGCGCGCGTCATCAACCCTGCCAGCGTGTCGGCGTCGAGCGTCCTGACCGGCTCAGGCGGTGCAGGTTGTGCTGCGACGGGCGCCGGTGCCTGCACCAGTCCTTGCGCTTGCAGCGCAACCTGATAGGCGGTTGCTATCGCCTCGCGGCTTGGCACCGGCGGTGCAGGGAGGTCCTGTGTGTCGGCGCTCGCCAGCGTCGTGTCGGTCACGCCGGCCGGATCCTTGAGCGGGGTCTGTCGTGCAATTGGAGTGGTTGCAGCCGGGGCCTGTTCGGACGCTGCGCCGCCGGCGTTGGCGGCCATGAAGTTACGCAGGTCGGACTGAAACGACACGGCCAAGGTCGCAACGGCGGATGTCGCCAGCACTACAGCGAAAAGGCGCGGGACGATCCTAAATCGGGAGCGCAGTTCGCGCGGTGCATATTCGCGTGGGTTCGGCGCCCCGAGCGGATCGGACAGGAACAGTGGAATTGGATCGTCCTGCGGAAGATCGGCCCGTTTGGCACGCGCGCGGATAAAGGACGCAGTGGGCGGATGTGATGCAGATCGGTCGGAGTCGAACGCCCTCGACTCCCCGGACGGACGGTACGCCGTCGTCTCCATGGTGATGCTCCCCATAACTAACGCAACGCAGGGGCAATCCCGGCTTCAGTCTTTTTGTTATTGTCCAGAAGTTCCCCGCAAACTGGAGCCGGTAAATCGCCGTCTGAATCAGCCCAAAAAACGACGGCGGTTTGCGCGAATCGGGAGAGATTTGGGTTTGATTGCGGCGAGGCAGGGGAATGCACCGCAATTTTGGCGGGAATGGTTGAGGGCCCTTTACCCGGCGATGGCGCACGAAAAAGCCGGCGCAGCCTCAGCGACGCCGGCGATTCGAGCGGTGACAGTTGTGTCTATGGCGATGGCGACGCCCACATCCTCACGGATGCAGGATCACCTTGCCCATGGCCTGACGGCCCGCGAGCACCTTCAGCGCATCCGCCGTTTGCGCCAGCGGGAAGGTGCGGTCGACATGCGATGAAATCTTGCCTTCCGCAGTCCACTTCACAAGCTTCTCGAGATTGGCGCGGTTCTTGGCCGGGTTGAGCCGGGTCCATGCGCCCCAGAACACGCCGCGGATGTCGCAGCCCTTCAGCAGCGCGAGGTTCAGCGGCATTTTTGGAATGTCACCGGCGGCAAAGCCGATCACCAGGAAACGGCCTTCCCAGGCGATCGAACGCAGCGCCTGCTCGGCGTAAGTGCCACCCACGGGATCGAAGATGATGTCGACGCCCTTGCCATCAGTGAGCTTGCGCAGGCCTTCCTTCAGATCTTCCTTGCCGTAGTTCAGCGTCAGCTCGGCGCCATGCGCCTTCGCGAATTCGAGCTTCTCGTCCGACGAGGCGCAGGCGATCACTTTCAGGCCCATCAGCTTGCCGAGCTCGCAGGCGGCGAGGCCGGTGCCGCCGGCCGCGCCCAGCACCGCGAGCGTCTCGCCGGGCTTCGGGCTGGCGCGGTCTTCCAGCGCATGCAGTGCGGTGCCGTAGATGATGATGATGCCGGCCGCGCGGTCATAGTCGAGATTGTCGGGGATCTTCACGATCGATGCCGCCGGCAGCGCGATCTTTTCGCGCGCGCCGTTATGGCCGCAGGACGCGACGACACGATCGCCAACTTTGAGATCAGTGACGCCGGGGCCGATGCTCTCGATCACGCCGGCGACTTCCGCGGCCGGCGAGAACGGAAACGGCGGCTTGATCTGGTATTTGCCCTGGATCATCAGGATGTCGAAGAAGTTCAGCGCAGCCGCCTTGATCGCGATGACCGCTTCGCCGGGGCCTGCCACCGGATCCGGTATGTCAGCGAGAACGAGATCGTCAGGCTGGCAATATTGCGAGCAGAGAATGGCTTTCATGGCGGCACCTAGAGCGTTTCGAGTGGAATTATAGTTGGTCCGGTTTTGCCGGATTTAGGCACGGCCGACAATCCGGATTCTTTGTTGCTTGCGCTCCGATCTTTCCCCGATGTCGTCCTGGCGAATGCCAGGACCCATTACCCCGTCTCGAAGTTAGGCGCATAGAAGTGGACTGCGCATTTGCCACGGCACGGATAATCTTCGTCAAACGCCTCGCTGTGGTAATGGGTCCTGGCTTTCGCCAGGACGACGAGCGGTGAGAGTCTTTGCTTCGTTGTCGTGCGGCTCGATGAGAAAGGATTCAAACGATGTTTGAAACAGGCCTGCTCAGGGACAAGCGCATCCTCATCACTGGTGGTGGTTCGGGCCTCGGCGCGGCGATGGGGCGGCGCTTCCTCGGGCTCGGCGCCGAACTCGTGATCTGCGGCCGCAAGCTCGACCGGCTCGAGGCAACGGCAGCTGAAATGCGCGGGCAGATCGGCGGCAAGGTTACCACCATTGCGTGTGACATCCGCGACGGGGCTGCCGTCGACGACATGATGGATCAGATCTGGCGCGAGGCGCCGCTCGACATCCTCGTCAACAATGCGGCTGCGACCTTCATCGCGCAGAGCGAGCACCTCTCCTTCCGTGCCGCGGATGCGATCCTGGCGCCGACGCTGCATGGCGCGATGTATTGCACGCTCGCCGCCGGCAAGCGCTGGATCGAGGGCAAGCATGGCGGCGTCGTGCTCTCGATCCTCTCGACCTCGACCATCACCGGCCGCGCCTTCACTGTTCCCTCAGCGATGGCGAAGTCGGCGGTGCTGGCGATGACCAAGAGCCTTGCCGTGGAGTGGGGCCCGAAGGGCATCCGCACCGTCGCGATCGCGCCGGGGCCGTTTCCGACCGCCGGTGCATCGGGGCAGCTCCGCCCCGAGGGCCGCGACGAAGGCTGGACCGCGCGCAATCCGATGGGGCGCACCGGCGAGCACGGCGAGCTGGCCGATCTCGCCAGCTTCCTGGTCTCGGACCGCGCCGGCTACATTAATGGCGAGATGGTGGTGATCGACGGTGGCGCGCATTTGCGCAGTTCCGGTGCCGAGGACCTGCTCGGCTGGTCCGACGCTCAATGGGCCGACCAGCGCGCCGCGCGATCCCGGGCCTAGTCGCCGCCACGCGCTAACTGCCTTCCCAAATTGGACTTTCCCGGCTATCCCTGCCGCGGGGACAAAGCGCGGCCGGGCCATCTTCCAGTCACAATATTGAGGGAACCACTCCAGCATGTGGCGGGTGCTATTTTTGGCTTTGATGACGGGCGTGGCAGCGTGGGGAATCGCCGATTCCGCGCGGGCACAGACGGCGCAACCGGCGCCGAAGAACGCACCGAAAGCGGCAGCGCCCGCGGCCAATACGACCGCAAAGAGCGCTGCAAAGCCCGAGAGCAAGCCAGCGAGCCCGGCTGCGGCTGTTGCGGGTGGCGCGGAGCCGACCCTGATCGGCCAGTTCGGCACCTGGGGCGCCTATTCGGCGACGCCCAACGGCAAGAAGGTCTGCTTCGCGCTGGCAAAACCCTCGTCGTCGAAGACCAATCCGCCGAATCGGCCGCGTGACCCCGCCTATGCCTTCGTCTCGACCCGGCCGGCGGAGAAGGTGAACAACGAAGTCTCGGTCATGATCGGCTACGCGCTGAAGCCGGGGTCGGAATCCTCGGTCGAGGTCGGCGGCGCCGCCTTCGCGATGTACACCCAGGGCGACGGCCTCTGGATCAAGAACGCGGCCGAGGAGGAGCGGATGGTCGAAGCCATGCGCAAATCCGCCGATCTCGTGGTCAAGGGCGTCTCGGCCAAGGGCACGGAGACGATCGACACGTTCTCGCTGAAGGGCCTCGCCCAGGCGCTCGACAAGATCGCGCAGGACTGCCGGCGTTAAGGCTGCAGGCTTAGGCCTTTAAGACTAAGCGATAGCCACGGTCGCAATCGGCTGTTCCGGTTGCTATATAGGGCCGGTTCCACGTTTTTCCGTCGTTCCGGGGGCGATGCGCAGCATCGACCCGGAATCTCGAGGTTCCCCGGTGCGCAATTGCGCACCTGAGGTCTGGTCCTTCGGACCATGCCGAAACGGCCACAGCAATTAGGTCCATAGATGCAACCGACGACCGAGCCGCACAACGCAATCCTGGTGGAGAAAACTCCGCTCGAAACCTATGTGCCGCCGGCAAAGCCGTCGCTCATCGGCCTGTCGCGCAGCGAGCTTGCCGACCGCCTCGGCGAGATCGGTGTCGCGCCGGCGCAGCGCAAGATGCGCGTGCAGCAACTGTGGCACTGGCTCTATTTCCGCGGCGCCCAGAGCTTCGACGACATGACCTCGATCTCGAAGGGCATTCGCGGCGAGCTCGCGCAGCACTTCACCGTCGACCGTCCCGAAGTTGTGGCCGAGCAGATCTCCAACGACGGCACCCGCAAATGGCTGCTGCGCCTGCCGAGCGGCGACAATGCCGAGAGGGCGCATGAAGTCGAGTGCGTCTATATCCCCGAGACCGATCGCGGCACGCTGTGTGTGTCGTCCCAGGTCGGCTGCACGCTGAATTGCTCCTTCTGCCACACCGGCACGCAGCGGCTGGTGCGCAATCTCACCGCCGGCGAGATCGTTGGTCAGATCATGGTCGCGCGGGATCGCCTGAACGACTGGGCCGACCGCGAGGACGGCACGCGCCGCGTCACCAACATCGTGATGATGGGCATGGGCGAGCCGCTCTACAATTTCGACGCGGTGCGCGATGCGCTGCTGATCGTCGGCGACAACGAAGGCATCGGCATTTCCCGCCGCCGCATCACCCTGTCGACCTCCGGCGTGGTGCCGAACATCGTGCGCGCCGGCGAGGAGATCGGCGTCATGCTCGCGATCTCGCTGCATGCGGTGCGCGACGAGCTGCGCAACGAGCTGGTGCCGCTCAACCGCAAATACCCGATCAAGGAGCTGCTGCAGGCCTGCCGCGACTATCCCGGCGCCTCGAACGCGCGCCGCATCACCTTCGAATATGTGATGCTCAAGGGCGTCAACGATTCGCTCGACGATGCAAAGCTGCTGGTGAAGATGCTCAAGGGCATTCACGCCAAGATCAACCTGATCCCGTTCAATCCCTGGCCCGGCACCGCCTATGAATGCTCGGACTGGGACCAGATCGAAAAATTCTCCGAATACATCTTCAACGCCGGCTATTCCTCGCCGGTGCGCACCCCGCGCGGCCGCGACATCCTCGCTGCCTGCGGCCAGCTCAAGTCGGAGACCGAAAAGCTCTCGGCCCGCGAGCGCCAGGCGCTGCGCGCCATGGCGATGACGGATTGAGATGACGACGGTCTCCACGCGCGTCGTGGCCGGGTTTGACCCGGCCATCTATGTTTATGGGCTGTCATTCCGGGGCGCGCGAAGCGCGAACCCGGAATCTCGAGATTCCGGGTCCGGTGCTACGCACCGTCCCGGAATGACGGTGATATTCAACAGGCCCGTCTCATGTCCCTGATCGGCCGCCTCGTCGTCATCTTCATCGGCTTTCTCGCCGCCTGCTTCGTCGGCGGCATGATCGTCGTCGTCGCGCTGCTGTTTCCGGAATTTTCCGATCTCGGCGCCGGTCCCGTCGATCAGGGCGCGATCGACATCCTGCTCGGCTTCGGCTTCATCTTCATCTCGGGCTTCGCGCTCGTTCCGGCGGCGGTGATCGTCGCGATCACCGAAGCGCTCTACATTCGCAGCGCGCTGGCCTACGCCGTCGGCGGTGGCCTTGTCGGGCTCGCCTGCTATCTCGGCCTCGTTCCCTTCCACTCCGACACCTTGCAGTTCGAAGGTATCGTGCGGCGGCACCTCGAGATCATGACCGGCGCGGGCATCGTCGCCGGTGTCGTCTACTGGCTGATTGCCGGCCGCACTGCCGGCGCCTGGCGCATTCCGCCGCCCTTGCGCAAGCCGCCCCCGCCGCTGCCGTCGAATTCGCGGCCGGATGCGCGCTAGCACGGTCATTCCGGGGTGGCTCGAAGAGCCGAACTATGGCGCGCAATTGCGCACCTGAGAATCTCGAGCTTCCGGGTCTGGTCCTGCGCACCGCCCCGGAATGACAGTCGCGAGGGTTTCCATCCCCGCCCCACTCCGCTAAACCGCGCGCCATGAACCGGACTGGACTCTTCATCGCCCTGGCGCTGTGGCTCGTGATCGGCGTCGTTTTCGGCCTCTATCCCGAGCTCGATCTCAAGCTCGCGTCGCTGTTCTTCGATCCCCAGACGAAGACCTTTCCGCTCAAGCTGAACGATTGGGCGGGTTTTGCGCGTGACGCTGCGATGTGGGTTTCCTGGGCCTTCGTGTTGCCCTCGATTGTGGCGCTGGTGGTCAAGATGATCAGACCCGACCGTCCCTTGTTGGTGTCGGGGCGCGCGATCGTGTTCCTGCTGGTCACGATCATCATGTCAGCCGGCATTCTCACCAATCTCACCTTCAAGACCTATTGGGGTCGCCCGCGCCCAGTGGTGGTGACGCAGTTCGCCGGCGACCAGCAATTCGTGCCGTGGTGGGATCCGCGCGGCGGCTGCGCGCGCAATTGCTCGTTCTTCTCGGGCGAGGGCGCGACCGCGTTCTGGACGCTGGCCCCGGCCGCGCTGGCGCCGCCGGCGTGGCGGCCGCTCGCTTATGCCGGCGCGGTGGTGTTCGGCGCCGTCACCAGCGGGCTGCGCATGGCCTTCGGCGGCCACTTCTTCACAGATGTCGCGATCGCCGGTCTCGTCAGCTTCGTCGTGATCTGGTTCGCCTACGCGCTGATTTACCGCTGGCCGCGAACCCGGTTCTCGGACGAGGCGGTCGACGCCGCCCTGACCCGGCTGGCCTGGCCCGGCTACCGGCTCCGCCAGCGCCTGTTTGGCCGCAAGACGGGCGCTGAACCGTCCGTTTGAGCCATTAAATGGGTGCCGAGGCGTGCGAAATTTGATATTCGCGCGGTCAAACCCGTCCTGACATCAGCCCTTTGAGCCCTGATTGGAAGCCCCATGACCACGATCCTGAAAAGCCTGCCCAAGGGTGAGAAAGTCGGCATCGCGTTTTCGGGCGGCCTCGACACCAGTGCGGCGCTGCTCTGGATGAAGCAGAAGGGCGCGCGCTGCTACGCCTATACCGCCAATCTCGGCCAGCCCGATGAGGCCGACTACAACGAGATCCCGCGCAAGGCGATGGAGTTCGGCGCCGAGAAGGCGCGCCTCGTCGATTGCCGCACGCAACTCGTTCACGAAGGCATCGCTGCGATCCAGTCCGGCGCCTTCCACATCTCGACCGGCGGCATCACCTATTTCAACACTACGCCTCTGGGGCGCGCCGTCACCGGCACGATGCTGGTCGCGGCGATGAAGGAGGACGGCGTCAACATCTGGGGCGACGGCTCGACCTTCAAGGGTAACGACATCGAGCGCTTCTATCGCTACGGCCTGCTGACCAATCCGGGCCTGAAGATCTACAAGCCCTGGCTCGACCAGCAGTTCATCGACGAGCTCGGCGGCCGCGCCGAGATGTCGGCATTCATGACGGCGCAGGGCTTTGCCTACAAGATGAGCGCCGAAAAGGCGTATTCGACCGACAGCAATCTGCTCGGCGCCACGCACGAGGCCAAGGATCTCGAAAGCCTCGACAGCGGCATCAAGATCGTCAACCCGATCATGGGCGTGCCGTTCTGGCGGGACGACTGCAACGTCAAGGCCGAGAAGGTCGTGGTGCGTTTCGAGGAAGGCCAGCCGGTCGCGCTGAACGGCCAGACCTTCTCCGATCCCGTCGCGCTGTTCCTCGAAGCCAACGCCATCGGCGGCCGTCACGGCCTCGGCATGAGCGACCAGATCGAGAACCGCATCATCGAGGCCAAGAGCCGCGGCATCTATGAAGCGCCGGGCATGGCGTTGCTGCACATCGCCTATGAGCGCCTCGTCACCGGCATCCACAACGAGGACACCATCGAGCAGTACCGCATCAGCGGCCTGCGCCTGGGACGTCTGCTCTATCAGGGCCGCTGGTTCGATTCGCAGGCCCTGATGCTGCGCGAGACCGCGCAGCGCTGGGTCGCGCGTGCCGTCACCGGCGAGGTGATGCTCGAGCTGCGCCGCGGCAACGACTATTCGATCCTCAACACCGAGAGCCCCAACCTCACCTACGCGCCGGAGCGGCTCAGCATGGAGAAGGTCGAGGACGCCGCCTTTTCGCCGGCCGACCGCATCGGCCAGCTCACCATGCGCAACCTCGACATCAACGACACGCGCACCAAGCTGAAGCTCTACACCGACACGGGATTGCTGTCGGGCAGCGAAGGCTCGCAGATCTTCCGGCTCGAGAACGACAAGGGGTGAGGCTGTTCGTGTCCCGGACGCGATGCAGCGCGAAGCGGTGCGTCGCAGAGCCGGGACCCAGAATCTCGATCGAATCGCGCCGATAGTTTGTGGGCCCCGGCTCAGCAGCGCAACGTGCTGCGCTGCGTCCGGGGCACGAGACGACACAAACAAAAAAATGGCCGGGATCGCTCCCGGCCATTTGCGTTTGTGATCTCGCCTCAGCGCGGCGGCGCGGTGCCGGGCGGGGGCGGCGGCAGCGAGGCCTGACCGCCATTGAGCAGCGGCGTGATGTTGCGGATGGTCACGCGCCGGTTGATCAGGCTCGGCCCTTGCGTCTGCTCCTTCAGATACTGTTCGCCGTAACCCTGCGAGGTCAGGTTCTCCGCGGGCACGCTGAACTGCTGCGTCAGCAATTCAGCCGCTGACTGCGCCCGGCGATCCGACAATGACAGATTGTCGACGTCGTTGCCGACCGCGTCGGTGTGACCCTCGATCAGGAACACCACGCGCGGGTTGGCCTGGATCGCACGGTTGAGACCGTCGGCGATTGACTGCAGCTTCGCCGCCTGATCCGGCGGGATGGTCCACGATCCCGTCTCGAAGTTGATCGTGTTGAGGTCAATGCTCGGCATCTGCATGCGAACATTGGGGCTGTAGCGGATCTCGTCGAGCGTGTAGCGCCGGTCGATCCGTTGGACCGGCGGTGCCACCATGGTCTGGTAGATCACGTCCGGCGAGGCCTCCTGGGCGTCGACGATGTAGCGATCGTAGGGAATGTTCACGACCGGCGGCGGCACGTCGACATAGAAGCCGCCGACCGACCGCGGATCGCGGTAGCTGTTGTCGATGATGACGATCTCGCGTCCGCCGGGGTCCCTGCGGATACGCCGCAGCAGCGAACCGTCCGGGCCGACCACGGTGATCACCTCGCTGCCGTCGGGACGGATCACGACGGTGCGGGTCTCGCCGCCGACCGTGTCGGTGCGGATGTCGCGGGCGCCATAGCGGAAGCGATAGAGATCGTTGCCGCGGACGTAGGCCTGCCCGCCTGGATCGCGGATGATGATGCGATCCGGCTCGGTGTACACGGTGCGGCCGCCTTCGATGACCTCCCGCCGCTGATTGCGGTAGTCGGCGATGGTCGCACCGATCACGGCGCCGGCCACCACGCCTGCACCGATCGCGAGCGGCGTCAGGTCACGCTGCGCCGGACGCGGCGGAGGCGGCAGCGGTGCTGCGACCCTCGGCGCGGCCTGGAAGGCCGGGGTAACCGTCGGCGGTTGGTATTGTGCCCTGTCGGGCGGCGGTGCTGCGGCCTGCGAGCCGTGCACGACAGTCGGCCGGGCCGGGAGGCCGGCCTGGGGCGGCGCAGCCGGAGTTCCGGCAGCGGGTGCGCCAGCGGGCGGCGTTCCACCCTGTTGGCCAGGAGTTGGCGTAGCCGTCGGAGCTGGGGCCGCGCCGGGAGCCGGGGTCGCCGATCCCGGACGGCCGGGCGGCGGCGTCGGAGTGCCGCCGGGGGCCGGCGTTGCCGTTGGGGCGGGCGCAGCTCCGGGGGCCGGCGATCCCGCCGCGGGAGGCGAGCCGGGACGTACGGCGGGCGGAGGCGCGCCGGGACGGCCAGCGGGCGGTGCGCCCGGCGTGCTGCCCGGAGCCGGCGTTGCGGTTGGTGCAGGTGTCGTCGTTGGAGTGGGTGTCGCTGTCGGAGCGGGAGTGGCTGCCGGCGCAGGCGAGCCGGGGCGGGCCGCTGGCGCCGCGGGTGAAGCAGGAGCCGTGGGCGTTGGCGTCGCCGTGGGCGCGGGCCGCGCTGCGGGACCC
>NZ_JAVAYM010000194.1:0-435 GCF_054185205.1 Bradyrhizobium sp. 14AA | reverse complement strand
AAATAAGAGGTGATACCTTGAACAAGAAATTATTAATTAAAACAGCCTTACTGTTTCTAGTAGGCTGTTTTTTTGTTGTTACACAAACTACATCTGTTAATGCAGCACCTAAACCTGATGAAAATAAAGTTATTGTTACAGAGCCAACTACTAATGTAGATACAATTTATGATACTTACAAAGACAATGCTTTTGAGTTAATGACTAAAGAAAAAGAGAAAGAATCTGTAACGGGTTTTAATGAAGCCATCACAAATGCTTCTGCGACAATAAAGACTTTTGTCTGGTCAATGGTAAAAGGACTCGGAGAGTTTAATGCAGTTATGGTAAAAACACTATTTAGTATGGATATTATAACTGCTATTAAGCAACCGATTATGAACCTAACGTCTAGCATAGCAACTAACATGTTGGGCATTGCTGGAACGATTGGTA
>NZ_JAVAYM010000193.1:0-436 GCF_054185205.1 Bradyrhizobium sp. 14AA | reverse complement strand
AAGACATATATATATGTTGACCATTTTTCTGGTGGAGGGGGAACACAGTCTAGTCCCTATATAGTTGAGGATGAAAAGGATTTAAATAATGTCCGAAGTAACTTAGGTGCTTACTACACTCAAACAAAGGATATTATTATGACTAGTTATCAAACTGGTTCTGGTTTTGCTCCAATTACTAGCTTTAAAGGTTACTATGATGGTGCGGGATATGATATTAAAGATTTATATATTAATCGTTCCCAATCTAATGTTGGTTTGTTTGGTGAACAAACCGGGGGAACTATTAAGCGTGTTCGATTAGTTAACGTAAATATTGTAGCCAACGGATCAATGGTTGGTGCTTTAGTAGGAAAGTCTGATGGAGATGTTGAAGATTGTGCCGTAATTTCGGGAACAGTTAAAAATGAGGGGAGCTCTGCTGGTCATACAGGAG
>NZ_JAVAYM010000192.1:0-436 GCF_054185205.1 Bradyrhizobium sp. 14AA | reverse complement strand
CGGGGCTTATCCGCGGCAGCCCCGAGCCTGTTGCAATCCGCGCAGGAAGCCGCGCCGGGCGATGCCGGCATCGATCGCCGCGTTGAGCCGGCGCTCGGCCGGCCCGGCGCCGCTCACTTCGCGGACAAGGCCGCGGAACGGGATGAGCGAGTTCACCACCGCCGCACCGCCCGCCTTGGCGACGTTGCGCTTATTCTTGGTCGGGGAACTCGTATAGTCGGGGCCGAGATCCTTGTTGAGCGCCGCGATCGACGCAGCGATCTGGCGGCAGGTGCCCGTACCGGCCGTGCCATAGGGGTCGTGGCTCACCTCGGCCAGCAGGGGCGGGATCTTGGTCTTCTCGATCCCGACATCGCGCACCGGCTGCGACACGATCTGGCCTGCTTCCTGCGCGGTCGATTTGGACTTTTCCTGGCCCGCGCCGCTCCCAGCGGTC
>NZ_JAVAYM010000191.1:0-436 GCF_054185205.1 Bradyrhizobium sp. 14AA | reverse complement strand
TGGCCCAGGCCGGGCTGGAGCCGCGGGATCTGGCCGCCATCGTCCTCACCAACCAGCGCGAGACGGCCCTGCTCTGGGACCGCCGCACCGGCGAGCCGCTGCACCACGCCCTCGTCTGGCAGGACACCCGCACCGACCGGCAGGTGGCCGCGCTCGCCCGCGACGGCGGCCGCGACCGCTTCCGCGGCGTGACCGGCCTGCCGCTGGCGAGCTACTTCTCCGCCTCCAAGCTCGCGTGGCTGCTGGACCATGTCGACGGGGCGCGGGCGCTCGCCGAGGACGGAACCGCCCTGTTCGGCACGATCGATTCCTGGCTCGTCTGGAACCTCACCGGCGGCCCGGACGGCGGATTGCACGTCACCGACGTCACCAATGCCAGCCGCACGCAGCTGATGTCGCTGGCGACCCTCGACTGGGACGAGGCCATGCTCGGCGT
>NZ_JAVAYM010000190.1:0-436 GCF_054185205.1 Bradyrhizobium sp. 14AA | reverse complement strand
GCTTGATCGAATCGCCCCTCAGCCGCATAACCTCGCGCGGCGTCTAATAATTCTCGTGCCTGAAAAAGGAACCGTGCCCGCTTGCCACCTTCTCGCCCAAGAGAATGGGTACGCGTTGCCGAAATAATCTGTGCCATTGTCTTTGCCCTTAACTAAATAAATAACGTCGTTGAACTGCCCCTGACCCTAAGCAAGCCGCTAGACATTTCACCCCCGAGAATAGTTCACCTGTTCGATTTAAGCAACATTAATAGCTGGCCACGCGATTTTCCCAGTCTTCTTGTTCGATTCACTTTTGTGAATTTCGAAGAATATAGCGAGCCCTGCTTCCCCCTCCGCCACAGACTTCTGGTGTCATAGGAAGTGTGAGCTTTGAAATTCGCCACCTAACCCCGCCGGAATTCTCCCTGCTAGCCCCGCAGTTGGTGGAAATCTA
>NZ_JAVAYM010000043.1:0-43278 GCF_054185205.1 Bradyrhizobium sp. 14AA | reverse complement strand
TCAGCGCTTCCACAAAGCTCGGCTGTCCTGTCCGCTTCACCGCCATCGTCATTCCCCCAAGGCTTTGCCCTAGGGAATCACAACTGGCGGATTACGCAACAGGCCCACAAGGGGAGAAGGGAAGAAACTAACTTTCACAAAATCGCATGCGGCAGAAACCGCGAGCCGTTGCCCGTGATGGGGCTTTCGTCCTCGCGGATCGACAGGCCGCACGGCTCGTGATTCACCAGCCAGCTTCCAATCACCGGATAGAAGCCTGAAAAATTCGGCAGCGGTGACAGCGCCTGCCGCACGAAGCCTTCGGCGCCGTAGGGACCTGCCTGCTCGTCGAGCGGCATGCCGCCCGACACCAGCGTGACATTGGCGCCCTCGCGCGACAGCAGCGGCTTGCGCACATAGGATTTTCCGAGCTCGGCGGCGCGCGGATCGTCCTCGAAGAAGGCCGGCAGCAGATGGGGATGGTTCGGAAACATCTCCCACAGCAGCGGCAGAATGCCCTTGTTGGAGAGCACCGCCTTCCACGGCGGCTCGATCCAGCGCGTGGCGGCGTCCTTGAGCTTTGCGCCGAAGGCGTCGTGGAACATCCATTCCCAGGGATAGAGCTTGAAGGCGAGTGCGATGTCGCCATCGTCGAGATCGACGAAGCCGCCGGGCTCATCGCGCCAGCCGACTTGTTCGATGTCGAGCAGCGTGGTCGACAGTCCGGCCTGGCGCGCGGTGTCCTCGAGATAGGCCAGCGTGCCGGCGTCTTCATCGTTCCCGATCGTGCCGGTGAGATGGACATGGCGGCCGGCTGCAATCTCCTTCCACGCCGCGATCAGCCGCTCGTGGATCGAGTTGAACTGATCGGCACGCACCGGAATGATGCGGCGTTCGATCGCCTGTTCGAGCCATGTCCATTGAAACACCGCGGCCTCGAAGATCGAGGTCGGCGTATCCGCGTTGTATTCGAGCAGCTTTGCAGGGCCTTGGCCGTCGTACTTCAGGTCGAGCCGGCCATAGAGGCTGCGGTCGTCGCGCGCCCAGCTTTCGGCGATCAGGCTCCAGAACGCTTCCGGGATATTCAGGCGCCGCAGATGGCGCTCGTCACTGACGACGCGGCCGGCAAGCTCCAGGCACATCGCGTCGATCTCGCCGGTCGGGGTCTCGATGCCGCGCTCGATCTCGTCGAGCGTGAAGCCGTAATAGGCCCGCTCGTCCCAATAGCGGTCGCCGCCGATGGTGTGGAACACGAAACCGCATTGCGCGGCGGTCTCTCGCCAGTCATCGCGCTCGAGACAGGTGATGCGTTGCATGGGTCAGCCGCCGCCCGAGAAGCCATGGCCGAACGAGCCGAAGCCGCCGCGGCTCACGCTGCTATGGCCCGAATCGGATGACGTTCCCGAGGAGGAATGGCTGGAGGAATCGCTGCTGAAGAAGCTCGATCGCGACGACCAGTGCGAGCCGCCGCTGCCGCCCGACGAACCGCGGCTGCTACACGTCACGCTCGTCTGCCCCGGCGCAGCTCCGGAGGAAGGCGGATCGCAATTCTGCCGCGGCATCAGCGTGAAGGCGGTGGCGCCGACCGCGATCGTGCCCATCACCAGCAGCGCGACCTGGCCGGAGCGCTTCACCGGCGGCGTCGCCGGCGGCGGTGGTGCCGGCCGGCGCTTGCCGAAATCCTTGCTGGGGCGTTTCTCGGCCATGGTCAGTAGATCATGCAGGCGGCGTTCAACAGGCCGGCGGCGAGCGAGGACAGCCCGAGCCAGATCGCGGGCGCAAGCTCGCCGGCGGCGATCCGGTTCGACAGGTCCGGCACCGGCACGCGCACGAGGAAATAGACGATCACCTGGACGACGAGCGCGATCATTGCCCAGATCAGGCAGTCCAGCACATTGGCCGAATGCGCGATCGCGCTGACCAGCGGGGCCACGAAGCCGAGCAGGCTGAGGCCGAGCGCGATCGCCGCGGCCGGATCGTTGTCGCGGATCAGCTGGAACTCGTTATGCGGGGTGATGCGGGTATAGACGAACAGATAGGCCACGATCGCGACCAGCCCGGTGCAGAAATAGACCAGGAAGGCGGGCAGGCCGGCCAGTGATTGCAGGATCATCGTTCCCCCATCGAGCAGCGACCATTCGTCGGCGGGGAGAGCATAGCGGTTCAACGTTAGAGGTGGGTGAAGCCGCGGTCGTCGCGGGCAATCGCCTATGGGGGCAATTTCTCCGCGGCCATCCTTCGAGACGCCCGCCGTTGGCGGGCCCTCAGGATGAGGACCGAGTGTGCGGCAACAGCTTCAACGATCACCGATGCCGCTTAGCCTCATCCTGAGGGGCCGCGAAGCGGCCGTCTCGAGGGACGAGGCGCGCGTTCAAGCGGAGCAAAATGCCATACGCGATTGCCCTGCGCTTGCGGGGGAGGCATAGGCCGCGCGAGCGGGAGAGGGAGAAGACGTCCCCAAAAAACAAAACCCCGCCATTTGCGGCGGGGTCCAGGCTGGGAGGAGCGAGCCGTGGCTCGCGACGTAAACCCAGGATCAGGCGGGGATGCGCTCTTCGTGCTCGTGCGGCTCGCGCAGCACGTAGCCGCGGCCCCACACGGTCTCGATGAAGTTGCGTCCCTCGGAAGCGTTGGCCAGCTTCTTGCGGAGCTTGCAGATGAAGACGTCGATGATCTTCAGCTCGGGCTCGTCCATGCCGCCATAGAGGTGGTTGAGGAACATTTCCTTGGTGAGGGTGGTGCCCTTGCGGAGCGAGAGCAGCTCCAGCATCTGGTATTCCTTGCCGGTCAGATGCACGCGCTGGCCGCCGACTTCCACCGTCTTGGTGTCGAGGTTGACGACGAGGTCGCCGGTCTGGATGACCGACTGGGCATGGCCCTTGGAGCGGCGCACGATCGCGTGGATGCGGGCCACCAGCTCGTCCTTGTGGAAGGGCTTGGTCATGTAGTCGTCGGCGCCGACGCCGAGACCCTTGACCTTGTCCTCGATGCCGGCGAGGCCGGAGAGGATCAGGATCGGTGTCTTGATCTTGGAGACCCGAAGCTGCTTGAGCACGTCGTAGCCGGACATGTCGGGCAGGTTGAGGTCGAGAAGGATAATGTCGTAATCGTATAATTTACCGAGATCGACGCCTTCTTCCCCCAAATCGGTCGTGTAGACGTTGAAGCTCTCAGACTTCAACATCAGCTCGATCGACTGCGCGACGGCGCTGTCATCTTCAATCAGCAAAACGCGCATGCCAGTTCCCCATAGTCGCCGCTCCTGGGCGTCAGGTCGGCCGCATTCGCGGCACTCAACAAAACGCCTTTGAACAACTGATTCGGATCCTGACAACAGATGGTTAACAAACTCTGATTCTGGAACGCAAGTCCCCCCGGTGCAATTTTTGTCGAATCGCCCTAAGGTCTTGCGCGCGAAGCAGCTTTCGTCAGCCGATCCCGTTCAAGTTCCACTTTAAGAGACGGGCCTAACCGACTCCCGCGACTCAGCCTTCTTCTGAAGGGGAGTCACGCTCAGTCACAAAGACAGTGACGCAATGATTAATGATGCGGGTAAACACGAAGTTAAGCGGCGTTCAGAAATATGGCGAAACTTAAGAGTTTCACCGTGAAGGCCCGGAGGCACGACGGCGATCACCCTCATGAAAGCCCTCTTATGAAGGCACGGCCCATATGAAGGCTCTTGCCGAGCAGATCGGCGACATCGACGGCATCAACATCTATGGCCGCGTGGTCGGCGTGCGCGGCCTGATGGTCGAGGTGGCAGGTCCCATCCACGCCATGTCGGTCGGCGCGCGGCTCGTGATCGAGACCGGCGCCAACCGCTCCATCCCCTGCGAGGTCATCGGCTTCTCCGGCAACAATGCCGTGGTGATGCCGTTCGCCGGCCTCGACGGCGTGCGCCGCGGCTGCAAGGCGGTGATCGCCAATGCCGCCAATCTCGTGCGGCCGTCGTCGGCCTGGCTCGGCCGCGTCGTCAATGCGCTGGGCGAGCCGATCGACGGCAAGGGGCCGCTGCCGCAGGGCGCCTCGCCGATGCCGTTCCGCAATTCGCCGCCGCCGGCGCATTCGCGAAAGCGCGTCGGCAGCCCGCTCGACCTCGGCGTGCGCGCGATGAACACCTTCCTCACCTGCTGCCGCGGCCAGCGCATGGGCATTTTCGCAGGCTCCGGCGTCGGCAAGTCGGTGCTGCTCTCGATGCTGGCGCGCAACGTCGATGCCGCGGTCAGCGTCATCGGGCTGATCGGCGAACGCGGCCGCGAGGTGCAGGAATTTTTGCAGGACGATCTCGGCGAGGAAGGCCTGGCGCGCTCCGTCGTCGTGGTCGCGACCTCGGACGAGCCGGCGCTGATGCGCCGGCAGGCGGCGTATCTGACGCTCGCGGTCGCCGAATATTTCCGCGACGAGGAGCAGGACGTCCTTTGCCTGATGGATTCGGTGACGCGCTTTGCCATGGCCCAGCGCGAGATCGGCCTGTCCGCCGGCGAGCCGCCGACCGCCAAGGGCTATACGCCGACCGTGTTCACCGAGCTGCCGAAGCTTCTGGAGCGGGCGGGGCCGGGCCTCGGGGAAGGCGCCATCACCGCGATCTTCACGGTGCTGGTCGACGGCGACGATCATAACGAGCCGATCGCGGATGCCGTCCGCGGCATCCTCGACGGCCATATCGTGATGCAGCGCTCGATCGCCGAGCGCGGCCGCTACCCCGCCATCAACATCCTCAAATCCGTCTCCCGCACCATGCCGAAATCCGCTGATCCGCAGTTCTGGCCGACCATCCAGAAGGCGCGGGCGGTGATGGCGACCTATGCCGATATGGAGGAATTGATCCGGCTGGGCGCCTACCGGGCCGGCTCCAGCCCCGAGGTCGACGAGGCGATCCGCCTGCACGAGCCGCTGGAAGCGTTCTTGCGGCAGCGCAAGGACGAAAATGCCTCGCTGGCGGACGGCTACCGCCAATTGGCGCAAATCCTCGGCAATTTGGAAACGGAACGCTAACTTTGTCAGGTCATCATCCCATCCCACAGAGTAGCAGAGCCGGTCTTGGCCCCAGTCGGGCCTGTGGGGAGACCGGTGACGTCCCAATGTGTGTATGTCTTGCAGCTAGGGGACTTCTGGGGAGTACGAGTCGATGAAGTCACGTGATACCCTCATTCGCCTGAAGAAGTTTCAGGTCGACGAGAAGCGCCGCCGGGTCACCCAGATCGAGACCATGATCGCCGACTTCCAGCGGATGTCGACCGATCTTGAACGCGAGATCACGACCGAGCAGGAGCGTGCCGGGATCAACGATCCCTCGCACTTTGCCTATCCGACCTATGCCAAGGCCGCCATCCAGCGCCGCGAGAACCTGACCCGCTCAGCCGACGAGCTGAAGGGCCAGCTCGACGAAGCCAAGGCCGCGCTGGCCGAGGCCTTCGAGGAGCTCAAGAAGGTCGAGCTCCTGGACGAGCGCGACCAGGCCCGCGAGCGCGCCGAGGAAAACGCCCGCGAGCAGGCCGACCTCGACAGCATCGGCCTGATGCGCGCCCGCATCGGCGCCGTCGCCTAACGGCGCCAGCAGCCGGATCATCTTGGAATTTGCAGAACCCGGGCCCGCTAGGTCCGGGTTTTCGCATGGGCTGTCCACAGCGTGGCGCCGCGCCCCTTGGTGGTCGGCTTTGTCGCGCGCTATGGTGGCGGGAATGAGTGCTGTGCCAGCGACGGTGGTGCCCACCTCTCCCTTGGGGGAGGTCGGCGCGGAGCGCCGGGTGAGGGGTGACGGTCCCCCGTCAGCCCTGCGCCCCCTCACCCGATTTGCTGCGCAAATCGACCTCTCGCCGTCGGGGAGAGGTGAAGGGAAGCGACGGGCCGCGTTTCAGGGGGCTGAATGCTGACGCCGGCAGAGCTGGTCGGGCTGATCGAGGCGGTCGCCAAGGGCGATCAGGCCGCGTTCGAGCGCCTCTACGTCGCCACCCGCGCGAAACTCTATGGCGTGGTGCTCCGTATCTTGCGTCGACAGGATCTCGCAGAGGAGGTCATTCAGGAGGCCTACGTCAAGATCTGGAACGGCGCGGGCCAGTTCAATCCGGCCCTGTCGTCGCCGATCACGTGGATGGCGTCGATCGCGCGCAACCGGGCCATCGACATCGTGCGGAAGAAGTCGGAAGTCTCCATCGAGGAAGAGCCCCAGGCGATGGAGGTCGCGGCCGACAGTCCCGATCCGCTGGCGCGGCGGGAGATGACCGAGGAGTTGAAGCGGCTCCTCGAATGCGTCGGCCGGCTCGAGCCGGACCGTCAGCGGCTCGTGCTTCTCGCCTATTACAATGGCTGGAGCCGCGAGCAATTGGCGGAGAAATTTGCAGCGCCCGTCAACACGGTGAAGACGTGGCTGCGGCGCAGCATGCTGGATATCCGCGAATGTCTCGGACTTTAGCGAGGTGATACTGTGAGGGTGGTTCTGGACTGCATGTGATGGCCTATTCGGAGGACCATATCGCGCTCGCCGCGGAATATGCGCTCGGCACGTTAGATGCCGACGAGCGCGTGCAGGTCGAGACCATGATGGCGGTGGACAAGGCGTTCGCCGAGATCGTGCAGGGCTGGTCGTACCGGCTCGGCGTGCTCAACCAGATGGTCGGCACCATCGAGCCGCGGCCGATCGTGTGGGAGAACATCAGGGCCGAGCTGGCGCGGACGGACTTTGCGCAAGACTCGCCTGCGCCGTCCGGCGTCGCGTCGCCGCAAGCTTCGGCGCCGCCGCCACCGCCCCTTCCCGAGGTGTCCTCGCTCGACGTCGTGCCGCCCGTGCCGGTCTCGTCCGCGCC
Source organism: Bradyrhizobium sp. 14AA (assembly GCF_054185205.1). Classification (NCBI taxonomy): domain Bacteria; kingdom Pseudomonadati; phylum Pseudomonadota; class Alphaproteobacteria; order Hyphomicrobiales; family Nitrobacteraceae; genus Bradyrhizobium; species Bradyrhizobium sp. 14AA. The sequence continues at coordinate 36,493 of NZ_JAVAYM010000043.1, read as the reverse complement.
CGACGCAGCGCGGCCCGAATTGCCGTCGGAGGATGTCAAGCAACCGGAGCCGCCGCCTGCCGACGCGGAGCAGGTGGACACCGCAAGGCCAGCGCCTGATGCGATTCCCGACATCACGCCGGTCTTCATGCCGCAGGTCCATGCGCCCGATCCCGACGTCGTGCGCGCGCCGCTGCCGCCGGTCGTCGACACCAGCAATGTGATCCGGCTCGAGGGCCGCGTGAAGCGCTGGCGCACCATCGCCTCCGGCCTCAGTGCGCTGGCGGCTGCGCTGCTCGTGACGCTGTCGCTTCAGATCCTGCGGCCCGACGCGCTGCCGGGGGCCTTGCGTCCCGCACCGCGAATCCAGACGGTCGAGGTCAAGACGCCGGCGCCGCTCGCCGCGTCCGCGCAATATGTCGCGCTGCTCCAGGGCCAGGGCGGCGGCCCCGCCTTCATCCTCACCATCGACGGCGCGACGCGGAATTTCACCGTGCGCAAGGTCGGCGCGACGCCGGAGGCCGGCAAGAGTTTTGAGCTCTGGCTGATCTCGGACAAGCTGCCGCGCCCGCGCTCGCTCGGCGTGATCGGCACCGGCGAGTTCACCGCGCGTCCGCTGCTCGCCGGCTACGATGCCGACGTCGTCAACGGCGCGACCTACGCCGTCACCATCGAGCAGGCCGGCGGCTCGCCGAGCGGCCAGCCAACCTCGGCGCCGCTGTTTTCCGGCAAGCTGATCGAGACCGTGCCGCCGTCCCAGCCGCAGGCGCCCGCGAAGAAGTAAGCGCTCCGTCGTCGTCCTGGCGAAAGCCAGGACCCATTACCCCGGTCGAATGTTGTGGCAGATCGCCGTGGCCACAGGCTGTAGGATGGGTTGAGCTCTTGCGAAACCCATCTCTTCCCGGTCACCGCTCTCCGTAGTCGCGGTCATCATCCGACTGATCGCCGGCGCTATCGCGTAGGACGGGCGGAGCGAAAGCAGCGCCCATCGATTTGAGTTCACAAAGAACACTCAGGTTCCTTGATGAGTTTGCGTATTGAGAGAAGAGGCTAGCGATGAAAGGTGTCGAGCAAGTCTTTGATTATCGCTTTCCAACCGATCGTTGCCCGATCGCTGGTTTGCGAAGCCAAATTTCCGAACTTGCAGATCGATTTGGCCTGAATGTCGAATCTTGGAACGAGGACGGGTTGGGGAAGTTGCTGGGCGTTCTGCTGAAGCTTCCGTCCAAGCGCATAGTTGCGCTCATTGAATATGAAACATACAACGAGGCTCACCGCTTGGAGCACGGCACATTGGAAGTAAGTCTCGGTGCAGAGGAGGTTGCAGCGTTGGGAGCCGAGCCCTTGATAGGCGAGGTCTTGGAGTGTCTCGGGCTTACGCGAGATGATCTTATATGGCTTGCGACTGAAGCCGTTCAAATGGAGGCCCGTGATCTACTGCGACATATGTAGGATTTGAATTACGGTGACAGTGCTGGACTGCGCCCCTGAAGTGAGACACGATAATTTCAGTGACAGGCATTTCGAGGGCGACCTGTTCCAGTACGAGAAAGAGCTGTTAGTCCGTAGGATGGGTTGAGCCCTTGCGAAACCCATCTCTTCCCGGTCACCACTCTCCGCAATCGCGGTCATCATCCGACTGATCGCGTGCACTCAACTGATGGTTAGCCGTCGCTCCGAATTTTTCGCCGCCACCGCTCGCGCGTCGCGAGGAGCCGGTCGCGATTTCCGAAAGGGGCAGCATGGCATAGTGCCACTGTTTTGCCCGACGGGTCAAACGGAATTCGTAAAAGTCGAAATTCACGCCGGCCTTGTATCGCGCCCGCTGACGGCCTGTCTGGTCGCGAAAACGAACCCGCGCCGCTGATTCCGCGATCATTGCCGCCTTGCCTCTGATTTGTTCGACGCAGCAAGGGCTTGACGGAGCGATGTCTGCACCGGCTCGCAACCATAGTTCTACTGTGCATGGGGTTGTTTTTCATTTTTTTGCAGAAGGGCTCCCGAACGATAGGAGGGCAGGGGTGCCGGACGTCCGGTCCCGCATGTCGCTTCCGCCTTCGCTCTTCGAGCTACGGCGGACAAGCCCCTCCATGCGGGCTACAGGCCCTTCACTGTCGCCACGGTCCATCCGGCCGTCGCATGCCGACAAATCCCGCCGAATCCGCTCCCCGTTTGAACCTCCCCGCAAGTCGCGGCGTCAAATCCCGGAATTCAAAGTCGGCGCCGCCGATCATGGTGCCGGAAGAGGGGCGAGAAATCAGATGGATGCAGCGAAGACGCCGGGCATCTTCATTCACCAATATGCGGGCCTGGCGCAGGGCCCGGCCTTCGAACAATGGCGCGAGCGGGCCTTCGGGGCCTGCGGCCTCGACATCGGGCCGAGCCATGGCGACAGCATCGACTGCCGGCTCCAGATCAGCGTGGTCGACAATATCGCGCTCGCCATTCCCGAGGGCGCCTCCGCGCAATATACGCGCACGCAGAGCCACCTGGCCGACGGCAGCGACGATCTCGTCCTGATCGCAGCGCATGCGGGCCTCGTCCGCGTCGGGCAGAACGGCCATTCCGTGGAGCTCGCGCCCGCGCAGATGGTGCTCGTCGACATGGGCATCACCGGCACCGTCGGCCATACCGACGAGAATCGCTTCACCTCCATCCGCATGCCGCGCCGCGCGCTGCTCGACATCAATCCGCGCGCCGAGGACAAGCTGTCGCAAGTGCTCTCGGACGGCGCGGTCGCCGAGACAATCTTCCGCTACCACTCGCTTGCCGCTCATCACGCGCCGCATCTGGACGCCATCGGCCAGCGCCTCACCGCGCAGCACATGGTCGACCTCGTCGGTCTCTTGCTCGGCACCGATGCCGAGCATGCCAGCCTTGCGCGCGGCCGCGGACATGCGGCGGCGCGTCTCGATCTCATGCGTGCCGACGTGATGGCCGCGCTCGGCCGCAACGATCTCTGCCTGTCCGAGATCGCGACGCGCTCCGGCCTCAGCCCGCGCCAGGCGCAGCGCCTGTTCGAGCAGGCCGGCACCACCTTCACCGAATTCGTGCTGGAGCAGCGCCTCCTGCTGGCGCGCAAGCAGCTCGGCGATCCCCGCGCGCGGGCGCGCAAGATCAGCGACATCGCGCATTCCTCCGGCTTCTCCGACCTGTCCTATTTCAACCGCGCCTTCCGCAAGCGCTTTGGCGCGACGCCGTCGGAGCTCCGCGAGGCCTGAGCTGCGCCGCGGTTTCGTTCTGCGCATCACAGTTGGCCCCTTCGCGGCGATGAGCTATACCTACCTGTGCGGGCAGGCCACTCGATCGCTTGTCGTCCCCTTGTCGTCCCCTTGTCGTCCCCTTGTCGTTCCCTTGTCGTTCCCTTTGTCGTTCTCTTTGTCGTTCTCTTGGGAAAGTGCAGTCAACGGACATGGCGCGTATCGTCGTGCTCGGCGCCGGATTTGCAGGCCTGTGGGCGGCCATCGGTGCCGCGCGCAAGCGCGACGAGATCGGTGCTGTCGGCGACATCGAGATCCGCCTCGTCGACCGCAATCCCTATCACAACATCCGCGTGCGCAATTACGAGACCGATCTCAGCGAGGTCGCGCTTCCGCTTGCGCAACTGCTCGATCCGATCGGCGTCGTTCACGGCATCGGCGAGGTCGAGGCGATCGATCCGGCGCATCGCCGGATATCGCTCGTCACCAGCGGCGGCGAGGAGACGCTGAGCTATGACCGCCTTGTGCTGGCGCTCGGCAGCGAGGTGATGCGTCCCGCCGTTCCTGGCCTTGCCGAGCACGCCTTCGACGTCGACACCTATGTCGCCGCGCTCCGTCTCGAGGATCATCTCGTCTCGCTCGGACGCAGTGCGCCGTCGCCGGGGCGTTCGACGGTGGTGGTGGTCGGCGCCGGCTTCACCGGCATCGAGGTCGCCGCCGAGATGCCGGACCGCCTGGCGCGTGCGGGCATCACCGGCAGCCGCCGCATCGTCCTGGTCGATCCCAATCCGGCGGTCGGCGCCACCATCGGCGCGCATGCGCGGCCCGTCATCGAGACGGCGTTGTCGTCCCTCGACGTCGAGACGCGGCTCGGCGCGCGCGTCGCATCCGTCGAGGCGGCCGGCGTTCACCTGAGCTCGGGTGAGTTCATTCCGACGCAGACGGTGATCTGGTGCGCGGGGATGCGTGCGAGCCCTTTGGCGGCGAGCTTTCCGGACGCGCGCGATCGCCTCGGGCGCCTGCTGGTCGATCCGTTCATGCGGGTGGCCGATGTCGGCGGCGTGTTCGCGGCCGGCGACATCGCCTCCAGCGTGGTCGACGGATTGCATCCGACCGTGATGTCCTGCCAGTTCGCGCGTCCCATGGGCCGCTTCGCCGGCCACAATGTGGTGGCCGATCTCGCGGGCCTGCCGATGCTGCCGCTGCGTATCGACTGGTACGTCACCGTGCTCGATCTCGGCACCTGGGGCGCGCTCTATACCGAGGGGTGGGATCGCGAGGTCCGCGCCACCGGTGCGGCCGCGAAAGCGACCAAGCAGACCATCAACCGCAAGCGCATCTATCCGCCGCTCACCGGCAACAAGGACGAACTGTTCGCCGCGGCAGCTCCGACCGTGCAGGCGCCGCCGCCGACTTATGGAGGGCGCCGCTGAGACGGACGGCGCATCGGCGCGAGGCAGCGTCGCCTGCCAGCCTTGCGTAGCCCGACGGGCAAAACACCCAAGCAATAGGGCAATGGGCGCCGCCGAAAATATTCCACTTTACCGAAATTCGGAAACGGCGTATGTGTGACCTCGCTCCAGCCCGAGGAAGAGGGGCGTATCGCGATCGTCACGGACGCGGGCTGGACGGCGGTGGACGTGGGTCACATCGGCGCGAAAGGCATCGCAGGGCGGGCAACCGTGAGCGGAGGCGTCGCGCATGCGACCGGTGTGATCCGCGTACGGCAAAATCGTGTGGTCCTGACGCCCGGGGTCTGTGCGTCAAGCCTTGCGGGGATGCGTGCGGCCCAACCGGGTCCTCGCATCAGTCATCCGCAAGGCGACGGGGGCAATAGTGCATCGCTCCCCGGGGAGAGCGCGACATAGGCCGTAAAACCACTGCGCAGGGAAGGTCGGATGTTTTGGCTTCACCTGTATGCCGCTGTGCAAGTTCTTTGTTGCCACCTATCGCACAGTGGACCGTGGGTGCCCGGCCGGCACCCGGTCTTCCCTGCGCCCTTTTCCAATCGAGGGTGAAGCGATGAAGCAAAGCTCGGGCGAGGTGAGCCGCGAGAGCGCGAAAGTGTGTCTGCGATGGAAATGCGAGCCATGGAAGCGACTTCGGTGCGCCATGCACCGTCGTTGCGAGGAGCCAATCGACGAAGCAACCCAGACTGTCTCTGCGGAGGGTTTTGGATTGCTTCGCTAGCTCGCAGCAATGACGACGTGGAAGCATTTTTGCGCCATCACTCTGCTCTCGTGCCCCGGACGCAGCGCAGCGTCTCTTCGATGGTGCGCTGCAGGGCCGGTGCCCATCAATCAGTATGCCGTACGGTCTCCTGGGACCCGGCTCTGCGCAGCAGCGTAAGAACGCTGCAGCGCGTCCGGGACACGAGAGACGAGTTCGGAGTGGTGCGCTCCCCAGTGACTCAGAGTCCCCCAGACATGAGAAAGCGCCCGTGGGGGGCGGGCGCTTTCTGTAGTCGACTTGGGGTTGGGGTCGTCTACATATCCACGTGGCGACTTTGGGGGGCTGGTAAAGAGCCGCGTGAATTCAAAAAACTCGTCAGATCTCCTTAGCGAACGAGGGACGCGTTCGAGCTGGTGATTACGACCGGCTTGCCGGCCTTGATGACGCGGGCCGTCTGGGTCAGACCTTCATCCGAACCCGAGCGTGCCGTGATGCCGAAGCCCGCCACCGCGATCCCTGCGACGAGGGCCACGACCACGATCTTCAGATGGGTCGAGCGATCTGCGCTGTAGATCGAGTGGTTCATGGAAGCCTCCTGCCGCCATCTACCCGAAGTAGTCGCCGGCCGTTTGAGGCAGGTTCATGCTTCCGGTGCCCAACAACCTAGTATTGGGGGGATTCGTTCCCAAGGGGCGATCACAAGAGCGTGACAGGACGTGAAAGATCGCGATCGAAAACGAGCCTCGATCGTGCATTTTTGTAATTATTTCAAAGCTGTAATGTGCTTGTAAGGCGCCTTACCCACCTTTGGTCGACAAGGCGCCAGGAACTCAAAAACCATTTGCCTGTGGCTGAAAAACACACGGCTTCTTAAGGCAAATCAGACGCTTCCGACTGTTTTCAACCTCGCCCTGGGATGGATTTCAGCCTGCGAGAGCACGGTCGTCTGGGCCCGGAACCGCTCCACCAGGGAACGGACGAAGGGACGAATTGCCGCAGATGTGACCAGCACCGGCGCCTCGCCTTCGCGCGCCGCGCGCTCGAACGCCTCGCGCACCGCGGTCATGAATTCCGACAGTTTCGAGGGCTGCATGGCAAGGCTGCGCTCCTCGCCCTGGCCGATGATGGATTCGGCAAAGGCCTGCTCCCAGCGCGCCGACAGCGCGATCAGCGGAAGGTAGCCGTTGTACGACGTGTTCTGCGCGCAGATCTGCCGCGCCAGGCGGGCGCGGACGTGCTCGACCATGGTCGTGGGATTGCGCGAGAAGGCCAGCGAATCGGCGATGCCTTCGAGGATGGTCGAGAGGTCGCGGATCGAGATGCGCTCGGCGAGCAGCAGCTGCAGCACGCGCTGGATGCCGGAGACCGTGACCTGTCCCGGCACGATGTCCTTGACCAGCTCGCTCTGCTCCTTCGGCAGCTCCTTGAGCAGCTTCTGCACCTCGCCATAGGAGAGCAGGTCCGACATGTTGGCCTTGAGCAGCTCGGTGAGATGGGTGGAGAGCACCGTCGCGGCGTCGACGACGGTGTAGCCCTTGAGCGAGGCCTCCTCCTTGAGGCTGGCGTCGACCCAGGTCGCGGGCAGGCCGAAGGTCGGCTCGGTGGTGTGGATGCCGGGCACCTGCACCTGGCTGCCGCCGGGGTCCATGACCATGAACTGGTTCGGCCAGATCTTGCCGGTGCCGGCGTCGACCTCCTTGATCTTGATGATGTAGGTGTTGGCCTCGAGCTGGACGTTGTCGAGGATGCGCACCGCAGGCATCACAAACCCCATCTCGATCGCGAGCGACCGGCGCAGCGCCTTGATCTGCTCGGTGAGACGGTCGGTGCCGTCGGGCCCGTTGACCAGCGGCAGCAGCGCGTAGCCGAGCTCGATCTTGAGATCGTCGATCTTGAGCGCGGCCGAGATCGGCTCCTCCGCCGCGGCAGTGCCCGGCGCACCCGGCGCCCCCGGAGCGGGCGCGGCCTTGGCGGCTTCCTCGGCCTTGGCGGTCACCCGGTTGCGGTTGCGGGCGTGCCAGGCGAGCGCGCCGGCGCCGGCGCCGAGCGCCAGGAAGGGGATGGTCGGAATGCCCGGCAGGGCCGCCAGCACCAGCATGACCGCCGAGGACATCGCCAGTGCCTGCGGATAGCCGGAGAACTGCTTCATCAGCGCCTTGTCGGCGGCGCCGGACACGCCGGCCTTGGAGACGAGCAGGCCGGCCGCGGTCGAGACGATCAGCGCCGGCACCTGGGTGACGAGACCGTCACCGACCGTCAGCAGCGTGTAGCTGCGTCCGGCGTCGGCGAAGGACAGGCCTTGCTGCGCGACGCCGATGATCATGCCGCCGACGACGTTGATGAAGACGATCAGGAGGCCCGCGATGGCATCGCCGCGGACGAATTTGGAGGCACCGTCCATGGCGCCGAAGAAGCCGCTTTCGTCCTCCAGCTCCTTGCGGCGATGCTTGGCGACCTTCTCGTCGATCAGGCCGGCGGAGAGGTCGGCGTCGATCGCCATCTGCTTGCCGGGCATGGCGTCGAGGTGGAAGCGGGCGGCGACTTCGGCGATACGGCCCGAACCCTTGGTGATGACGACGAAGTTGACGATGATCAGGATGGCGAAGACGATGATGCCGATGACGAAATTGCCGCCCATCACGAAGCTGCCGAAGGCCTCGATGACGTGACCGGCGGCATCCGTGCCCTCGTGCCCGTGCGACAGGATCAGGCGGGTCGAGGCCATGTTGAGCGACAGCCGCAGCATGGTCGAGATCAGCAGGACGGTCGGGAAGGCGGAGAATTCCAGCGGCGTCTGGATGAACAGCGACGTCATCAGGATCAGGATCGAGAGCGTGATCGAGATCGCCAGGAACAGGTCCAGCACGATCGCGGGCAGCGGCAGGATCAGCACCACCAGGATGGTGAGGACGCCGAGCGCCAGCGCGATATCGCCGCGCTTGAGGATGTTGACGATCTCGTTGAGGGAGGGGAGGCCCGGCCTCGCGCTGCCTACGCCCTGTCCTGCGGTGACGTCGACCATGGTAGCTGCCTCCCCGCGCGACTGCCGCCCGCGCGCCCCAAACGTCTGCGCGGCGGCCGATGGGCCGCCGTTCCGAAAGTGAGGCACCGCACTGGCGTCCACAGGGGATCCCCCGTTCTACGCGGCTGACGACACTCGACTTCACTCGGCAATTCTTGCCGGGTGTATGGTTAGCAAAGGGTTAACGGAGGGGCGGCAGGAGGTCAGACCGGGGTGTTTCGGGGGCAAGGGTGTCATCCGGGGCGGTGCGCAGCACCGAACCCGGAATCTCGAGATTCCGGGTCTGGTCCTGCGGACCATCCCGGAATGACGGCGCGGCTGGCAAAGCGCCCCTACTTCGCCTTCTCCATCTTCGTCACTGTGTACCCCGCCGCCGCCTCCTCGGCCTCGAAGGTGACCTTGTCGCCGACCTTCACCTGCTTGAGCAAAGCGGGGTCCTTGACGCGGTAGACCATGGTCATGGGGTCATCCATGCCGAGGCTTTTCGCCGGTCCGTGCTTGAGCGTGATCTTGCCGGCGCCCTCGTCGATCTTCTTGACCTCGCCGCTGATCGCGGCGCCCTGGGCGGCGATGGCTCCGGTGGCGAGGCTTGCGGTCAGCGCCAGTGCTGCGGCGATACGGATGATGCGGTTCATGGGGGGCTTCCTTCGTTACTTCACGGTGACGTGGCCGACCATGCCGTAGTCGCGGTGGTCGGGAATCAGGCAGGAAAATTCGAACGTGCCGGCCTTGCTGAACTTCCAGACGATCTCGGCTGTCTTGTTCGGGGCAAGCCGCACGCCGTTGGGATCGTCGTGCTCCATGTGCGGATGCTTCTTCATCACCTCGGCATGCGCGAGATTTTCCTTGGGCGTGGCGAGCAGGAATTCGTGGTCCTCCTTGCCGACATTGCGCAGCACGAAGCGGATCTGCTCGCCGCGCTTCACGTCGATCTTCGACGGCTCGTACGACATCTCGCTCAGTGAGATCTCGATGGTGCGCGCCGGCTTTTTGGGATCGCCGGGCTCGCCCGCGGAAAAGGACGCATGGCCGTGATTTTCGTGCGCGCCGGCGGACGAGATCGAGAGCGCTGCCAGCGCGAGGACGAATGTGACGGTCTTCTTCATTGTGGTCTCCAGTTGGTGGTTCATCGAAACGCTCACATCTTCATGTTCTTCATCGGCGGGCTGCCCGGCTTTTGCCGCGTCGGTTCGGCAGCCGGTGCCGTGACTTCGTAGGCGACGGTGCCTTGCGGGAACTTGTAAGGTCCGGGATCGCGATAATCGTCGTGCGCGAGGTCCTCGCGGATCTTCATCACCGTGAACATGCCGCCCATCTCGATCGGACCGAACTGGCCGGCGCCGGTCATCATCGGCAGCGTGTTGTCGGGCGCGGGCATCTCCATGTTGCCCATCGCCATCCCGGTCGATCCCATCGCCATGCCGTCAGGCGCGAGCTTGCCGACGGCCTTGGCGAGGTCCTTGCGCGACACGCCGATGAGATTGCGCACGTCGTGTCCCATGGCGTTCATGGTGTGGTGCGACTTGTGACAGTGAAACGCCCAATCGCCGGGATTGTCGGCGAGGACGTCGAACACGCGCACCGCGCCGACCGGCACGTCCGTCGTCGTCTCCGGATATTGCGCGCTCTCCGGAATCCAGCCGCCGTCGGTGCAGGTCACCGCAAAACTGTGGCCGTGCAGATGGATCGGATGGTTGGTCATGCTGAGGTTGCCGATGCGCACGCGCACCTTGTCGCCGAGCCTGACCGGCAGCGGATCGATCCCCGGAAACACCCGCGAATTCCAGGTCCACATGTTGAAATCGGTCATCTCGTTGACCTGCGGCAAATAGGTGCCGGGATCGACGCGATAGGTGCTCATCACGAAGACGAAGTCGCGGTCGACGGTTCGGAAGTTCGGATCGCGCGGATGCACGACGACCATGCCCATCATGCCCATCGCCATCTGCACCATCTCGTCGGAATGCGGGTGGTACATGAAGGTCCCGCTCTTCTTCATCTCGAATTCGTAGACGAAGGTCTTTCCCGGCTCGATGTGCGGCTGATTCAGTCCGCCGACGCCGTCCATGCCGCTCGGCACGATCATGCCGTGCCAGTGCACGGTGGTGTATTCGGGGAGCTTGTTGGTGACGAAGATGCGAACCTTGTCGCCCTCGACCGCCTCGATCGTCGGGCCCGGCGACTGGCCGTTATAGCCCCACAAATTCACCTTCATGCCTTCGGCGAATTCGCGCACAACCGGTTCTGCGACGAGATGGAATTCCTTCCAGTCGCCGTTCATGCGGAACGGCAGCGACCAGCCGTTCAGCGTGACGACGGGACGGTAGTCGGGCCCGCTGATCGGATGCAGCGGCGGCTGCATCACCACCTTGTCCATGGTGGGCGCTTCCGGAATCGAAGCGGCCTGCACACGGCCGCTGACGGCCGACGCTCCGGCAAGCGCGGCGGTCCCTAAAAATCCTCGGCGGGAAAACATGCTGGCCTCCATTTCAGTGATCACCGTCGGCAGACGCTGCCGCAGCGATGGTGGTTGCGTTGTCGCCGCCCGAAGCGGGCGAGCCGCCGCCATTGACGGCGGTCTGCAGGTCGGCCTGCGCGAGGAAGAATCGCTGCCTGGCATCGATGGCGCCGCGCAGCGACGCCAGGCGCTGCCGCGCCTCGGTCAGCAGCGCAAAGATGTCGACCTGCATGCTGGAGAAGCGCAACTGCATCTCCTCGGTGATGATCTTGCGCAAGGGAACGATCTCGCGCTGGAAGTGGCTGGCGATGTCGTAAGTGGACCGGTAGACGCGATAAGCGTCTCGCGCCTCCGAGCGGACGTTCACGGCGCGCTCGGTCAGGCGGTTGAAGGCGAGATTGTAGGTCTCAGCCGCCTGCCGCACGCGGACCTCGCCGCCGTCGAAGATTGGGATCTGGAACTGCACGTCGAAGCCGCGTTCGCGAAACGGTGCGCCCTCCGGATCCTGGGTGCGGCGGGAGATGCCGGCGAGATCGAGCAGCGTCACGAAACGCGTCGCCTCGGTGAGGTTCAACGCTTTCGCCAGCGCCGTCAGCTCCAGCCGCGCGATCTGCAGGTCGATGCGATGGGCGACCGCGTCGGCCTCGATCGAGGGCAGGGCCTGCGGCCGGCGCGGCAATGGCGGCAGCTGGTTGGGCAGACGGAAGTCGAGGCCGTCGTCCCACAGCCCCATCAGACGCGCGAGTCTTTCGCGCGTGCTCGTCGCGGCTTGTCGCGCGGTCGCGAGGTCGGCGGTGGTCTCGGCGTAGAACACCTGTTCGCGGGCCTGGTCGAGCTTGTTGATCGAGCCGGTCTCGCCGAGCTTGACGGCGAGCTGGGCGGTGGATTCCGCCGTGGCCTTCGCGTCCGTCAGCAGCACCACGAGCTCGTTGCAGGTGACGGCGCGGACATAGGCGCGGCGCACGTCGGCCGCGAGCCGCAACGTCGCCAGCGCCGCGCGCAACTGCGCTGCGCGGAAGCGCTCGCGGGCGATGTCGGAGCGGAACGGCAGGGTGGCCAGCGCGAGGATGTCGCCGACTACCTGGCGCTCGATCTCGTTCGCGCCATTGCCCGAGATTCGCGACACCGAGAAGACCGGATTGGGCGGCAGGCTCTGCTCGACCAGATCGGTCTCGGCCAGCGCCAGCTCGTTATAGGCGGCCTGCAGTCCCTTGTTGTTGAGCAGCGCGATCTGCACGGCGGTCTCGATGGTCAGCGTGCGCGTCAGCAATCGGCGGACGGTCGCGTCGACGGCCTCGGCACCTTCGGCCGATCGGACGAAGGCAACGTCCTTTTTGATGGTCTGGCTGGTGAGGTCAGCGACCGTCGTCATGCCGCCGTCCGGCGAAAACGCCATGCAGCCGGCAAGACTTATTGATGCAAGCCCGAACGTGGTGAGCACGAGCAGACCACGCGCAAGATGATGTGCCATGGCGCGCGCCTACCGGTCTTGCTTCGATTGCGGCGTGACCGCGTCGTTGCGGTCCCGCCAGGGTGCCGGTGTCGCCGGCCGCAGGCTGGTATAAGGCGCAACGGTCGAGCGATAGCCGACGCGCGCCACCTTCGCCGAGGGGTCGGCGGGGTCAGCGCTGGCGATGTGTGTCGTTGCCGGCATGCAGCCGGGCAGCGCCAGCACGGCAAGAGCCAGCAGCAGCCAATTGAATCGAAAGTGTCGTCCACCCACCGCAGATGCGGCGGCGGACTTCGCCCCGGAAAGCGCAAGCATGATTTATTCCTGATCTGGAGACCACAGGTTCGCGCGCGCAGATGCGCGCTCGGACCGAAATCGTCGCGTCAGATCAGGCGATGGGGGGGCGGTAGTGCTGGGGCGGCGCCGAGCTGTGCAGGCTAGCGACGATCTCGGGCGCGCAGGTGGACGTCGGCCGGACCGGTGTTGCGACGATCGGCAGATCGGCCGGCAACGCGCTGACGCACATCATCGCACAGCACGGACCCACTGTTCCCTTGCCGCCATGATGATGCGGGGCGGGGACGTCCTTTGCGGCGGTCTGGTGATGAGCGTGGGTTCCCGCATGTTCGTGCGAGGCATCGCCATGCAGATGGCTCGCCATCTGGTGATGCGCCGGCACGAGATCGGCGAGGATCGCATCGTCGAGGCACGGCGCCGGACCAGCACCCCAGGCGAGGCTTGCCGCCGGCGCGAGCACGCAGAACAGATAGGCGAGGGCGATGATCCGCCCCACCCTGATCCGCATCGATCGCGTCAACCGCAACAACATTCCGCCGATAGGCTCCTCGCGCGGCAAGGTTGCACACGCTGATTGCAAACTAATCGCAAAACGCGCATTCGCCAAGCTCATTTTACCGCAGTGCACCGCGCATGACCAATATATCGCCACGTTGCTTGACCCTCGGTTGATCCGCGGGCCATGTTCCGGCCCGTGCACGCGCCAAATCATCCAGGACAAACGCCTGATTCGTTCAGCCCTGATTCCCGTCAGGCATGGATGCGGCTCGTCATCGCGCTGGTGATCGGCTCGATCGGCGCCGTCGGCATGTGGGCGGTCGTGGTTGTGATTCCCGTGGTGCAGGCGGAATTCGGTGCCACACGCGGCGCGGTGTCGCTGGCCTTCACGCTGATGATGTTCGGTTTCGGGCTGGGCGGCGTGATCGCCGGCAAGATCACCGACCGGTTCGGCATCGTGTCCGCGATGGCGATCAGCATTGCTTTTCTAGCCGTCGCCAATGTGCTTGCGGGCCTGTCAACTCAGCTCTGGCAGTTCGTCGCGGCGTATTTCCTGATCGGCCTCGGCACGTCCGCGACCTTCGCGCCGCTGATGGCGGAGGCTTCGCACTGGTTCGAGCGCTACCGCGGGCTTGCCGTGACCATCGTCGCCAGCGGCAATTACGTCGCCGGCACGATGTGGCCGCCGATCGTGAGCTGGGGTACGCAGACCGCCGGCTGGCGCACCACCCATATCGGCATCGGCATCGTCTGCGCGAGCACGATGGCGCTTCTGGTCCTCGTCCTGCGCGCACAGATCGGCGACGACCATACCCGTGATCATGCCAACGCGCCGCCGCCGCGGGTCGATCTCAAGCTGTCGACCAACACGCTGACGGTGCTGCTCTCGATCGCCAGCATCTCCTGCTGCGTGGCGATGGCGATGCCGCAGGTGCATATCGTCGCCTATTGCGGCGATCTTGGTTACGGCGTCGCCCGCGGCGCCGAGATGCTGTCGCTGATGATGGGCTGCGGCATCGTCAGCCGCATCGGCTCGGGCTATCTCGCCGACAAGATCGGCGGCATCCGCACGCTGCTGATCGGATCGCTCGCGCAGGGCTTTGCGCTGGTGTTCTACTTGTTCTTCGACAGCCTCGCCTCGCTTTATCTCATCTCCGCGATGTTCGGTCTGTTCCAGGGGGGCATCGTGCCGAGCTACGCCATCATCGTGCGCGAGGCGATGCCGGCGAAGGAGGCCGCAACCCGCGTCGGCATCGTGATCTTTGCCTCGGTGTTCGGCATGTCCTTCGGCGGCTGGGTGTCGGGCGTCATCTTCGACGCCACCGGCTCCTACGGCGCAGCCTTCGCCAACGGCGTCGCCTGGAATGCGCTCAATATCGGCATCGTCCTGCTGCTGCTGATCCGCGCGCGGATGAGCGCGACAAAGGCCGGCCCGGGGTTCGCGACCTAAAGCATGATCCGGAAAAGTGCGAAGCGGTTTTCCGGAAAAATCATGCGCAAACAACAACCTAAAGCGCGATGACGATTCATCCAAATCTCATCGCGCTTTAGGCTTCCTGTCCCACCTTCAAGAGTGAGCAGCCGGTGATCTTGTAGCTGCCATCGCCCTGCTGCTCGAGCGTGTAGAGCGCTTCCCAGGCGTTGCCGTCGGCATCGACGATGTGGACGTGCTGGGCAATCCAGCTGCCTTCGCTCTTGCTGTCGCCGAACTCGAAGCTCTTATGCCGGTAGACCGGCGCGTAGCCGTTCTGCACCATGGACATGAAGATGTCAGGCGCGGGGAAAATCTCCCGAATCGCCGGGGCGGCGTAGGAATAGGCCGCGGCCGCATCGTCGTGGACGAATGCCTGTTCCTGGGCGCGGATGACGCCTTGCGCCGCGGCGATATCATCGGCGAATGCCGGAGGGGCGCCAAGGGCAAAACTGATTGCGACGAGCAAGGCGGCAATGCGCATGGCAAGCTCCGCGTTGAGATCCCGGCGGCACCGATCCTAGCACGTCAGCTGGACTATCGCTTCCGTTTTGCGGCCGGCTTCGCCACTTTGGCCGTGTGCGCCTTGGCGGCCGGTTGCACGCGCAGGCCGTCCACGAACACGTCGAGCATCCGCAGCACTGACGACTGCCAGCCTGGCTGGTCGTGCATGTAGCACATGCCGATCAAGGCCCTGAGCAAATCCTCCGGACTGACATCGCCGCGCATCTGGCCGGCCGCGACCGCGCGATCGAGCAGCGAGCCGATCGCCTTGGTCAGCCGGTCTATCGAGAACGCCGCGAGGTCCGAGGAACTCTGGAACGTCAGCGCCAGTGCGGCCGACATGCCTTTCTTGGTGGCGACGAATTCGACATTGGAGCGCAGCCAGCGCCTGAGCGCATCGACCGGGTCCTTGGCGTTCTTCAATTGCTCGGCGAGCTCGCTGAGCTGCTCGACCTCGCGCCGGTACACCGCCTCGAACAAATCCTCGCGCGTCGGGAAATGCCGATAGAGCGTGCCAATGCCGACGCCGGCGCGCTTTGCCACGGCCTCGAGGCTCGCTTCAGGCCCGCCGGCATTGAACACGACTTTCGCGGCCTCGAGCACGCGCTCGCGATTGCGCACGGCATCGGCGCGGGGTTTGCGAATCTGGTCGGCGTGGTCGTCCATATCAGGCAATGTAGATCACGAATTGGTTAGATTGAACCCGTGTTGGACCCTCGCAGGGCTGCATCGCGTTGGTCGCCCACGGGCTTTTGACGAATTCCAAATATTTTCTGGCGGCCCTTGTTAAGCGGAGGCAGCCTCCGTATCTTCGCCGGTGTCAGCTCGGGTCATGCCCGGGCGATGCGATATCGACGGCGGCCACGGCGGTGGCGCGCTGCGCGATGAGCCATGTCCATATCTGATCGGAGCCTTGTATGAACCACTCCATCAGCCTCACCGTGAACGGTGCGCGGCGCGACTTCGTCCTCGACGATCCGCGCGTCACGCTGCTCGATCTCCTGCGTGAGCGCCTCCATCTGACCGGAACCAAGAAGGGATGCGACCGCGGCCAGTGCGGCGCCTGCACCATTCTCGTCGACGGCAAGCGCATCAACTCCTGCCTCGCGCTCGCCATCAGCCATGATGGCGCCGACATCCTCACCATCGAGGGCGTTGCGCGCGGCGACCAGCTTCACCCTGTCCAGGCCGCCTTCATCGCCCATGACGGTTTTCAGTGCGGCTTCTGCACGCCCGGCCAGATCATGAGCGCGATCGGCATGATGAGCGAGGCCCAGGCCGGCAACGATCCCGAGCGCATCCGTGAATGCATGAGCGGCAATCTGTGCCGCTGCGGCGCCTATGCCGGCATCGTCGATGCCGTGCTCGAGGCGCAGGCCGGCGCCGACGAGACCAACCAGAGGCGCTCCGCATGAAACAGTTCGAATATGTCAGGCCTGCCACGGTCACGGAGGCCGTTGCCGCCGCGGCCCAGCCGGGCGCCGCTTATCTTGCCGCCGGCACCAACCTGCTCGATCTGATGAAGGGCGGCGTCAGCCGTCCGGATCGTCTGGTCGATCTCACGCATCTCGACGGTCTCGATCAGATCGAGACCCTCGCCGACGGATCGTTGCGCATCGGCGCGCTCGTCAGCAACGCCGATCTCGCGCATGACGCAAACTTCGCGAAGTCCTATCCCGCCGTAGCCGAAGCGCTCCTTTCCGGCGCGTCAGCGCAACTGCGCAACGCCGCCACCGTCGGCGGCAATCTGCTGCAACGGACACGCTGTGCGTATTTCTACGACACCGCCAGCCGCTGCAACAAGCGCGAGGCCGGCACCGGCTGCGATGCCCTCGGCGGCGAGAATCGTAGCCATGCCGTGCTCGGCTGGAGCGAGAGCTGCATCGCTACGCATCCATCCGACTTCTGCGTGCCGCTGGTTGCGCTCGACGCCATCGTCGAGATCGAGGGCAGGAACGGCCGTCGCGAAGTCGCGCTCGACGACCTGCATCGCCTGCCCGGCGATACACCCGAGCGTGAATCCGCGCTCGAACCCGGTGATCTCATCGTCGCAGTGCGCCTGCCGCCCGCCGCGCGCGGCTTCGCCGCGCATGCGCGCTACCTGAAGGTTCGTGAGCGAACGTCCTACGCCTTCGCCGTCGTATCGGCCGCTTCTGCGTTGCGGATCGAGAACGGCAAGATCGCGGAGGCGCGGCTTGCGCTTGGCGGCGTCGCCGCAAAGCCGTGGCGCGTTCGCGCCGCGGAGGACGTGCTCAGGGGCGTCGCGCCGACGGCCGCCGCCTTCCAGGAAGCCGCCCGGCGCGCGCTCGCCGACGCAAAGCCGTCCGGCGACAACGCCTTCAAGATCGAGCTCGCACGCCGCATCGTCGTGCGCGCGCTGACCCTTGCCGCTGCCGGTACGCCCGTGCGGATTCCCGCGCTGCCGGCCTCTCCTTTTGCTTCGACGTCTGGAGCCATTCATGCCTGAGCTCAATCTGACCAGCGCGCCGGCCCATCTGCGCCACGGCTCGAACATCGGCCAGCCGCTGACCCGCCGCGACGGCATCCTCAAGGTCAAGGGACAGGCGACCTACGCCGCCGACAATCATCCACCCGGCATGCTGTTTGCGGTGATCGCCGTCGCCGGCATCGCGCGCGGCCGCGTGACGTCGCTCGATGTCGCTGCTGCCAAGCGGCATCCCGGCGTGGTCGACGTCATGACGCCCGATCACAAGCCACAGCTTGCGGTCGATCCGGAGATCAAGACCAATCCGTTCGTGTTCCGGATGGAGGCGTTGCAGAGCAACGAGGTCCGCTACGCCAATCAGCCGATCGCCGTCGTGATCGCCGAAACGCTGGAAGCGGCCACGGAAGGCGCGGCGTTGCTCGCGCCGCGCTACGAGACGCTGCCTCCGCTGGTCGGACTCGACGCCGGCGAGAGTTTCGTGCCGCCCGTCGTCGGCGTCGGCAACCCCACGGAAAATCATCGCGGCGATGTCGAGACGGGCCTTGCCTCCGCCGACAAGCGGATCGATGCGACCTACGAGACGCCGCCGCAATATCACAACGCGATGGAGCCGCATGCGATCGTGGCTCACTGGGATGGCGACAGGCTGTCCGTGGACATGCCGACCCAGGGCCTGAAGCTGTCGCTCGCGCGTATGGCCGAGTTGTTCGGCATCGCGCACGACAAGATTCACATCCGCAGCCCGTTCCTCGGTGGCGGCTTCGGTTCGAAGGGACTCATGGGCGGTCCGCCGGTCCTCGGCATCATGGCGGCCAAGCTGGTCGGCAAGCCGGTCAAGCTCGTGCTGCGTCGTGAGCAGATGTATGGCCCGGTCGGTCATCGCGCGCCGACGCGCCAGCGCTTGCGCATCGGCGCCGATGGCGAGGGACGTCTCACCGCGCTCGATCACCATGCCAGAACCGTATCGAGCACGTTCGACGATTTCTACGAGCCCGCGGCCGATGCCTCGCACACGCTCTATGCGGCGCCGGCGATCCGTACCTCGCACGACGCCGTGCGCGTCAACACCGGCACGCCGCTGTTCATGCGCGGACCCGGCGAGGCGACCGGTTCGATCGCGCTGGAGAGTGCGATCGACGAGATGGCCTGGGCCTGCGGCATCGATCCGCTTGCCTTCCGCCTGAAGAACTACGCCGAGGTCGAGCCGATCAGCGGCAAGCCGTTCTCCTCCAAGGCACTGCGTGCCTGCTACGAGCAGGGCGCGGCGCGTTTCGGCTGGACGAAGCGACCGCTCCAGCCGCGGCAGATGCGCGATGATGCCGGCCATCTGGTCGGCTGGGGCATGGGCACGGCGACATTCCCGGCGCTGATGTTCCAGGCCGAAGCGCGCGCCGTGATCCGCCGCGATGGGTCCGGCGCGATGGGGATCGGCGCCCATGACATGGGGCAGGGCGCCTGGACGGCGCTCGCGCAGATCGCAGCCGATGCCGTCGGTCTCGATATCGATCATGTGGAATTCAAGGCCGGCACGTCCGACCTGCCGGATGCCGGCATTGCCGGCGGCTCCGCGCACACGGCAACCGCGGGTGCTGCGATCCACAGCGCCGGCGCGGCCGTGATTGCAAAGCTCGCCGATCTCGGAACGAACGACGAGCGATCGCCGCTGTTCGGTGCCGGCAACGCCGGTGTGATCGCACGAGACGGCAGACTGATCCGGCGTGACGACGAAAGCCGAAGCGAGAGCTACGCGGAGATCCTCGCGCGCGCTGGCCTCGCCGAGGTCGAGGCCCGCGGCACCGGCGCGCCGAACCCCGCGGCGATGGAGCAATATGCGATGCACGCCCACGGCGCGGTGTTCGCGGAGGTGAAGGTCGATCCCGACCTCGGCCAGATCCGCGTCACCCGCATGATCGGCGCCTTCGCCGCGGGGCGGATCGTCAACCCGCATCTGGTCAGGAGCCAGCTGTTCGGCGGCATGATCTGGGGGCTGTCCTTCGCGCTGCATGAGGAGGCCATCACCGACCGCCGCAGCGGCCGGATCATGAATGCCAATCTCGGCGAGTACCACATCCCCGTGAATGCCGACGTGCCGCCGCTCGACGTGATCACAATCGAGGAGCACGACCCGCATGTGAATGCGCTCGGCATCAAGGGGGTCGGCGAGATCGGCATCACTGGCAGCGCCGGCGCGGTCGCCAACGCCGTCTGGCACGCGACCGGCGTGCGTGTCCGCCGCTTCCCGATCCGGATCGAGGAATTGCTGACCCAGCGTTGAGGCAAAAGGCGGGGCGAGCTCTTCTCGCTCCGCCGCGTACTGCTAATGCAGCTTCTTGCGGAGCGCCTTGAGCGCCTCTCGCTGCGTCTCGATGTAGGCGGCAATGGCCTTGCGCAGTTCGCGCGAATGGAGCTTGTCGGCATCGCGCTGGACTTCGTCGAGCGCAGCCTCTGCATTGGCGAGCGTGATCTTCATCTGCGAGCCCTGTTACGAAGCGGCCCCGGAGTACCTAGGAGTCCGGGGCCATAACCTCAGCACCTCTAAGCCAGGCTGCTCGGCTACGGTTCGTAATATATAGCGGTCTGCCGCGCGGATATTGAGATGGCTCAATCTCCGTAAGATAACGGCGGCTGATCGCGCTTCAGAACGTCGGCGGCGTGCAGGCCGAGATCACCTCGCACGGCTTGCCGCCGACGCAGCGGAAGCGGTGCGGGCGGCGGCTCTCGAAATAATAGGCATCGCCCGGATTGAGGATGCGGCGTTCGTCCTCGACGGTAACTTCGAGCTTGCCCGAAATCACGATGCCGCCTTCCTCGCCGTCATGGACGAGGTGCACGCGTCCGGTGTCGCTGCCGGGCTCGTAGCGCTCTTTCAGGATCTGCAGGCTGCGGCCGAACAGATTGTCGCCGATCTGGCGATACGAGATCGGCTTCTTGCCGACCTCGGTCAGCTCCTCCGCGCGGTAGAAAATCTTGCGCCGCGACTCCGGTTCGAGCGCGAAGAACTCGGCGAGCCCCATCGGGATGCCGTCGAGGATGCGCTTGAGCGCGCCGACCGACGGGTTCATCTGGTTGGATTCGATCAGCGAGATCGTCGAATTGGTGACGCCTGCGCGCTTGGCCAGCTCGCGCTGCGACAGCTTGTGGCGTGCCCGGATGAATCGCAGCCGTCCACCGATGTCGACGCTCATGGCCAAGTCCCGTGTTGCAGGTGTTGCGGATCGCGCAAATATGGACCGGCAGCCCCAGTGAAATCAATGGCTTGCAGCTCGCCAGAAAAGGACTTGTTGCGCTTTTGAAGCCGTGGCTCTGCTAGAGGGTCAGCAAAGGAGCGTGGCCGTGACCCTTCATCAGATTCCGAACACTATCAAGACCGACTCGTTCTGGATGCCGTTCACGGCCAACCGGCAGTTCAAGAAGGCGCCCCGGCTGTTCTCCTCGGCCGAGGGCATGCACTACACCACGGTCGACGGCCGCAAGGTGATCGACGGCTCCGCCGGCCTCTGGTGCGTCAATGCCGGCCACGGCCGCAAGCAGATCGCCGCTGCTGTCGAGCGGCAGCTGATGACGCTGGATTTCGCGCCGTCGTTCCAGATGGGCCATCCGCTGGCGTTCGACTTCGCCGAGCGCCTCGCCGAGATCGCGCCGAAGGGCCTCGACCGCATCTTCTTCACCAACTCCGGCTCCGAGTCGGTCGACACCGCGCTGAAGATCGCGCTCGCCTATCATCGCGCCAACGGCCAGGCGAGCCGCACCCGCCTGATCGGCCGCGAGCGCGGCTATCACGGCGTCGGCTTCGGCGGGACGTCGGTCGGCGGCATGGTCGCCAACCGCCGCGCCTTCGCCACCCTGCTGCCGGGCGTCGACCACATCCGCCACACCCATGATCTGACCCGCAACGCCTTCGCCAAGGACCAGCCCGAGCACGGCGCGGAGCTCGCCGATGATCTTGAGCGGCTGGTGGCCTTGCACGGCGCCGAGACGATCGCCGCCGTCATCGTCGAGCCGGTGCCGGGCTCGACCGCGGTGCTGCCGCCGCCGAAGGGCTATCTCCAGCGCCTGCGCGAGATCTGCGACAAGCACGGCATTCTCCTGATCTTCGACGAAGTCATCACCGGCTTCGGTCGCCTCGGCACGCCGTTCGCCGCCAACTTCTTCGGCGTCACGCCGGACCTGATGACGACCGCCAAGGGTATCACCAATGGCACCATTCCTTGCGGCGCGGTGTTCGCGAGCCGCAAGGTGCATGACGGCCTGATGGTCGGCCCCGAGAACCAGATGGAGCTGTTCCACGGCTACACCTATTCGGCGCATCCGACGGCCTGCGCCGCCGGCATCGCGACGCTCGACATCTACAAGGACGAGGGCCTGCTGACGCGCGGTGCATCGATCGCCGAATATTGGCGCGATGCGCTGCATTCGCTCAAGGGGCTGCCCAACGTCGTCGACATCCGCAATTGCGGCCTGATGGGCGCGGTCGAGCTGTCACCGCGCGACGGCACGGTCGGTGCGCGTGGCTACGACGTGATGGTCGACTGCTTCAATCGCGGATTGTACTTCCGCATGAGCGGCGACTCCTTTGCGCTGTCGCCCCCGCTCATCGTCGAGAAGAGCCACATCGACGACATCGTGTCGATCCTGGGCGATGCCATCAAGCGGGTGGCCTGATAATTGCTCTCGCCGTTGTGAGTTGTTTCCTTGCAGCGGCGAGCGTGATGCCGCGGGAGTTTGACCAAGCGTGAAAGTTCTGATCCTCGGCAGCGGTGTCATCGGTGTCACCTCTGCCTACTACCTCGCACGTGCCGGCCACGAAGTGACGGTCGTTGACCGTCAGCCCGAACCGGCACTGGAGACCTCTTTCGCCAATGCCGGCGAGGTGTCGCCCGGCTATTCCTCGCCCTGGGCCGGGCCCGGCGTGCCGGTGAAGGCGGTCAAGTGGCTCTTGATGAAGCACGGCCCGCTGGTGATCCGGCCGAAGCTCGATCCTGTGATGTGGGTCTGGCTGCTCAAGATGCTGCGCAACTGCACCAGCGAGCGCTACGCGGTCAACAAGAGCCGTATGATCCCGATCGCGGAATACAGCCGCGATGCCTTGCGCGATCTGCGCCGCGACATCGGCATTCAGTATGACGAGCGCTCGCAGGGCACGCTCCAGCTGTTCCGTTATCAGTCCCAGCTCGACGGCACCGGTGAAGACATCGCCGTGCTCAAGCAATATGGCGTGCCCTTCGAGGTTCTGAGCCGCGAAGGCTGCATCGCGGTCGAGCCGGCGCTATCAGGCGTGAAGGAAAAGTTCGCCGGTGGACTTCGGCTGCCGCAAGACGAGACCGGCGACTGCCACATGTTCACGCAGGCGCTGGCCAAGCACGCCGAGGCGCTCGGCGTGCGCTTCATGTTCAACACCGGCATCGACCGCATCCTCACCGACGGTGCGCGCGTCAGCGGCGTCGCCACCAGTGCCGGCATGTTGCAGGCGGACGCTTATGTGCTCGCGCTCGGAAGCTGGTCGTCGCGGCTCGCCGCGCCGCTCGGCATTTCGCTGCCGGTCTATCCGGTGAAGGGCTATTCGATCACGGTGCCGATCAAGGACGCTTCCGGCGCGCCGGAATCGACCGTGATGGACGAGAGCTACAAGGTCGCGATCACCCGCCTCGGCAATCGCATCCGCGTCGGCGGTACCGCCGAGATCTCCGGCTATTCGAGCCAGCTCTACGACGCGCGGCGTGCCACGCTCGATCATTCGCTGACCGATCTGTTTCCGCGCGGCGGCGATCTCTCCAAGGCGACGTTCTGGAGCGGCCTGCGTCCGATGACGCCCGATGGTCCGCCCGTGATCGGTCCGACAAAATACGCCAACCTCCACCTCAACACCGGCCACGGCACGCTCGGCTGGACCATGTCGTGCGGTTCGGGCCGCGTGCTCGCGGACATGCTGTCGGGCAAGAAGCCGGACATCGACGTGAGTGAGCTGACGGTGGATCGGTACGATCACCGGTTCGGATAATTGGCTTCAGCGCATTGATGCGCGTTCAGCGAGAAACCTGGTGACGGGTCCTTCGTCACCGTACATCGCCTTCCAAAGATCGGTGCCCGAAGCCCAATCACCCATCCATCGCGCAAAGCTAGGAGCTTCGTCGAAGAAGGCTTCATTCCAATCGGAGCCGTCATAGACATTCGGGTCGAACATGCGAATCCGGAAATTTTCGTCTGCACAATCTACGCAGGATAAGATCGCGCATCCCCAATGGCAGACAGGCAGAAGTCTCGAAGGCCACTTCCAATTCGGCTCGTCGGCACAGTCGCCCTGGAACTGCTCATAAATGGCCGGGCCGGTTTTGCCGGTATCGTCCGGCGCGCCATTGGTGAACCCGATTAGACCGTACCCAGGCCCAAATCCACCATTGCCGATCTCGGCGTAAATTCGTTTCAAGAGGGGCGGGAACGAGAAACCGAGCCGCTGTTCGTCGGATGCGACATCAGCAGGGTTGCTACGTGTCAATCTCGCGCGTGAACCTCCGCCAAGATCGGTGAGTTTCGTCTTTAATCGCTGGTGGATGGCCGCAACAATAAAGTCGTCCATCGAGCTTCTTTCAGAATGACGCGGTCAAGATATCTCAGCACATCAAAGCGATGCGCGCTACCCCGCCCCCGTCACGCAGTTCACCCACAGCACCACGGCCTTCGCATCCTCAGCCGGATTTGAAAACCGGTGCGGCCGACGGCTCGCAAACCGAAAGCTGTCGCCCGTCTTCAGCGACCAGGTCTCGCTGTCCACCGTCAGCATCATCTCGCCTTCGAGCACGAGGCCGGCCTCTTCGCCGTCATGGGTGTAGAGCTCGTCGCCGGTGGAGCCGCCGGGCTCCAGATGCACCAGGAACAGATTGAGCTTGTTGTCGGCGCTCGCCGGACTCAGCAATTGCTTGGAGACGCCGGTGCGCCAGAGCTTCAGTTCGGGTCGCTGCAGCCCGCGCGTGACCACCTGATCGGACGCGCCGTCGGCGCTCGGGCTCGCGCCGAACAGCGCGGCGATGCCGACGCCGAGCACGTCGGCAAGTGTCGCCAGCACGCGCAGCGACGGCGACGACAGGCCGCGCTCGATCTGGCTGAGGAAGCCGATCGACAGCTCCGTGCGCGCGGCGACCGTCTCCAGCGAGAACTGCCTGACGCGCCTGAGATCGCGGATGCGGCGACCGACCGCTACGTCCATCGCGGGCTCGGCCGGGTTGGTGGCAGCCTTGACCGGTGCCTTTCTGGCCTTCACCTTCTTCACCGGCTTTGCGGCGGCCGGTCTGCGCATTCTTTTGCCACCGCTCACGTCAAACCGCTTCCTTCATGTGCATGAAAACCACTTGCATCACCCGCGAAAGTGTGACCAAATTTTCATATTGGTGAAAATAGGCCGAAACGGCTTGGCCCGCAACGTCTGATCACGACATGTGCGAGCGCCGCCATCGGCCAGACCCAAAGGGGGATGCGATGAAGCGTTTTGTTCAGGCCGCGGTCGCGGCGCTCGCTCTTAGCGCCGTGGTGCCGGCTTCGGCGCAGCAGGTGCTGAAGGTCGGCTCGACGCCGACGGGCATTCCCTTCACCTTCCTTGACACCAAGACCAACACGATCCAGGGCATCATGGTCGATCTCGTCACCGAGATCGGCAAGGATGCCGGCCTCAACGTCCAGATCGAGCCGATGGCGTTCTCGGCGCTGATCCCGTCGCTGACGTCGAGCAAGATCGACATCATTGCGGCCGCAATGTTCATCACCGCGCCGCGCAAGGAAGTCGTCGACTTCTCGGACCCGATCTACACCTACGGCGAAGGCCTCGTTGTGCCGAAGAGCGACACCAAGGCCTACGCCACGCAAGAGGACTTGAAGGGCGAGACGGTCGGCGCCCAGGTCGGCACCGCCTTCGTCGATGCACTGAAGAAGTCCGGCCTGTTCGCCGACGTCAAGGCCTACGACACCATTCCCGACATCATGCGCGACGTGAACACCGGCCGTCTCAAGGCCGGCTTCGCCGACTATCCTATCCTCGCCTACAATCTGAAGCAGGGCGGCTTTGCTGATGTGCGGCTGGTCGACAGCTACAAGCCTGTCACCGTCGGCTCGGTCGGCATCGGCGTGCGCAAGGGCGAGGGCGCGCTGCTCGGCAAGATCAACGCGTCGCTGGCGAAGCTGAAGGCCAACGGCACCATCGACAAGATCCTCGAGAAGTGGGGTCAGAAGGCACAAGGTTGATCGATAGCGTCCGATTGTTGAAGGCTGCCCGATGAAAGGCTTCTGGCACGACGCCGCCGAGTTCTTCCCGATCCTGATGAGCGGCGTCGCGCTGACGATCGTCGTCACCATCGGCTCGCTGCTGCTCTCGACGGTGCTTGGCCTGATCTGGGCGATGATGCGGGTCTCCGGCATCAAGGCGCTGTCGATGCTCAGCGCCAGCCTGATCAACGTGATCCGCGGCATCCCGATCATCGTGTTGTTGTTCTACCTCTATTTCGTGATGCCCGATCTCGGTGTCACGCTGTCGGCCCTGCAGGCCGCGATCCTCGGGCTCGGCATTGCCTATTCGGCCTATCAGGCCGAGAATTTCCGCGCCGGCATCGAGGCCATCGACAAGGGGCAGATCGAGGCGGCGCAGTCGATCGGCATGGGCTGGTGGCTGACCATGCGCCGCGTTGTGCTGCCGCAGGCCGTGCGGATCGTGCTGCCGCCCTACGGCAACGTCATGATCATGATGCTGAAGGACTCCTCGCAGGCCTCGACCATCACGGTCGCCGAGCTCGCATTGCAAGGCAAGCTGATCGCGTCCTCGACCTTCAAGAACACCAACGTGTTCACGCTGGTGGCGCTGATGTATCTCACCATGAGCATTCCGCTGATCCTGCTGGTCCGTCATTTCGAGAAGCGGGCCGGCAAGCGATGATCGAGCTGAGCGACGTCCACAAGAGTTTTGGCAAGGTCGAGGTGCTCAAGGGCATCACGGCGAGCGTCGAGAAGGGCGAGGTGGTCTGCATCATCGGGCCGTCAGGCTCCGGCAAGTCCACGATCCTGCGCTGTATCAACGGGCTGGAGAGTTATGACCGCGGCGAAATCAGCGTCGAGGGACTGAAGGTCGACCGCGATGCGCCGTCGATCGTGAACATCCGCACCCAGGTCTCGATGGTGTTCCAGCGCTTCAACCTGTTCCCGCATCGGACGGCGCTCGAGAACGTGGTCGAAGGGCCGCTTTATGTGAAGAAGGAAACGCGTGCCGCAGCGCTCGAGCGCGGCCGCGCGCTATTGGCGCAAGTGGGACTCGCCGAGAAGGCCGACGCACATCCGCCGCAGCTCTCCGGCGGTCAGCAGCAGCGCGTCGCGATCGCGCGGGCGCTCGCGATGCAACCCAAGGCGATCCTGTTCGACGAGCCGACTTCGGCGCTCGATCCCGAATTGGTCGGCGACGTCCTCGGCGTGATGCGCAAGCTCGCCGACGACGGCATGACCATGGTCGTCGTCACCCACGAGATGGGCTTTGCCCGCGATGTCGCTGACCGTGTGTTGTTCATCGACGGCGGCGTCATCGTCGAGCAGGGGCTGGCGAAATCGGTGCTCAATCAACCGCAGCACGCACGGACGCAGGACTTCTTGCGCCGCGTGCTGCATCCGCTCTGACCGGACTTCGCCATGACGCGCCTGCCTCTGCCGCCCTCGCTCTACGCCGACACCGCCGTCGCGGCGGTGGCCACGCCGCCGCTCGATGGTGACAAGACCGTCTCCGTCGCGATCATCGGCGGCGGCTACACCGGCCTGTCCACCGCGTTGCATCTGGCCGAGCAGAGCGTCGAGGCGCTGGTGCTCGAGGCGCAGGAGCCGGGCTGGGGCGCATCGGGCAACAACGGCGGCCATACCAATCCCGGCCTGAAGCACGACCCTGATCAGATCGAGGCGGATTTCGGCGTGGACCTCGGCCGCCGCATGATCGAATTCTCCTACGGCACCACGAACTTCACGCACGAGCTGATCCGCCGCTACCAGATTCCCTGCGAGGCGCGGCAGAACGGCACGCTGCGCGCGGCCTATAACGAAGCCAGCGCCGCCGCGATCGAGAAAACGGCGCAGCAATGCATCCGCCGCGGCATGCCGGTGACGTACCTGAACCGTGAGCAGCTGCGCGAGATGACCGGCACCGACCGCTACATCGGCGCCATGCTCGATGCGCGCGGCGGCGATCTGCATCCGCTCAGCTATGCCCGCGGCCTGGCGCGCGCCGCGATCTCCGCGGGCGCAAAGGTGCATGGCGAGACGCCCGCTCTGTCACTGCGCCGTGACGGCTCGCGCTGGCGCATCGAGACGCCGCGCGCGGTCGTGCATGCGGACAAGGTCCTGCTCGCCACCAACGGTTTTACTGATGATCTCTGGCCGGCGCTTCGCCGCACCATCGTGCCGGTATTTTCCTCGATCGCCGCCACCGCGCCGCTCTCCGACGCGGTCGCCCGCTCCATCATGCCGACACGTCCCGTGCTCTACGAGAGCGGCCACATCACGGTCTATTACCGCATCGATCAGCAGAACCGCCTCCTGATGGGCGGTCGCGGCCCGATGCGCTGGATCAACTCGCCCAACGACGTCGCCTATCTCATGCGTTATGCCGAGCGGCTGTGGCCGCAGCTCAAGGGCGTCGCCTGGACGCACGGCTGGAACAGCCGGCTCGCCATCACCGGGGATCATTACCCGCATGTGCACGAGCCCGCGGAGAGCATCCTGATCTCGCTCGGCTGTAACGGCCGCGGCGTCGCGCTCGCGACCGCGATGGGCGCGCAGCTCGCCCGCCGGCTGATCGGCGACGCCGGGACCGAGATCGACATGCCCGTCACGGGCATCAAGCCGATCCCAATGCACGCATTCTGGCCGGTGGGCGTGACCACCGCCGTGATCGCGGGCCGCGTGCGCGATCGTCTTGGCATCTAAAAAAGGCGCCGCCTCGTTACGGGCGACGCCTCGTCAACAATGCTGCTCGCGTCAGCAGCGGCCCTGCTTCCACAGTCCGGGCGGGCACCCGTGACCGCGCCAGCCGACCTTGCGTCCATGCGACCATCCGGGCGGCGTGCCGTGGTGATGATGGCCCATCCCATGGCCATGACCGCCTCCGTGTCCGTGCCCATGCCCGCCCTTGGCCAGCGCAGGATTGGTCAGCGTGAGGCCGGCTGCAATGATCAGCGAGGCGGCGAGCGCAAGTTTCTTCATCATGTCCTCCAGTGGGGCGGGCGCACTTGTCCGTTCAACGAACGAACGGCGTGCGGGTAAGTTCCTTGCAAATGTGGAGGAGTCGTGACGCTCGCGGAGGTGCGCAACCGCGCATCGCCTCAACGCATGCTGGCGCATCTCGCTTGCGACGTGCTCGCGGTTCACCGCTGGCACCCTCTCCCGTCAAACGGACTCAGTCTTCGGCCACCGCTTCGGCCCACGGTTGAAAGATCTCGACCGCGCCCGAATTCGTGTCGCCCTCGCGCATCACCACGCTCGGGCAGGCGAATTTCTGCGGCAGGGCCTGTATCTTCGTCTCCTCATAATCGAAGCGCGCCGCCAGGGCCTCGCGCGCGTTCGCCGGCAGGCGGGCGTCACCGATCACGACCGCGCCCTCGCTGGCATCGATCCGTGGCTGATGAATCGCGGCATCCAAATCCATGCCGTAATCCATCGCAAAGGAGACGAGCTGCATCACCGACGGCAGGATGCGGCGGCCGCCGGAGGCGCCGACTGCGAGGCGCTTGCCGTCCCTGGTCTCGGCGATGACGGGCGTATAGTTGCAGAGACAGCGCTTGCCGGGCGCGAGCGAGTTGGTGGTGCCCGGCGTCGGATCGAACCACATGATGCCGTTGTTCATGGCGATGCCGGTGTGCGGCGTCACATATTTCGAGCCGAAGGACGAGAGCAGCGTCTGCGTCACCGCGGCGATGTTGCCATGGCGGTCAACCCCGGAAAAATGCGTGGTGCAGGCGGGCGCCAGATATTCGGCGCCGAGCGAGCGCTTGCCGTCGGCATCGCCCATGTCCTTGAGCCGCTCGCGGAAGGCCGCCTGCAAGGCGAGCGCATATTCGACATAGGCGGCCGCGTCCGGCGCGCTGGCCGGCTTCAGACCCTCCTGCAACAGGCGCAGCGCATGCGCCATGGTCGGCCCGGCCGTAAGCTCCGGCGTCGCAAATACCTTGCCGCCGCGATAGGGGATCGCCAGTGGTTCACGCAAATGGCTGCGGAACGCGGTGAGGTCCTCGACCGACAGTGAGCCGCCGTCGGCCTTGATGTCGGAGGCGATGCTCCTGGCGAGATCGCCCTGGTAGAAATCACGCGGACCCGCGGCGGCGAGATGCGACAGCGTCGCCTTGAGCGTGTCCTGCGGCAGCCGCGTCTCGGCCTTGATTCCCCATGGCGCACTCGGCGGCAGTCCGTCCTTCAGGAATGCTGCGGCGCTTGCGGGATAGCGCCTGAGGTCGGCGGCCGAGCCCGCGATCGTCAGCGTGGTCCACCAATCGACCAGCAGGCCTTCGCCAGCGAGGGCGACGGCCGGGGCGACCAAGTCCTTCCACGGCATCCTGGCGTAGCGGCGATGCGCCTCCTCCATGCCGGCGACGACGCCGGGCACGGCGATCGAGCCGGGGCCGTGGATGTTGCGGTCGTCCTTCACCCGCGGCCAGGGGAAGAGATCGGAGGCCGCGCCTTCGCCGCTGAGCGGATAGTCTGCGATGCGCAGGCTCTGCGGCGCACACATGCCGTAGTCGATCACCTCGGTGCGATTGTCCTTGGCGCGGTAGAGCACCATTGCGCCGCCACCGCCGATGCCGCTGTTCCAGGGCTCCAGCACGTTGAGCGCGAAGGTGGTCGCGACGACCGCATCCACGCAGTCGCCGCCCGCCGCCAGCACCTCTGCCCCGACTTCAGCCGCCCGCCGCGATTGCGAAGCGACGATGCCGCCCTTGGACGTGACGGCGGGCTTGTGGACGGTTTGGTTGAGGCTGAACTGGTGAGGCATGATGTCGTCTTGTGTCTTTATCTTGGCTTCGTTGCGCTGACCTTGAAGCTTCGCAATTGGCGGAGCGCGCGGACAATGGCACATTGAGACCAACGAGAACATCCACGGGGAGACGCGACATGGCTGGTGTGAAACAGGCGCGGGATGGCGCGGTCGGGATTTTGACGCTCGACGAGCCGGCAAGCCTGAACGCGATGACGCCGGATCTGCTCGGCGCGCTCGCCGCCGCCGTCGCCGAGATGACTGAGGACGAGGACGTCCGCGCGCTGATCCTGACCGGCGCGGGCCGCGGTTTTTGCTCGGGACAGAATTTGAAGGCATCCGATGCGCTGGGCGAGGACATCGCCGCGGGCGTGATGCGATTCTACTGGCCGGCCTTCAGGGCGTTGCGCGAATGCCGCGTGCCTGTCGTCGTCGCCGTCAACGGCGTGGCGGCCGGCGGAGGCTTCAGCCTGGCGATGGCCGGTGACATCATCGTCGCGGCGCGGTCGGCGAGCTTCATCCAGGTGTTCAGCCGCATCGCGCTGGTGCCCGATCTCGGATCGACCTGGCTGTTGCCGCGGCTGATCGGCCGGCAGCGCGCGCTCGAGCTGATGCTCCTGAACGAGCCGCTCACGGCAGAGCGCGCCCAGGAGATCGGCCTGGTGCGGCAGGTCGTCGACGACGCGAAGCTGATGGACGAGGCGCTGGGTCTGGCGCGCCGTCTCGCCGATGGTCCGACCCGCGCTTTGGTGGCAACGCGCGCCCTGGTCGAGGAGAGTCAGCACGCGACCTACGAGGCGCAGTTCCGCCGCGAGATCGAGCTTCAGGCCACGATCCGCAAGAGTGCCGACGCCGTCGAAGGCCGCAACGCCTTCGTCGAGAAGCGCAAGGCGAAATTCACGGGAAGGTAAGGTAGGGCACGCTCATCCCACCCGTCATGGCCGGGCTTGTCCCGGCTATCCACGTTCTTCGTCGTGGCCAAGAACGTGGATGCCCGGGACAAGCCCGGGCATGACGATGGAGAAACCGTTCTCGGGAAATCTAAGAAGCCGCGCTCAGAGCGTGCGGTTCAGCCGGCTGGCCTGATACTTGGCGTGCCATTTCGGGCCAGGCCCGCGCATGTAGTGCAACTCGGGCCGGTACGGGTCGCCCGCGACCCTGATCAGCGTCTGCCATTTGGTGGCGACGAAGTTCAGAGGCTGGCGGAAGAGGCTCAGTGAAGCGAGCAACATGGCATCACCTCAATGCGGCTTGCCGAGCATGGCAGTGAAGGGGAGGTCGAAAATTTCCTCGCCGTCGTCGTCGCTGACGTGGATCACCCAGTCGCGCCAGTCCTCGTTGCTCGGTGTCAGGATCATCGACCGCATGATCTGGGCGGCACGGTCGCGGGCCTCGGTGAGACTGGAGACGGCGGCGCCGTAACGATCGACCAGCGTGCCCTCGGTATTCGAGCAGTGAAAATAGACCTGGACCATATGCGCCTCCGGTAGAGAGCGATTGGGATGGCAAAGAGATACCACCCGAGGCATTTGCGAAACATTCGGGTCGAACCCGGTAAGGGAATCTACGGATATTGGTCGGCACGACGGCCCCTGCGGGTTTTATCACAGGGGGGTGATCATCAACTGGACGGCGTTCCTGCGACATGGAACAACTTTGAACCGAAAGTCGGGGGGAAGCCGTGAATTACCTCACATTCTCGTTCGAATGCCGAAGCCTGCGCTTGTTTGCCGCGATCGTCGCCGGAGCGCTGCTTGGCCTCGGCTCGGCTGCGCCTTCCGAACCGGTGAGGAAGAGCGGCTATGCGATCGGCGCGGAGACCTGCGGCAGCGGCGACCTCGCCTTTCCCAGGATCCAGATCGACATGAAGGCGGGATACTGCGCTGGCCTGGTCGCCAGCGAAGAGGATCATCTCAAATTTCCGCGCTCGATCGTCCAGGTGCCCGGCCGCGACCTGTTCGTGGTCGTCGACATGGGCGGCTGGGGCCACACCGATGGACGGCTGCTGCTGCTCGATCCTCACGCCCCCCAGGGGCAGCGGTTCAAGGAGCTTTTGACCGGTGTCGAATATCCATTCGGCCTGGTGATCGGCCCGGACAGGAAGCTCTATGCCTCGAGCGCCGAGACGATCTTCCGCTTCGATCCGCTCGCCGACAATCCACGGAGCACGGTCGAGACCATCATCCGTCATATGCCTGGCCGCCGGATCACGCTGCCTGGCGGCACCAGGCTCGACGAGAGCGCGCATCCGCTCAAGCAGTTCGTGTTCGACAGGAACGGGCGGCTGTTCGTCAATGTCGGCTCGCACAGCGACGACTGCATCACGCCGGCGCCGATCACAAAGCCCTGTGCAGCGGCCGAGGGGGCTTCCGCGATGGCCGCGATCTGGCTGTTCATGCCGCCCACAGGCGGCGTCTTCCCGGCGTTGAAGCCGAACGATGCGGATCCGCCGCACACCGTCTACGCGCGCGGCCTGCGCAACTCGATGGCGCTGGCGCTGCATCCGAACTTCCCCGATGCCGGCTACGCCTTCCTGCAGGGCGAGAACGGCCGCGATCTGCCCGATATCTTCAAGCCGAACGAGGAGATCAATGCGATCGAGCAGGGCAGGCATTACGGCTGGCCCTATTGCTACGACCTGTCGACGCCGAGTCCCGAATTCAGGCTCGTGCTGCAATCCGGCGTCTACAAATCGCTCTGCACGGCGAATGCGCTCTACAAGGCGCCGTTCTCGCTGATGCCGCCGCACGGTGCGCCGCTCGCGATGCTCTATTATCACGGCGCCAGATTTCCGGAGCTGGAGGGCAAGCTACTGGTCGGCCTGCACGGCTATCGCCCGACCGGCAGCCGCGTCCTCGTCTACGACGTCGACGACCACGGCTTTCCCAAGCCGAGCCCGGCGCCGGTGCGTTACCACGTCAGCTGCGCGGCCGATCCGACGCGCAGTTTCCAGACCGATGCCGGCGAGGTCGCCGCCGCGCCGTTCGAGGAACTGATTGCGGGCTGGCACCGCGTCAACGGCGCGCGGCCGCAAGGCGCGCCGGTCGGCATGACGGTCGCGGAGGACGGCGCGATCTGGCTGGTCGAGGACAAGAACCAGACCGTGATCCGCATCGATCGCGCTGCGGGCGATCCGCCGCAGCCGCTATCCTGCGACACGCGCAGCCAGGCGATGATCGACCAGCTCGCAGCCTTCGTCGCCAGGGACGCTCAGAACAGCATCCGCCTCACCACGCTGCGCAAGGGCCTGGTCGAGAAGCATTGCGTCGGCTGCCATTCCGATTTCGGCCTGCAGGCAGGGCAATCGGAGGCAGAGAAGGACAGCGCGGTGCTTCGCTTCATGCTGTCTCAGGACGGCTGGATTTACCCTGATGATCCCGAATCCGGCAGGCTGCGCGCCCGGCTGCGCGGCCTCGGCGCCGAGCGGCTGATGCCGCCGGGCGGCGAAAGCCTGCCGAAGACCGAGCCCGGCTACACGCGCCTGCTCGATACCGCGGACCTGCTGGTCGCGAAAATGGTCCCGGGCACGCGGATGCGCATCAGGCCCGGCCCGCCGCAGCGCAAGTTCTTCAGCAAAACGAGCAAGGAATGCGGCGAAATACCGGCCGCCAAGGTCGTTGTCGTGACACAAAGGAGCGCTGTAGACAAACTCGGCTTCAGCCGATTCTTCCGGCCGGCCGATCCCTTTCTGAACGGCGAGTGCAGCGACGGCGATGGCTATTACATCCGGCAGGAATTTCTGGTGCCTGTGCAGTAGCGTCCTTCTCGTCATGGCGACGGCGCCCGCCTGCGCCGAGACCAAATTGTTCGAAAGCGTGCAGGTGACGCCGTCTGGCGAATACACCTTCGGTATCGAGGGGCCCGCCGCCGATCTCGACGGCAATCTCTTCGTCGTCAATCTCGGCAAGCCCGGCACCATCGGCAAGCTGCCCGCGGGCGGCGCGGCGTCGGAGCCGTTCGCGGCACTGCCTGAGGGCAGCATCGGCAACGCCATCCGCTTCGCGCGTGACGGCACCATGTTCATCGCCGATTACAAGAAGCACAACATCTTCGCGATCCCGAAGGGCGCGACCGAGCCCGTCGTCTGGTTCCACTCCGACGAGATGAGCCAGCCGAACGACATCACGATCGCGCGCGACGGCACGATCTACGCGAGCGACCCGAACTGGAAGGGCAGGGAAGGCCACATCTGGCGCATTGCGAAGGGGGCCGACGGTACGGTGCAGGGCCAGGTCATGTCGGCGCCGCGCGCGATGGGCACCACCAACGGCATCGACCTCAGCCCGGACGGCAAGACGCTCTATGTCGGTGAATCCAGCAGCGGCCAGATCTGGTCCTATGCGATCAACGGCAACGAGCTCACCGGCGCCAAGCAGATCAAGGCGTTTCAGCCCGACACCGTCGACGGCCTGCGCACGGACGTTGCCGGCCGTCTCTATGTCGCGCGCATTCTCAAGGGCACCATCGTGCTGATGAAGCCGAACGGCGCAGTCGAGCGGGAGATCGTGCTGAGGGCCAAGGAGCCGACCAACCTCGCCTTCGGCGGCAGCGACGGCAAGTCGGTCTTCGTCACGCAGCGCCAGGGCGGCTTCGTCGAGTCCTTCCGCACCGACCAGCAGGGCCGCGAGCACTGCCTTCAGCGCGGCCGCTGCTGAGCGCTTCAAAGGCGCTCTGCTGCCAGCGCAGGGCCGTGCGGCAGGGACGGCATTCTTCTTGCTTGCTTCCTGCGGCCGCAGCGATCAAGACATCTGTGGCACCTTCAAAGCGTTTTCGAGCGAAGTGGATACCGGTTCGCGTGAAGAAAACGCGTCAAAACAGAGCACGCGACCACGGAGTGTTTGAGTGAAAGCCGTCCATACCGAACTGCATCGCAGCCACGATCCGCAATTCTTTCTGGTGCGTGGCGTCGTCAAGCGCACCACCGAGCAGCCCGAGCGCGCGGATCGCCTGCTCAGGGGGCTGAAGGACGGCAAGCATCAATTGGTCGAACCGACCAAGTTCGGGCAGGGGCCGCGTGCACGCATTCACAGCCCGGAATACCTGACGTTCCTGAGTGAAGCCTGGGACGCCTGGACGGCGCTCGGCGATTCCGGTCCCGAGATGATCGGCAACATTCATCCCGTCCGCCATGCCGCGACCTATCCGACCCACATCGTCGGCAAGCTCGGCTGGCACACCGCCGACACCGCGGCGCCGATTGGTCCAGGCACCTGGGCTGCGGCCTGCGCCGCGACCGACGTTGCGGTCACCGCCGCGCAGATGGTGATGGACGGCGAAGATGCGACCTATGCGCTCTGCCGTCCGCCCGGCCATCACGCCTATCGCGACATGGCCGGCGGCTTCTGCTTCCTCAACAACAGCGCGGTTGCCGCGGCGCATCTGCGGCAGAAGCATGAGCGCGTCGTGATCCTCGACGTCGACGTCCATCACGGCAACGGCACGCAAGGCATCTTCTATGCGCGGCCGGACGTCTACACGATCTCGATCCATGCCGACCCGACCGCCTACTACCCGTTCGTCTGGGGCTACGCGCATGAGCGCGGCGAAGGACCCGGCCTCGGCACCAACCTCAACATCCCCCTCGCCATCGGCACCGGCGACGACGGTTACATCCAGGCGATGGACGTCGCACGCAAGGCGATCGAATCCTTTGCGCCCGGCGCGCTCGTGATCGCACTCGGTCTCGATGCTTCCGAGCATGATCCGCTGAAGGGCCTCGCCGTCACCACGCCGGGCTTCCGCCGCATCGGCCAGGCCATCGCGAAGATGGGCCTGCCGACCGTGTTCGTGCAGGAGGGCGGCTATCTCTCGGATATCCTGGGCGCGAACCTGACCTCGGTGCTGGCAGGATTTGAAGAGGCGCGGTGAGGTTCAGCGAAACTCGTCATGCCCGGGCTTGTCCCACGGCTGTCCGGTTCAAAATTATTGGACAGAGCGCATGGCGTTGATTCTACTCGATCCTGGACGTCTGCAAGCGTTCCGGGACACGAATGGAGATCAGCGCCATGCCGCACCAC
>NZ_JAVAYM010000189.1:0-437 GCF_054185205.1 Bradyrhizobium sp. 14AA | reverse complement strand
CGGCGAAACAGGGTCGTCCAGCGGCGTCGGCGGTGTTCGGGCCGATCGTGGATGATATGGCAGCGCTGGCAGAAGGCGGCGAGATTGGCATCGGCGTTGTTGGCGGTGTCGTGGTCGCGATGGGCCGCGGCCAGAACCACCCGGGTCCGGCGCACGGTCCTGAGGACGTCCACAGCACCGGGCTGGACGCGCACCCGCCGCCCGCGCCTGTCGCGCCAGGAGGCCGCGTCCGCATCCCACCATCGCCCGTCGCCGAGGTGGACTACCGTCCGCCCGTGCGGTCGCCCGCAGCCCTCGCAGCGTCCCTGAGCGCGCCCGAACCGGATTACGGCCGAGAGCTGGGGCCAGTCGATCGGGTAGAAGAAGCGGTGCTCGGGCCGGATCGGCATGGGGATCGGGATACGGGATCGAAGCGTGACCGTAGAGCGAGACGGGTC
>NZ_JAVAYM010000188.1:0-438 GCF_054185205.1 Bradyrhizobium sp. 14AA | reverse complement strand
CTCTTCGCTGACAGCAAGGGGGAGATCGCCTATCTCCACCCGCAATTCGTGCCGGTCCGTGACGACCGGTTCGATTACACCCGGGCGGTCGACGGCGCCGACCCCGCGACCGACTGGAAGGGCCTGCACGCCATCGCGACGCTGCCCAACGTGATCAACCCGCCGGTGGGCTGGGCGAAGAACACCAACGACTGGCCATGGCAGTCGGCCGGCCCCGACAGCCCAAAGGCGAAGGATTATCCGCGTTACATGGATCAGGCCGGCGCCAATGCGCGCGGCACCCATGCCGATCTGCTGCTCACCGGCAAGACCGGCTTCACTCCGGAAGGGCTGCGCGCGGCAGCCTATGACAGCTATCTCCCCGCCTTCGCGACGCTGATCCCGCAGCTCGTTTCGGCATGGGAAGCACTGCCGCCCGGCGATGCCCGCCGGGCGAAG
>NZ_JAVAYM010000187.1:0-438 GCF_054185205.1 Bradyrhizobium sp. 14AA | reverse complement strand
ACGCCCCAGAGCAGCACGAGGTGCCAGACGCGGGTCATCGCCAGCGAGGCGAGGAGCCCCGAGGCGATCAGGGCGATCGCCGTGAGCATCACCCGGCGCGGGCCGTAGCGGTTGAGGAAGGCCGCCGCGAAGGGGCCCATCAGCCCGAACAGGAGGAGGCGGACGGCCAGCGCGACCGAGATCGAGGCCGTGTCCCAGCCGAACTCCCGCTGGAGCGGCAGGATCAGGATGCCCGCCGCGCCGATGGTGCCGGCGGTGACCAGCATGGTCAGGAAGGTGGCGCCCGCCACCGCCCAGCCGTAGTGCACGCCGCGCCGCGCCAGGGATACGGAAAGAAGCGAGGATGCGTGTCCGGCCACGGGCGCGCCCTTTCGAAGCGGATGCCGATCTGATATGTGCGTATGCACTTATTGGATCGCCGCCGCAAGACGGGCCTGG
>NZ_JAVAYM010000042.1:0-44844 GCF_054185205.1 Bradyrhizobium sp. 14AA | reverse complement strand
GCTTCTGCCAGCTCAAACACTTCCGACGCTTGGCAACCCGCTATGACAGGCGAACCGCCAACTTTACCGGCTTCATCCATCTCGCAGCCGCAATGATCTGGATGCAATGAATGTCGATCGGTCCTAGTGCGCCCTGGACCCGGCACGGCGTTGTGACGTCAAAGCCTGGGAGGACGCATCAAAGACGACGCGGCATTGTGGGCTGAGCTGATCGCGCTGAGCGGCCATGCAGCTTCTGATCTGGTCCCGGTCGGGAACATAAGCAGCGCAAAGCCGAAGCGCGTCTCCCATGCAGGCTTGCCGCTGGTCAGCCTCGCTCGGACCGGACTGGGCCAGGGCCGGCGTGATCGTTGCGCTCAGCAAAGCAAGAACAAGACGAAATTGCATAGGGACTCTCACTCTCGGGTTGGACATTTGGCGAGGCTGGCGATGTCATCCAGCGTCATTGTGGAAGATGAAGAAACGTCGCGATGGTGGCCTCGACCAGCAGATCGCGAGAGGTTTCCGGGGCGATCTCAGGCGCAATCCGACTGAGCAGCATCGGAAAAGCCGGCGGCTGGTTCAGCGCAGCGTTGAGAAGCACAAAAAACAGCGCGGGATGGCGACTGCGAATGATGCCTGCTTCGATGCCGGCGGAAAAAAGCTCGCGAACCGTCGCATAGGCCGGATGTAGAAGTCGGTCGGACACCAGCACGGCCCGCTCCGGCGCGTCTGTGGCATGCCGGACGACGAAATCCCTGACGACAGGATGCGCAGCATAGAATGCGGCGATCGCGGAGATCACGCCGCGAAGCCGCTCAGCCAGCGGGCGCGTGGAATCGCGAGCGATCTCCTGGACACCGGCCATGGCGGGAAGTCCGATTCCGACGACTCGATCCAGGCAAGCCTCCCAGAGCGCCGCCTTGTTGCCGAAGTGAACGCGAACAAGGTTGGCACTGACATTGGCAGCTTTGGCAACGCTGCGCAGATCGGCGCCATCGAAACCGTGGCAGGCAAACGCGTGGGTGGCTGCCGCCAACAGCGCTTGCCGGCCGTCCGGCATGTCCTTGCTCCGGCGCCCTCGTGGGCGGGAGACCACTGCGGTCTTTTTCCTGGCCTTCGCCATCGTCATCTGCATATATGTTCACTTGTACATATATGCAGATGCGCGCCCATTGCAAGAGCTAATCATGCTCGGCCTTGCCCGGCCGAGGCGTCCGCGCCCCGGGGACCCGCCTGTCCGCAGGACGGACACTCGGCGCGGCGACGTTGAAGAGGTCACCCGCCTGAGGACAAAGATCGCCTCATGCAAAATAACTCCGCCCCCGAAGAGTTCGACGTCGTGATTGTCGGCCGTGGCCCGGTCGGCGCCACGCTCGCCAATCTGCTCGGCCTCTGCGGCCTGCGGACGCTGGTGCTGGAGCGCGAGGCACGGACCTATCATCTGCCGCGCGCGGTGCATTTCGACGACGAGTGCATGCGCGTGTTCCAGACCATCGGCCTGACTGATGCGATCCTGCCGCAAATCATCCTCAGCCCCGGCATGCTGTTCCTCGACGCGCACGGCAAAATGCTGCTGGACTGGTCGCGGCCGCAGACGCTGACGCCGATGGGCTGGCATCTCAGCTACCGCTTCCACCAACCCGATCTGGAGGATGTGCTGATCGGCGGCCTCGCGCGCTGGCCGCACGTCACCTTGCGCAGCCGCTGCGACGTGTTCGCGCTTGACCAGGACGAAGGTGGCGTGCGCGTCCGCTTCGAGGACCTTTCCAGCGGCAAGCTCGGCGAGGTCCGCGCCGGCTATGTGATCGGCTGCGACGGCGCGCGTTCTCTCGTTCGCCGCTTCATCGGCTCCGGGATGGACGATCTCGGCTTCCACGAGCGCTGGCTGGTGATCGACGTCCTGCTCAAGCGCCCGCGCGATGACCTCGGCGACTACAGTCTCCAGCACTGCGATCCCAGCCGCCCGGCGACCTATGTCCGCGGCACCGGCGCGCGGCGGCGCTGGGAGATCACGGTCCTGCCGGACGAAGATTCGAACGAAGTCGCGCAGCCGGCAAAGGTCTGGGAGCTGCTGTCGCGCTGGGTTACGCCCGACGATGCCGAGCTCGAGCGCGCCGCGGTCTACACATTTCATTCCGTCATCGCGCAGCAATGGCGGAACGGACGGCTCTTGCTCGCCGGAGACAGCGCACACCAGACCCCGCCCTTCCTCGGCCAGGGCATGTGCGCCGGTATCCGCGATGTCGCCAACCTCGCCTGGAAGCTCGCCAGCGTCATCCGCGACGGCGCTGCGCCCGATCTGCTCGCCACCTATCAGAGCGAACGCCAGCCGCATGTGCGCGAGTTCATCGAACTCGCCATTCGCCTCGGGGGCGTAATCAACACCAAGTCGATCGAGGCAGGTCTCGCCGCCGGCCAGGCGCGCGAGAATGCGCCGGTCAAGCTCGAGGTCAAAAAGCCCCTGCTCGGCCCGGGGCTGGCGCCCGGCGACCTGCTCCTCGCCGGTCATCTTGCCCCGCAGTTCATGCTGACTGACGGCAGCCGCAGCGACGACCGCATCGGCTACGGCCACGTCCTCCTCATCGAGAGCGCGGCCACGCTCCCGCCTGGCCTCGCGCTTTCGCAGGCGGGACTCAAAATCCTGACCAGCGACGATGCCGAAGGCCTCGGTCCCTGGCTCCGCGAGCACGGCATCACCGCCGCGCTCGTCCGCCCCGACCGCTACATCCGCGGCACCGCCCGCAACGATGCCGAGCTCGACCGGCTCATCGCCGCCATCATACCTCCAACCCACGTGCCGTCCGCGGCCTGACCGAACATCTCAAGGATATCTCATGAAGCTGCTCTCTTTTGTCGCCGACGGTCGTGCCTCCTTCGGAGCCGTCAAGGACAACGGCGTCGTTGATCTCGGCGCGCGCATGGCGCCCTGCACCACGCTGCGACAGTTGCTCGAAGCTGATCGCCTGCAAGAGGCGGCAAAGCTGGTCGCGTCCACGGCGCCCGATCATCCGCTCGACAAGATCAGCTTCGCGCCCGTCATCCCCGATCCCGGCAAGATCATCTGCGTCGGCCTCAACTATCGCGACCACGTCGCCGAGACCGGCCGCACGGTTACGGAGAAGCCGGCACTGTTCGTCCGCTTCCCCTGCAGCCAGGTCGGACACCTCCAGCCCATCGTGAAGCCGAAGGTCAGCGACGATTTCGACTATGAAGGCGAACTTGCGCTCGTCATCAGCAAGGAAGGACGGCACATTCCGGCCAGCCGCGCGCTCGACCACGTCGCCGGCTATTCCTGCTACAATGAAGGCAGCATCCGCGACTGGCAGCGCCACACCAGCCAGTTCCTCTCCGGCAAGACTTTTGCGGAGAGCGGCAGCTTTGGACCGTGGCTGGTGACGGCTGACGCGATTCCCGATCCGTCGAAGCTCTCCTTGCAGACGCGTCTCAACGGCACCGTGGTGCAAGACACCACCACCGATCTCCTGATCACCGCCATCCCCGAACTGATCGCCTACATCTCGACGATCTGCCCGCTCGTCCCCGGAGACGTCATCGTCACGGGCACGCCCGGTGGCGTCGGCGCCAAGCGCACACCGCCGCTGTGGATGCGTCCCGGCGACACCGTCGAGGTCGAGATCTCCGGCATCGGAATTTTGCGCAACAAGGTCGTCGCCGAGGCGGCCTGACCACCGCGACCGATCGATCAACGATAAATCAGGAAACGCCATGGCCCATCTCCGCACGACATCCACCGCCATCCTGCTGGTCACGCTGGCGCTCACAGCGCAAACTGCCCGTGCGGAGATCAAGGGCGATGCCATCCGTATCGGCGTGCTCACGGACATGAACGGCGTGTTCGCCACTGCCATGGGTCCGGGCTCGGTGGAGGCGGCGCGGATGGCGGCGGAGGAGTTCGGCGGCAGGATCAACGGCAAGCCGATCGAGATCCTGCAAGCCGATCACCAGAACAAGCCAGACCTCGCCGCCTCTCTCGCGCGAAAATGGTTCAGCGACGGCGTGCAGGCGATCGCCGACGGCGGCAGCTCCGGCGCGGCGCTTGCGGTGCAGGAGCTGGTGCGCGGCAACGGCAAGATCTTTCTTGTCTCCGGTGCCGGCGCCAATCAGCTCACTGACGAGGCCTGCGCACCGACCAGCGTGCAGTGGACGCAGGACGCCTATTCCACCGCGACCGCCGTGGTCTCCGGCATCATGCGGACCAGCAAGGAGCCATGGTTCTTCATCACCGGTGACTACGCCTTCGGCCATTCGATCGAGGCGACCGCGCGCGCCCGCATCACCGAGCTCGGCGGCAAGGTCGCCGGCAGCGTGAAAGCCCAGCTCGGCACCCCCGACTACTCATCGTTCCTGCTCCAGGCACAGTCGTCGGGCGCAAAAATCCTCGCGATCAACGTCGCCGGCGACAACGCCACCGCGATCAAGCAGGCTGAGGAATTCGGCCTCGCCGACCAGGGCATGAAGATCGTGCCGATGTCGTTCCAGAACGTTGACATCGAAGCCGTCGGCCTCAAGGCCACCCGCGGCGATCTCATCGTCACCTCGTTCTTCGAGGACGTCTCGCCGGCGGCCAGGAGGTTCTCGGACGCGTTCTATGCGAAGCGCAAAGCCATGCCTTCGCAAATCCAGGCCGGCGTCTATTCCGCCGTGCGCCACTACCTGCAAGCCGTGAAGGACACCGACTCCGACGACAGCGCGGCCGTGATGGCCAAGATGAAGGCGACACCGGTGTCGGATGCCTACACGCCCAATGGCCGCATCCGCGAGGACCAGCGTATGGTGCACGATCTCTATCTGGTGCAGGTCAAGACGCCGGAGGAATCCAAGGGCCCGTGGGACTTCGTCAAGCTCGTCGCAACCATCCCGCCCGACCAGGCCTTCCGCCCGCTCGACCGCAGCAAGTGCAGCCTGGTCGGCAAATAAAGCGTTTTCAAGCGAAGTGGATACCCGTTCGCGTGAAGAAAACGCGTCGAAATAAGAATCAACCTCAGGCGAGATAGCGCGTCAGATAGCCTTCCATGGCGTAGAGCGCGCAGAGCGCGAGGCTCGACCACACGGCGGCGCTGAAATACAGGAACATCCAGGTCAGCTCGCCCTTCCAGTGCGCGATGTCGTGGGTCACCACCCAGCGCGTCGAGACGTCATGCAGGCCTTCGAGAAAGCCGAGGAGCCTGTTGCCCTCGGCGTGCCCTGCCCGCCAGCGGCTGAGATACATCGGCACGTCGACGGTGACGAGGAAGGCGAGGAAGCAGGCGATGCCGACGATGCCTGACATCAGCGCCCAGCGCACCGGCCCCTGGAATTCCGGCATCAGCCGGCACAGCGCGATGCCGGCAAGGAAGAAGGTCACCGCCCACAGCGAGTTCTCGATCGCGTTGTAGAGGAAGTTGGTCGTCACGACCGCGTACCAGGAGAAGCACTCCGCGATGATGATGATCGGCACGATCACCAGCGCGATGTTCACCGCGGTCTCGGCACCTGTCATCTTGCCGAGCTGATGCAGGATGATCGCCCATTGCGCGACGAAGCAGAGCTCGGCCACGGTCGCGACCGTGCGGCCGACGACGACGCTCGACAGCCAGGTGTCGAACAGGCAGATGCGCTGCACGTCGGCGCGCGGCAGCACCGAGCGGAAGGCGCAGCCGAACACATAGCCGGCGCAGAGCAGGAACATCAGCCCGATGTCGGAGCCGCCACCGATGCTGCCCGCGACCGTCGGGTAGAACTCGCGATACAGCATGAACCAGACCAGAATATTGGCGCTGCTCACGAGCGTCAGGGATCCCCACCACCACGCGAGGGGATTTGACCGCGCCTGCCACTGCAACATGAACCGCTCCGCTGTAATCGATATTTCATCTAGCGGTAGCAATTCTGTCACAGTCAGGCAGCTCGTCGCGACAAGAATCTGCGTGACGGCACTGTCATAATTCAACGCCCGGGGGCCGCCCGGCCCGCATCCGGGCGCCTGCGCTCAAAGCCCTCCGGCCCGGCGGCCGCCGCTGCGGATGCGGTTGTCACATTCCTCGACGTAGTGCTGATATTCGGAGATCGCGCGATTGGCCATGCGGATCCGGTTCGTCTGCCCCTCCTCGAGCATCCCGGCGACACGTTGCGCGAGGAACACGCAGGCCTCGAATTCATCGCGGATGGCGTCGGTACGCGTGAGAAAATCCCAGGCGATATCGTAGGCCTGCTCGGCGGCCGGGTTGCGGTAGTCGCTGAAGATAATCTGCGTCATCGACGGTAAAGCCGAACGAGCGCGAACGTTC
This sequence comes from Bradyrhizobium sp. 14AA, assembly GCF_054185205.1. Taxonomy (NCBI): domain Bacteria; kingdom Pseudomonadati; phylum Pseudomonadota; class Alphaproteobacteria; order Hyphomicrobiales; family Nitrobacteraceae; genus Bradyrhizobium; species Bradyrhizobium sp. 14AA. The sequence continues at coordinate 38,575 of NZ_JAVAYM010000042.1, read as the reverse complement.
CTGTCGGTATTCTCGAGCGCGCCGCCCCGGCCGATGGAACGAAAACCACCGGCCGCTCCGGCACATCAGTGACCTGGTATCAGCCAGGGCCGTTATCCGGGCGATGCAGCGAATCGAGTCCGGAATGACGGCGCTGCTCTCACCTCCTCATCCCCGCCACATAGGCCGCGAGCTTGTCCAGCGTCTGGTAGCCGTATTCGACGGCACCGAAGCCGATCATGCCGTCGCGCTGCTCGGTGCTCGAGGCCAGTTGACGCATCATCAGCACGGTCTTGCCGTTGCTCTGCTCGGCGAAGGTGATCGTGAAACGAAACATGCCGGGATCGTCGTCCTGGTCGGTGCCGTGATCCATCTCCATCAACGAGGGCCGCTCGATGCGGCGGAAGCGCATGCGGTTCGGATAGACCGTGCCGTCGGGTCCGATCATGTTGAAGCGCCAGACCCCGCCGACGCGCACGTCGATCTCGAAGGTCTCGACCTTGAATCCCTTGGGCCCGAACCATTGCGGCAGATGTTTCGGGTCGGACCATGCCTCGAACACCAGATCGCGCGGCGCGTCGATCACGCGCGACATCACGATCTCGCGGTCCATCGACCATTGCGACAGGGCAGCTTTGGTTGAATTCGTCATCGTCAGGCACCTTTCCGCTTGGTTGTTCGGGACGGCCGCTTGGCGGCCGCCCTCTCCTTCTCTTTCTTGAGCTTCATCACATAGGCCTCGAACCGGTCGAGCCGCGCCTCCCAGATCGCGCGCTGCTGCTGGAACCAGTCCTCGGCACCAACGAGCGTGTCCGGACTGAGGCGGCAGGTGCGCACGCGCCCGGACTTCTCGGACTGAACGAGCCCGGACGTCTCCAGCACGTGGATGTGCTTCATGAAGCTCGGCAGCGCCATGTCGAAGGGGTCGGCGAGCTCGCCGACCGACGCTTCGCCCGCGCACAGCCGCATCACGATCGCCCGCCGCGTGGGATCGGCAAGGGCCGCGAAAACCTGGTCGAGCCTGGATAATTGGTTAGCCATGAAGCTAACTATACGGCCAGCGTCATCCGGCGTCAATGATTGTTAGCTCATGGGCTAAGTAATTTTCCACAGCGCCGGCGGAACCCAGAACGCGCAATCGTGAATTGGGTCATCGCGCCCTCACCGCTAAAAGAGACCCGGGGGCGCATCGCATCATTTGTCAGAGCCGTGCCGTCTGTTGTCACCACTCCATACCTCAGCCGGCGAACCCTCGCCTGGGCTGCGCTGGTTCCGCTCGCGATCGCACTGGGCCGGCCGCGCCGGGCAATGGCGGATTCCGACATGATCGCGCAGATGCGCGACATCGTCGCCGCCGAGCTCGCACCGACCGCAACGCCGGACCATCCAGGTGGTCTCTCGGCCGCGCTCTATGCCGGCCGCCATGTCGAGTTCTTCAACTACGGCTTTGCCGACGACGCTACGAAGAGGCCGGTGACGCCGGACACGCTGTTCAACCTCGGCTCCCTGCGCAAGCCATTCGAGGCGACGCTGGTCGCGCTCGGCGTGCTCCGCGGTGAGCTGCGGCTCGACGATCCCCTGCCGAAATATCTGCCCGAGCTCCGCGGCGATTATATCCGTCGCGTCACTGTGGGCGAGCTCGTCACGCACACTTCGGGACTGTTGCTACCGACCGACCATCCGCCCTGGCCGAACGAGGAGTTTTCGCGGGCGCAGTTCATCGACATGCTCAACGCGTGGAAACCGCAGGCCGGCGAAGCGCCCGGCAAGCAACGCATCTACAGCCATGCCGGCTACGCGCTGCTCCAGCTCGTGCTCGAGCGCTGTTACCGCACGCCGGTCGCAACGCTGTTCGCGCAGCGCATCCTCGGGCCGCTCGGCATGAATGCGACCTCCGTGCCCGAACGCGGCGAGGACAGCCGTGCCGTCATGGATACGGCCTGGATGGATCGCGTGGTCCAGGGCTATTCGGATCAGGGCACGGCCATTGGCCCGATCGGCAACCAGCAGAGCTATTTCGACTTTCCCGGCACCGGCCAGATGTTCTCTTCGCCGCGGGATCTCGCGACATTCGTTGCGGCCTGCGTCGACGGGCGGGCGGTCGAGCCGCAGCTGCGCGAGGCATTGCGGACGACGCAGCACGAGCTCTTCCGCGTCGACGACAAATTCGGACAGGGCATGGCCTGGGAGACCGTGCGTCTTCCTGATGTCACCGTCGTCGACAAGCCGGGCGGCCTCAACAATGCCTCCGGCTATATCGGCCTCGTGCCGGCACGGCGGATCGGCATCGTCCTGCTCGCCAATCGCGGCGAATACCCGCACGAGATCGCCCGCTACAAGATTCTGCCGGCGCTGGCGCATCTGATCGCCTCGCACACGGGCTGACTTGCAAAACAGAAAGCCCCGGCAGAGCCGGGGCTTTCCACGCCAGAGTCGGAACGGGATGACGATCAGTATCTGGCGACGACCGGTCCGCCGAACTTGTAGTTCACGCCGACGCGCACGATGTTCGACGTGAGGTCGATCGAATGCGTGTAGACGTTGGTCGGGAAAGTGCCGAACGACACAGACGTGAGATTCGTGCTGGTCGTCGTGGCGCGACCGAGATCAACATAGAGATATTCGGCTTTCAATGACCAGCCATTCCCGACCGCGTACTCGCTGCCGACGCCTGCGGTCCAGCCGACGCGGGTATCGCGGATCGTTCCGGATTCGGCCGCGCCACCGAAGAACGTGTCGGTGAACGTGAAGTTGCCCTTCACGTCGGCAATCGCGGCACCACCGGTGGCATAGAGCAGCCAGTTGGGGGTGGCGAGGAAGCCGATGCGGCCGCGGATCGTGGCAAGCCAATCGGCCGAGACTGAGGAGTTGACGGTGAAGTTGGCCAAGCAGCAAGGATATTTGGCCGAGCCGGTCGCACTACCCTTGAAGCCGAAATAGTTGATGTCGCCTTCAAGGCCGAGCACGGCGTTGTTGACCTGCCAGTTATAGCCGGCGGTGAAGCCACCGGTCACGCTGGAGCTGTTGACGTGCTGGGCACCGACCGCATTGACGGCAGGCACGCTGCTGGAGGTGAAGTAGGCGGGGGGATCGTACACGGTCGAAGTCGTCGGGTCGGCGCTGCCCCATTGTCCGCCGACATTGGCGCCGACATAGAAGCCGGTCCAGTTGTAGCCCGGCGCCATCATGGGCGCCTTGGTGTAATGCGCCGCGAGGTCGGCTGCATGCACCGATGCGGAGCCCAGCACAACCGACGCAACCGCAAGCAAAAACTTCTTCATTCCAGTCTCCTAGCCCCACGCGATGACGTCGCGTTTCGAAGCGCACCGACAGAAATCGTCGGGCGCAGCTGAGGCATAGGCCGCACCCCCCTGCTCGTCTTGGGCTGCGGCGAAGTTCATAGGGACTGTGAGGAAGTGTGAGCTTCAGATCGTGCGAACGGACGACGGGTGTGACCGATGGGCCACGCGTCGTCCAGCATCGGCGGCGTGCGACGCACGCCCGCGTCGCATCACGACAAGCACCCAGAACGCGATTCGACACTGCGTGCCTCAGACCGAGCGGGTCAGTCCACCATCGACGCGGATGTTCTGGCCGGTGATGTAGGCCGCGCCGTCGGATGCCAGGAACGAGATCGTCGCGGCGATCTCCTCGACCTTGCCGTAGCGCTGCATCGGCACGCTGTCGCGTCGCGCGTCGGTCTGCGGCAAGCTGTCGATCCAGCCCGGCAGAACGTTGTTCATGCGGATGTTGTCGGCCGCATGGGTGTCGGTGAAAATCTTGGTGAAGGCGGCAAGGCCGGCCCGGAACACTGCCGAGGTCGGAAACATCGCGCTCGGCTCGAACGCCCAGGCGGTCGAGATGTTGATGATGGCGCCGCTCTTCTGCGCCTGCATCACCGGCGTCACCAGCCGGGTCGGACGGATCACGTTGAGGAGATACGTGTCGAGGCCGGTATGCCACTGCTCGTCGGTAATCTCGGTGATCGGCGCGCGTGGGCCGTGACCGGCGCTGTTGACGAGTACGTCGATGCGCCCCCACCTGGCAAGCGCACCGTCGGTGAGCAGCTTCAGATCGTCGTTCGACTTGTTGGAACCGGTGACCCCAAACCCGCCGAGCTCGGCCGCCAGCGCCTCGCCCTTGCCGGAGGACGACAGGATCGCGACGCGAAACCCGTCCGCCGCAAGCCGCCGCGCAGCCCCCGCCCCCATGCCGCTGCCGCCTGCGGTAACGAGTGCGACCTTCTCTGCTGCCATGACCGTCATCCCCTAGGTTGAGGCGGGCCGCAGGCCCGGCCTATCATGAGGCCTTCTACCGCCGGACCTGCCGGCAGGTCCACCGTCGAGAGCAGCCATCATGAGCGATCTGCAGATCCGCAATTTGCGCCCCGAGGAGATCACGCTCGCCGTCGACTGGGCCGCGGCCGAGGGCTGGAATCCGGGCCTCTCCGACGCCGCCTGTTTCGCCATCCCCGACGCGCACGGCTTCTTCGTCGGCGAGATCGACGGCGAGCCGGTGGCGACCGTCTCCTGCGTCAATTACGACGATCGCTTCGCCTTCCTCGGCTTCTACATCGTGCGGGAGAGTTTTCGCGGCTCTGGCCACGGCCTGCGCATCTGGAACGCGGCCATCGCGCATGCGGGCTCGCGCGTGATCGGGCTCGACGGCGTCGTCGCGCAGCAGGACAATTACAGGAAGTCCGGCTTCCAGCTCGCCTACGCCAATATCCGCTATGGCGGCATCGCCGCCGCGCCACCGAAGCCGCCCACGGACGTCGTGGCGCTCGACACGATCCCGTTTGCGCGCGTGGAAGCCGACGATGCCACGGTCTTTCCGGCGCAGCGCAGCCCCTTCCTGCGCGCCTGGATCACCACATCGGGCCATGTCGGCCGTGCTGTCGTGCGCGAGGGCAAGCTCGCCGCATGGGGCGTCATCCGCCCGTGCCGGACGGGCCGCAAGATCGGCCCGCTCGTCGCCGACGACCGCGCGGCGGCGGAGGCGGTCGTGCAGGCCCTGCTGGCAAGTGCTGACGACGGCGAGGTCTTCCTCGATGTCCCCGCCGTCAATCGCGAGGCGATGGCGCTCGCGGAAGCGCTTGGCCTCAAGCCGGTGTTCGAGACGGCGCGGATGTACACGGGGCCGATCCCGCCGCTGCGGATCGACCGCGTCTTCGGCGTGACCAGCTTTGAGCTCGGCTAGCTCTGCTCAGTAGCAGCGCATGATGTTGACGGTATGCTCGCCGCCGCCGCGGCCTGGCACCGTCACCTGCTCCGTCGGACAGCTCGGGACATAGGGGCGATCGGACGGCACGACGTTCGGCGGGAAGCGATGCGCCCAGTCCCAGGGAACATCATAGGTGTAGGTGTAGCGCACGTCGTTCGAGAGCGGCTGCGCGGCATCGCCGAAGGGCTGGCTGTACGTCGCACCGTCGTAGACGAATCCGCCGCCGCCCGGCCAATAGACCCAGGGATTGTTACGCCGGTGGAACCGGGCGCCCGGCGCGATCGGCGGACGCGCCACCGTGCCCGAAGGCGATGCGGTGAACCCATGCGGCGCGGCGCCGCCGGGTCTGGCAAAACTGTCGCTGGGGCTAAGGAGCAGCGCGACTGCGCTGAGCGAGGCGAACAACGCCCCGAGTGGTCTCACATGTGATCTGGACGTCATGATACGCACCAACTCGTTTGGCTTGGCGATAGCGGCTCCCCGCCGCACGCTAGGCCGCCCTGTCGCCCACCCGCAAACGTATAATTAATTGTTGGTTAAGACACGGGATTAACGGGGAACACAGTGCGGCAGAACGCCCGGGATTCCCGACGCTTCGTTCCCAAATCGGTACTTCATAACCAGTTGATCCGAGTTGATCGCCTGGACGGGATTGGTCCGGAACGCTCCCCCAACGGGGCTGTTGGCCCCGACAAGAAAGAAGGAGCATCTCGCATGCAGAACACGTCGAAACTCGTTGGCCTGATCGCGGCATCACTCGTCGCAGGCACTGCAGCCGCCTCGGCGCAGGGCTACGATTGGAACGGACCGCGCGCAGGCTGGGACCGCACCGCCCCCGGCTATGACACCGTCCAGCCGCGCGCGATGTACTATCCCGGCACGGCGGGACCGTATGGCGCGCTCAACGGCACCAACCATCCGGCGCCGAGCTCGACGCAGGGCGACGTCGGTCCTGACGGCAACAACAACGGCACGCTGACCGGCAGATATCGCAGCTGGTAATGCCCGCTCGCGGCGTGGCCCATCGTCCCCTTCCGGACGGTGGGCCTTCGCGCGTCAGCGCCGTCTCAGTGCTCCTGCAGCTGCTTGCGCAGCCAGTCGAGCATGTCCTGCGGATTGCCGGTGCCCTGTGTCACGATCGCGGTGTTTCCGCCGCTGCGGCGATAGACCGTCGTGCGCCCCGGTTCCTTCTCGATCTTGACCTCGGCCTGCGCCGGATCGCCACTCTGCGTGATGACCGACGTGCCGTTCTCGTCCTGGACCACCGTGGTGTGACCGTCGCCGGCCCCGGACGGGGCCGCCGCAACCACACTCATGAGTCCTATTCCGGATGCGAGCAGGAGCAGCTTCATGTCACACCTCCATCATCGGCCGAACTGAAAGATCGCCAGCCAGTTGAAACGCCCGAACTGCCTCACAGCTCCCGTGTTCATGTCTCCGATCTGGAGCAGGAGCGCGTTGGTGGAATTGCCGATCTGGGTGATGTCGGCGGTGTTGCTCGCGCCGGACTGACCGATCACCGCGTTGGTGGTGCCGCCCACCTGGATCACGTTGGCATAGTTGCGCGTGCCGTTCTGGATGATGGTCGCGTCCACCGTCCCGGTCCCGCCGATCTGGATCACCCGCGCGATGTTGATGCGGCTGTTCTCCTCGATCGTGACGGGCTGAACATTGTCGCCGAACTGCACGATTGTTTCAATGCTCACGTTCCGGTTCGTCACGCTGCGCTGGACGGATCCGGCGCATGCCTGCGTCGTCGTGCCGATGGCGGCAAGCACGCTCGCCACGGCCAACACATGCCTCAGGGCTTGCCTCAGGACTTGTCTGCCGCATCGCATCGCGCTTCCCCGTTCGTTCTCGACGCCGAAAACTTCGCCCTGCGTGCTACGGTCCGGCCTGGACGATTGTCGACGCGTTGACCGCGCCGAATTGCAGTACCGCGCCCGCGTTCATGGCGCCGAGCTGGGATATCGCGCTGGTCGCCGACTGGCCGGTCTGACCGACGAAGGCGAAATTGTTCATCCCGGCCTGCCCGATCGATGCGGAATTCGTCCCGCCGAATTGCAGGACGCCCGTGGCATTGTTGGTGCCGGTCTGAGTCACTGTCGCGCTGGTGCTGCCGCCGATCATGAACACGCCCGCCATGTTGAGCTGACTGTTCTGGTTCAGCACGACGGGCGGCCCGCCGACCGACACGATGGTCTTGATGTCGGCCGTCTGGGCGCCGGCCGACCCGGCGCCCGCCGCGCACAGGGCGAATATTACGACGCACGCGCGTCCCAAATGATGCTTCATGACATGCCTCGTCACTTCAGAGCGGATCCGCTCACGGGGTCTGCTGGAGAATCGTCGAGCCGTTCAGGATTCCGAGCTGGCCGACTCCAGCCACGTTGTTCGCACCGATCTGTCCGATCAGGCTCGAATTGGAGCCGCCGACCTGGCCGGCCAGCGCGGTATTCGACGCCGTTGGCGTCGTGCCGCCCTGCCCGATCACCGAATTGTTGACGGTGAGCAGCGAACCCGTCTGCAAGGTGGTCGCCGTGTTGGTGGCGCCGAATTGCAGCGTGGTGGCGCTGTTGCTGGTGCCGCCGCTCTGCGAGATGAAGGAGCTGTTGGTCGTGCCGAATTGCAGCACGCTGGCCGAGTTGCCGGCCTGGGCATCGACGGCCGTCAGCATGCCGAACGTGACGACTGCCGCGATGAGATATCTGCTTCGCATGTCATTTCCTCCGTCAAAGCCGGCGATCGATCTCGATGGGTCGACCGGCCCTGTTGCGGTGCTGTCGAGAATGGCGCGGACGCGCCGCGTGTGACGCGTCCGGCCAAACGGGGCTGGTTCAGTGCGCCGTCTGCGAAACGGTGCTCGTGTTGATGCCGAGAAGGCTGAATTGGCCGACGGCGGCCGAGTTGTTCTGCAGCGCGGCGGGCCCGAACGAGTTCTGCGTGATCCCGCTGTTGTTGTTGCCGAAGGCCACCTGGCCGGTGGTCGCCGAGTTCTGCACGCCGATCTGGTTCACGGTGCTGGCGTTGTTGAGCGAGGCGGAGCTGGTGCCCTGCATGGTGGACGCACCGTTCAGGATGCCGACCTGGGTCGTCGACGAGCTGTCGTTGGTGAGGCCGTTCTGCGTGACGCTCGAACCGTTCACCACGCCGACCTGCACAGTGGTCGAGGTGTTGGCAGCCTGGGCTGCGGAAGACAGGGCGAACACGGCAACGGAAGCAAAAAACAATTTGCGCATGGAGTATCCCTTTCTAAGCCAAAGTTGTCTGACTGGGTTCGGATGCCGTCTTGGAGGAGGCCGACATCGTAGGGATGACTGTGAACCGATCATGCGCCGTGCGACAGACTGCAGTTCATGCTAATCGGTACGGACTAGACGACGTGCAACATGTCGGCACATGGAAGCTCAGGAGCAGCGCCTGACCGCACTGGCACGCGTCGTATCGGCCTCGCGCCCCATGCTGTCGATCAGCCGCACCACTTCGATCGGCGAGCGAAGCTCCAGCTTTCGCATCATCCTGGCGCGATGGACCTTCGCCGTCACTTCGCTCACTCCGAGCTTCGCCGCGATCTGCTTGGCGACGAGCCCTTCGGCCATCAGCAGCATGATCTCGTGCTCCCGCGCCGTCAGAGTCTCGACGCGCTGCCTTGCTTCACGCACGGTGTCTTCGCGTTCCAGCCGTCTGCGGTCGCGTTCGATACCGTGCCTGATCGCATCGAGGATCTCCTGCTCGCGAAAGGGTTTTGGCAGAAACTCGACCGCGCCGCGCTTCATGGCCTCGACGGAGACGCGAACGTCGGAATGCCCGCTGATGAAGACGATCGGAATCGGCACGCCGGTCTCGGCGAGACGGCGCTGGAGCTCGAGGCCGGTCGGCGAGGTGCCGGGAAAGCGGACGTCGAGCACGAGGCACGAAGGCCCGCCGGAAATACTCTCCGCGAGAAACGCTTCCGTCGACGCGAACAACTTCACCTGGTGTCCGGTCTCCTCGCAGAGATTTCCAATCGCAGTTCGAATCTGAATTTCGTCATCGACAATATAAACTGTGGCTTGATCTGAACTCATGGCAATGGACTCCCCGGATTGGCGCTCGATGAGCAAGCAACGAGCCATCCATTCTTCTTGCAGGCGGAAACAAGGTGCTTGAATGAATTCGCGGGGATCGAGCGAATGGCTTCGGTCCGCCAGCTTGATGTCTTAGGGCCAACGCCCGCCCGAGGCGAGTGAACGCGTTCACACATCGGGCTTCGTGATTGGAGGGATTCGAGCCCGCTGCCCCGCATCACAGCGGAGCCCGGTATCGGGAATGCGACAATCCGGTGTCGTGACCGCGGACTCGCCCACTGCGTCATTGCATCGTCACTCATGTGCCGACTTGAACGACGGCCACGGGCCGCCTCCGCCACACCAGACGGGACGTTCAGTCAGCTTATCGAGTTCGATACCGCGCGCATCGTATCGATACGCTCCGTATGCATTCGCAGCAAATCACGAAAAGTCGCACCCCACGGACTTTACTACTGGATGATCAAGCGCGCCCGACCGCCGCCCCGGCAGCGGCGACATACTGACGATCGATACTACTCTAGATGTTTTACAACCATAGCGCGATCTTCGTCCGTACCGCCAACGAAACCATTTTCATCCAGGGGCGGGTTTTTGATATGCGATTTGTGCCAATTATTGCCTTGCTCGGAACTGCATGCGGCCTCGTCGCGGTCTATGCCGCGGGGTCGGCCGTCCTCGGCGCCGCGGCCGGGAGCGCGGCTGACAAGGCGACGCACGCCTATGAGTCGACCCGGCGCCTGCTCGTGCCCGACGGGCGCGAAGCACCGACCTTCGGATCGGATACGCCGGTGTTCCGCTATGCCGCGATCCAGCGCGGCAGCATCGAGCAGACCGTCACCGTCACCGGCGCGCTGCAACCCGTCAAGACGATCGAGGTCGGCTCCCAGCTGTCCGGTCAGCTCGCCCGGGTCTATGTCGATTTCAACGACACCGTCGCCAAGGATCAGCCGCTCGCCCTGATCGATCCGCGCAGCTTTGCCGCCAAGGTGGACGAAGCCAGGGCCTCCATGGCCGTCGCCAACTCCCTGGTCGACATCGCCCGGGCCAAGCTCGATCGCGCCAGGATCGACCTGCAAAACGCCAGGGGCAGCCGGGACGTGCTCGCCGCCAAGCTCGAGAGCGCCCAGGCGGTCAAGAGCTCGGCGCAGAAGACCTTGCAGCGGAAACTGGCGCTCCAGTCGCAAAACGTGGTGGCGACGACGACAGTCGACGACGCACAGACCGAGTTCACGGCCCGTCTGGCCCAGGAGCGCGAGGCCGAGGTCCTGATGTCCCTCAATTCCTATTCGGTGGATGGGGCGCAGGCCGACGTCCGCCGCATCGAGGCCGAGCTGCAACAGGCACGGATGGCGGTGCCGGAGAAGGCGGCCGTTCTCGCTGCGGCGCAAGCCGATCTCGACCGCACCGTGATCCGTTCGCCGATCGACGGCGTGGTCGTCGGCAGGTTCGTCAACGAGGGCCAGACGCTCGCGGTCGGGCTGGAATCGCGCACCACCTTCGTGGTCGCGCATCGCCTGGAGGACATGGAGATTCATGCCCAGGTCGACGAAGCCGATATCGGGCGCATCGCCCCCGGCCAGCGCGCCCATTTCACCGTGGACTCCTACCCGGACCGCCGCTTCGAGGCGGTGGTGCGGCAGGTGCGCAAGGCGCCGCAGAACCAGCAGCACGTCGTCACCTACACCGTCGTGCTGTCGACCTCCAATCTCGACGGCGCGCTGCTGCCGGGAATGACGGCCCTGGTGAAGATCGTGATCGAGCGGCAGGACGACGTGCTGAAGGTGCCGCTCGCCGCGCTTCGTTTCCAGCCTTCCGGCACGCGGCCGGACGCTGCTGCGCGCAGCGGGGTGTGGGTACGCACCGCAAGCGGCTCGCTTCAGCGCATTGCCGTGACGGTCGGCGCGGCCGGCACCGAGCAGGTCGCGCTCAAGAGCGGAGACCTCGTCGAGGGCAGCCAGGTCGCCGTCGGCCAGGCGATCCGTCCGGCGGGAATGGAATTTTTCGGCATCAGGTTCGGATCATGACCGCCTCCCCGCCCCTCATCAGCCTCCAGTCGGTCTGCAGGACCTACCGAACGGATGGAGTTGCAGTGACCGCGGTGCGCAATGTCAGCTTCGACATCGCGCAAGGCGAGATCGTCGCCGTGATGGGACCGTCCGGATCCGGCAAATCGACGCTGATGAACATGATCGGGCTGCTCGACCTGCCGAGCGAGGGCGCGGTCTATCTCGAGGGCGCCGACGTCGCCGATCTCTCGGAAGACCGCCGGTCGTCCTTGCGCGCCCGCAGCATCGGCTTCGTATTCCAGTCCTACAATCTGCTCGCCCGCCATAACGCGATCGAGAACGTGGCGCTGCCGCTGGTCTATTGCGGCGTCGGTCGCAAGGAACGTCTGGCGCGCGCCGAGCAGAGCCTTCAGGCCGTCGGCATGCTGCACCGGGCCCATCACTTTCCGCGGCAGCTCTCCGGCGGCGAACAGCAACGCGTCGCAATCGCGCGCGCACTGATCGCCTCTCCGCTGATCGTGCTCGCCGACGAGCCGACCGGCGCGCTCGACAGCCGCACCGGCGCCGAGATCCTGGCCCTGTTCGCCGCGCTCAACCGGACCGGCCAGACCATCGTGATGATCACGCATGATCCCGGTATCGCGACGCAGTGCCGGCGCACCATCCGCCTGCATGACGGCGAGCTCGTCGCCGACGAAACGCTGGTTCAGATCCTGCCGAAACGGAGCGCCACGCCATGACGATGCTCCAGGGCTTTCAGATCGCGCTGCATGCCCTGCGCCTCAATCCGCTGCGCAGCTTCCTCACCATGCTCGGCATCGTGATCGGCGTCGCCTCCATCGTGACGGTGTTCGCCATCGGGTCCGGCGCGCAGCTCCGCCTCCAGGAACAGATCCGCTCGATCGGCGCCAACGTGCTGATGATCACCCCGGGCGCGGTCTACCAGGGCGGCGTGCGTCTCAAGGACGGCAGCAAGCTGACGATGACGGAGAGCGACGTGCAGGCCATCCTCGAGCAGATTCCGGAAATCCAGGCTGCGGCCGGCTCGATTGCCGGAACGGCACAGGTCATCCACGAGAGCAAGAACTGGAATACGACGATCAACGGTACGACGACCGGGCACTTCATGGTGCGCGACTGGCAGCTTGCGAGCGGGCGCTATTTTTCCGGCTCCGAAGAGGCCGGCGCCGGCAAGGTCGTGATCCTCGGAAGCACCGTCGCGCGCGAGCTGTTCGCGCCCGGCGACGACCCGATCGGCGCGCAGATCAGGATCATGAAGGTGCCGCTCGAAGTGATCGGCGTCCTCGATCGCAAGGGACCGGCGCAGGACGACGTCGCCTTCGTGCCGCTCACCACCGCCAAGCTGCGCTTCCTCGGCAGCGCAAGCAACATCAACCGGGATTCGGTGGCCTACATCATCGCCAAGGTGGCCGCGGACGGACAGATGGCGGGAGCACGATCGGAGATCGAAAGCCTGCTGCGGCAGCGCCACCGCGTTCCCGCCGGCCAGGAGGACGACTTCAAGGTCCAGGACCCGGCCGCCGCCATGGAAGCGCAGCAAGGAGCGATCCGCACGGTCGCGCTCCTGCTCGTCGCCATCGCCTCGGTCTCGCTACTCGTCGGCGGCATCAGCATCATGAACGTCATGATCGTGTCGGTCACCGAGCGCACGCGAGAAATCGGAATCCGCCGCGCGCTCGGCGGGCGGATGCGGGACATCCGTCTGCAGTTTCTCTGCGAGGCGCTGGTCCTCTGCCTGCTCGGCGGCGCCATCGGCGTCGGCTGCGGCGTCACGCTCTCGATGACGGTTGCCCGCATGGCGGGATGGATCACCTCGATCGACGGCCAGGCGATCGGCCTTGCCCTCGCCTTCTCGATCGCGACCGGCCTGGTCTTTGGTTTTTATCCCGCCCACAAGGCATCCAAGCTCAGCCCGATCGAGGCGCTCAAGACGGAGTGAGAGTATGCCGGGCGTCCGCGTCAACCAAAGACCAGGGAGGCACCAACCATGAGCCCGGATCCAAAGGATTCGATTACACCGACACCGCGCGAGCGGGAGCTGATGATGCTGATCGCGCGGGGAATGCAGAACAAGAACATCGCCTACGAGCTCAAGATCTCGGAGAACACGGTGCGCGCGCATATCGGCAACATCATGCGCAAGTACCGCCTCCAGAACCGAACTCAGATCGCGATCATCTTCGCCCTGCACGCGGCACCGCCGTCGCTTCGCCGCGATCTGGCCGATGGCGGCGGCTATCCGGCCAGGACAGGGTCGGCGCAGGCGCTCGCACGCAATGCGCGGGTGCCGACCTTGCCGGACTGACGGTCACGGCCACAATCCCTTGCGTTGCTTCGGGCGAAACACCCAAGTCCGGGGTCAACGGAGCGGCGGCGAAATATTTCGCTTTATTAGAATTCGGAATTTTGTTAGGAATTGCTCACTCTGGCCCAAGGAAGAGGGGCGTATCGCGATCGTCACGAACGCGGGCCGGGCGGCGGTGGACGCAGATGGCATCGGCGCGAGCGGGTTTGCAGGGCGGGAGACCGTGAGCAAGGCCGCCGCGCATACAACCGGTGCCATCAGCGTACGGCAAAATCGTGTGGTCCTGACGCCCGGGGTCTGTGCGTCAAGTCTTGTGGTGATGTGTGCGGCCCGACCGGGCCGGCAAATCAGCCATCCGCAAGGCGACGGGGGCAATAGTGCATCGCTCCCCGGGGAGAGCACGACATAAGCCGTAAAACCACTGCGCAGGGAAGGCCGGTTGCTAGGCTTCACCTGTATGCCGCTGTGCAAATTCTTGTTGCCACCTTTCGCACAGTGGACCGTGGGTGCCCGGCCGGCACTCGGTCTTCCCTGCGCCCTCTTTCAATTGAGGGGGCATTGATCAAAGCTCGGGCGAAATGCGCCGCGAGGCTGCGAAGGTGTGGCCGCACACTCGCTGTCATCGCCCGCGAAGGCGGGCGATCCAGTATTCCGAGACAGTTGTGATTGAACCGAGAAGCCGCGGCGTACTGGATTCCCCGCCTCCGCGGGGAATGACAGTGGCACTTGGAGGATCAAGTTGACGCCCCACACTCCGTCATTGCGAGCGCAGCGAAGCAATCCAGAATCTTTCCGCGGAAACACTCTGGATTGCTTCGCTGCGCTCGCAATGACGACGTTGATGCACTTGCGCGAGATATCTCTCCACCGTCGTCCTGGCGAAAGGACCCATTACCCCGGTCAGCGTTGTCTTGGCGCGATGTGGCCACCAGCGGTCGCAACAACCAATTTCGGTGGCTATGGGTCCTGGCTTTCGCCAGGACGACGGCGAGGATGCGGCCTCCCCAGCCCTCTTGCATCGACAACAGCCCTTGTAACAAAACCGTCATACAGCGAAACTAAACGAAGGCCGGGGCCGCGATCGCGGCCATGCCGCCTCACCGCAGGAGACCTCGATGCGCCGTTCACTGGTGTTGCTGTCCGCCGGACTGACAGTGCTGTCCACCGGACTCGCTTCCGCCCAGAACAATACGCCCCGTAACCTGATCCTGTTCATTCCGGACGGTCTTCGCGCGCTGAAGGTGACGCCGGAGACGGCGCCGGCGATGGCCGAGGTCCGCGACAAGGGCGTCAACTTCAAGAACCCGCACTCCCTCTTCCCGACCTTCACCATGGCCAACGGCTCGGCGATGTCGACCGGCCACTATCTCGGCGACACCGGCGTGTTCTCCAACACGATCTGGACCAACTACACCTCGGTCCCCGCCGGCGACACCGTGGTCCCCTTCATCGAGAACGACGCCGTGCTCGGCGACATCGACGAGCACTTCAAGGGCGACTACCTCAACGAGGAGACGATCCTGAAGATGGCCCGCGACAAGGGCCTCAGCACCGCGGCGCTCGGCAAGGTCGGTCCGACCTACCAGTTCGACCACACCGACAAGCCTGAAAAGCCCGGCCTGCACTCGATCGTGTTCGACGATTCGACCGGCGGCAAGAACGGCGTGGCGCTGTCGGACGAAGTGAAGGCGGCGCTGACCAAGGCGGGCCTCCCCCTCGCCACGCCGCCGCGCGGCGACAACAGCAAGGCGGGCGATGCCAAGACGCCCGGCACCATTGTCGCCAATGTCGCGCAGCAGGCCTATTTCGCCGACGTCGCCACCAAGGTGGTGCTGCCGATGTTCAAGGCGCGCAACAAGCCGTTCGTGCTGGTGTTCTGGTCGCGCGACCCTGACGGCAGTCAGCACAACACCGGCGACAGCCTCAACCAGATCAAGCCCGGCATCAACGGGCCGACCTCGATGGCCGGCATCAAGAATGCCGACAACAATCTCGCCCAGCTCCGCAAGGCGCTGGACGAGCTTGGGCTGACCGCCAGCACCAACATCATGGTGCAGGCCGATCATGGCTTCTCGACCATCTCCAAGGAAAGCAAGACCAGCCCCTCGGCCAAGGTCAGCTATGACGACACGCCGAAGGACTTCCTGCCGATGGGCTTCCTGGCGCTCGACCTCGCCAAGGCGCTCGATCTGCCGCTGTTCGACCCCAACGACAAGAACGCGAAGGTCGAGGACAACAAGCACCCCAAGGCCGGCAACGGCGTGCTCGGCAAGGACCCGACCAAGCCCGACCTCGTCGTCGCCACCAATGGCGGCTCGGACCTGATCTATCTGCCGAACAAGGACAAGAAGCTGGCGGCGAAGACCATCAAGGCGCTGCTCGAGCAGGACTACGTCTCCGGCCTGTTCGTCGAGGACTCGCTCGGCCGCTTCCCCGGCACCCTGCCGCTGTCGAGCCTCAACCTGCGCGGCAAGTCGGCGACACCGACGCCGTCGATCGTCGTCAACTTCCGCTCCTATGCCAGCGATTGCGGCGAGGCGCCGACCAATTGCTCGGTGCAGGTTGCCGACACCGTGCTGCGCCAGGGCCAGGGCATGCATGGCAGCTTCAGCCGCGGCGACACCATGAACTTCATGGCCGCCATCGGTCCTGACTTCAAAGCCGGCTATGTCAGCGAGATTCCGGTCAGCAATGCCGACGTCGGCATGACCGCGGCGCAGCTGATGGGCCTGCGCGCCTCGCAGAACGGCGGCCTGGTCGGCCGGGTGATGTCGGAGGCGCTGCCCAACGGCATCGTGCCGAAGGCCTATGCCGGCACGCAGAAGTCTAAGCCTGCCGAGGGCGGCCTGATCACCGTGCTGAATTTCCAGCGCGTCGGCAGCCAGCGCTATTTCGATGCCGCCGGCTTCCCCGGCCGCACGCTGGGCCTCGAGGTGGACCATCTTGGGATGGGGACCGGCAAACAAAAAACGGCGGGGAAATAACCCCGCCGCTTCGCTCGCGCCCCGCAAGGGGCGCGACAATCTCGTCTCGTTACATGCCGATGTCGAACACGTTCGGCAATTGGCCCGCCAGGGGCAACGCGGTGGCGCCGAGGAACGTCGCCACCATCGCCATCAGGCGACGGTTGTTCTGGCGCTTGCCGCGCATCTGGCCGGCGATCCACTCCAGCATCTCGCTGTTGACCTTGGAGGCATAGGACGGTGCCCAGCTCTCGATGTCGGTGTCGGCCGCCAGCGCGACGCTGCGCGGCGGCACCTTCAGGCCCGAGGCGCTTGCGGCATAATGGGCAACCGCCTTGGCGAGCAGGTCGTCGAAGCGGCCGCCATCGGTGCGCTCGGTCGCGGCCTCGTTGATCTCGAACAGGGCTTCGGCCTCAGTGCGGCTGACCGGCTGGTCGTTGACGGCTGTTGCGGTCAGGATGCGCGTGCACCAGGCGGTGTCATCGGCATCGAGCGAGCGGGAGAAATGGACCCGGCCCTTGGTGGTCGGGCCTTCGCCCGTGATCACGCCATCGCGGACGATGGAGAGGGCATAGGCCGCGGTATCGCGGCAGGACGGTTCGAGGGACGGCGACTCAACGGATTTAGGCGCAGCGGCAGACATAGTTCACTTCCAGATTTCTTCTGATCGACCAGCATTTTCATGCGGGCGTAAAGGGGTGGTTAACGATTCGATACGGGGATCGCGACTTTTCTAGATGGTTGCCAATTGGTCGCTCTCAGGACCATTTTGGTTCTAGGAAGCGCGGGGCGGCCGTGATGGGAGTCATAAAAGGCTTTATCGGGGCAATCGGACCCGTGCGGCCCCGGTGGAGATGTTTCGCCGCAGGCGCGGCTGTAACAGAAAGGTGCTAGAAAATCGGCTCTTCAGGGAAGGAATTCACATTTTACTTCAAGCGGTTCACTTGGCGCTGCCAAGCCCCTATAGTCATAATGACGACCAGAGATAAATTCTCAAGTAAATTCAATGAGATGAGGTAGAACCATGACACTTCCGATCGGCACCACCGCACCCGACTTCGAAGCCGACACCACCGAAGGGAAGATCAAGTTCCACGACTGGATCGGCAACAGCTGGGCGCTTTTGTTCTCGCACCCCAAGGACTTCACGCCAGTGTGTACGACCGAGCTCGGCGCTCTCGCCAAGTTGAAGCCGGAGTTCGACAAGCGCGGCGTCAAGCTGATGGGCCTCTCGGTCGACCCGGTCGATCGTCATTCCAAATGGTCGGAGGACATCAAGGAGACGCAAGGCGCTGCCCCGAACTACCCGATGATCGGCGACACCGACTTCAACGTCTCGAAGCTCTACGAGATGCTGCCGGCCTCGACCTCGGGCGATCCCCTCACCCGCACGCCGGCCGACAACCAGACCGTCCGCAACGTCTTCATCATCGGGCCGGACAAGAAGATCAAGCTCGTGCTGGTCTATCCGATGACGACGGGGCGGAATTTCCAGGAGATCCTGCGCGTCGTCGACTCGCTCCAGCTCACCGCCAAGCATCGCGTCGCGACGCCGGCCGACTGGACGCAAGGGCAAGACGTCATCATCGCGGGCTCGGTCTCCAACGACGAGGCCAAGACGATCTACCCGCAGGGCTGGAAGGAGCCGAAGCCCTACATCCGGATCGTGCCGCAGCCGAAATGACTTTTGGCGGTCGCGGATAGCCCGCAAAAAGTCATCCCGGGGCGATGCGTCAGCATCGAACCCGGGATCTCGAGATTCTCTGGTGCGCAATTGCGCACCAGAGTTCGGTCCTACGGACCACCCCGGAATGACCGTGCTGGGTTAAGCCGCGCGCACGCGGTCGAGGAAACCGTCGACCTCGGCCTTCAGATGCAGACTCTCGCCCGACAGCGCCTGGGCGGAGGCAAACATCCGGCTCGAGGTCTCGCCCGTTTCGCTCGCGCCCTCGGCGGCGTGGCGGACATTGACCGCGACGTCAGCCGTGCCCGACACCGCCGCGCGAACGCTCGCCACGATGTTGTGGGTCGCGCTCTTCTGCTGCTCGACGGCCGCCGAGATCGAGCCGGCAATGCCGCTGATGCGTTCGATGGTCTGACTGATCGCCTTGATGGCGACGACCGATTCCTCGGTCGCGAGCTGCATGCTGGCGATCTGGCTCGAGATCTCGTCCGTTGCCTTGGCGGTCTGGCCGGCGAGCGTCTTGACCTCCTGGGCCACCACCGCGAAACCGCGGCCGGCATCGCCGGCGCGGGCCGCCTCGATGGTGGCGTTCAGCGCCAGCAAATTGGTCTGCTCGGCGATCGAGGTGATCAGCTTGACGACATCGCCGATGCGCGAGCCTGCCTCGGAGAGCTGCGCGATGCGCTGGTCGGTGGCCTCGGCCTGCCGGACCGCCTCGGCGGAGATCTCGTTGGATTCCTGCACCCTGCGGGTGATCTCGGAGGTCGCTTCGGACAGCTCGTCGGAGGCGGACGCTGCCGAACGCACGTGCTCGGAGGCATTTTCGGACGCTCCGGCCGACTGCGCCGACAAATCCGCGGTGGAGCGTGCGAGGTCGGTGAGCTGCCGTGCCGAACGCTCGAACTCGCCCGACGATGTCAGCACCTTGTCGAGGATGCCGCCGACGCTGCCGCGGAATTCCTCGACGAAGTTGCGCAGGTCGGATTTGCGCTGCTCGGCGGCGGCAGCGGAAGCCTCGGCCTGCTCGCTGCGCATGCGCGCCCGCTCCAGCGAATTGCTCTTGAACACCGCGACCGTGCGGGCGATCTCGCCGATCTCGTCGGCGCGATCCTCGCATTCGATCGCGACGTCGCTCTGGCCGTCGGCAAGCGCGGTGAGCGAGCGCGTGACCGAGGTGAGCGGCCGGGTGACGCGGCGGACGACCAGCAGGGTGAGGACCAGCACCAGCAGCGCAGCGAGCCCGGCGGCGGCCGCCATGCTCGAGATCGCCTGGGCCAGCATGCTCTCGAACTGGGCCATCGGAATGCCGACATAGAGGATGCCGGCGACCTTGCCGGTGGCGTCAGCGACGGGGAAATAGGCGGTCATGAACGACTTGCCGAACAGGGTGGCCGGACCCTTGTAGGCTTCGCCACGGCGCAAGCCCGCCTGGGCCGGATGATCGGCGGCGAGCTGGGTGCCGACGGCGCGGTCGCCGTTCTCCTTTTTCACATTGGTCGAGCGCCGCACGAACTGCCCGCTCGCCTCGTCGAACACGAACAGGGTCGCGTTGCCGCCGACATAGGACACCGCGCGATCGACGATGGCATGGTCCTTGAAGTCGGGCATTTTCGGGATCTCGGCGCGCACCACCGCGCCATCCCTCACCGTGATCTTGGCGTCGGGCGTGGTCTCGGCAAAGGCGAGCGCCAGCGTGCGCAGATTGACCTCGATGTCGCGGAGCGCACGATCATTGAAGGCCGAGGTCAGCGACCAATAGCCGGCGCCGACCACGAGCGCCGTGTTCACGGCGATCAGCACCACGGCACACAGGACGGCCTTGGTACCCAGCTTGAACTGCGGCAGGAACTTCGCCGTCGAAACATTGGACATGAATGGAACTACCCCCGTAATTCCTGCATATACGTGCAATCGGCTTACGGTCGCATTAACGACGGTTCACACCGCCGCGCGCGGCATGGTTTCCAAATTGTAAACGAGGCCGCCCGTGACCGCGCCGAGCGAACCGCCCATCATCGTCTGGTTTCGCGATGACCTCCGCCTGTCCGACCACCCCGCGCTTCACGCGGCCGCCAAGACCGGCGCGCCGGTCATTTGCCTCTACGTGCTGGACGAAACCGCCGGTCGCCCTTTGGGCGGCGCGGCGCGCTGGTGGCTGGCGCAGTCGCTGCGGGCGCTCGGCGCCGACATCACCACGCGCGGCGGATCGCTGATCCTGCGCAAGGGACCGGCGGCCGGGATCATCGTCGAGATGGCGCGCGAGAGCTACGCCCGCGCCGTCTACCGGAACGCGATCGCGCAAGCGCCGCATCAGGCGGTTGAGAGGCAACTCGAAACGGCCTTGGCAAGGCTCGGCGTGGACTCGCAAACCTTCCCCGGCGACTTGCTCGTCCCGCCTGCGGCGATCCGCAACAAGGAAGGCCGCGGCCTGCGCGTGTTCACACCATTCTGGCGGCGGGTGCTGTCGCTCGGCGATCCGCCAAAGCCATTGCCCGCCCCAAAAGAGCTGCGTCCTGCACCGAAGGTTGTAAGCGACAGACTGGAGAGCTGGCAGCTCGAGCCGGGCAAGCCCGACTGGGCCAGCGGCCTGCGCGAGACGCGGACCCCGGGCGAAGCCTCTGCGCGAGGGCACCTGCGCGACTTCCTCAAGCACACCGCGTGCGATTATGTCGGAGATCGCGACCGCCCGGACCGCGACGGCACCTCGGACCTCTCGCCGCATCTGCGCTTCGGCGAGCTCAGCCCGCGCCAAGTCTGGCACGCCGCACGCTTCGCCGCCGCGGAAACTCCCGCGATAGGGTTAGGCGTCGACAAGTTTCTGAGCGAGCTCGGCTGGCGCGAATTCTGCCGCCACCTCCTCCACGATCACCCCGACCTCGCCACCGAAAACCTGCAACCGAATTTCGACGGCTTCCCCTGGAGACGCGACGCCAAGGCACTCGCCGCCTGGCAGCGCGGGCGCACCGGCTATCCCATCGTCGACGCCGGCCTGCGCGAGCTGTGGCACACCGGCGTGATGCACAACCGGGTGCGGATGGTGGTGGCGTCCTTCCTGGTCAAGCACCTCCTGATCGACTGGCGCGATGGGGAGAGCTGGTTCTGGGACACGCTGGTCGATGCGGATGCCGGCAGCAATCCCGCCAACTGGCAATGGGTCGCCGGCTGTGGCGCCGACGCCGCGCCCTATTTCCGCGTGTTCAATCCGCAGCTCCAGGGCGAGAAGTTCGATCCTGATGGAACCTATGTCCGCCGTTGGGTGCCGGAGCTGCAAGGGCTGCCGGCGAAGCTCATCCACCGGCCGTGGCAGGCGACGCCGATCGAGCTGGCGAGCGTCGGCGTGACACTCGGCAAGACGTATCCGCAGCCGATCGTCGATCATGCCAAGGGACGCGAGCGCGCACTCGCCGCCTACGCAACGATCCGCAAAGGTTGAGCGTTGCTTTGACACAATTTTGAAACCCGCTATCGTCGTCGCTCCATGCAAACTATTGGGGGACGATATGGATGACGATAAACCCGTGACCGAACAGGCGATGGACACGATCACCACCGCCGTGGAAGCGACCAAGGACGCCGCAGTCACCGCGGTCAAGAAGGTCAGGAAAGCCGCCAAGAAGGTCGCGAAGAAAGTAGCGCCGAAGAAGGCTTCCAAGAAGAAAGCCAAGAAAGCGGCCAAGAAGGCTTCCAAGAAAGCGCCGAAGAAGGCTGCAAAGAAGTCGTCGAAGAAAGCGGCCAAGAAGACCGCGAAGAAGGCCACCAAGAAATCTGCGAAAGCCGCCAAGTCGAAGAAGAAGGCCAAGAAGGCCAAGCGCTGATCGCAACGCGCCAAGGCCACTAACGCCAAGACAGGTCTCCGGGTGCGGACGCGCCCGGAGACAGCTCCCGGAACGCCCTACCCTCGCTTTTTGGCTGCACGCCGGCCCGGGTGATGTTCGCCCTGCGGATCGCGGAATTCGCTGCGATGGCCGCGCCGGTCCTCGCTATTGAAGCGCCGCCGCTTCCCGGGCGACCCGAACGCCTTGATCACCTTCCTGCCGTTGACCTTCTTGATGACGTAGCCTCCCTCGGTCATCGAGAACGGCTCCTTGAGCGTTCCCTTGTGGTCGAACTTGGTGCCGCGGGGATGCTTGAACGGCTCGAACCAGGATGGATAGACGAAGTTCGACATCTCGAAATCGCCGACGCGGAAGGAGTCCTCCTCCACGGCGTCGCAGACCTCGTAGGCATATTGCGTATTCGGATTCTTGTCGGCCCAGAGATTGGCCATGGGATCGAGCACCATCTCGAACAGCTCATGCGAGGCCGCTACGCTGATCGGCTCGTTGCCCAGCGCCTTGACGAAGATCTTCGAGATCGGCTGTCCGCGATGCGTCAGCTCGTGGCGCCCAAGCATGTTCTTGTGCGAGGCGTCGTCGAAATAAACCAACTGCCAATCGGTTGGCTTCGGCTTCCGGGTGACATAGAGATCGACCGGATAGCCCCACACGGGCAGGAAATGCTTGTCGTAGCATTTCTGCAGCGCCGCGGTGAGCCTGCTCATGGTGCGGCCGTTGATCGACGCTTCCGCATAGTTGATGCAAGCAATCCGGACTGGCTTCAAAGACCTGCCGAGCAGCGCACGCCTGGCTTTTTTCATGGAAATCACCGTGGTGAAAGGGAAGCTGAAATGCGTTCAGCCTACCACGATCGCGCCCGCACGTCAGGGATGTATTCGGGCCGCGTCACGTGGCGGCCTAGAAGCGCCGATTGACCACGAACACCGCCGCCGCGCACATCGCCATGCCGGCGATCGCCAGCGCATCGAGCTTCTCGTCGAACAGCAGATAGGCCATCAGCGCGGTGACGGCCGGCACCAGGTAGAACAGGCTCGCGACCGAGGTCGCGGCGGCGTGGCGGATCAGCCAATACAGCAGGCCGATCGATCCGATCGAGAGCGCCACGGCAAGCCAGGCCAGCGCAAGCACGAACTCTTGCGTCCAGTGCACCACGCGGTCCTCGAACAGGAAGGCACCGATCGCAAAGAAAATGGTGACGGCCACATATTGCACGAGATTGCCGGCACGCCAGTCGATGTGATTGCAGTAGCGGCGCTGGTAGAGCGTGCCGAGCGTGATGCTGATCAGCGAGACCACCGAAGCGAGCCAGCCGAGCCCGGCTTCGCCGGTCATGGGACGGTTGTGCAGGATCAGCACCACGCCGCCGAGGCCGAGCAGCAGCCCACCCCATTGCAGCGGCGTCACCCGCTCGCCGAGCCAGCGGTTGGCGATGGTCGAGGTCAGGATCGGCTGCAGGCCCGGAATGAGCGCGGAGAGCCCGGCCGGGATCGAATGCGCGATCGCGATCGCGGTGCCGCCGAGATAGAAGCCGTGGACGAGGATGCCGGCGACCGCGCTGTGCGCGATGCCAATACGGTCAGGCCATTTCGGCCGCGCGACGCCAGCGATGATCGCCATCAGACCGACCACGATCGCCATGCGGATGGCGAGATAGGTCAAGGGATCGGCGTTGTTGACGACGTATTTGGTGCCGATGAATCCGGTGCTCCAGAGCAGCACGAACAGGATCGGCGCGGCGCGGGCTGTCAGGGCTTCTTGATTATGGCTCATTGCCGCCCTCATTGCCCGATGGGGGCTTATGCGGCAATGCGAATTTCGGATGAAGGATGCTGCGCTGCGATGCGGGAGCGGTCAGCCGCTCACCATTCTTCCGGACAGGGGTCGATGATCTTCCAGAGGTCGACACCGTTCTTGATCTTCTTCATGTCGGTGGTGAGCCCGCCATTGCGGCGGATCCAGTCCTTCACCGTATCAGGATAGTAGGACATCAGGTCGGACGTCCCTTCCGAGCTGGTGACCTTGATGCCGAAGGTGAAGGCCTTGTCGTAATAGGCCTGGTGGAAGCCGAGGCTGGCACGCGGCGTCACGCAGATCTTGTTCATCGGCACCATGCCGAGGACGAGGGTGCAGGCCGAGTTGCAGATGCCGTCGATGATGACCCGCTCGCCCTTCTCGCGGACGCGCTTGTACTTGGCCTTGTACTCCTCGACATAGCCGCCATGGTCGCGGGTGATGTGCAGCTCGGCCCGCGCCGGCGTGGCGATGGCGACGGAGAGCAACAGCAGGCTCAGAGGCGTGATGCGCATGGCGGCGTGACGGCGAAAGCCTTCAGGAATGGACCGGCCTCGAAGGACCCGCGAGATGATCCCTGGGGCCGGCAACAGGATTCTTAACCGAAGTCTCTTTGGTCATACTTGTGTGGGGAATTCGTTAAGCATCCCGAAAAGGCCAAAAATGGGCAAGCTTCGACCGCATGTCGGGCAATTCTGTCACACCCACCCGGGAATCTGCAGAATCAGCCCCGATTTCAGGCCGCCGGACGGGTGTCTTGCCCGCCCGAAATGGCTATAAACAGCTGACCTATTCGTGCGGGTTCCGGAGAATCGAGATGAGCAAGTTGAAGCTTGTAGCCGCGGTGGCTGCCCTGTCGGCCGCAATCCTCGCCCCTGCCGCCGCGGAGGCACGGGGACATCACCGGTACCACCGTCACTACGCCAATCCGCTGCCCTACCCGATCAGCTATCTGCACAATTACGGCCCCGGCATCACCCCCGGCACCTTCGCCTATTACGACGGCCCGTCGACCAACCACTGCTACCAGAGCGCGGCCGCCTATGTCGGCCAGGACCGCCGCCGGCACCCCTGCTACTGAGGGGCGCTGGCGCGTCCGTTGCGGGTGCCGCTATTTGGCGGCGCCCGACAGCAGCAATTGCTTCTCGATCTCGTAGACCGGCAGCTTGACGAGGTCCTTGCCGACCTCGTTCTGGAGCGCCTTGCGCACGACATCCGTATAGTCGGCGCGGATCATGCCGAGCGCACGCGGCGAGGCCACCATGGTCAGGGCCGAGGTCTCGCCCGAACTGACGGCTGCATCGAGCCGGCCGGCAAGACTCCGCAGGAAGGCGCGCTCGGCTTCATCGTGCCAATCGGTCTGCTCGACCGAGCTGCGCGCGCCGCCGACCGCGCCATGCAATCGGCCCGGTGCATCGGTCCCTTGCGCGCCGGTCGCGGGATTGGGCTGCTCGTGCACCTCCCTGGTATGGAGGTTCGGAAACATCTCGTCGCCGAGATTCTCCAGAATGAGCGCCTTGCGCCCGTCGCACACGACCAGCCAGTCACCCTTGTCGATTCTCATCTTGTCCATTGCACAGCTCCAATCAAACCGTGGCCTCGGCCGATGCAGGCGCCCGGCCGGCCGCCCTTCGATTTCCGCGAAGGACTGCCCACGACGACAAGACTAGGGAGGAAGGCGCGACGGCGAATTGCGCAGGATCAAGGATGGCGGTGAAGTCCTGCCTGCCAAGCGCGGCATGGCCACGCCGGCAAAGCTAAGCTAGTCTGGCAGCGTCAGGTCAGGCCCGCGGCGGACTGGCTGAAGATTTGTTCATCAGCATTACATTTCGGTTCCGCCACAATTTGATCAGAACAACTTCGATATTCTGTATTGCGTAAGCAGAGGAAGACACATCATGAAGCTTAGAATTGGCCTCGTTGCCGCGTCCCTGTTTGGTGCCTTGTTGGCATCGCCGGCGGCGTCTGCCATGCCCATCGCGCCTGCTCCTGCGACGCCGCAGGTCTCCGGCGTCGAGCAAGTCCGTATGGTCTGCGATGCCTGGGGGCGCTGTTTCTGGCGTCCTAACTATTATGGATATTATGGCGCACCAACGCCGTATTACGGCCCCCGATATTATGGGCCGCGCTACTACGGCCCGCGCTATTACGGACCACGCTATCGCCGCTGGTGATTTCGAAAGGGGCCCTCCGGGCCCCTTCGCTTTTGCGAAATCAGTCTTGAGCGGCCGCGATCGGCCTGGAGCCATTCCAAAACTGATCTAGATCAAAGATGAAAATCCGCCGCGTCGTCATGCTGCGACGATGGCCGATTTGATCGTTTTTCGATGCCCCCTGACGGGCATGAACGTGCAGACGCATCTGGAAAAGCAGCAGAGACGGGAGGGACAAAGCTTTGCGTCCTTTGCCTGCCCCGCCTGCACGCGGCTCCATTTCATCGATCTCGCCTCCGGCCGACCCATGAGCCGTGAACGTTGACGGTTGCATTGATCTGACGGACGTCATGCCATGATGTCCGCAATACTACGGCCCGGAATTCGGTTTACTGGAGCGCGATGTTTCGCCATTGATGGCGATGTATTGATGTTCATTTAATTGTCACATTGCAACAACCGGCCCGACGCATGTTGTTCGACACGCTCACCCCATCCTCCGCGCTTCAACTGATCGACTTTGCCGACGTCGATGCGTTTCGTCCGGTCGAGTCGGTGGAGGACGCCCGCAGCATTCCGCTCGACGTCTCGAATTTCGCGGCGGCCCGCGCCGTCGTCTCCCTGCCGGCGTGCCGCATCATCATGATGAGGTCGTTCGCGCGCATCCTCGAGACCGCCTATCGGATGCCGGGCGGGATGATCGTCATACCCATGACCGACGACCTTCGGGTCAATTTCAAGGGACTGGATCTCGACACGCGCTTCTTCGTCGCGCTGCGCGGCAACGACGAGTGCCATTACGTCGAGCCTCAGGCCAATCATCATGCGATGATCATCTTCTCGCCGATCCTGAAAGACCGGGGCTGGTTCGATCACGCCGACGATTTGCGGTCCTATGTCGCGAACCGGCCCGCCCTGCTCCACACACGGCAGCTCCTGCTCGACATTCTGCGAACCGCCTCGGTGCAGCCGCTCCTGTTCGAAACCACTGAGGTCGCCGCCCATCTGCAGGAAGGTCTGCTGCTCGCGCTCGACGATTTGTTTCGGATCGATCCGCGGTCAGAACGGAGTGCCTCGGTCCACGGCGAGCGGTCGATCAAGCTCGTGCAGCGGATCGACGATTACGTCGCAGCCTATCCGACCGCCCCGATCTATACGGCCGATCTCGCCGCTCAGTTCGGCGTCTCGATCCGGACGCTCGGCGGGGCCGTCAGCAAGGTGCGTGGCATGAGCCTGCACCAGTACATTCGCCTGAAGAGGCTGTGGGCAACTCGCTCCCGGCTCCTCAAGGGCGGCGGCGCCACCGTCGCCACATGCGCACGCGCCCAGGGTTTCCATCATCTCGGCGAGTTTGCCGCGGTCTACCGCGCGACATTCCACGAGACGCCCTCGGACACGCTGGCCCGCGGCCGGCAAATCATTCTGCCCACACGCTGACACCGCAAGCCGTGGCGATGATGACCCAAGGCAATTCCTGTCGGGAACAGATCCAGAACTGGCGCGCTCGGAAGGATTCGAACCTCCGACCCTCGGAATCGAAATCCGATGCTCTATCCAGCTGAGCTACGAGCGCCCTGGCCCGGGGATTGGGCCGCAACCGAGAAGCACCCGACCGTGGCTGGCAAGCCAGCACGCCGGACGGCACTCGGACGGGTTCGAATTAGCAGAGAGGCTGGCCAATAAAAAGCCCTTCCCGCCTCGATCGAGGCGGGTCACAGCCGGCTTGTCACCAGGTCGTGTTGAAGAGGCCGAAATGCGGCTGCTGTGCCACCATCATCGGCCGGCCGTACTGCGGCCCACCATATTGTGGCGCACCATACTGCGGCGACGGATGCGCCCTTGCGACCTTGCGCTTGGGCTGAACCGGAGCCCGGGCGGCAGCATCGGCCTTCGGAGCCGGCGTAAACTGGGCGAAGGTCTCGCGCACCCGCGCCTTCGCCGACATTTCGGCCAAGGTCGGCGACACGCCATCCTGTACCGGCGGCTGGGGAGCCGCGACCGCGGCGGTCTTCACCGCTGGCGCCGCGATCGTCGGCTGGGTGGTGTCGAGCACAACACGCTCAGGCAGATGGCGATCGGACCGGATCCGGATCAACGGCTGGTCATTGCTTGCGGTCGCGACGGCTGGCGTCACGGGCGAGGCCGGCACGACGAAGTTCACCGCAAGCAGCAGGGTGAGCAACGCTCCGCCGACAAACATGAAATACCGAAAGATGGGCATTGGCCGCACTCCGCCCCCCGCAATCCCCGCGTGGGCTCTCCGCCTTAACAGGCGATACTTTGATTGGTTCCTGGCCCGGCCCTTCGGTTCAAATGGCGACGCCAAGTTTTTTGGCCAAGGTCCGAACAAGGCCGGAAACGGTAACTTTTCCGCTACCGGAAGACGCCGCCCCTCATGCCCGCCGTGCCGCAACCAGCGAACACTTTGCCTGATCGGCATTGACGTTGACGTAGCCGACCGGAATGCGCGCGAAGGTCTTGCGGCTCTTCATGCTGACGGTGTCGGGCAGCATCCGGTTGCGAACAGTGAGAGGCGTGCCGTCACGACGCACGAAAGCGCAGATGATCTCGACATCCCTTACGGCATAGTCATTGTCGTTTCGCAGCGTGAACGTCACCAGCGCCTTCGAGCCGAGGCCGCCGCGACGCCAGGTCTGTGACGAAATCCTGAGACGATCGAGCTCTGCCGCAGCGGCAACCGGAGCTTCGGCCGTCGGCGACACCACCGCATCGCCCGGAGCCAGCGGTTCGACAGCGGCCATGCCCGCTTTGACCGGCTCGGTGCTGTTGCCCTTGGAGAGCGGCAGCAGCATCCAGATGCTGCAACCGACGATGACGGCCGCCAGCAGCCACAGCAAGCCTCGGCCAACCGAGACGCTCGCAACCGTCACGGCTCTCGCCAGTCGCTCGCCGGTCCCGGCTAAGCGCCCCAACCCGATCCGGTCAAGCTTGGCGTTCATGATGCACCACCGAGGCGGCCGAACTGCGTTTGCACGACGAGCAGGCCACTGCTTACCTTAATCCGGGAGAGGAACTAAGGTTCCCGCGCTTTAGGCGAGTCGGCAAGGACGGTGGCGATGACCGGTCGGTGCCGCTAACATGCGCCGCAACATCGCAAGACCCCGTTGGGAGACTATGAAATGCCAATCGCCGTCACTTGGGATCACGTCCATCTGCGCAGCCCCGATCCGGAGGCCACTGCGGCCTGGCTGCGGGACATTCTCGGTGGCGAGATCGTTCGCGCGC
This sequence comes from Bradyrhizobium sp. 14AA, assembly GCF_054185205.1. NCBI lineage: Bacteria > Pseudomonadati > Pseudomonadota > Alphaproteobacteria > Hyphomicrobiales > Nitrobacteraceae > Bradyrhizobium > Bradyrhizobium sp. 14AA. The sequence continues at coordinate 9,298 of NZ_JAVAYM010000042.1, read as the reverse complement.
CGGGACGGATCGACGTGAACCTTGGCGGTGCCAGGATATTCATCGCCCCGCTCGAGGGCGACAACGCCGTCAATCCGCCGCCCCCGCACCCGCATCAGGGCCTCGACCATTTTGGGCTCACGGTGAAGGACATCGACGCCGTCGCCGCCGAGATCAAGGCCAAGGGCGTGACGTTCACGCGCGAGCCGACCACGATCCGGCCCGGCGTGCGCATCTGCTTCATCCGCGGCCCCGAAGGCATCTCCATCGAGCTGCTCGAGCGCGACAAGAAATACACCTGACGCGGCGCGCCGCATCGGGCATCAGTCAAGCCAGGCCAGGCGGATTGCCGCCTGGTCGGGCTAAGTCATGCTGCCGGGCATGAAGCAGCGGATGGTGACGCCCATATAGCCGTAGATCGGCCACACCATGGTGCGCCCCACCCTGTTCGGTTCCGAGATCACCGCCTCCTCGGGCACGTCGACCCAGACGAGTTCCTGCTGCTTGCCCTCGAGCGCGTAGCCATAGCGCGGGACGCGCACACGATAGTGCCCGTCCTTGCTGTCCCAATCGGAGTCCGAGAGCGCCGAGCCGTCGGCATCGGAGCAGCAAGGCCCCTTGCCGCTGCGCAGGCCGTCGAACCAGGCTTTCAAATCGGCATTGGTGTTGACGAACTGGCCGCGGTCGCGCGCGTACCCGAACGGGGCTGCGAGCCCGACCAAGGCCAGGGCGCACGCCAGCCCCGTCACGCTTCGCCAGCGTGTCGCGCTGCCATTCCGCCATCGTTCGTTTTTGCAATTCGTGGGACGCGCACTGTACAGACGCGGCTCATCGCCGCCGGAATCGATCCAGTTGCTCACGTTTGTCCTGCTCCAGCACTCCGCGGCCAGTGCAACAATGGTTATGCATTTCGCGGGCCAACTCTGATTCGCAACGATCGGCCTCGCCTCATCATCAGGCCGTCATGGCGGCGTCACACACAAGCCGGGACAACTACGGCTCGCGGTGACAGGCTCTTTCGCCCAGCCGGCAAACTGCCGCGTTGCGCGAGCGGATGCGCTTTGGCATAAAAGGTGAACCGGTTACGCCATTGGGCAATGGCGGCCGGCCCGTGGGACGTTATGAAGAACGGCCTCTATTCGATTCACGTGACGCTGCTCGATGGTCGGGTCGGCAAGGGCAGCGGTGTGATTCTTTTTCGCGACGGCAAGATTCTTGGCGGCGATGCCTACCTCTATTACACCGGCAGCTACGTAGTGAAGGACGACCGCACCTTCAAAGGCGAAGTGCTGGTGCAACGGCACACCTCGCCGCGGGGCGATGACAATCCGCTGTTCGGCGGCCCTGCCCCGGTCGGCATCGGCGTCAGCGGCACCTACACGGACACCCGCGCGGAGATGACGGGCACGGCACTCGTCGGCAAGGCCAGCCTGATTTTCGGCGCGACGCTGCACAAGCTCGCAGAGGCAGATTAGAGCGTTTCAGCTATTCCGCGGCCTGCTCGAGCGGCGCGGTGCGCGGCAGGATGATCTGGATGCGCGTGCCGCTGCCCGGTTCGGAATCGAGATCGAGCCGGCCGCCGAGCCGGTTGGTGACGATGCTGTAGACGATGTGCAATCCGAGGCCGGTGCCGCCCTGGTCGCGCCGTGTCGTGAAGAACGGATCGAAGGCACGGCGACGCACGTCGAGCGACATGCCGCAGCCGTTGTCGGAGAAGATGATCTCGACATTGTCCTTGCCGGACTCGCGCACCTGGATGTCGATGGTCCCCGGCCTTCCGTCCGGGAAGGCATGCGCCACCGAATTGAGAAACAGGTTGGTCAGCACCTGGCCGTACGGGCCGGGATAACTGTTCATGGTCAGATCGGGCTGGCACTCGACATTGAGCGTCAGATTGTGCTTGCGCAGGCCCGGCCGCAGACTCATCACCACCTGCTCGGTGAGGTCGCCGAGATCGAAGTTGCGCTGGTCCGAATAATTGCGGTCGGCGGCGACCTGCTTGAACGACTGGATCAGCTCGGCGGCGCGGTTGAGATTGGAGACGAGCTGCGAGGATGCGTCGCGGCTGGTGTTGAGGAAGTCGTTGAGCGTGGAGCGGCGCAGTTCGCCGCGCTCGACCTCGGAGGTGAACATCGCGGTCTTGCGCTCCAGCGCGGAGGCGACGGTGAGGCTGATGCCGACGGGGTTGTTGACCTCGTGCGCGACGCCGGCGACCAGCCGTCCGAGCGCGGCGAGCTTTTCCGCCTCGATCAGCGAGGCCTGGGTCTCGCGCAGATTGCGCAGCGCGGTCTCGGCGGATTCCTTGGCCTTGCGCATCTCCTGCTCGCCGCGCTTGCGCTCGCCGATGTCGAGCGCAACGGTGACGATCCGCTCGATCTCACCCTCGGCATCGAGCAGCGGCAGCTTGTTGACCAGCCATTGCCGCATGTTGCCGGAGGCGTCCTTGTACTCCTCCTCGTAGAAGCCGAGTCCCTTGCGGAGCCTGAGCACGCGCTTGTCGTTCTCGTCGGTCTTGGCCGCGCCATAGCGCGACATCAGGTCGGCCGTGGTGCGGCCGAGCGCATCGCCGGGCTCGATGCCGAAGATGCCGGCCATGTAGCGGTTCATCAGCACGTAGCGCAGATCGCGGTCCTTGACGTTGATGACCGCGGGCACGGTGTCGATGACCTGCTGGAGCAGACGGCGGCCTTCGGCGATGGCGTCTTCCGCCCGCTTCTGGTCGGTGATGTCGCGCAGCGTACCCTCGTAGCGGACGATGTTGCCCGCCTCGTCCCGCACGCCCGTGGCGCTGTCGGAGAGCCACAGGATGTCGCCGCTGCGCTGGCGCACCTGGTACTCGAACTCGCGCACCATGCCGTCGCGGGCCATCAGTCGCTGATATTCGCCGCGCGCCTCGGGATGGACGTAGATGGTGTGGGCGATGTCGTTGATGCTGTCGATCAGGTGCTGCGGGCTGTCGTAACCCATCATGCGCGCCAGCGCCGGATTGGCGTTGAGGAGGTCACCGGCCGGCGTGGTGACATAGATGCCGTCGACCGAGCCCTCGAACAGCTTTCGGTAGCTCTCTTCGGCGAGGCGCTGCTCGGTGAGCGCGCGCACCGCGGCCTCGCGGGCCGTGTCGGCCTCCTCCAACGCCCGGCGGAACACTTCGGCTGCGCGCGCGATGTCGCCGATCTCGTTGTCGAGGTCGGCAGACGGGATCGAGGTGTCCTTCTCGCCCGCCGCGAGCGCGCGAATCGATCGCGCGATCTGGGCGAGCGGGCGCACCGTCCTGCGCACCACGAATCCGGCCGCGACGATGCCGATCAACACGCCGATGGTGCCGAGCACGATGCTCTGCCAGCGCGCCTCCGTCAGCGTGCGGGCGAAGTCGCGCGACAGCACGTGGCCGCGCCTTGCACTGACCTCGCGCAGCAGTTCGGTGACGCGGCCGATCAGCCGTCCCTCGGTTCCCAGAACCTCGCGGTCGATGTCGGCGATCTGCCGCTCCCGGACGGCAACGGCCATGATCGCCTCGGCGTAATCGTTGACGGCCGACCTCAGCCTGGGATCGGTGATGTTCATCGTCCGCATCCCCTGCGCGGCCTGCTCGGCCGCGGACGGGTTGCGCGCGAGCAGCCCGAGCGCGATCCGGCTCTGCGCCTCGGACAGGCGGGAGGCGAGCTCACGGTCCGCCGTGCCGGAGACGGCGGCATCGAACTGGTCGCGCAGCGGCGGCAGGCCGGCGAGCAGCTGCGCGCGGCGGTCGATCAGGGTCGAAATCCGCTCCAGGCCACTGCGATAGGTCGCAAGGCGCTCGGTGACCCCGTCGATCATGTCCTGCTGCTCGGGCGCGAGCTCGATGCGGGTTTTCTTCAGGATATCGCTGAGCGTCGAGGCCGCCTCGCCCACCTGCTTGAACTGGACGCCGGCGCCGGGATCGGTGACGAAATCGCGCGCGGCGAGCCGCAGCTCGTTCATGCGGCGGTCGATGTCCTCCGCGAGGTCGCCGACGCTCTGGAGCCGCTGCAGTTCGGCGAAGGTCGTGTCGATATGCCGGATCGCGATCACGCTCGCGGTCGAGGTGACGATGATCACCGCCAGCACCAGCAGGAAGCTGCCGAACGTCAGCTGTCCGATGGAGAGCGAAAAGGTTCGCTTTTTCTCGGGGGGCGGCGTCAATTCGGCGGACATGAGGGCGTATTGGGGACCGGGCTATTGGAGACCCAATATACGACGTATTGCGGCCCCGGGGGAACATGCCTCGGACCGCCGAATATCCTTAATATTGCGGTCCCGGAGCCCCCTTCCCCGATCTATGACGGTTTGACACTCGCTAGCCGCCGGGCCGGGATCGTCATGGCGGCGACGCCGAGGACGACGCAGGCAAGCCCGATCCAGGCGGTCCGGCTCAGGGTTTCGCCGAGGAAGGCAACGCTGATGGCGACCCCGATCGGCACCCGGAGATAGGCCTGTGCGGTGGTGCCGACCGAGCCCAGGGTCTGGATCAGGCGGAAGTAGATCGCGAAGGCCGCGGCCGTCGAGAAGGTCGCCAGTGCCAGCAGTGCCAGCACCGAGCTCAGCGAGGGCGACAGCGTCCAGGGCTGCTCGAACACGAGCGAGGCCGGGATCAGGACCGCCGCCCCTGCCAGCAGCGAGCCGGCCGCGGGTGCCATGGGATCGAGGCCCCTGAAGCCGCGGCCGAAGATCGCAGCGCAGGCGTAGCAGATGGTGGCGGCGACGATCGCCGCCTCCGCAATGATCCCGCGTCCGATATCGTGGAATGCGTCGAGCCCGACGATCAGCAGGATGCCGGCCATGCCGGCGACCACGCCGAACAGTTTTCGCGGGCTCGTCGCCTCGTGGCGGGTGACGCTAGCTGTGAGCAGGAAGGTGAAGATCGGCCCAGCCGAGTTGAGGATGGTGGCGAGGGCTGCATCGACATGGCGCTCGCCCCAGGCGATGAGCGTCCAGGGGATGACGCTGTTGAGCACGGCCTGGAACGCGAAGCGCTGCCAGGTCGCTCCGTTCGTGGGCATCCTGATGCCGCGCGCCCACATGACGACGAGTAGCAGCAGGCCGGCGACGGCCGTGCGCGCCGCGATCAGCGTGATCGGCGGGATGGTGGCAACGCCCAGCTTGATGAAGGTGTAGGAGCCGCCCCAGAGCGTTGCGAGCGCGACCAGCAGCGCCAGCTCGACGGCGATATTGGTGTCCTGCCTGATATCCATGATGCGCCCCGTCCATTCCGCGATGGACGGAAGCTAGCGCGTCCGTGGTCACCAATACTTCGCTACGTGTCGAAGTATCCTAGCCGAGGGCGCCGACCTCGAACACCTCACCGTCATAGCCGGCTTCGCGGGGGATGCGGAGCTGGCGACCGGTTTCGGTCTTGGTCATGACCGGCATCACCGTGACGATCGACATGCCCTTGGCATGGTCAAGCGCGTCTTTCACGCTGCCCTGCTTGGCGAGGCGAATCAGATTGCGTGTGGTCGGGAACGGCAGCTTGAAGCGGCCGCTCTCGCCGCCCTCGACGGCCTCGCGCGGCGAGACCCAGATCGAATCGGTCGACTCCCTTCCGTCATGCGCACCGAGTTGATCGGGCGGCGCTGCCGCGAGGAAGAACCAGGTGTCGAAGCGCTTCGGCATGCCCTCCGGCGTGATCCAGTGCGCGTAGGGCACGAGCGTGTCGAGCGCGAGCTGGAGGCCGTTGTCGGCCAAAATGCTCAGGAAGCTGATCTTGTGCTCGTTGAGCGCGACGCGATGCGCATCGGCAATCTCGCCGGCACGCTTGGCATCAACAGGCGCGCCCGAGGCTTTCGACCGCGCCAGCAGAATCCCGCTTTCCTCAAAGGTCTCGCGAATCGCGGCGATCCGAAAGCCGCAGTCCGATTCGCTGAGACCCTCGCCGCCTGAATAGAGATCGGACTGCTTGACGATCTCCTGATCGCCGGCATCCACGCTGCCGCCGGGAAACACCAGAGCGCCCGAGTTGAACTCGATCTGATGATGGCGAACCATCATGAAGACCTCGACCTCGCCGCGGCCCTTGCCGTCGGCCTTGGCGCCGTCACGGAGCAGGAGGATCGTCGACGCCGGGCGTGATGCTGATGTCTCGGCCATGCAACTAACCTGCGGCGCTGGATTGCGGGCCGAGATTGGCGCGCTTGTCGACGCGGGCGACGCGCGACAGCAGGTACTCGACCTCCGCCTTCGCCGCCGCCGTGATGGTCGCACCGGGCTTGCGCTGGGCGCTGGAGGCGATGATGCCGCGCTTCTGGAGCACGTGCTTGCGCACCGCCAGGCCTGCACCGGGCTGCTGCTCGTAGCGGATCAGCGGCAGATGCGCGTCGAACAGGTCATGCGCAGCATCGCGCTTTCCGGCCTTGGAGAGATTCACGACGTCGATCAGAAGCTCGGGGAAAGCGTAGCCGGTCATCGCACCGTCGGCGCCGCGCTCCATCTCGAAATCCAGGAACATGCCGCCATTGCCGCAGAGGATCGAGAGCGGGCGGAGCGAGCCGTCCTTCTGGAAATTGCGCAGCGTCGAGATCTTTTCCAGGCCCGGCCAGTCCTCGTGCTTGAGCATCACGCAGTTCGGATTGTCCATGACGATCTTGCGGATCACCGCGGGGGTGAAGATCACCGACAAGGTCAGCGGATAATCCTGGAGCACCCAGGGCACATCCGGCCCGATCGCTTCCGCAGCCTGCTTGTAATAGCCGACGATCTGGTCGTCGGTGCGAAGCGAGGGCGGCGGCGCGATCATGACGCCGGCGGCGCCCGCATCCATCGAGGCCTTCGCCAGCGAGCGCATGGTGGCAAAACCCGGCGCGGAGACGCCGACGACCACCTGCATCTTCTTGGCGCGCTTGACGAAGCGCACCGCCACCTGCTCGGCCTCGGCGGCGTCCAGCTTCGGCGCCTCGCCGAGAATACCCAGCACCGTGACGCCGTCGCAGCCGACCTCCTCGTAGAAATCGGTCAGGCGGTCGATCGAGCGCTCGTCGATCCGGCCGTCATCGTGGAACGGCGTCGGCGCGATTGCGAAGGTGCCCTTGGCGTCGGCGGTGAGTTTCATCGTCTTCCTTGTTTCTCTCTGTCGATGGCTAAAACCGTCTCGCGCCCATCTTGATCTGCTCCTCGGAGAAGAAGATCTCCTTGGCATGATCGACGATGTCCTGGGCGTTCCAGCCCGAGTGCGGCGGTTTCCAGCCTTCCATTTCCATCATCCGCATCTCGCGCACGCCGCGGGGCCCAGACACGCCCAGCACCTTGCCGGTCTGGTCGCCCGACAAGTCGCTGACCATGTATAGCACGGCCGGCGCGATGCCGTCCGGCCCCAGCGCCGCCCCCGGGTTCTCCTTATAGCGGGGCAGGTCCGCCGTCATGCGGGTCAGGGCGCCGGGGGCGAGCGTCCATATCCGGATGTTGTATTTCCGGCCCTCGATCGCCAGCACGTTGGACAGGCCCCAGATGCCGCCCTTGGCCGCGCCGTAATTGGTCTGGCCGAAATTGCCGATCAGGCCCGAGGTCGAGGAGGTGTTGACGATGACACCGCCGCCGTTTTCCCGCATCCAGCGAAACACCGGCATGGTGCAACAAAAGGTACCCTTCAGATGCACCTTGATGACCTTGTCCCAATCGGATTCGCTGGCCTTGGAAAAAGTCTGGTCGCGCAAAATGCCGGCATTGTTGACGAGGATGTCGGCGCGGCCGAAATGCTTGATGGCGTCGTCGAACACCGACTGGCCGCCCTCCATCGTGGAGATATCGGCGCCGTTGGCGACCGCCTTGCCACCCTCGGCCTTGATCGCATCCACCACGATCTGAGCCATCGACTTGTCGGCGCCGGAGCCGTCACGGGGGCCGCCGAGATCGTTGACGACGACCGAGGCCCCTTCCCGCGCGAACAGTTTTGCGTAGGCCTCACCGAGCCCCCCACCCGCGCCGGTGATCAGCGCAACCTTGCCGTCGAGTAATCCCATGGTGGCGTCTCCCTGTTTTTGTTTTCTGGTGTCCCGGACGCGATGCAGCGTGAAACGCTGCGTCGCAGAGCCGGGACCCAGCTCTTTGTGACGGCCTCTGGGCCCCGGCTCTGCAGCGCACCGCAAAGGAGCGCTGCGCTGCGTCCGGGGCACGAGACCGGCCTAACCCAGCACCGTCTTGCCGTTCTTGATCACGGTGACGCCGCGCGACTTCACCTTGGCTTCGAACGAGATCACATTGCCGTCCTTCCAGAGGTCCATGGTCACGGTCTCGCCCGGGTAGACCGGCGAAGAGAACCGCGCGACGTGCTGGCGGAAGGCGGAGGCGTCGTAGTCGGCAAAGGTCTGGAGCACGCCGCGGCAGGTGATGCCGTATGTGCACATGCCGTGCAGGATCGGGCGCGGGAAGCCGGCCTTCTTCGCAAACTCCGGATCGGAGTGCAGCGGATTGCGGTCGCCGCAGAGACGGTAGACCAGCGCCTGGTCGGGACGCGTGACGATGTCGATGGTCTTGTCGGGGGCACGCGAGGGGATCTTGTGCGGATCGGGCTGGGTCAGGTTCGGCCCGCCGAAACCGCCGTCGCCGCGGGCGAAGCGCGAGGCGACAAGGGTCGCCAGCTTCTCGCCCTTCTCGTTTTTCAGCACGGTCTGGTGAGCGATGACGACGCCCTTGTCCTTGCCCTTGTCGTAGACCTCGACGACGGAGGAATCGGCGGTGATGTTCGCAGCCACAGGCAGCGGCTGATGGAAGGTGATGTCGCGCTCGCCGTCTACCACCATGACGCGGTTGAGGTTCATTTCGCCGGGCCCCGAGCCCCAGGCAGCGACGGACGCAAATGTCGGCACCACCTTCAGCGGTCGCGGCGTGAACGTGCCCTCGTTGACGAAAGCGAGTTCGTTCTCGTCCATGGGATCGGCGCCGAGACCGATGCCATAGGCGTAGAGCATCACCTCGCGATCGCCATAGGCGTATTTCTGACCGAGGTTCTTGAGACCTTTGAGTTCTTCGTATCTGGCGGACATTTTTTCGCGTTTCCTCCCGAATGTCTTCGGCACCGCCAGTTGAAGAGCCCTCTCCCCTTGTGGGAGAGGGCAGCGAGGACGGTGCGGCAAACTCATTTGGGTGAGGGGTCGCCTCAGCAAAAGTCTCTCCGCGAAGAGGACCCCTCATCCGGCGCTTCGCGCCACCTTCTCCCACAAGGGGAGAAGGGAAGAACCTCAAGCCGGCGTGAAGAACGGCAGCGGGGCGCCGTCGGTCGGCTTGAACACCACCTTCACCTTCTGGCCGATCTTCAGCTTCTCGAGATCGCAGTCGACGAAATTGGTTTGCACCGATGGCCCCTCCTTCA
>NZ_JAVAYM010000186.1:0-439 GCF_054185205.1 Bradyrhizobium sp. 14AA | reverse complement strand
GCGGGCATCGGTTTTTCAGTCGCGCCCGGCTGTAATGCTATCGCCGTGGTGGAGTATGTGTTTTCCGCGCTGTTGATGCTGGCCGAACGTGACGGCTTTTCGTTACGCGATCGCACTGTAGGGATTGTCGGCGTGGGTAACGTCGGAAGCCGACTACAGACCAGGCTTGAAGCGTTGGGTATCCGCACGTTGCTGTGCGATCCGCCACGCGCCGCACGCGGGGACGAGGGTGATTTTCGTACGCTGGATGAGCTGGTGCAGGAAGCGGATGTCCTGACTTTCCATACGCCGCTCTATAAAGACGGACCGTACAAAACGCTGCATCTGGCCGATGAGACGCTGATCCGTCGACTGAAACCCGGCGCCATTCTCATTAACGCCTGCCGCGGTCCGGTGGTGGATAACGCCGCGTTGCTGGCGCGACTTAATGCCGGGCAGC
>NZ_JAVAYM010000185.1:0-440 GCF_054185205.1 Bradyrhizobium sp. 14AA | reverse complement strand
CTGTTGCGGGGCTGGATATGCGTGGCGACGACAGCGACTAGGGTCAATAGGCTGAGTACGTTGACGGTCCCTCCCGCCTGCACCGCGGCGGAACGGTCCAACCCGTCCACGATGCCGATGCGTACCAGCAGGGAGGCCTCCAGCAGGAAGGCGGGGAGCCAGAACCACGTCGTCCATTTCAGCCGGACCTGCAACACGGCGGGCAGGATGATGGGGGCGTGGCCGAGGATCATCCCCATGGTGAATCCGAGGAAGAGCGAGTGGACGACGGCGTCATACCCACTTCGGGAAATGGGTGGTCCTTGAACCGTGCAGACGATACCGGCCGTTGCGAGCCACAGGTAGCCGACCATGAGCAGGGTGCCAATATAAGCGGCCTGGCCGCCGCGTCTCAGACCGCCACGGGCAACGTCATGGCGGCATAACCACACCGCCAGTCC
>NZ_JAVAYM010000184.1:0-440 GCF_054185205.1 Bradyrhizobium sp. 14AA | reverse complement strand
TATAAAGCTTTCTTTGAGTTGATAATTTAAGCTGAATTGGGTGTTATATTTAATATCAGCGAAAATAAGTTTATCCGCCAGCAACATATTTAACACATCCTGATCAGGATGTGTTATTTTTTTGATTATTTCTGGCTCATTTAGCATTGCAATAGCTCGTGCAGAAACCTGCTGAGCCGCCCATTGGGCAGTATTAATCAATAAAAAACCGGAGTTAAAGTAACCTTTAGCAATTCCAGCAACACCTAACGAATGGGCGCGTTTTTCCCACCAGTCAGCTTGCCCTTCTGTAACAACCATTGCGACTTTATCGTCAGGAAATGAGAAATTAATTAGTGGCTCAATAGTCCCCTGACAAATGATATCTGCATCCAGATAAAGGACTTTAGGCGCCTTATTAATAAAGTAATCTGCAATAACAAAACGAAAATATATTGCAT
>NZ_JAVAYM010000183.1:0-440 GCF_054185205.1 Bradyrhizobium sp. 14AA | reverse complement strand
GTGCGCGACGCGACCGATGCCGACCTCGAGGCGATCCACGCGATCTATGCGCATCACGTTCACCACAGCGTCGCGTCGTTCGAGGAAACGCCGCCCGACGTCGCCGAATTGCGCGCACGCCGCGACGCGGTGCTGAACCACGGGCTGCCGTATCTCGTCGCCGAATGCGACGGCCGCGTGGCCGGCTACGCGTACGCGACGCCGTACCGCACGCGCAGCGCGTACCGCTTCGCGATCGAGGATTCGATCTACATCGACGACGCGCAGCGCGGCCGCGGAATCGGCCGCGCGTTGCTCGCCGCGCTGATCGCGCGCTGCGAAGACGGCCCGTGGCGGCAGATGATCGCGGTGATCGCCGACGGCGGCACCGGCGGCTCGACGTCGCTGCATCGCGCGTTCGGCTTCGAACCGGCCGGCCAGCTGAAAGCGGTCGGCTTCAA
>NZ_JAVAYM010000182.1:0-441 GCF_054185205.1 Bradyrhizobium sp. 14AA | reverse complement strand
AATCATAGCCGGTCTGCACCCGGCGGCCGAGCGGCTGACCCTTCTGCCGCGCCGCGCGCACCTTCTCGTTGAAGCTGGCGAGGCTGCGCACCCCGACCGAGGACATCATGCGATAGCGTTCCTCCATCTGCTCGACCGCCCATTTCAGCGCACGGACTGCCTTGGCGGGGTCGGTAACGACGGGGGAGAGCAGGTGGGGGATATCCTCGTACATGCTCAGTTCGAGCATCTTCGGATCGATCATGATCATCCGGCACTGGTCGGGCCGCAGCCGGTAGAGCAGCGACAGGATCATGCAGTTGAGGCCGACCGACTTGCCCGAACCGGTCGTGCCGGCGACGAGCAGATGCGGCATCGGCGCCAGATCGGCGATGACCGGGTCGCCGGCGATGTTCTTGCCCAGCACCAGCGGCAGCGAGGCCGACTGGTCGTCGAAGCTCT